>JADJON010000003.1:0-600000 GCA_016713765.1 Bacteroidota bacterium
TCCGGTCGTCGTCAACTCGATGCGATCATCCAGTTGACTCCCGCTCGACAAGCAGGACTTCACGCTCGAAACGGAGGCGACGCATACCGGGAGGCAACTTGGGAATTGCGGGATCCCTGGGTTACCCGGAACAAGAACGTATTCCGCGGAGCCGAAGTGTTTGAATTCCGGATAAAGGGCGCGCTCGAAGCCCTTCCCAACTTCTCCGACAGTCCAAACCAAGCGACTCCTGTTCAACACCTACGAGATCGGGCCGGAAGTGTCGCTGTCTTTCAAGAAATTTCTGTTGCCGGGTTTCATGGCACGTAGCACTTCCCGTTACTTAATCGAGGTCGACGCTGACAACCGGATTCAGTACAGGACCGTCCCGACTTCCCGCCGGTCCATCCTTAACCACTACCCCTCCTTTGGCTACCAATGGCGCGGTTCAACAACACCAACGGTCCTCCGTTTTTCCGTTCGAACTGAACTCGTTTATGCCACTCGAGTCTGGGTTTCCAGGGCTCGACTCGACCAGCCTGCAGGACCCGCGCTTACGGTACAGCTACGAAATCACCTCATCGGCCGCGCGCTTTTCCGGTTGTACACCGACCAGAGATTCGGCCTAACCAGAGTTTTTGGTTCCTGCGCGCAACTTTGAAATGTCGGGGCTGGTCAGCGCGGCATCTGCTCCCGTTTAACTGGGAACGGAACGAAGAAGGCAGCTATGTATTTTCCGGCATCAAGTTTCGCAGTACATCAAGCCGGATGTGGATCTTCAGGCTACCACCACATCCTCAACAGGAACAACACCCTCGTATATCGCGTTGCAACCGGCATTGGCTTGCCGTACGGGAATTCCCGGGCGTTGCAAGATTTCGAGAAAAAAGCTTCTTCACCGGCGGCGCCAGCAGTGTCAGAGCCTGGAGCGCGTACACTGGGTCCGGGCTCTTACAATGAATCGCTCAACATCGAACAGAGCGGTGATTTCAGGTTCGAAGCCAATAACCAGTACCGTTCCTTCCTCCTCCAACTCTTCGGCTCCACCATCTTGGAAGGTGCGGCATTCGTCGATGCCGGCAACGTCTGGACACGAAACGAAGACGCGAGCCGGCCGGGATCGCAGTTCCGCATCTCCACCTTCGCACGCGAGCTCGGCATCGGCGGCGGATTGGGCATGCGCTTCAACTTCTCCTTCTTCATCCTCCGCCTCGACATGGCCGTCAAACCGCACGATCCATCCCTCGACCTGTCAGAACGCTGGGTCTATCCCAACCAAAAATTCGTCATCGGCGACATTGTTCCGAACCTGGCGATCGGGTACCCCTTCTGATGGTTCCGGGTTTCGCGTTTCGAGTTTCGAGTTTCGAGTTTCGGGTTGTTCGTGGTTAGTTATTGGTGACTGGTGATTGGATATTTGTTACTAGCTATTGGTGGTTGATTATTAATCACAAATCACGAATATCTAATCACAAGTCCCCAATCACTGTTCACTGTTTACTGTTCACTGTTCTCCCCCACCCAATTCCACAATAAATCCTACCTTTACCGCCATTCACAAAAGCATGCACACCACTATGTCATCTACGAAAATCGCTGAGTTGCTGGGAGCCGGCGCTGAGAGCCTGCTGAACCACCAGTCCAAGACCATTTCCAAAGAACACCTTCATCTTCCGGGACCCGATTTCCCCGGATCGCATCTTCGCCCCTACCAACCATAGCAACCAGGTCATCCGCAGTCTGCAGGCCTTGTATGGACACGGTCGTCTGAAAGACACCGGTTACGTTTCCATTCTGCCGGTGGACAGGGTATCAAACATTCGGCCGGTGCATCCTTCGCGCCGAACCCGATCTACTTCGATCCGGAGAACATCGTGAAGCTCGCGATCGAGGGCGGCTGCAATGCCGTTGCTTCCACCTATGGTGTGCTTGCCTCCGTTTCGCGCAAGTACGCGCACAAGATCCCATTCATCGTCAAGATCAACCACAACGAATTCCTTTCGTACCCGAACAAGTTCGACCAGATCATGTTCGGCACCGTGCAGGAGCTCTGGAACATGGGCGCTGTCGCCGTAGGAGCTGATCTATTTCGGTTCCGATGAGTCGGCCCGCCAGATCCAGAAGTGAGCGAAGCATTCGAATACGCGCACGAACTTGGTACGGCGACCATTCTGCTGGTGTTACCTGCGTAACCCCGGCTTCAAGAAGGACGGAAAAGACTATCAATTCCGCCGCCGACCTGACCGGTCAGGCCAACCACCTCGGCGTAACGATACAGGCCGATATCATTAAGCAGAAACTGCCGACCAACAACGGCGGTTATACGGCTGTCGCATTCGGCAAGACGCATCCGAAAGTGTACAGCGAACTCAGTCCCGATCATCCGATCGATCTTTGCCCGCTACCAGGTAGCCAACTGCTGCATGGGCCGCATGGGCCTCATCAATTCCGGCGGCGAATCCAAAGGCGCGAGCGACCTTTCCGAAGCCGTAACCACCGCGGTCATCAACAAGCGGGCGGGCGGACAAGGGACTGATCTCCGGTCGGAAGGCTTTCCAGAAGCCGATGACGGAAGGAGTTGCCCTGCTCAACGCCATTCAGGACGTTTACCTGTCAAGGATATCACCATCGCCTGATCATTCTCCACGCCGAACAGCCGTTGTAAAGCCCAAACGACATGTCCTGGTTCAAACGCATCAAAGAAGGCATCACCACTTCCACCAAGGAGAAGAAGGAAACGCCGGAAGGTCTTTGGCATAAGTGTACTTCGTGCAAGAACATCGTCCCAACCAAGGACCACGCCGCGCGCATGTACGTATGCGACCAGTGCGGTTACCACGACCGTATCGGTTCCGCCGAATACTTTGAGATCCTGTTCGACGAGAACACCTCTTCCGAACTCTTCCCCAACCTCAGCTCGGAAGATCCGCTCAATTTGTCGACACGAAGAAGTACACCGACCGCATCAAAGAGTCCCAGCGCAAGCGCGGACTCCAGGACGCGATCCGCACCGGTGTCGGCAAAGTGAATGGACAAGACCTCGTGATCGCCTGTATGGACTTCAGCTTCATCGGCGGCTCGATGGGCTCGGTGGTCGGTGAAAAGATCGCCCGCGCGATCGACCACAGCCTGGAGCACCGGATTCCGTTACTATCATCAGCAAATCCGGCGGCGCCCGCATGATGGAAGCCGCCTTTCCCTGATGCAGATGGCCAAGACCTCCGCCAAGCTGACCCTGCTGTCGGATGCCGGCATTCCCCTGCATCTCTTTATTGACCGATCCCACCACCGGTGGTGTCACGGCTTCCTACGCCATGCTGGGCGACCTGAACATCGCCGAACCGGGCGCTCTGATCGGCTTCGCTGGTCCACGGGTTATGAAAGAAAACCATCGGAAAAGACCTCCCCAAAGGCTTCCAAACCGCCGAATTCGTGCTGGAACACGGTTTTTGGACTTTATCGTCGACCGCCGGGAGCTCAAGGCCAAGCTGGCCCAACTCCTTGGCTTCCTGAAAAAATTAATCGGGAAGTCTAGCTATTCTGGAAATTTTCGTACATTTGCACCTCGTTTATTGACCCTTAAGTATTCGAGGAAGTAACATGAAGCTGACAACTGAAGCGAAAAAGCAGATTTCAAGAAGTTCGGTGGCGCCGAGACCAATACCGGTACGGCAGAAGGACAGATCGCCCTCTTCACCGAGCGCATTACCCATATGACCGAGCACATGCAGGTTGCGAAGAAAAGACTTCTCGACCCAGCGCGCGCTGATCCGCCTCGTCGGTAAGCGCCGGGCCTGCTCGACTATCTTCACAAGAACGATATCAATCGTTACCGGAAGATCATCGCGGAATAAACATTGAAAATAATTCAAAGATCCTCAGATTCGGAAAAGGCAGCCAGGTGGTTTGCCTTTCTGTTTTTAACGAGGCACAAAGCGGTACTATGTCACAGAAAGCAATTATCAAAAGAATTCGACCTCGGCGATGGCCGTAAAGGTCACGATCGAAACGGGACGTCTGGCCGAAGCAGGCCGACGGATCCGTCGTTGTACGCATGGGCGATGCCATGTTGCTCGCCACCGTGGTCTCAATACGGAACCCAAAGCCGGCGCGGACTTTCTTCCGCTGACCGTCGACTACCAGGAAAAATTCTCGCTGTCGGACGTTTCCCCGGCGGCTTCCTCAAGCGCGAAAGCCGCATGTCGGAATATGAGATCCTCATCTCCCGACTGATCGACCGCGCCCTGCGTCCGATGTTCCCGGATGACTACCATGCCGACACCCCAGGTGATGGTCACCCTCATCTCGGCGACAAGAACGTCCAGCCCGACGCCCTCGCCGGCTTTGCGGCTTCCGCAGCCATTACCATCTCCGACATTCCGTTCAACGGTCCGATCTCCGAGTGCGCGTCGCGCGCATCGACGGCAAGTTCGTGATCAATCCTTACACCGATGAGCTCGCGAAGGCCGACATCGACCTGATCGTAGCCGGTTCGAAGGACTCCATCGTGATGGTGGAAGGTGAAATGGAACAGGTGAGCGAAGAAGAGATGCTCAAGCCATCCGCTTCGCGCATCTGGCCATCGTCAAGCAGTGTGAAGTGCAGGAAGAGCTGCGCCAAATGGCCGGAAGCAAGCCCAAGCGTTTACTCGCACGAGACCAACGACGAAGCCTCCGCGAGCGCATGCGGAAAGAACTCTACGACCAGGTGTACGCCATCGCCCGTTCGGCCAACCTGAACAAGCACGAGCGCAGCGAAGCCTTCTCGAAGATCAAGAAGCCTTCATCGCGTCCATCCCCAAGAGCAACGTGACGAGCTGAAGCCGCTCGTCGACCGTTACTACTTCGACATCGAGAGCGACGCGATGCGTAACTGCATCATCAACGAAGGCATCCGCCTCGACGGCCGCAAGAGCACCGACATCCGTCCGATCTGGTGCGAAGTGGATTACCTCCTCCCCGCACGGTTCTCGATCTTCACCCGCGGCGAGACGCAGTCGCTCACGACCGTCACCCTCGGCAGCAAGCTCGACGAGCAGATGATCGACGTGGCCATGTACGAAGGTTCGACCAAGTTCATGCTCCCACAACTTCCCCGGTTTCTCAACCGGCGAAGTGAAGCCAACCGCGCTCCGGCCCGCCGCGAGATCGGCCACGGCAACCTGGCCATGCGCGCCCTCAAGAAAGTACTGCCCGGCGATACCGAGAATCCCTACACGGTCCGTATCGTATCTGATATCCTCGAGTCGAACGGCTCCTCCTCCATGGCCACCGTCTGCGCCGGCACGCTCGCGCTGATGGACGCCGGCATCCGGATCACGAGTCCCGTCTCGGGCATCGCGATGGGTCTGATCATGAACAAGGAAGGCCGCCACGCGGTACTCAGCGACATCCTGGGCGACGAAGACCACCTCGGCGACATGGATTTCAAAGTCCGGGTACGTCGAAAGGCATCACTGCCTGTCAGATGGACCTCAAGATCCAGGTCTTTCCTTCGACATCATGCTGGCCGCCCTGCACCAGGCATGCCGGTGTCATTGGACCGGGTGGCAAGGTCATCCAGGAAATGCAGCGCGAGACCAACACGCAGATTTCCATCGAAGAGATCAACAACGAAGGCATCATCGAGATCGCGTCGAGCGACAAGGCCGGCATCGAAGCGGCCAAGGCGCGCATCAAGGCCATCGTCCAGGTTCCTGATATCGGCGAAGTGTACGAAGGCAAAGTGAAGAACATCATGGACTTCGGCGCGTTTGTGGAATTCCTGCCGGGTAAAGACGGCCTGCTCCACATCTCCGAGATCAGCTGGAGCGTCTCGATTCCATGAAGGATGTCTTCAAAGAAGGCGAAAAGATCAAGGTCAAACTGATCGACATCGACAAGAAGACCGGCAAGTTCCGCCTCTCGCGGAAGGTGTTAAATATCCGTGTCATCCGTGTGCTAACCGATCCGAAGCACTCCGCATCTTATTGAAATCAACCAATTCAAGATTCGACAACTAGAAATTATCCTCAGCATTGGTGTTGATTTTGATTTTTTTTCGCGGTTTTTAGGTGTCGGTCATGAAGTCGTCCGCAAAGGCCGGGAAACCTTACAATGGGCAGGCAGGACCGTTATTCCGCTTAAAATCTGAAACTAATTGAATATCCTCCCGTTTCACGACCATATTCTTTTAAGTCAGAAAGCGAGGGAGCATGCGTCAGTTAAAAATCACCAAGCAGGTCACCAACCGGGAGACCGCCTCTTTAGACAAGTATTTACAGGAAATCGGCCGTGTCGAGCTGATTACGGCGGAAGAAGAAGTACGCCTCGCCCAACTCATCAAGAAAGGTGATGCCAAAGCACTGGAACGCCTCACCAAGGCCAACCTTCGTTTCGTGGTATCCGTGGCAAAACAATACCAGAACCAGGGACTTACCCTGGGCGACCTCATCAACGAAGGCAACCTGGGCCTGATCAAAGCGGCCCAACGTTTCGACGAGACCCGTGGTTTCAAGTTCATCTCCTATGCCGTATGGTGGATCCGTCAGTCCATCCTCCAGGCACTGGCCGAACAGTCGCGTATCGTGCGCCTTCCCCTGAATAAGATCGGGTCGATCAACAAGATCAACAAGACCTTTTCCAAGCTCGAGCAGGAATACGAGCGCGAACCGTCGCCGGAAGAGATCGCCGAGGCGATGTCGATGAACATCGACGACATCAAGGAAGCCCTGCGTACCTCGGGCCGTCACGTGAGCATGGACGCTCCCCTGCAACAGGGCGAGGACAGCACGCTGATGGACGTACTCGGCGACGACGACCAGCCGAACCCCGACCATACGCTCATCAAGGAATCGCTTCGCCGCGAAGTGGAACGCGCACTCTATACGCTCACCACCCGCGAAGCCGATGTCATCCGCCTCTACTTCGGACTGGCCGGCGAACAGCCGATGACCCTCGAAGAGATCGGCGAACGTTTCGACCTTACCCGTGAGCGCGTACGCCAAATCAAGGAAAAGGCAATCCGCCGGCTGAAGCATACCTCCCGTTCCAAGATCCTGAAGACCTACCTGGGTTGATCCGCCTGCGGCGGACATCCGAGGCAAAAGAGGGCGCAAAAGCCCTCTTTTTTTGTTTCCTGCCTTTTTCGATGTTATCCGTAATTTCACCACACGATAGCACCTGCCCCATGCCCCTCATAGCCCCTTCCATACTCTCCTCCGATTTCGGCAACCTCCAGCGAGACGTGGAACTGATCAACCGCAGCGAAGCCGACTGGTTCCACATCGACATCATGGACGGGGTCTTCGTGCCGAACATCTCCTTCGGGTTCCCGGTGCTGAACGCCATCCGCCAGCACGCGCGCAAGCCGCTCGACGTGCACCTGATGATCGTGCAACCGGAGCGGTACATCACCCGCTTCCGGGAATCCGGCGCCGAAGTGTTGACCGTTCATTACGAAGCCTGCCCTCACCTCCACCGTACCGTGCAGGAGATCCGCGCGGCCGGCATGGCGCCGGGCGTGAGCATCAACCCGCACACCTCCGTCGAACTGCTCGACGACATCGTACAGGACCTCGACCTGGTGCTGGTGATGAGTGTCAATCCCGGCTTCGGCGGACAGAAGTTCATCGAGCGGACCTACGAAAAGATCGAAAAGCTGCGCAACATGATCGCGCGGCGCAATTCCAAAGCGAAGATCGAAGTGGATGGCGGGGTGGACCTGGCGAATGCCGGCGCGCTGGTACGGGCAGGAGCCGATGTGCTGGTTGCCGGCAATACGGTCTTCTCCTCCCCCGACCCGTTGCGCACCATCGCCGACCTCAAGGCGATCGGCTGATGCGGGATCAGGCTCCCGCTACGTAATCTTTCAGGTATTCGAACCGGCTTGTGAGTTCGCCGTTTCCGGCGATCGTCGCGCGCTCCACGACGCCATCGTTGTCGTCGCCCAAAAGGCTCGGCATGACGCGCTCGAGCAGGTGTTTGCCAAATCCGTCTGAAGCATCCCGCGGCAGTTCGCAGGGAAGGTTGTCGATGGCCATCACGGTGATCGCCTCCTTGGAGAACGGCTCCGTTTCCCGTTCGCTCACCGGGTCATAGCCCATGAACTTATCGTCGATGGTCGTGGCCCGCGTCGTGGACGGAATGCTGCCGTTGATGTCGCAGGTCACGTCGGCGATGACGCTGATCCGGAAGTCCGGCTGTTTCATCCGGTCGAGGGTGAACAGGATGTCGGCCTTGGGGTCCCAGTACGTGCAATGGATGAGCAGGTCGGTGACCGAAGCGAACGAACGTTCGTCGCTGAAGGTGCTGCGGAAGTCTTCCGGATGTTTGTGGAAATCGGAACCGATGAAGGTGCCGCCGTCCTTTCGGACGTAGTAGTCTTCCGAATGCAACTGTACATAGACCGGCTCGCGGAAGGTGTAGTTCAGGAATTCATAGGGCGTGACCTTGCGCAGGTTGATGGCGCCCATCGTCTCACAAGCGCCGTTCGCTACGCGACCACCGCCGGTGATGACGATCTTGAGGTTCGACATGTGGGCCTTCCGCAGTTCGCGGAAGAGTTCCTTCTTGTCGTGGCAGAGGTGCGCGGGCTTCAGGTTGAACAGCCCGTACTTCAGCCCGTATCCCATGATGCCGTTGTAGGCGCCTACGATGCCGGCATAGCGACCGAAGCCGATGATGCGGTTGCCGTTCCGGTCGACCAGGCACTCGTAATCGACCAGCCGGATCTTCTCCCGCAGGATGTGCTGCAGCAATCCGCGGTTGTGCGGTTGCTTCTTGATGGTGTGTGAGAAGAAGAGGTACGTTTTTCCGGGGATCAGCTCAGATTTAGGAACTTCCTTGATACCCATCAGGATATCACAATCCGAAACATCCTCTTGTAAAGCAATGCCGGCTGCCTCGTATTCGGCGTTGGTGTAACAACGCCAGTCGCTGGGTTGCACCACAATGGTGACATGCGGAAAAAGCTCCCGCAGTTGTTGGCATTGTTCGGGAGTAAACGGAACGCGTTTGTCGCGGGGGATCTTGCCCTCGCGGATAATACCCAACTTGATCGGCTTCATACGTACTGGAAAGGGGCCTGCAAAGGTACGCCCTTCCGATGCAGGAAAAAAGCCGGCCTATCGCTTAAAAAGGCTCTTTCGAAATCGTTTATCACCCTGTTGAAGCAGCAATTCGTACGAGCCTGCCGGTAAGGCGCTCAGGTCCAGTACCGCATCGGCTTGCCCGGTGAACCTGCCTTCCATGGCCAATCGTCCGTCGAAGGTGTAGAGCGCCCAGCGTTCCGGTACGACCAGCCCATTGAAGCGTACCCGAAGCATGTCAGCAACCGGATTCGGGAAAACAAGGATGTCGACGGATTCCGCTTCCTCGATTCCGATCAGGGAAACATTGACGGTTTGAACGGAGGTATCGGATGTGCAGCCGTCACTCACCACCTGGGTGACCGTATAGATTCCGGTTGCGGTATACGTATGCGACGGACTTGCCTGAGTGGAAACACCGCCATCTCCGAAATCCCAGGATATCGATTGCGCGTTGTCGGACTGATCGGTAAACTGGAAGAGGCCATTGCCCAAAGCGCTGTAGCCAAAGCCGGCCTGTGGTTCAAACTCCCCGATGTTCCAGGTGGAAGCACTGTCGTTCACCACCGAAGCCGCGATCTGCTGGTAGTGTTGAACCCTGGCCGTGGCAATACCGGCAGTATAGGTATTCCCGACAGGAGTCGCTCCGAACAGGGTGGCATAGAATACGCAGGTTGCCAGGTAGGTACCGTCGATGCTGGGATGGCTGTTATCACCGGACCATAAGTTGAGCGTGCTGTCGGCGTACCAACTCGCGCGCCAGGCCATACCCACCGGCGCTACGAGGGCCTGATTGTCGTCGGCCATCTCCACATACGATTCGCGCAAGCGCATTTGCATGCCCTCGTAGGTGCAGATCACCGGATAGAACGCACAATTCGACTGGTCTCCGTACTTGCGCCCCCAGGTCATGAAGAAGACGGTCTTTGCACAGGGATTGCTCACGTGAATGAGGCTGTCGAGTACCTGTGCAAACGGATAAACCTCCTGTTCCACCTGGGAAGGCGGGAATGCCGGACGCTGGCTTTGCTCCTGAAGAATGACGAAATCCCAACCACCGGCGGCGATCTTCTGCAAGGTGGTGGCATCGGTGCTGTGCGCCTCAAAGGTGTAGCCGCCGGGAGCGCTGGAATCGACGATCAGTGTATCGCCTGCAGCCAGACAAAAGTTACGCAACTGGTTGGGAAGGTCGTTCACGGCTACATAGCTGTTGCCGATGAACAAGACACGAAACGTACGGGCCAGGGCAGTTCCGGAAAACAGCAACACAGCCAGGCCGGCGAAGAGTAACGATCGGGAAAGCATCAGGGTCGGGAGGTGAAGAGGAATAACAGGAGGTTATTTTCGATGAGGGAGTAATCGGCAGCTTCTACCAGTTGGTCGCCGGTGAGGTCTTCGCGCACATACCCGAAGAGAAACTGACTGACACCATTTTCTTCCTGGGCATAATCCGAAGCCTCGATCAGTCCGTCCTGGTTCACATCACCGCTGAAGAGTGTCGCCACACCGCCGATCACCTGCTGATTATTCCCATAAGCCTTCGATGCGGATAGCGTGAAATCATAGCTCACGTTGGTGGCGTCCAGGGTGATGGGGACGGCACTCCAGGTTTCAAGGGAATTGCGTTGGCGCAGTACGATGTAATACTGATTTCCGTACACCTTTCCGGGAAACGTGGCGGTAACCGTACCGTTGGTCATGAGCAACGCCTTGACTGTATCGGTAAACGCATACGGACTGGTTGCAGATGCCAAGAGCACCGTGATCGAGTCACAAACAGTCGGCGCTCCGCTTGGATTCAAAGCCGCCACCTGTTGATTCGCTCCGAGGTAAAAACCCTGGATAAAGGTCTTGAGCTGAAGATTGACCGGAACATGGTCCCCCTCTACCCTCACCTTGTCGATGTAAAGATAATTTCCGTAACGTCCAATGTTCACAAAGCTGGCGATGACGTTGCTCTGTCCGGCAAAGGCATTCAGGTTGACCGTATCCGTCCGCCAGTCGCCGGCGGCTGGATAATAAGCAGATGTACCGATCGTGGGAATCGTAGCCAGTGTTGGCCCCGGTTTGAGATACACGGTCTGGTAGTTAGTTCCGCAATTCGTTGCCACTTTGATGAGCAACGAGTCCACGTAAGACGGGTTGGTATACAACTGATACGCCACATCGAATATGAGGTGGGCGGTGGCATACTCCGTCAGGTCGATCGGAAAGGTCCGCAATTCATCCCGCTTGCCTTGCGCGTTGTAATTCCAGTTGTCGAACACGGCGGAACTGAAGCCAACACCATACGAGGAACCGGAGCCGTAACGTTTCCATACACGCTGGTCTGCACCATCGTCGTAGAGCGACCAGTTCGCCGGAGGAAAAGCGGTGCTCTCCATCGTTTCGATCACCGGCAAATTCTTACCGAGTGTTGTGATGTAAGCGGTTTTGGTGACACTGCTGGTCCCGGAACCGTTGCTGACACTGAGCGTCACGGCATACTTTCCGGGTGAGCTGTAAGTGACCGAAGGGTTCAACGAGGTGCTGCTGGATGGAGTACCGCCGGGGAAGGTCCAGGTCCTGCTGGTCGGCAGTCCGATCGAGAGATCCGAAAATTGCACCGTACCGCCCGGGCACAACTCGGTTTTGTCGGCAGCAAGGACAGCCTGCAGGGGTCGAAGGTTTTCGAACGGCGTTTCCCACATGCCCCTGCCATAGGTCGACACCCGCAGCAAAGCCTGGCTCGTGCCGTTTTCGAAGATGGTGATGTCATTGATGTTGGTTCGGGCAGGTAAACCGCTGCTGTAATTCGTCCAGGAGGAAGAAGATACCTTTCTGTAGTAAACACTGTTGCTCGCGGCGACAAATACCAATTCCTGCGACGGTGAACTTTCGTCG
This sequence comes from Bacteroidota bacterium, assembly GCA_016713765.1. Lineage (NCBI taxonomy): Bacteria > Pseudomonadati > Bacteroidota > Bacteroidia > Candidatus Pollutiaquabacterales > Candidatus Pollutiaquabacteraceae > Candidatus Pollutiaquabacter > Candidatus Pollutiaquabacter sp. The sequence goes on from JADJON010000003.1 coordinate 11,930, forward strand.
ATGAGAATGTCGTTCCAGTTAACGGAAGGAAGTCCTGTGCTGATGTTGGTCCAATTGGTACCGTTGTTAGTTGAACGATAGACCCGTGTATTCATCACCGCGTAGAGGATGTCCGGATTGGTTTTGACGGACACGATCCCGGCCTTTGATCCGGTACCGTATGGAAGCGCGATCTGGGTAAAAGTCGGACTTCCGCTCAGTGCGTTGGTGCTTACGAACAGATTCTGATCGTTTGTGATCACATACAATCGGTTCGAATCGGCCGTGCTGATGTGCATGGCCATGATCGTCTTGTTGATGTTGCCGATCTGGGTCCAGGTCGGGGATGCCGCGGTGAGATTCGTGGTACGATAGACCTGGAGATTGCCGGCAAAAGCCAGATCCGGGTTGGATTTCGTAAAGGCGATATCCTGCAGACTGGTCGGCACAAGTCCGTAGCTATTCTCTCCGCCGGTTATCACATCCCGGCGCTTTGCGTTGGAATAGTAGTAGATCCGGGAACTGCCAGTGGTACAGTCAAACGACATCGGCGAGGTCCAGTCACCGCCACGATTACAATACCAGGCGGCATTTACGGAATACAATTCCCCGTTATCCTGTGTACCGATACTGACCGCGTCACGACGGGTAGGGCTGGTATAGCCATGATAGATCTCGTATCCATAGATGCCGTCACTCTTCGGCGTCCAGTTATTTCCACCATCGGTGCTCAACCATACTCCGCCGTCGTTCATGTTCCACAACTGGGAAGTGTTGTACGGGCTGACCGCCACCTGATGCATATCGGTATGTACCTTTTCCCACCAGTTGGTTTGCTGTGTCCAGTCGGCTCCGCCGTTGGTGGACTTCCAAACGTTATGGGCAACGAACCAGAGGACATCGCGATTGGTAAGATCAGCGCCAACGGCCACATTGTAGTTGCCTTGCCCGGCGTCGTACAACACATTGTCATAACCGGTCAGGTTGGGCATTACCGTATCCTTCATCGCGCTGAAGTTCATGCCCCCATCGGTTGATCTGAAAATCGTACCGTACTTCGCAACGAGCGCGAAGTAGACATAATTCGAATCGGCCGGTGTGACCGCGATGCGTGCACCCGTATTGGTATAGCCTGCCGGCAGGTAAACACCGGCTGTAACCTGCGACCAGGTCTCACCGAAGTCAGTGGAACGCCACAGCGTATTGGCTCCGGTAGCAAACAAGACACGCGAACTCGCATTCGCCTTTTTCACGAGATCGTAAAACGCCATCGCACCCGACTTTAACGTCCAGTTGGTGCCACCGTTGGTGGTCTTGTAAATACCGTTGCTGGTAGCTGCGACCAGGATGTTGTTGTTGGTTGGATCCATCAGCAGTTCGACCACCACTCCGGACGTGAGGCCGGTCTGTGAAAAGGTCGTACCGCCATTGGTCGACTTCCAGACTCCGCTGCCGGTGGAGTAGTAATTCGCATCACCGCCGCCGAGATAGAGCACCTGATCGTTCGTATGATCGATGCAAACAGACGCCAGGCGCGTTCCGTTTGGCATGGCATCGCAGCCGGGCGCCAGGCTCCAACTCGTACTGCCGTTGGAGGAGATGAATAACCCGCCCCTTGCACTCACAGCGTACAGCTTGGATGAATTGGACGGATGAAATTTCATCTGGGAAATCCGGCTGATACCGTGTATTTGTCCGCTTACATTCGTCGGAAAAAGCGCGGGTGCCAGCGGTGTCCAGGATGCGGTTTGCGCGCGGGATGTCCACGTGAAAGCGAACAGGATAACGAAGAGGATCAGACAGGAGACGCGTGTCATCGCTTACCCTCCTTTCCTTCAGCAGCCTTCAATTGCCGGTTGCGTTCTTCCTCCATGACCTTGCGTTCGGAGGGAGTCAGGATGCGACCGTCGTTCTGGACGAATGGCTTTACATCGCGTTGCCATTCTTCGAAACGCTTGCATTGCCAGATCATCTCCTGTCGCCAGGAAGCTTCCTCCGGACTCAGCTCGCGTAACTTTTCCCTGATCTCGGCTTCGCGCTCCGGACTGTAGCCATATTTTTCCCGTTCTTCAATTTCTTCCAACGGATTCTCGCGTCCTTGCCAGAATGCTTCGAAGGCTTTGACGGCATCGTTGTAGTTAACGGCCGTATCGTCCATCATCCGCACCCAATCAGGCAGGATGCCACTGGTAGGATCAGCTGTTTGCTGAGCCTGACAAACGGAAAAGAAGGGATAAAAGAATAAACCGATCCAGAGTAACTGGATTCGCAGGATTTTCATGCTCTCAGGAATTGGGATTCGTATTGCGCAGGGTTAGCTAATATACGTGACCGGCGGCAGAGTAGCAATGACCTGTAGCACGCAAATTCCGGGGAAAAATGGCATCTTCGCAGGATGATGAAAAGGCTTTTGATACTCGTTTTAATGCTGATTTCCGCTTCCGCGTTGCGGGCACAGGACTCCCTGCAAGTGGTGGGCATCCGTTCACCCATGAGCCGGGGCGAGCAGCCGGGGTTTGCCATTCGCATTCCACAAGCCAAACCAAAAGAACTTGGGAGCGGATGGAAAAAATATGTGCGCAGTCAATCCAAAAACAGCGTATCGCTGGAAGGTAACGAGTGGATCATGAACCGGGGACCGGTGAAAGGACTTGGCGAAGATTCGCTCATCAGCTACGCCCGATTCCGGGAGGAAGCAGGCGCGACCCTGGGCGAATTTTTTATTGGTACCGATGACCAGAATTTCTTCACCGGAGAACATGCCAAGGCGGCGCTGGTCCGCTCCTGGTTGCGGGAATTCGGCGTGCAACAATACCGGGAAGCGGTCGAAGACGAATTGAAACAGGCGGAGCGCACCCTGGACACCTACGAACAGGAACTCAAGTCGCTCGAAAACGCCAACGAGAATTCCGAAAAGAGGATCCGGGAAAACAAGCGCGACATTGATCGCTTACAAAGCGAGATCGGAGAGAACAAACGCGAGCAGGAAATGAAGAGCCAGCAGATCCTCGATCAGAAAAAAACAGTCGCCTTGTATCCGGAGGGCGAAATGCGCGATATCGAAGAAAAGAAACTGAAGCAACTCGAAAAGGAAAAGCGCAGACTGGAAAAGGATAAGGAGTCGAAGGAAGGCGATATTGACGACAAGGAGATCGAGAACAAACGCATGGACAAGGCCATCGACGAGAATACCCGAAACGTCATTCCCATAAAGCAGGAATTGATCGGTTATCAGAAAAACCTGGTGGCCGATATCAGGAAAAAACTCGAGGGCATTCGCTGATTCCCCATGCGCATTGATATCCTGACGATCCTTCCCGAATTGCTGGAAGGCCCCTTCTCCCACTCCATCCTCAAACGGGCGGAACAGAAAGGGCTTGCGGAGATTCACCTGAACAACATCCGGGAGTTCTCACTCGACAAGCACCGCAGTGTCGATGATTACGCTTATGGCGGTGGCGCGGGTATGGTCATGATGGCTGAACCGATCGTTCGCTGCATTGAACATCTACAGGAACAGCGCACCTACGACGAGATCATCTACATGACACCCGATGGTGACCTGCTCAATCAGAAGATAGCCAACGAACTCAGTCTGCGCGGCAACCTCATGATCCTGTGTGGACATTACAAGGGGATTGATCAACGCATCCGCGACCGCTGGATCACCCGCGAGATCTCGATCGGCGATTACGTCTTGTCGGGAGGCGAGTTGGGAGCTGCTGTCCTCACCGATGCGATCGTGCGGCTGCTTCCGGGGGTACTCAATGACGAAACGAGCGCCCTCTCCGACTCCTTCCAGGACGATTTGCTGGCGCCACCGGTTTACACCCGACCCGCGGACTTTCGCGGGATGCCGGTGCCGGAAATCCTGCTCAGCGGCAACTTCGCCCGCATCGACGATTGGCGGCACCAGCAGTCTGTGGAGCGAACCCGGCAACGCCGACCCGATCTCCTCAGAGGGCGTGAAAAGGAGTAAAAAAATCCATTTCGAGGCTTTTTTAAAACGAATTATTCCCTATATTTGCCGTCCGGTTTCGGGCGAACGAAGCCGTAAATAGCTGAAAATCATGGACTTGATTAAAATCGCCGCCGAAAACATCATCGTGAAGCGCGAGCACCCGGTCTTCAAAGCCGGTGATACGGTGACTGTTTACTATAAGATCATCGAAGGTAACAAGGAGCGTATCCAGCAGTACCAGGGTGTGGTATTGCAACGCAAAGGCTCCGGACTTGCCCAGACCTTCACCGTTCGCAAGATTTCCAACGGCGTAGGTGTTGAACGTATCTTCCCGCTGCAATCACCGAAGATCGACAAGATCGTAGTCGACAAGCGCGGTATCGTTCGTCGTGCCCGCATCTTCTATCTCCGCGGCATCTCCGGCAAAAAAGCCCGCATCGAAGAAAAGAAGTCTTAAGATATCCGATTCAAATTTCTCTGAGAACCCTGCACCTGCGTGTGGGGTTTTCTTTTTGAGGGACGAGATGCGGCGGACGGGTTAATGGTTCCGCGTTTCGGGTTTCGCGTTTCGGGTTGAGTAAAAATTGAAAGTGAATCCCAAGTCCTGATCTGAAATTGCCTGTAACTTGAATGGTTGAATTTGATTCCCTCGTCCCTCGTCCCTCGTCCCTCGTCCCTCGTCCCTCGTCCCTCGTCCCTCGTCCCTCGTCCCTCGTCCCTCGTCCCTCGTCCCTCGTCCCTCGTCCCTCAATACTGGTCTGTAGCCAACAAGACCAGCGTACACGCCTCTTCCGTTTCGATACCCAGCGCTTCCGCTTTCTTTTTTAGTTCAGGATTCTCGGCTCCGGGATTGAAGATGATTCGGCGTGGACGAAGGGACAGCAGGTAGTCCATCATAGTTTCTTGCGCCTTTTCACCCAGGTAGAGTGTCACCGTATCCAGATCTGTCAAGCCGGGTTGTCCGGTGAGAAACTCCACATTTTCTACCCTTCCCGGTCGTGGGGCAAGGGCCAGTACTTCGTGGCCATGCAGTAAAAGGGAACGAATCGCCTTGTTGGAATAGCGTTCAGGCTTTTCGGAAGCCCCTACGACCAAGGTTCTTTTAGAAACGGTCATGCACAAAGATACCGAACAACCAGGCCCGGCACTATGCTGTTCGTCAGCATTCCTCGATGTAGTTCAGGTCCTTGCTGAAGGTGTCGCGCAGCGTCAGGATCCCGATCAGTGCCAGCAGGGAACAGATCAGTCCCACGACCAAGGCGCTGTAGACCTTTGGTGTCGGGCTGGTTGAAAAGTATGGCTCCAGAAATTTATACAAGAGGGTTATTGGCACGACCGCACCGCGGACGAAGTTGGGCACCGTATTGGTGACCGTCGACCGGATATTCGTGCCGAACTGTTCCGAAGCGATGGTGACAAAGAGCGCCCAGTATCCGGTTGCCGAACCGAGCAGGAAGCACATGAGATAGAACCAGTCCGTTGAGGTGGAATAAGGAAATAGAAACAGCCAGACCAGGACGACGGAAAGCAAAATATATCCGATCACCACCTTCTTACGAGAGCGGAAGAACTGGCTGAACAATCCGCTGAGCAGATCGCCGAAGGAAAGTCCGATGTATGCATACATGATGGCCGTACCGGTAACCACATCCGGAATCCCGAGTTCTTTGGTGATGCCACCCGACAAGGCGATCAGGATACCGATGATGTACCAGATCGGCAAGCCGATGAAGATGCAGCTCAGGTATTTGAAGAACAAAGTCCGGCTGCGGAAGAGGGCGAAGAAGTCGCCTCGTCGCACGTGCGATTCGCTTTTCACCTTCTTATACATGCCCGACTCGATGGTTCCGATACGTAAAAAGAGCAGGAATAATCCCAGCAAACCGCCAACGAGGTAAGCCATTTGCCAACCCACCAGGGCCGTTCCAAGGTGTTCGTTGCACCAGCTTGCCATGATCGCCCCCTCCTTTCCCACGATGGACGCAAACACTGCTCCCAACGCACCAAAGGTCACGATGATCATGGTGCCATAGCCGCGGGTTTCCTTGCTCATGGTTTCCACCACCAGGGTGATGCCGGCACCCAGTTCGCCTGCCAGTCCCAGTCCTGCCAGCAGGCGCACCACGGCGTAGCTGTCGAGGGTGGTAACGAACGCATTGGCTATGTTGGCCGCCGAATACAACAAGATGGATCCGAACAGTACGGAGAGCCTTCCTTTCCGATCACCCAACACACCCCAAAGAATACCGCCCAGCAGCATTCCGATCATCTGGCAATTGAAGAGAAAGATCTCGTTACGCTCGTAGTCGCCATCCCCCAATCCAAGCGCCTGCAGGCTTTCCTTCTTGACGACATTGAAGAGGATCAGGTCGTAGATATCGACAAAGTACCCCAGGGAAGCGACAATGACCAGCAGGTTGAACGGACTACGGATAGCGGTCTGTTGTTTCATGGAATGCAAAATACAGGAAGGTGCATTAGAATAAAAGGGCTATTTCGGAAAAATAAGGGTCGATCCGGCACGCACGCCTGGCCATCACAACAGACTGGCAGACGCGTTATGAGGGGAATCCATCAAACTTGCTGGCACGACTCTTCTATCTGCATCTAGGACGTGCTCCTCATTCGGAATTCGGTATAAACCGCTTCCGTGCGAACGCTCTTCCTGATCCCGTCTTTAGGTAATGTTCAAAGTGAACCGCGCGTTCTTTCTGTTGAAAAGCTGCACACCAAATTAATGATACAGGTCGATGTTTGCTGGTAAAAACACTGCCACCAGACTGATGTCGCTTGACTCGAGCACGAAGGTCACTCGTTCTTCCGACGTAGTGCCGACCATCATTTAGTTTTAGGATATAAACGAAATACCACACGAAGGACAAATTAAAACCTAATCAGTCATCATCTAAACCACTATAATCGGTTTAATTCATTAAACGAAATTGGCACGTCTGGTGCTGCACAAAAGAATGGATGGCTTCGCCGAAGTGCACATGAACTGGACCAAGGCCAAATTTTATGGTGCAAAGTAAAAGGTCCGCCTACGCGCTAAAGCGCTTCGGCAGTTTGAAGTTGGATCCCGTCCGCCGTAGTCCGCATGAAGTGGACCATCATCAGAGCTAAGTGCGTAAAGCAAATGTCCGCCTACGCGCTAAAGCGCTTCGGCAGTTTGAAGTTGGATCCCGTCCGCCGTAGTCCGCATGAAGTGGACCTTGATCAGAGATTAGGGCGTAAAGCAAAAGTCCGCCTACGCGCTAAAGCGCTTCGGCGGACGTAGGCGGAGAGGGAGGGATTCGAACCCCCGGTGCGTTTGACCGCACACCTGATTTCGAATCAGGCACATTCGACCACTCTGACACCTCTCCGTATCCCGTGGTTCCTGAGGGGCGCAAAGGTAGGAATTTACCTTAAAATAATGGTTTATTGGCTTTGTCGTTTCGAGATTCGACGCTGAGCTAAAGCGCTGGCTACCTGAAGAAAAAGCTTTAGGCAACAGAAAGATGAGACTCCAGGCCAGGCAACAACAGAAAAAAAATCGTCCGCCAACGCGCTAAGGCGCTTCGGCGGACGTTGGCGGAGAGAGAGGGATTCGAACCCCCGGAACCTTGCGGTTCAACGGTTTTCAAGACCGCCGCAATCGACCGCTCTGCCATCTCTCCGATGCGAAAATAGGAAATACCGGCCAATCCAAGGCTTTTTCGAGCATTTCAACTGAGGTGAAAATCAGCGATTACGCTGTGTAGGCGACCAGATGCCGCTTCGCACCCCGCCCAGGTAGCGGAAGTACCCCTGGGCCAGGGCAATGTTCATGAAGACAAAATAAGCGACAAAACGCACGCTCTTCAGGTGCAAACCGAACTTGCGCAAGCTCCATTCCCAGGCCGGGGATAACAGCAGGATCACTTCCACCGTGAGCAAGACCGCCCATTCGCGCTGGTAAAAAGCAAGGCAGGCAAGGGTGAAAAGGGAAAGCAGGATGAACAGGGGCGTGAACCAACGCAGGACCTTATGCGAGAGAAAGCAGAATCCGATCGGGTTCAACGGCTGCAGGATCCAGCGTTTGAAGAAGGAGAGATTCTGAAAATTGCCTGCGGAGATCCTTGCTTTGCGCCGGTACTCCTGGTACATGTCGTTGGAGACATCTTCGTAACAGATCGCATCCAGTTCGTTGATCGAACGATACCCCTGCTCCATCACTCGCATGGCGATGTAGAAATCGTCGACCAGGTTGGTGGCCGGAACATCCTGGTACAAGGATCGTCGTAACGCGTAGCAGCCCCCGAACGGGCCCATCATCGTACCCCAGACCAGCCCTTCGTGGTACTTGATCAGATTCTCCCGCTCGATGTACGCCTTCTCCTGAAACGAGATGCCGTCGCGGCGCATACCGACGTTGAGGATGTTCGCCCCAACCAATCCGATTCGCTCATCCCGGAAATGCCGTACGAGACGGAACGCGGTTTCGGGTTCGGGCATGACATTGGCATCAGTAAGGATGAGCAGCGGGAAGCGAGCTTCCCGAACAAGGTCGTTCACCACGGAGGGCTTTCCTCTCCGTTCGGGGAAAAGGAAGATCCGGATCCTGGGCGAACGATTTGCAAATTCACGGAGCAACGAATTCGTCCTGTCAAACGAGGCATCGGAACCTACCAGTATCTCCAGCCGGTCCTCGGGGTAATCGGAGGCCAGGAGGGCTTCGAGCTTTTCTGCAATGACGCGTTCCTCGTTGTATGCGGCGATGATGAAGGAAATTCCCGGAAGTGCCGCTGCGTCCCTGGTAAATTGAACAGTGCCGGAACTTTTATCCCGGGAACGGATCGCCAGGTACAGGGGAAATAGCACATACGAGTAACAGATTAGTCCGGCACTCAACAGAAAAACGGAAAGCAGGAAGAAAAACATGCGGTTCTGGCGCGTAAAAATAGTCAAACTCAGGCGGTTTCTATCGGGTGAAGATGTCGTCTCCTTTCGTCACACCCTTGTTAAAAAAGCCGTCTTCCCTACTGAACCCCAGCCCCTTTCGTATCTTTACAGCATACCCCAACCGCCATGAAAATCAGGATCCTGTTACTTGCCATGCTATGGTCCACGATGGCCGCCGCAGCGGGTCGTGTCAAGGCTTACCTGGACCTGGCCGCGTTTGATTCACCGGGTCAGTCGCCTTATGTCGAATCATATCTCAACGTGGTGGGCAATTCCGTCAGGCTCCGGCAGCTAAGCGACGGGAAGTTTCAGGCCTCCATTGAAGTCCAGTGGATCTTCAGCAAGGAAGAGCAGATCGTCTATTTCGACAAGTACAATCTCCTCGGACCAGCGGTCGACACTTCGGTTATCAGTGTAAGCCCCGATTTCATCGACCAGGTTCGCGTTCCGCTTGCTCCCGGCGAATACAAACTGGAGGTCCGCATTCGTGACAACAACTCCGATGGCGAACCGGTCTCCGTGGTTCAGCCGTTGACCCTCCGTTTTCCTGACAAACAAGTCGGCATCTCGGATATCGAATTCCTGGAATCGATCAGAACTTCCGACGGAAAGAATAAATTCTCGAAGTCCGGTTTCGACCTCATTCCGAATGTTCATTCCTATTACCCCAAGGACATCCAGACCCTTCGGTTCTATGCCGAAGTATATCGTTCCAAAGAACTGATCGGCGGCGACTTCCTGGTTCGCTACTTTGTTGTACAGCATGAATCCAACGCCATTCAAACGGACTTCGCCGGCTTCAAACGCGTCTCCGCTGCCGATGTAGTTCCGGTCATGATCGAAATGCCGATTGATAAACTCTTGTCCGGCAATTATCAGTTGGTTGTCGAAGTGCGCGACCGGGAAAACAAAGTCCTCGGACAGCGCACCGCCTTTTTCCAGCGAAGCAATGTGCTGGAAAAACCGGTCGTCACCGATAACATCTCCGCTATTCCGGTTGAAGGCACGTTTGCCTCGCTGTTGAGTTATGAAGACACGCTTCGCCAAGCCATTGATTGTCTTTATCCGATTTCTTCCCAACTCGAATTACAGATCGCGGAGACCCAGTTGAAGATCTCCGATATCCGGTCGATGCAACAATACGTCAACTATTTCTGGAGCCGTCATGCACCCGAGGATCCGGAAAAAGGCTGGCGGGAATACCAATTGGAAGTCCAGAAGGTGAACGCTTCCTTCGGTACACGGAACATGAAAGGTTATGAAACCGACCGTGGACGCGTTTATCTCCAGTACGGACCTCCGAATACGATCGTCACCGAAACAACCGATCCCAACTCCTACCCTTACGAGATCTGGCATTACTACAAGGCCGGTGATCAGACAAACCGGAAGTTCGTGTTCTACTCGACCGAACTGTCGGCGAACGTTTATCGTCTGCTCCATTCCGATGCCCGGGGAGAATTGCAGGAACCGAACTGGGAACTGAAACTTCACAGCCGTTCACAGCAGTTCGGCGTCGATATGGACCAGGGAAATTCGTTCGATACCTACGGCAGTCAGACGAAAGAGAACTTCCGTATGCCGAAGTAATCCGAGCCTGTTAGGCCATTCCAAAAACCCTTGCATCTTTGCAGGGGTTTTTCATTCGTATGTCCAATCAGCCTGCGCGCGTCGCTGTCGTCATCCTCAACTGGAATGGCAAGAAATTCCTGGAGCAGTTTCTGCCGGACGTGATCCGTTGCAGCCAACCCCTGGGGCGCGTGGTGATTGCCGATAACGCCTCTACCGATGATTCGCTGAACTGGGTACGCAGCCATCATCCCGAAGTGGAAATCATCGCACTGCCGGATAACACCGGCTACACCGGTGGATACAATGCTTCGCTGAAGCAGGTGCAGGCCGAATTCTACGTGTTGCTTAATTCCGATGTGGAAGTTACCCCCGGATGGCTGGAACCCCTGGTAGCGCTCGCTGATCGGCACCCCACCTTGGGTGCGGCCCAACCCCGGATCCGCGCATTCAACGACCGGACGCATTTCGAATACGCCGGTGCCGCAGGTGGATTCATCGATCATCTCGGCTATCCGTTTTGCCGAGGCCGGATCTTTCAATCGCTGGAACGGGACGAAGAGCAATATGCTGATGAACTACCGGTATTCTGGGCCACCGGCGCCTGCATGTTCGTTCGCTCCAAGGTCTTTCACCAGGTTGGCGGACTTGATGATCGTTTCTTCGCGCACATGGAAGAGATCGACTTCTGTTGGAGGATCCAACGGGCGGGCTTTGATGTATGGGTCAGCCCGAAAAGTATCGTGTATCACGTGGGTGGCGGCACGCTTCCGAAGTACAATCCACGGAAAACCTACCTCAATTTCAGGAATAACCTCTTAATGCTTTATAAAAACCTGGATTTCAACGAATTCCAAAAAGTTTACCGAATTCGCTGGTGGCTGGACCGCCTGGCCGCCTTTCAGTTTCTCATCACCAGCGGCCAAGCCGACGCGAAGGCTGTTTTACAAGCCCACCGTGACTTTTTGAAACTCCGTGAACAATACCCGAAGAGTGATCAAAAGCCTCACTGGAAAGGGTTTCCAGGGGTTTATCCACGCTCGATCCTGCTGGATCACTATCTTCGCGGTGTCAAACGCTTTTCAGCATTGCAACGATATTTCCCCGCCAACGGCCGAAATTCAAGCCATCTGTAAGGCGACCGATCAAATTCAGGCAACCGTCCTCCCAGGATACACTATAATCAGGGCTGGCCGTTAGTGGCTCTGAGCACACGATTGTTATGGGTACCGAAAGCGTCGATCTATTGATCCAGCGGGCACAAGTATTGCGCTCGCGGAACGTCCATCAGGCCATGAACCTGTTGGATGACGCTCTTGCGCTTGCCCAACAGTTCGACTACAAGCAGGGAATCGCGCAAGTCATCCGGGAAAAGGCGGCTTGCCACCTCTCCCAGCAACACTACAAGCATGCGCTGACGGCTTATTCGGAAGCCTTGCAGTTCTATCGGGATCTGTCGGACCGTACCGGTCAACTGTCCTGTCTGGCGGAACTTTCGAATATCTACTTCAAACTGGGCGATTGCCCTTCGTCGCTGCAATACGTACTCGACTGCCTGAAGATCCACACCGACGCGGGCGATAGCGAAGGAATTGCGCAGTGCTACAATGAGATCGGAAAGATCTACATCTACCTGCAGGATTATCCCAACGCCATCGAACATTTCCGCAAGGCGCTTCGGATCTACGAAGGATTGAAGTTGCGGCCGGAAATGGTCAATTCATTCTTCTTCCTCGGCAACGCCTATAACTGGGCCGATGAGTTTGATAAATCGCTTTACTACCTCCTACGTGCGCAAAACGCGCTGGACGAGATCAAGGATATCGACATCCGAACCAAAGTACTCGGAAGCCTGGCCATCCTGCACACCAAGCTGAAGGAATACGACAAATCGCTGAATTACTTCAACGAAGCCCTTCGTGCCGCTGAAGACGGCGCGAGCCCTACGGTCAAGGCGCAATTGAAGAAGAGCCTCGGCAATCTGTATATCGAACTTACGCAGTACGACAAGGCAATCGATGTCCTGCTTTCCGCCATGGAAGCTGCACAGTCGTCACCCCTGGAAGCGCAGCTAGTCAAGATCCATCAGTTTCTGGCAACCGCTTACGAGAAGATCGGCGACCATGCCTCCGCGCTGGAACATTTCAAAAAGTACTTCGACCTCGACCGGGAAATCCTCAGCGAGGAAGTCAGCTTGAAAACGAAAGCCCTGCATGTGAAGTACGACCTGGAAGAGTTGCGCAAGCAAAAGGAGATAGCGGAGCTTTCCGATAAATTAAAGGAACAATTCTTAGCCAACGTCAGCCACGAGATCCGCACCCCGATGAACGGCGTGTTGGGCATGGCCCACCTGCTGGCGCGCACCAACCCTACCCGGGAACAGCAGGAATACATCGATGCCATCCGTTTGTCGGCCAACAACCTGATGGTGATCATCAACGACATCCTCGACTTCTCCAAGATCAACGCGGGGAAGATCGAATTCAGCGAGACGGAATTCAACATCCGCGAACTGATGAAAGGCATCGTGCAGATCCTGCAGGTAAAGGCGGAAGAGAAGAAGATCCAGATCGGCTGCACCATCGACTACCACGTAAAGGATGTCCTATCCGGAGACCCGATCCGCCTGAACCAGATCCTGGTCAACCTGATGGGCAATGCCGTCAAGTTCACCGAGAAGGGCAAGGTGATGCTGGACATCCGGGTACTGGAAAGTCGTGAACAAAGCTGCCGGCTGCGGTTCCGCGTGACCGACACGGGTATTGGCATCCCGGATAACAAGCTGCACAAGATCTTCGAGAGCTTCGAGCAGGTGGAAGATCATAAGCGACGTTTCGAAGGCACCGGACTTGGTCTCACCATCGTAAAACAATTGGTCGAACTGCAGGGCGGTTCCATTTCAGTCCGCAGTAAGGTCGGCGAAGGATCCGAGTTTACGGTCGACATGAATTTCCGGATCGGGAAGCAGGTCGGTCAACAACCCGTAGCGGAACCGATCCCATCCGAACAACAGGATGTACAGCATGTCCGTGTATTGGTTGTGGAAGACAATAAGGTCAACCAACTGCTGGTAAAGAACATGCTCCGGAAATTCGGTTTCGAACAGTTCGACACCGCATCCAATGGACGGGAAGCACTCGAGCAGCTTCGCAACCAGGATTATGATATGATCCTGATGGATATCCAGATGCCGGAAATGGACGGCTATGAGATCACGCGCGAGATCCGGCAACGGATGCGCCGGGAGATCCGTCTGGTTCCGATCATCGCGCTCACCGCCGATGCTTCCGACAAGGAAAAGGCACGGGCGAAGGAAGCCGGCATGAACGATTATGTCGTCAAGCCCTATACTCCGGAAGAATTGTACAATGCCATGGCCCGTTTCATTCCCGATCCGGGTGTGCCGGCTCCTGCGCGTGACGCGGTCCCATCCCGTTCCGCACTGCCGGGCATGAGTATCGACTTTCTGGAAAAGTATACGGGAGGCGACCAGGAACTTGCCATCCAACTGATTGACATCTTTCTGCGCCAACTTCCGGACGCGCTGGAAAAACTCGAGTACCACATTCCGAAAAAGGAATGGAAACAGGTTCACGCGATCGCGCACAAACTGAAATCCAGCGTATCGATTTTCGAATTGTCCGAACTGAAGAAGCGCATCATCAACATCGAGGAACATGCCCGTGACCAGGTGAACCTGGAAGAGGTACCTCGACTTTTCTCAGAAGTCAGGGAGTTGGGACGCATCGCGTCGCGAAACCTGGAAGCTGAACTGATGAAATTGCGGGCTGCTGTCCGTTCCTAAGGAACTTATTCGATCGAAAAACGATCACCCTCCATCGCCAGGGTCGTGGAGGCATAGACCGCCTTGGCCTCTTCCAACAGCGGATACAGGTTTTTATAGCGGGCAGAGAAATGTCCGATGATCAGTCGCTTGACTTGGGCATCCCGGGCGATCGCGGCGGCCTGACCGGCGGTCGAGTGAAACGTCTCCCGCGCCCGGTCCTCCAGGTCGCTAAGAAATGTGGCTTCGTGATAAAGGAGGTCAACCCCCCGAACAGTATCCGTCAGTCGAGGATCGTAGATCGTATCTGAACAAAATGCATAGGAGCGGGCACGTTGCGGGTCGAGTGTCAGCTCACGGTTGGGAATGATGCTCCCGGTTTCCGTGACGAAATCTTGTCCGGCCTTGAGTATAGGATACGCGCTAACCGGCACCTGGTATTCAGCCAGCCGTTCCCGGATGAGTTTGCGCGGGCGCTGCTTCTCACGAAAGAGGAAGCCGGTGCAGGGTATCCGGTGATTGAGGGGGAAACACTCCACCACCAGCAGATCATCTTCGTAGACTGTTCCCGGCCGTTTGGGATCGGTGAAGTGCCAATTGATCGGATACCGGAGGTTCGTCTCGGAGTACTTCAATTGGATCTCCACGATCTCGCGAAGCTCCGGTGCCGAGTAGATGTGCAATTCAGTCGTTCTCCCCTGCAAGTGCATGGTGGAGATCAGTCCCAATAAACCGAGGTAATGGTCGCCGTGCAGGTGGCTGATGAAAATGTGATTAATCCGGTGGAACTTGATGCGGTAACGGTTCAACTGGATCAAGGTTCCTTCACCGCAGTCCATCAGAAAAAACCGCTCATGGATGTTGATCACCTGAGCGGTCGGATGTCGTTGGTAAATGGGGGTAGCGGAACTGCTACCGAGAATGGTAATCTCGAAACTCATCAGTGACCGGACACGATCATCCGGCGCGTGAAAGTCTGCTTCCCGTTCGTGACAGAGTACAGATAAACACCGGATTGGAAGTCATCCGCGCGGAATTGCAGTCGGTTCTGGCCTTTTTGTACCTGATAGGTTTCGGTACTAACGATATTACCCAGCAGATCGGCAATGGTTACTACAATACGGTCCGCAGCAGGAGAGCCGACAATCACCTCAGTAATGTTGCCGAAGGGGTTGGGCAGGTTTTGCGAAACGAAGAAACCGGAAGGAACGAGGCTGGTGATTCCCACGTTCTGGTCGATATACAAGGTGTAATTATCGTTGGAAGACGGTAAGGTCTGGGGAACGCCCAACACACGGCCATACACCATCAGGTTGACGACCAACGGGTAGCTGCCGATTTGTCCACTGGTCGGCGCGCTTCCTTCCAATACGAAACATCCGTTCGAACCACCCGGAAAACTACAGTTGCTTGGATTGCAGGAATAGCTGAAACCGGAGGGTAAGCCGGTCACACCGGTAACATTGATGGAGTCGATGATCGCCGGTAATCCGAGGTACGTCGTATCTACGGGTACCAGAATCTGAAAGGTCGTCGAATAGGGAATCCCAACGGTTGCACGCGGTATGCCGGATAAGGAATCCGGGTAAATGCCGGGGCCGGCCGTTGTCGCACCCGGATCCGGCGTGCACTGTGCCATGCTACGCGACGAAACACCGAGCACTAAACATGTTGCGATCGAAAGTAAAATTGAACGCATAGGCTGGATCAGGATTCCTTGTGGAGTTGTTTTTCGACTTCTTCCATAAAGATATAATCGACCGCTTCGCTGATGGTCGGAAGGACCGTGAGCATGTTGTCGAGTTGGGAAATGGAAATGAGTTTACGGACGTGATCCTGCACGCTGGTCAGGACATAAGTACCGTTCGTATCCCGGCACAGGCGGTAACCGGTGAGGATGGCGCTAAGACCGGAAGAATCACAATACTGAACCTCGGAAAGGTCGACGATCATGTTCTTGTATCCCTGGTGGTGCATCATCACGATTTCGGCTTTCAATTCCGGTGCGACACCGGATGTCAGCTTGCTCTCGTGGACTTTGATGACCACGTATTTATCCTGTCTGTCGATCGTCAGGTTCATGTTTTTGCTGTTTATTCAAAATTACGACTAATATGGA
This sequence comes from Bacteroidota bacterium, assembly GCA_016713765.1. Lineage (NCBI taxonomy): Bacteria > Pseudomonadati > Bacteroidota > Bacteroidia > Candidatus Pollutiaquabacterales > Candidatus Pollutiaquabacteraceae > Candidatus Pollutiaquabacter > Candidatus Pollutiaquabacter sp. The sequence goes on from JADJON010000003.1 coordinate 28,265, forward strand.
GGGGGCTGATCACACGGCTGTTAATTTTCAACAAGCCCGGACCCTTAAATTGTTAAAAAAGCCACCTACTCTACCCGCCCCGCCAGCAGGTACAAGACGGCCATCCGAACGGCAACTCCATTCTCAACCTGGTCCAGGATCAGGGACTGGTCGGAATCCGCAACGTCGCTGGTGATTTCCACGCCGCGGTTGATCGGCCCCGGATGCAGAATGGTGATCTTCTTACCAAGACTGTCAAGGATCTCCTTGTTCAGGCCGAAGAGCATCACGTACTCGCGGAGACTGGGGAAATACCGGATATCCTGGCGTTCCAACTGGATCCGCAACATGTTGGCTACATCACACCATTCGAGTGCCTGCCGAAGGTTATGCTCGACCCGCACACCCAACTGATCGATATGCCGGGGAATAAGGGTGGTGGGTCCACAGACCATCACCTCCGCTCCAAGTTTCTGCAGGCAAAGAATGTTCGAAAGCGCTACCCGCGAGTGCAGGATATCTCCGACGATTGCGACGCGTACTCCTTTCAGATCACCCAGTCGTTCGCGGATTGAAAAGGCATCCAGCAATGCCTGGGTAGGATGTTCGTGGGCACCGTCGCCGGCATTGACGATGTTCGCCTTTACATGCCGGGCCAGAAAGACGGCCGCTCCAGGCATCGGATGCCGCATGACGACGATGTCGACTTTCATCGCCAGGATGTTGTTCACGGTATCGATGAGCGTTTCCCCTTTGCTCACGGAGGAAGATGAAGCCGCGAAATTGATCACATCGGCCGAGAGCCGACGTTCGGCGAGCTCAAATGAAAGCCGTGTCCGGGTGCTATTCTCAAAGAACAGGTTGGCAATCGTCACATCCCGCAAGGAGGGCACCTTTTTGATCGGCCGGTTGATCACTTCCTTGAAGTTCTCCGCTGTCTGGAAAATAAGGTTGATATCCTCCGGTTGGAGGTCCTTGATACCGAGCAGGTGGCGAGTGCTAAGTGGGGACATGACTGCGGGTTCAGTGTTCCGGGTTTCCTGCCTACGCTAAAGCTTCGGCAGGCAGGCGAGTAATATGTTTCTGGTTTCTAGTTTCGAGTTTCGGGTTTCCTGTCTATGCTAAAGCTTCGGCAGGCAGGCGAGTTTCAGGTTTATCATGCTGCAAATGCCGAAGCATAAACAAGGAGGTTTCATTTTCTACTATTCACTGTTTACTGTTCACTATTCACTATTCACTGACCTACACCAACCAAATCCCATCCTCCCCATCCGTTTCTTTCCATTGCACTTTTACTTTCTCCTCTGTGATGGTATCGACTGAGATGCCGATGTAATCGGGTTCGATCGGAAGATGCCGGCTGTAGCGGCGGTCGATGAGTGTGAGCAATTCTACTTTCTCGGGTCGCCCGAAGTCGATGAGCGCATCCAGGCCGGAACGGATGGTTCGTCCAGTATAGAGTACGTCATCCACCAGCACGACCTTCAAGCCCTCGATCACGAAATCCATATTCGTTGCACAGGGGGCAAGGATCTCCCTGCGGCGAAAATCGTCCCGATAGAAGGTCACGTCCAGTTCTCCCAGGCGGATCTTTCGGCCTTCCAGGATGCGTTCCAGGTGCGCTTTCAAGCGGCGGGCGACGAAAACGCCTCGCGGCTGGAGTCCGATCAATGCAGTCTTGGAAAAATCCCCGTGATTCTCGATGAGTTGATAGCACAATCGCTGCATCGTGATGTCGAGGCGGGTGGCGTCGGCCAGGGGGCGTTTCTGCATAGTCGATCCCAAGGTAGGATGTTTAAGGGGCTGTTCCAATGTCCGCGATCAGGCAGGTTGTTGCCAGCCGAATTGCCGCAGATGATGGCGGGCGTGCTTGGCCAGTAACGCTACCCACTGTTCGAAGTTGAGGTCGCCGAAGAATGGGTTACGGATCCGTTTATCGGCTTGCCCTTCAAAGCACTTGACAAAATCGTGCAGCTCTGCTTCCAACTGCCGGATCAACTCCTCCATACTGGTCATCTTAGCAGGAAGCGGTTCCACCGGCATGAGTTGATTGACGGTATTGGGACGAAACTCCTTGGGACCAACGACGAACTCCTGCATGGCCGGCACGCGTTCGGCCGGCGTAAGGATTTCAGGAAATACGTCTTTGCCATTGGCGTTACGCACCGCTTCGCAAAGATGTTCAATCATCTGATGAACGTTCATCTTTCCGAACACAGGTGGCGTAGCGGGGTCGATCATTCGTAACTGGCGGGGAAACTCTTCCAGGAGGAATTGCAGGGATGTTTGCATGGTCGGTTGGCTGGTCAACTGCTAAGGTGCATAGGAATATTCAGCCCGGAAAAAGAAAAAAGCCGTCCCAGGGGACGGCTTTTTCTTTCTTGAGCTTCTGAATTCAACATTATGAAGTTCAGTCCTTTTTATCAGAGTCCTGAGCTTTCTTTTCAGCGGCTTCGAGTTCGGTACGCAGGTTGCTGAGGGCCGCGATATCGCCAAGGGTCGTCTTTTCAACGTTCTCCTTCACTTTCTTCACTGCCTTTGCATTATCCTCGCGATCCTTCTCCTTGGTCTCCTTCTCGGCAACACGCGCGATTCCGCGGGCTTCCTCGTGGATACGGGCATGGGATACGACGATCTTACGCTGGTCTTTGTTAAACTCGATGACCTTGAAGTCGGCTTTGTCATCAGCTTTGAGGGACTTGCCGTCTTCCTTCACCAGGTGCTTGTTCGGGCAGAAGCCTTCGACACCGTAGGGAAGCGCGACTGTTGCGCCCTTCTCGCCGACTTTCAATACCGTGCCTTCGTGCAGGCTGTCGACGCCGAAGATGGTTTCGAACACATCCCAGGGGTTCTCCTCGAGTTGTTTGTGTCCGAGGCTGAGGCGACGGTTTTCCGCATCCACTTCGAGCACGACCACGTCGAGTTTATCACCCACTTTGGTGAACTCCGACGGGTGCTTGATCTTCTTGCTCCAGGAGAGGTCGGAGATGTGCACGAGTCCGTCGATGCCTTCTTCGAGTTCCACGAAGACGCCGAAGTTGGTGAAGTTCTTCACCGTAGCGGTCAACTTCGTGCCGGCCGGGTATTTCGTGATGACGTTCACCCACGGATCAGGCTTGAGTTGCTTGAGGCCGAGTGACATCTTACGCTCTTCACGGTCAAGGGTCAGGACAACACACTCGATCTCTTCGCCGACTTTCAGGAAGTCGTGCGGGCTGCGGAGGTGCTGCGACCAGGACATTTCTGATACGTGGAGGAGTCCTTCGACACCCGGAGCGATCTCGACGAACGCGCCGTAGTCGGCGAGGACAACTACTTTGCCTTTCACCTTATCGCCAACGTTGAGGTTGCCATCGAGCTGCGTCCAAGGATGCGGAGTAAGCTGCTTGAGGCCAAGCGCGATGCGCTTCTTCTCTTCGTCGAAATCGAGGATAACGACGTTGATCTTCTGATCGAGCTTGAGTACTTCTTCCGGATGCGAGATGCGGCCCCAGGAGATATCCGTAATGTGCAGCAGGCCGTCGACACCACCGAGGTCCATGAACACACCGTAGGAGGTGATGTTCTTGACGGTTCCCTCGAGTACTTGACCCTTCTCGAGCTTCTTCATGATCTCGGCCTTTTGGAGCTCGAGTTCCTCTTCGATCAGGATCTTGTGAGAGACGACTACGTTCTTGAATTCGTTGTTGATCTTCACCACCTTGAACTCCATGTTCTTGCCTACGAATTGGTCGTAGTCGCGGATCGGCTTGACGTCGATCTGGGAGCCGGGCAGGAAGGCCTCGATGCCGAAGACGTCGACGATCAGACCACCCTTGGTACGGCACTTCACATAGCCGGTGATGACCTCGTCACCTTCCAGGGCCGCGTTGATGCGATCCCAGGACTTCAGTGCACGGGCTTTCTTGTGAGAAAGCAGGAGCTGACCATTCTTGTCCTCTTGCTTCTCCACGTAAACTTCCACCTTGTCGCCGGCTTTGATGTCCGGCATGTGGCGGAATTCAGTCAGCGGAATCAGACCATCCGATTTGTAGCCGATGTTGATGAGCACATCCTTGGGCGAAACGGATACGACAATTCCTTCCACGATGTCGTGTTCGACCACCGCGTTAAGGGTTTGATCGTACATTTTCTCCATCCGGGTACGTTCCTCGGCGGAGTAATTGTTCCAGCCTTTGCCCGAAGTTTCCCAGTTGAAGGGATCTGCTTTGGGAGCAGCGGATTGGTTCGTGATTTCTTCTGTAATCATTTAATTTTTAAGTTGTTTATAGTTAAGTGGCGTCGTTTCTGTTTGGGGTCGCAAATTTAGGAATTATCTTCTTTGGTTAAAAGTGCTCAATTAGAAACTTTTAAAGGCCATTAGCAGTCTGCCATGACTTGAAATTTTGATTTTTTCAAGGGGTAGGAAGCACCACTACCCGATTGAAGGATCAGGATAATTGATTACGACCATATATTTAACATAATAATACACAAATGGGACAAAATCCTGTATTTACTCCTCTATGGACTAAAAGGTTGCAAAACATTGAAATGAAAGTGGGGAAATAACCAATCCGGAACCCCGGATCAGGCAGAAGTACCGATCGGTTCGAGGTGGCTGGCGACCTTTTGCATCAGCCACATCGGCGTACTGGTCGCGCCACAAATGCCGATTGACTGCACACCATCGAACCAGGCATAGTCGATCTCCTCCACGTCCGAAATGAAATAGGTCCTGGGGTTGACCGCGCGACAGACCTCGAACAGCGCTTTTCCATTGGAACTCTTCTTCCCGGAAACAAACAGGATGAGGTCGTGCTGTTCCGCGAACTTTCGAAGCTGGGGTTCCCGGTTGGAAACCTGCCGGCAGATGGTATCATTGGTGGACAAGTACTCGTCCTGGATCTCGCTTTCCTGTGCAAGTCTCGACCGTTCCTCAATCAACGCCTTCATGCGTTCAAAGCCGCGGGAACTCTTCGTAGTCTGAGAGAAGAAATAGATCGGGCGGGAGAAATCGATCTTACTGAGGTCATCCTCGTTGCGGATGATGAGGGCCTCCCCTCCTGTTTGCCCAACCAGGCCGTTCACTTCGGCGTGTCCGATCTCTCCGTAGATGACGACCTGTCCGTTGTTCGCCACCACTTCTTCGTAACTGGAGCGAACGCGGTTCTGGAGTTTGAGTACAACGGGACAAGAAGCATCAATCAACTCGATGTTGTTTTGCAGCGCGATCTGATAGGTCTCCGGTGGTTCACCGTGCGCGCGGATCAGCACTTTGCAATCGTGCAGTTGCCGCAAGGTCTCATGGTCAATGATCTTCAGCCCTTTGGCTTTCAGCCGCTCGACCTCGACGTTATTGTGGACGATATCACCGAGGCAATAGAGTGAACCGGAACGGTCCAGTTCATCTTCAGCCATCTGGATGGCGTAAACAACGCCAAAACAAAAGCCCGAATGCGGGTCTAAGGTGATTTTCATTCGAGATGCAAAGGTACGAAAAAGCGCTCGAACCAGTTAACTGGTTCTCAAGCCGGTGATTGCACGGAGCGCTGCCGGACCAGGTCCAGCGCGATAGCCAGTTGCTCTTCCTGGTTGAGGTCGGAATTGTCGAGCACGATCGCGTCCTCCGCCTTCCTAAGCGGGCTTTCGGCCCGATGGGTATCGGTATGGTCACGGTCCTCGATGTTCTTGCTGACTTCGTCCATCGTCACCATGAAGCCCTTTTCGTTCAGTTCGTCGAACCGCCGTTTGGCACGCACTTCCGGTCGGGCCGTCATGAAAATCTTCAGCTCCGCATTCGGGAATACCGTAGTGCCGATATCCCGCCCATCCATGACGATCCCTTTATCGCGTCCATAGCCTTGTTGTTTCTTTACCATCCTCCGGCGAATGGCTGGAATGGCGCTGACCGGACTTACCAGATCCGAGATACGCAGGTCACGAATCTGTCGTTCCACGTTCAGCCCGTTCAGGTGAACTTCGGAAAGTTTCGTTTCAGGATTGACCTGAAAAGTGATCTTGATGTGATCGAGAAAACGATCCATCTCTTCGGCATTCATCGATTCCAACTGGGCGACCGTAAGGTCGTGTTGAATCATGAATAGCGTCACTGCCCGGTACATGGCGCCGGAGTCGATGTATCGATACCCCAAATGCCGGGCTAATGCCTTGGCCAGGGTGCTTTTTCCGCAGGAGGAAAAACCATCGATCGCGATAACTAGCTTTTCTGAGCCCACTTCAGGTTCTGAACGGATGGTATACCCCCCATTTCCTTTTAACGGATAGGCAGTCATGTTTCGGAAGGCAATTTAGGAAAATGGACGATGTCAAATGGCTGCAATGCCGGTCAATCCCTGCTTCGCCCTGAAAACGAATTCACTGAATTTTCGTGCGAAGATTGATTTCAATTGGATGAGCAGGAAACCTGGCAACATACAGCCATCCAACCATCAAACTAATATCGGCAAAGTCAAAGGAACGAAGAGCCTGGGCCTGGAAAATCAGTTAGTATCTCCGGCTTTTTTCGAAAATTCAGCCAGGTTCATGGTAATCGAGAAGTGGTCGGCGCCTCCGGCCTGATGGAAATTACCGCGTCCATACCCCAGTACGAACTTGGATATCTTCAGGCCGAAGCCGAACGAAAAGCCGACCGTTCCGGGCGCGGTATCAACTACGAGCTCGCGTCTCCGTTGGAAATTATAAGCGGCACGGAGGTGAAAATTCCTGGAGAGCAGGATCTCGGTACCGATGATGAAATGACGGGAGAGTTTGTTCCAAAAGTTGATCTTCTTCTGCTGTGCCTCGCCGGTCAGTGGATCAACACCGGATAAATCAAAGGGATCATTGTACGAAAGATCGAACTTCTGAAGATGCCGATAAGTGATATTGAACCGAAGCGGCGTATGCTTTAACCTTTTCGAAACTCCCAGCAACAATTCGATCGGCAGGGGTTCCGCATTACCCTTTACATAATAGTCGATCTGCGCGCCGGCATTCCGGGCCAGGATTGTGGCTGTCCAGTTGTTGACGGTGTCCAGATACGTGGCGCTGATGTCCACACCGATTCCGAAGGAATTATAGAGGTAATAATCGCTGTAAATGAATTTCATTCCGGCCCCTACGCTGAACAAGGGATTGTATTGGTAACCCCATCCGAGGTTCAGCGCGTAGTCCGCTGCCCGGAACGTACCCTCCTGATCGCCAAACACGTTTGTCTCCCGGAACTCCCCGTAGTTGGCGTAATGCATGTAGGCGAGGAATGTTCCCAGCTTACCGTAATCCCTGGCAAAAGCGGCGTTGCCGAATTTCACGCCATCGGGATACAAGACACCGCTCAACGCGAGTGAACGGTCCATGGAAGGATTGATGAGGGACGGCGCCTGCAGGGCGGTATTCAGGTCGTGGTCCTTCACGGTAATCAATGTTCCGCCCAGCGCGGCGATACGGGCCGAAGCCGGTACGTTCAGGAACTGGTAGACATAATTACCTCCGATCTGTGCATGGGCAGCAAGCGAAGTGAGGAGAATTGCCGGCAGGAAGAGCGATCGGATGGTCCGGTGCATACGAGGTAAATGTAGGAAATTGAACAGGAACGATTCAGCGACCGGAATATTGCACACAGCAGGTACTGTTTTTCATCCTACGGTGCAACGGGCTTCCACTCCATTGCCTCCCCGTTCCACCCACAGTTCGCGGCCTCCCAGCGCTTCAAGTGTTTTCCTGATCTGATCGGGTGTCCGGAGGTGCTTGTAGTAGTCCGTCAGGGAATCGTACGTGTCCAACCGTGCCCATTCTTCCTGCTGCACTTTGCTCAGTTCCGGAAAAACATTCATGAACGTGATGAGCGGTGAAACGCGTTTCAACAGCCAGGTCAGGGTCTTGCTATTCCGAAACCTCCAATGCCAGGGAAAGAAAAAGTTCACCATTCCGTCCACGATCTTTTTGGAAGTGGTCGGACGGAGGTGCTTCAACACCTGGCGGTACCAGGTAGCTGGATTGAAATAATAGTTGATGCGCCAGGGATAATGGTCGATCACCAGTAGCCCACCCGGCTTAGCCATCGCATACAAAGCAGCGATCGTCCGCTCCGAACTGGGCGTATGCTGAATGACCCCCAGGCAGATCACCACATCAAAGCTCTTCGGCGGAAAGGGCAGTTCATAGACACTTGCCTGCGCCAATTGATAGACTTTGTCGGCTCCCATGTTTTCCCGGTTGACCTCGACAGCATTGCTCAGATCGACCGAATGAACCTGTGCTCCCGCCGAGAGCAATAACTCCGTAAAGCGACCTGCTCCGCTGCCGACTTCCAGCACTTCCTTTCCACGGAGCTGATCAATGGGAAACCCCAGACAACGCTCCAGTCGGATCCTGGTGATCGGCGTTCCGCTATGACTGTCTAATTGGGTGCGCGCAAAGTTCTTCCATTGAAAGCCGAAGGCATCGGCATAGTTCTCGGCCGGTACGAAGCGGGGAATTCCATTAATAACAGGGAATCGCTCCCCGGAGGGAGAAACCAGAAAGTCCCCTTCAAGACGAAGCGTTTGTCGACTGGAAGGTGAAACAAAAGGAATCATACACGTACGCGAATAGCGGGGCGAATGTAGGGAATTTCAGGCCGAGCTTAGCCTGCCGTAGGTCCCCGGCACTCGCCCTGATCGCTTAACCGCCGGAGGGACCGTACGTACCCGGCAAGGGTATGTCCAGCAAACGCAAGAACACTCCTAACTGGGCGCGATGATGATACCAGTGATTCAGGCACCAGGTTCTGGCGACCTGTTCTTTGGGCAGTATGAAGTAAATGGTATCGCCGTTACGCATTGTCCAGTTGTCGGTCATCCGTTCATCCGGAAACTTTTCCAGGATACCTTTAGCGGCTGCCAGGTTTTTTTCGAGTATGCCGAGCAAATCGGCAGTATCCCCGGCAACATAGGGCTTGTAATCACTCTTTTGAAAATCGAGTTCATCGTCCTCCAGGGTATTTTTAAACCAGGACGGAATCTCCGCCACATGCGTAGCCAGTCGCCCGAGGCTCATGCTCTTCGGATGGGGTTTCCAGTCAGCCTTATCCAGGGGGACTGCATTCAAAATATTTCGGGTTGCTTCCGCTTCCCTCGTGAGTTCGTTGAGGAATTCCTGTGCTCTTGTCATGATCGTTTAACTATCAATTGGTGTTTGCTTAATAAAGGAGACTCGCTTCGGTTTCGCAAAAAACTCCTGCACAAATTTTTTATAAAAAAACACCGGCTTCAGGGCCGGTGTTTTTTTACTGCTCACTTATTTGATCGCTGCTTGGGAGTATCTTCCTTCTTTGACGGCAAGGTGCTCTTGGGTGGCGCTGACGGTTTTGATGATTTACCCGGGCGGACTGCAGGTTGTTTGGCCGGTTTAGCCGGACGAACTGCAGGCTGCTTCGCGGGTTGCGTCGGTTTCACGGCAGGTTGCTTTGACGGCCTTGCAGGTTCTGGTGTCGGCTTCACCGCAGGTTCCGTCGGACGAACCGATGGCTTTGTTTCCGGTCGAGTGACCGGCTTACGATCAGGCTCGCGATCCTTTATTACCGGCTTTGATTCCGGAGCCGGGCGGGCATCCGTCGGACGATCCTTGGACGGCACGACATTGATCGGCTTCGCGCCTGTACCAGGTCTGCCGATCGCAGGATTCTTTTCGACATCCAGGTTATGGCTTGGGAAGTTCGGTCGTTGCTCCGGGCGAGGCTCCGGCTTCGGGTTGTTATACGTCTGCTGATAGACGCCTTCCCGTTGGTAATTCGTGAATACGGGTGAAGTCCTTCGTTCTACGCGATAATGCCCGTACCAGGGTTCGAAGTGATGGTGGTGGGCCCGCCAATACCACCATCCATGCCAGTGGTGGCGGTAATACCAATGGTAATAATAGTGGTCCCAATAAAAAGGTTGCCAGGAAACCCACCATCCGGGATAATAGCCCCAATACCACGGGCTTCTCCACGGACGATAGGCAGGACCATACATGAACGTGATGATGACCCAGGAAGAGGGCGCCGGAGCGTAGGTCGGCTGTGAGTTGTAATAATTGTTCTCGGTATAGTAGTTATTGGTAACAACCGTGGTTCGTTCGCCCTGGTAGCCGGGGTTGGTTGTTTCCGTAGCGGTGGTTGCTTCAGCCGGTTCGAGGATATAGTTCTTACCGTACAAGTCCTCGTCACCGATCATCTGGATCTTGACATTGTCACCCTCCTTCTGCACAAAGATAACAGCGACATCCTGCGTTTCCTTTTCATTCAGGTCAACCTGAAGCACGATGGTATGGACATTCTCTTCCGGGCGGTCCACCACTTTGATATAGTCGACCTTTCCGTCATTGTTCAGATCAAGGTTGTTGATCTTACTGGTGTCCGCGTTCAAGGCCGATTCGAATGATTCGAGGGTCGGTGATTGGCGGAATACATCCAACACAGCCGCGAGGTTCAGGTTGTCACCCGGAAGACCCAGCCGCGCGGTACTATCCTGTTGAGCCAGGGCCATTGATGAAATGGCCATCGAGAAGAAGAACAACAGGCCGTGATAGAAACTCGAACTTTTCATGGTTCAGGTATTTTTAAGTGATGATGAGATGGACGGCTTGGATAATCAGCGTAATGCTACACATCCTAAGCAAAATTCTGAATGACAAGGATCAGGCCAGATTCTACTGAGCGACAGATTAAGGGTTCATGGTTTTCGATTCCATCAAATTTAAGGTAGGGTTTTCCACATTTTTTCACCTCCCACTAAAATGCACCCTGCTGAAAGTCGCGAATACTGGTGGCTTCCGGGGATTTTGGAATAGAAATGAATTAACAACGGTGTTAATAACGATTCGCCGGCGGAAACTTCCAACCGAATCGTATGTGCATTTTGAGGCGTAAACAACTGGTGAAATTTCTCTGAGCCCATTTAGTTCTGCCCGAAGAATTACTCACTCAAAACAACGACTCGATGATTCAACGAAACGTAAAGATCCTGCTAACGGCCTTGTTGGCAATGCTCCTCTCCGCATCCACCACCGCACAGATCGCGAATGTCAAAGGTCTCTACGTCAACTTCATCAATTCCTGGCTCGGCAATACGGTGGAGGAAGACAAGATCCTCGATTACTGCCAGGTGAACGGCTTCAATTACATCACCCTGTACGACCTGAACCTGCTGAACTGGTCGGCTACCCAAAAGACGCAACTCGCCGCTTTCATTACCAAGGCGAAGAATGTTTACGGCGTCCAGCAGATCGGCGCTTCCGGTGAAACATCGAACTTCTTTCGCAATTACATCGTCCCCTACAATACCGGAAGGACCAACGCCATCGAGCGATTCAATGTTTTCAATTTCGAATTCGAATTCTGGCTCACCGCCAGTATTGCCAGTTACTACGGCCCGGTTTACCTGACGCCGAACGGATTCACTTCCGACACCGCCGGGGCTTTCGCATTCGCCCGACGGGAGTACGCCAGGATCGATTCCATGGCTACCGTTTACGGCATCCTGAATGAAATCTACCTCGGCTGGCCGAACACCGGACAGATGCAGCAACTGGTCACGTATTCCGACCGCATCCTCCTGCACGCCTACCGGCCTACCGATGTCGACGTCTATCCCTATACGCAAAGCCGGATCTATGACATTGTCAGCGCAGGACGGCCGGTGCAAATCATGCCGATCTTTTCCGCCGAGACCAGCTTCATGGGTCCCTGGCTTACGAACAATCCGATCACGAAACCCTATCAGACCTTTTCTTCCGGCTACGGTCTCGAATCGGCGAATGTCAAACAGCACGCGAACCTGCAGGGTTACCAATGGTTCCTGTATTCACTCATGCCGAAAACTTCGCTCGTGAACGCGTCGATCAGTACGAGCGGCCCAACCACCTTTTGCTCCGGAAGCAGTGTAATACTTACCGCCAGCACCGGTGCAACCTACTTGTGGAGTCCGGGCGGACAGACCACGCGTTCTATCACGGTCAACGCTGCCGGCTCCTATTCGGTCACCGTCACCGGAGCCGCCGGTAACAGCGCGACCTCCGCCCCTGTCGTGGTAACCGTTAACACAGCACCCACGGCGCCGACGATTACGGCGAATGGGCCGACCAGCTTCTGCAGCGGTAGCAGTGTCATCCTGGTCGCGTCCGCAACGTCCAATTACCGCTGGTCGAATGGCGCCACTACACAAGCAATTTCGGTATCCTCGACCGGAAGCTATTCCGTCAGCACGACGAACAATTTATGTACGGCAACATCAACGCCGGTCACCGTGGTCGCTTCTCCCGTACCGGCAGTAACGACGATTTCCGTCATCGGTTCACCCAGTTTGTGTCCGGGAGCCACCGTTACCCTGACCAGTTCCGCTTCCAACGGGTATCTCTGGTCCAACGGCGCTACCACGCGATCCATCGTGGTCAGCGCTGCCGGCACGTATAGTGTGCGTGCCTATTCCGGTCCTTCCTGCTACCGGGCTTCGGCAACCATTACGACGACTGCCCTGACCGGTCCCGCAACTCCTGTGATTTCCCTGCAAGGATCACCGCAGTTGAGTAATAGTCAGCCCACCGTAACGCTACGCTCCACCTCGGCAAACGGGTATGCATGGTCCAGCGGGCAGACCACGCGTAACATCACCGTCAATTCACAAGGCAGTTACCGGGTCACTGCCATTGCAGCCAATGGTTGCAGGGCCACTTCCGCCCCGGTGATCGTTTCTGCGAATGGTTGTACCCCGCCCGCTGTTCCGGTCATTACCGTCAGTGGTTCCACCGTACTGATTCCCGGACAAACCGTGACTTTGACCAGCAGCGCCGCAGGCGGATGGCTGTGGTCGACCGGAGCAACGACGCAGTCGATCGTAGTATCCACTGCCGGAACCTATACCGTTCGCGCATACAACGCCGGAAGTTGCTTTTCCACTTCCAATCCTGTGACAGTGCTCCTGGTCAGTGCCCGTTTCAGTGCTGACCAGTCACAGCCATCGACACAGTCGGAGCCAGTGCTGTACCCGAATCCGGTGAAATCCTCCGCCCATCTGGAGTACACCGCATTTACAGAAGGAACTGCGCGGATACGCGTGTTCGATCTGACGGGACGCCTCCAACTGGATCAGGAATTCCCGTCAGAGCCCGGCCTTAATCGCGTGGAGATCAACACGGATCCGCTCCCTGCTGGTTCTTATGTGCTGTTACTCAGTGGCGAACAAGAAAGATCGGTCCGAATGGTCGTTCAGGATTAATTGAACGCCCTTTTTGCGTAATTTCGCAGATTGCCGTTTTCTCCCGTAGCGGGAGGGCGTAGTCTGTATATGTCGAAGCACCGCGTACCCAAGGGCTTGCTGGAAATTTATGGCGCCCGGGTTCACAACCTGAAAAACATCGATGTCACCCTGCCGCGTGAACAGTTGGTGGTCATCACCGGACTGAGCGGAAGCGGGAAGTCATCGCTGGCCTTCGACACGATCTATGCGGAAGGTCAGCGTCGCTACCTGGAGAGTTTTTCCGCCTATGCCCGGCAGTTCCTGGGCAACATGGAACGGCCGGATGTCGACAAGATCAGCGGACTGAGCCCGGTCATCTCGATTGAGCAGAAGACCACGAACCTGAACCCACGTTCTACCGTTGGCACCATTACCGAGATCTACGACTTTCTTCGCCTGCTGTTCGCCCGTGCTTCGGAAGCATTCAGCTATGTGACGGGCGAGAAGATGATCCGCCTGAGTGATGAGCAGATCGTCGAATTGATTCAAAAGAAGTTTGACGGGCGCAAAGTGCTCCTGCTTTCACCCCTGGTCAAAGCACGTAAAGGACATTACCGGGAATTGTTCGAGCAATTGCAGCAGCAGGGCTATCTCCGTGTCCGTGCCGATGGCAAAGTGCTGGAATTGAAAAAAGGGCTGCAGCTCGACCGCTACAAGGTACACGATATCGAACTGGTCGTGGACCGTCTCGAGGTGAACGACGGCGCCACCAGTCGCTTAACGGAATCGCTGACGCTCGGCATGAAGTTGGGAAAAGGGTCTGTCATTCTCTTCGAACCGGACCAGGAGAAAGACCACTATTATTCCCGACACCTGATGTGCCCGACATCGGGCGTCAGCTACGACGAGCCGCAACCGAACACCTTCTCCTTCAACTCGCCCTATGGTGCCTGTCGCCGGTGCAACGGCCTCGGCACGATCAGCGAGGTTGACCTCAAGAGCATCATCCCCGACCCCAAGCAGACGATCAAAGGCGGAGGTATCATTCCGCTGGGACCGCAGAAAGACACCTGGATTTTCAAACAACTGATCGCGCTGGGAAGGAAGTATAATTTCAACCTGGGCACACCGATCGAGGAAATTCCCGAAGAGTCGATGAACATCATCCTCTACGGTTCCGACGATGTGTTGAATGTGGCCATGGATTACTCCAGCGGATCGACCTATCACCACAGCATTACCTGGGAAGGGATCGTCAATTTCATCATAGACCAGGACAACGAAAGCGCTTCGCCGTCGCTTCGCCGCTGGATACAAGGCTTCATGCAACAGGTCGAATGTCCCGAGTGTCACGGATCCCGACTCAAGAAAGAAGCACTGTACTTCCGCATTGCGAACAAGAACATTTCCGAACTGGCGCATCTTGATATCCTGCAATTGAGCCGGTGGTTCGAGCGTCTGGAAGCGGATCTAAGTGCGCGCCAGAAGAAGATCGGTCACGAGGTCATCAAAGAGATCCGTAAACGGCTGAAGTTCCTGCTTGATGTCGGGCTCGATTACCTCACGCTGCACCGCTCCGCCCGGACACTCAGCGGCGGCGAATCGCAACGCATCCGACTGGCTACCCAGATCGGATCGCAATTGGTCGGGGTGCTTTACATCCTCGACGAACCGAGTATCGGCCTTCATCAACGCGACAATGTACGGTTGATACGGTCACTTCAGGACTTGCGTGATACCGGTAATACCGTGATCGTGGTTGAACACGATAAGGAAACCATCCTTGCGGCCGATCATATCCTGGATCTTGGTCCGGGTGCCGGCGTGCACGGCGGCCGCGTCGTTGCCGAAGGAACTCCTGAAAGTATTCTGCAACAGAGCAGTCTGACCGCCGACTACCTGAATGGCCGTCGTCAAATCGCGCTGCCGGAAAAGCCCCGAAAAGGTAACGGCAAGCACCTTGAGCTGAAGGGAGCAACAGGCAACAATCTGAAAAAAGTCAGTGTCAGGATCCCCCTGGGGAAACTGGTGGTTGTGACCGGCGTATCGGGCAGCGGTAAGTCGACACTCATCAACGAGACCTTATATCCCATCCTGAACCAGCATTTTTTCAACGCGCTGCAGAAGCCGCTCCCCTACCAGAGCATCAAAGGATTGGAGCATATCGACAAGGTCATTGAAATCGACCAATCGCCGATCGGGCGGACACCGCGTTCGAATCCCGCCACCTATACCGGAGTCTTTACCGACATCCGCAATCTGTTCGCTTCGCTTCCGGAAGCAGCCATTCGCGGCTACGCACCCGGACGGTTTTCCTTCAATGTAAAAGGAGGCCGCTGTGAGACCTGTCAGGGTGGTGGCATGCGGGTCATCGAGATGAACTTTCTTCCTGATGTTTACGTGGAATGCGAAACCTGTCATGGGAAACGCTACAACCGGGAAACACTGGAAATCCGTTACCGGGGCAAGTCGATCAGCGATGTACTGGATATGAGTATCGAGCAGGCCGTCGACTTCTTTTCCAACCTGCCACACATCGTACACAAGATCAAGACGCTCCAGGAAGTCGGACTGGGTTACATCACGCTCGGACAACAGAGCACCACGCTATCGGGCGGGGAAGCACAGCGTGTCAAACTCGCTACTGAATTATCCAAGCGTGACACCGGCAATACATTTTACATCCTGGACGAACCGACGACCGGTTTGCACTTCGAAGATGTCCGCATTCTGCTGGAGGTACTGAACCGACTGGTAGAAAAAGGCAACAGCGTGCTGGTGATCGAACACAACATGGACGTGATCAAAGTAGCCGATCACATCATTGATCTCGGTCCGGAGGGCGGTGAGCGAGGCGGCACCATCATTTGTGAAGGCAGTCCGCAGGAAGTGGCCAAATCGCAAGAGAGTGTGACCGCCCAGTTCCTGCGCAAGGAACTGGAAGAAATGGCCCAGCTGGCTGCAAGGCGTTGATCCGAGAACCGGCTGAACTTCCTTATTACAAGGCAATTTCGCCCCGGCAACCTTCTTTGTTCGCCATCGTATTAACAGGGCTAAACCCTCTCCCGCGGCGATTGTTACCTACAAACGCCTGTGTTGAACTAACGTATTATTATGAATCTGGATGAATTAAAAATCAGGAAAGCTTTTTCGGACAAAGACTGGCAGGAAATCAAAGCATTTGATACCTGGCAGATCTTCAAGATCATGGCCGAATTCGTGGACGGATTCGAAAAGCTGAGCAAGATCGGGCCGTGTGTTTCCATCTTCGGTTCCGCCCGGACAAAACCGGAGCATCCCTACTACCAACTGGCAGAGGAGATCGCCTACAAACTCACGAAAGAAGGATACGGCATCATCACCGGTGGCGGACCCGGCATCATGGAAGCGGCCAATAAGGGAGCGCGTACTGCGGGCGGGAAATCCGTCGGGCTTAACATCGAACTGCCATTCGAACAAAGTTCCAATCCGTATATCGACCGGGACAAACTCATCACCTTCGATTACTTCTTTGTCCGGAAACTGATGTTCATCAAATACGCGCAGGGATTCGTCGTCTTGCCGGGAGGTTTCGGAACGATGGATGAACTCTTTGAGGCCTTGACCCTGATACAAACCAAAAAGATCGGTAAGTTCCCGATCGTACTGGTCGACAAGGACTACTGGCAGGGATTGATGGATTGGGTAACTAAAACCTTCATCAAGGAGGGCATGATCGATAAGAATGACATGAACCTGTTCAAGGTCGCCGATTCTGCGGATGAGGCGGTTCAGCATATCAATGAATTCTACTCGCGCTACCTGTTGAAACCCAACTTCTGAGTGCGATTTTTCAGTCGTAACGAAGGCCGTGAGATGCATTTCACGGCCTTTGGTTTTTAACATGGCGGGATGGATAACTGTAAGCAGACAAACCATCCGATTTGAGCTGAAAGCCAGTACTTTGATACGACGCAAAAGCGTATATCATGTTCAAACTGCTCAGCACCTTCCTCTCCGCCTCTGTTCTCTTTGTCTTGTCGTATTTTTTCAGCCCGGAATCGGGGCCGCATGTCAGCATAGACGCGCCGCCACAGATCCGCCCGGGCGAATCAGCGGAAGTCAGGCTGACCGTCGATAAAGGTTCCATGACCGGTTTTGCCCGACTGCAAGTCTTTCTTCCGGAAGGACTGACGGCTGACGGCGGCGCCTTGCAGAACTCCCAGTTCCTGCACGAAGACAATTTCATCAAGTTCATCTGGATCGATCTGCCGACAGATTCGATATTCACGGTCAGTCTGTTCCTGCATGTTGCACCGGACGCACAGGGAACCAAATACCTGAACGGGTTCTTCTCTTATCTGGAAGAAGAAGTTTCCAAAAAAATCACCTTCCAGGAAACCGCGATCGAGATCAGCCCGAACGCAATGGCCACTACCCTTCCGAAACCCGATGTTACCCGTCGGATCATTGCCAACAATCCCGAAAACGGTTCCTATCGCGTTGAGCTTGACATCCGTCCCAACAGCGGACAACTATCGGCCCGTTTCATCGATCAGCTTCCGGCAGGATTCACGGCCGAAGCGATCGAGTCCAAGGGCGCGGAGTTCAGCCAGGATGCGGAAAAAGTGATCTTCCGTTGGACGGCACTCCCGCAGGATTCCCTGTTCACGATCAGTTATCAGGCGACAGGCCCCGTTACAGCCGGTGCCCCGGAAATTTCCGGTATGCTGGTTTTTGGAACCGAAGCCATCGACTTGAATGACGCCACCGCGGCCACGGATACCGAACCTGCCGACCTGATCGTGGAAGAACTGCTTGCTACCACAGCAGCGAAAGAAAGCAACCCGACAGCCTCATCAGCACCTGCCGACATTTCCGTTCCTGCGCCCCAAGCCGGATTGTACTTCACCGTTCAGGTCGCTGCCACGAACCGCAGTCCGAAGCGTGATAACGCCTGGTTCGAGAGCCGTTTTCACTTCAACCGCCAGGTCAGCCGAACCGAGCATGAGGGCTGGAACAAGTACCTGATCGGACAGTTTCCTTCCTATGAAGAAGCCCGTTCCGTTCGGGATAAGGCGCGTGGTGAAGTCACGGATGCCTTT
This sequence comes from Bacteroidota bacterium, assembly GCA_016713765.1. Classification (NCBI taxonomy): domain Bacteria; kingdom Pseudomonadati; phylum Bacteroidota; class Bacteroidia; order Candidatus Pollutiaquabacterales; family Candidatus Pollutiaquabacteraceae; genus Candidatus Pollutiaquabacter; species Candidatus Pollutiaquabacter sp. The sequence goes on from JADJON010000003.1 coordinate 46,503, forward strand.
GTGGTGGCTTACGATGAAAACGGGAACCGCATTCCCGTAGGCCAGGCCCTCAGCCGGAAACCCTTGAATCAGTAAGCAGTATAACAGGGATCATTCTACCCACTCCACTGGACATCGCCACCGGCCGGCACCTACGTGCATGCAATCCGACACCATGATCAAGAAAGTACTGCTACCGCTTCTCCTGCTTTTCAGTTGCTCACAAGTCGTCGTTGCGGATGAACCGAATCAGACGAGTACCGAGACCGAAAAAAGCCGTCCGGTACGTTTGCCGACACTGGGCATCAGTCATGGTGTGATGAGTTTCATCGGCGATATCGGTTACCATCGTTTCAATGAGCCGTTATGGAATCGTTCCGGTTTGCAATTCGACCTGCAGTATCCCCTCCTGCCCCGTTTCAGTGTTTCAGCCTTTCTTCTTTCCGGCCGTATCGGGTCGAATGATTATGTCCCGGAACGCCCGTTGAACTTCCGTGCATCCATCGTTTCGGAAGGCGTATTGTTGCGCTACGAATGGATCAGCAATAAAATGAACCAACAGATCCTCATCCCGTACATTACGGGCGGGATCGGTTACACCTTCTTCATGTCCAAAGCCGATCTGAAGGACGGCCAGGGACGCACGTATCACTACTGGAGCGACGGTTCCATCCGCGACCTCGCGGAAGATGCTCCGAATGCTGCGGATGCGGTCAGGATCTACCGGGATTATGACTACGAAACGGACCTGCGCGACGCCAACCTCGACGGTTTTGGGAAGTATCGCCCAGGCACATTGACGATACCAGCGGGAGCGGGTGTCCGGATGCGAATTTCCGGACGTTGCTCCATTCAACTGGGTACGATCCTTCACCTCTACCGGACCGATCTGTTGGAATCCGTCAACGCGGAAAGTGCCGGCAGCCGCAAAGGAAATTCGGATAACGACAAACTCGTCTTCACCTCAACGGGCTTTCGTTACGATTTCTCGGGTCCGCGGGAAAACAGTAAGAAGGCAAAAGGTTATCGGGTGCGGAAGGAGGACGTGAAGAACATCGACTTCAATGCCTTGTTGTCGGAAGACGCCGACGGCGACGGAGTTCCGGATGTCCGGGATGATTCGGCCGCATCGCCGGAAGTCGCACGCAAGAACGTGGATGTATCGGGCAAACCGGTGGATACCGATTATGACGGCATCCCCGATTACCGCGACAAAGAACCGAACAGCGGCCGCGACGCGGTGGTAACGGAGGAAGGCATTACCATCACCCAACAAATGGTGGAAGAGAAATTCCGTCGCGACTCACTGGAAGCACTGCCTGCTGTTCGTGAATATCTACAGAGCTTTGACCGTCTGACACAGCGCAAGGCAGCGGCAGGTCAGCCGCCTCAGCCGCAAGACCGGACCTTTATCCCATCGCAGTATCTCCGACTCGACCGCGACCTGAACGGCACCATTTCACCGAATGAAGTAAGTGCAGCGATCGACGAGTACATGGAAGGCAAATCGCCGTATACGGTGGCGGAATTTTATCAGTTGATTGATTATTTCTTCGGTCAACGACGATAGGCGGTTGGCAGTAGGCAGTAGGCGGTAGGCGGTAGGCGGTAGGCAGTAGGCAGTAGGCAGTAGGCAGTAGGCAGTTGGCAGTTGGCGGTAGGCGGTAGGCGGTTGGCGGTTGGCAGTGGATACAGGATTCATCCTTCCACCGCGATCACTTCGGCTTGTAAGTTTGGCGTTGAAACGATTATTTGTACTAGTTAGTATTTAATCTGACAGATAAGGGTTATCTTTAGGATACGAAACATAACAATAACCCCTAAACTGTCAGACAATGAATACAGAAGCTAAGTTAATCAAAACCAAGTTAGGCTTGTTGAAGTTAGCCGAACAATTGGGTAATGTATCCCAGGCGTGCAAAGTGATGGGCTATTCACGGGATAGTTTCTATCGGATCAAAGAGTTGTACGATACCGGTGGGGAGACGGCTCTGCAGGAGATCAGTCGGAAGAAGCCGATACTGGCCAATCGGATGGATATAGCCTGGGAGAACGCCATCGTACAGATGGCCACCGACTATCCGGCCTACGGTCAGCTTCGTGCATCGAACGAGTTGCGTAAGAAGGGGATTTCTGTTTCACCGGCCGGGGTACGGTATATCTGGATGCGGCATGATCTGGAGACCTTTGCCAAGCGTCTGAGCGCTTTGGAGGCGAAAGTGGCTCAAGACGGACTGATTCTCACCGAAGCGCAACTGGTTGCCATGGAAAAGAAACGGGAACAGCAGGAAGCCATTGGCGAGATTGAAACCGAACACCCCGGTTACCTTGGAGCCCAGGACACGTATTATGTGGGCAATATCAAGGGTGTAGGCCGGATTTACCAGCAAACCTTCATCGACACCTACAGCAAAGTAGCCTTTGCCAAATTGTATGACCGTAAGAACGCCTTGACGGCAGCCGATATGCTCAACGACAAGGTGCTACCATTCTTTGAGGAGCATGGCTTGCCGCTGCTTCGGGTACTCACAGACCGGGGTACAGAGTACAACGGCAAGCGGGAGAGTCATGAGTACAGTCTTTATCTGACACTGGAGGATATCGATCATAGCCGTACCAAGGCCCGGCATCCTCAAACCAACGGCATCTGCGAACGCTTCCATCGGACAATCCAGAACGAGTTTTATGCGGTTGCCTTCCGAAAAAGGTCGTTGGATCGCTGGAGGAATTACAGAAGGATCTGGATCAGTGGATAGAAGAGTACAACTGTGAAAGGACACACACCGGAAAATACTGCTTTGGTAAAACACCAATGGAGACATTCCTGGACAGCATACCCTTGGCGCAAAGTAAAATGCTCGATAAATTAGCAACCGGTTAAAAGTTATTCCGGGCGACGGATCCTTAAAAATCCGTCAGACCGGAAATAACTTTTAACCAACCCTGTCTGTCAGGTGAAGTTCTAACTATTACAGATTATTGACCTATACTGTTTACTGTTTACTATTCACTATTCACTATTCACTATTCACTATTCACTATTCACTATTCACTATTCGCTATTCGCTGTTCACTCCCCACCCTCTTCCTACCTATTTCGACCTTTTGTAAGGATTTCGGGCTTTTTTAGAAAACTACGGGCAACTTCTCTGGTACAATGTTACACGCCGGCCTATATCCGGACGTGAACCATTACCATGCTGCAACACCCACTCCAGATCCTTTACATCGAGGATGATGATCTTGACCGGATGATCATGAAACGTGCCCTGAACAGTTCGGGCTTGCCGGTAGAATTAAGATTCGCGGAAAACATCGATGCGGGCCGAGAAGCCACGCAGGGGGTCGAATACGACTGTATTTTTCTGGATTATAATCTACCCGGCGGTACGGGTCTGGAATTGTTGAAAGTGATCCGTGCTTCGGGCAATAACTCCCCGATCATCATCGTCACATCTCAGGGTGATGAGAAGATCGCTGTGGAAGCCATGAAAAACGGCGCCAACGATTATATTCCGAAGAGTTTCCTGTCTGCCGACGGCCTCTCGCAAAGTCTTCGCTTCGTACTTCGATTCCGGGATCAGGAAAGGGAACGCATACGGCTGCAGGAGGAACTCAACGCCGCGCAGCAGCAGTTGCAGGCTGTAGCTTCCAACTCACCGATCATCCTGTTTGCATTCGACCAGAACCAGCAGCTTGCGCTGCTGGAAGGCCGCAGTCAAACGCTTTTCGGCATTGCTCCGGAAGCGGTACTCCACCAGGGGCTTATCGAAGTCCAAAGCAAGCTGCCGATGAACGCGGAAGACGTCACTACCGCGATGCACGGAAAGGAAGTCACGACAGTAGTGGCATTCAACGACCGATATTTCGAGATCTACTACGCGCCGGTACGTGATGCCAGTCAGCAGATCTCCGGTGTCATGGGAATCGCGGCGGACATCACGACCCACAAAGCGGCAGAAGACCAATTGCTACAAGCAAAGCAGATGGCCGAGGAAACTTCGCGCATGAAGGAACAATTCCTCGCCAACATGAGTCATGAGATCCGAACCCCGATGAACGGGATCATCGGCCTGACCAGGATCCTGCTGGAAACATCGCTCACAGAAGAACAAGAACGCTATCTCCAATCCATCAAGACCTGCTCGAACAATCTTTTGGTGATCATCAACGACATCCTGGATTTTTCAAAGATCGAAGCCGGCAAGATGAACTTCGAACAAGTGCCGTTCAGGATGAACGACATCGTTGCGCATACGATCGAGTTGTTCCAGACCAAGGCCGATGAAAAATCGATCCGGCTGGTGCAGGAGATCGACTCGCAAGTGCCGATGGCGTTGATCGGTGACCCTACCCGACTGAGTCAGATCCTGAACAACCTGGTCAGCAATGCCATCAAGTTCACCGACAAGGGCGACGTGACGGTTCGGTTGAGCCTTCGGTCGAAACGGGACCAGGATGTCACGGTCGATTTCGAAGTCCGGGACAGCGGAATCGGCATCCCTGAAAAGAGCCTCGACAGCATCTTTGAGAGCTTCACCCAGGCATCGAGCGACACGACCCGAAAGTTCGGCGGTACCGGTCTCGGGCTTACCATTGTGAAGAAGCTCATTGAATTGCAGGGCGGCGCAATCACCGTCCGCAGCAAGGTCGGTCAGGGTACCACCTTCGCTTTTCACATCAGTTTCCCGATCGCGACGGAAGCTTCCTTCCGTCCGGTGGAGATGATCCAGGAAGACAAGCTGGATATCTCGCATCTGCGCATTCTGATCGCGGAAGACAATCCCGTGAACCAGTTGATCGTGAAAAAGCTGTTCAAAGACTGGAAGACCGAAGTACAATTCGCCGACAACGGCAAACTGGCGATTGAGCAATTGCAGCAGGCGAATTTCGACCTGATCCTGATGGATATCCAAATGCCCGAAATGGACGGAAACACGGCGGCTCACTACATCCGCACCGAGTTACCGGAACCTTTCCGGAGCATCCCGATCATGGCCATGACCGCACACGCCACGCAGGCCGAACGGGACAAATCCTTTCAGGTCGGTATGAACGAGTATATCAGCAAGCCGTTTGATCCGGCGGAGCTTAGAAAAAAGATCCTGGCTATAACCCAAGACCGTAAAACTCCGTTAAATCAAGCTGCCGAACCGGCCGCAACTACCACTACGGTGCTACTCCCTGAATCCAACAACAACGGAAACGTGACGAAAAATCCAGCCAGCCCTGAACAGGTGCAGGCAATCCTGTCCGAGCACAAGATCAACCTCACTTATCTAAAGTCGATCGCTGACGGCAACGACGGGTTCATCATTGAGATGATCGAGATGTTCCTGAACAAGACGCCGGAAGCGTTGGAGAAGATGGAAGCCTGTTTCCGGGAAAAGAACTGGGAGGAATTGCGTCAGATCGCCCACCGCATCAAACCCTCGTTTGGTTATGTAGGGTTGGCGACTACCCAGCAGATGCTGGCGGAGATCGAGAAACTCAGTGAAGACCCGAGTGGCGATCCCTCGCGTGTAGGGACCTTGATGGGAGAGGTTCGGCAGATCAGCCGGTCCGCCTTTTCACAATTGGAACAGGAACTAGGCAGTATGCGCTGAAGCCGAAGCTTATGCAGTAATTACTGACCTTCCCCTCTTGAAAACTTCAACACCGCTCCGGAATGTTCCGGGGCGGTTTTTGCTTTTATCGCTATCTTTCGGCCTCTTAGAAGAATGAAGATCCTCGTTTGCGAAGACGATGAAATGGTGCTGAAGATGGTGGAGTTCAAGCTCCGAAAGGATGGCTATGAAGTCCAGTTAGCAGGAGATGGGAAAGCCGCGCTTGACCAGATCCGCAGCTTTCAACCTGACCTTATCATCACTGACATCATGATGCCCTACCTCACCGGTCTGGAGATCGTCCACCAGGTGCGGAAGACGCTCAATCTTGCCACGCCAATCATCATCGTTTCTTCTATTGGCTTGGAGAAGACCGTTTTGGAAGCGTTTCAGCTAGGCGCCGACGACTTTATCACCAAGCCATTCAGCCCGAATGAGCTTTCTGTAAGGGTGAAAAAGTTATTGATGAAAACGGCCTGATCCTTGTTTAACTTTTGCTTCCGTATTGCGTAAAGCAATAAGCGGATTCTGTAGTTAATTTCGCAGTCCGACTTCCGGAATCCCTGCCTAAAAAATGCACAATCGCTTTATTTTCAGACACATAACCCTTTTCTGGGTTATGCTCTTGCTTTCGGGGGGAAGCTTTCCGCCCAGAGCAAAGGCGATACAGCGATCGTGATCAACGAGCGTACCGACATTGACGCGCTCTTCAAACAGGCCAGGGAAGTCAGTTTTGCCGGAAACAACCTCCAGGCAAGACGTATCTTACAACGTATCCTGGAACGAAAGCCGGACTATTACGATGTCCGCACCTTTCTCGGTCGCACCTATGCATGGGATCGCCAGTATGACAACGCCCGTACCGAACTCAGCCGGGTTCTGATCGATCGGGAAAATGATCAGGACGCGTTACTGGCCCTGATCGATGTGGAAGACTGGTCGGGTAATCCCGAAGTGGCCAACCAGTACCTGAAGCTCGGCCTCAGCTACTACCCTACATCGGAGGCTTTGCTGATGAAGAAAGCCCGGTTGCAGATCAAGGCCGACGACAAGGAAAGCGCCGCGATCACCCTCCGCCGCATCCTGGATTTCAATCCCGGTAATAAAGAAGCGATCGATCTGATGAACAGTCTGAATACAGCCCGCTTGAACAACCGGGTTCAGATCAGTTACACCGTCGATTTCTTTGACCAGAAGACTTCCCCCTGGCAATTCATCTCGGCGGATATCGGGCGATCCTTCAAGTTCGGATCGGTGATCATGCGCGGAAACGTTGCCGAGCGATTTGGCAATCGTGGCTTGCAATATGAGGTGGAGAGCTTTCTCCGGCTATTCAAAGGGAACTATGTGAATGCCGCGATGGCTTTTTCTACAGCCGATCAGGTATTCCCCGGACAACGTTACTCGGCCGAGATGTACCAAAAGCTACCGTGGGGTTTCGAGCTATCCGGAGGCTTGCGCTATCTGGAATTCACCGATGGTACAACCATCTATACCGGCAGTCTGGGAAATTACTTCCGCGATTATTGGATCGCTTTCCGCGCGTTCATCACACCCAAGCCGGACGTAGTGACCTCCGAGAACAGTTTCTTCGCCAGGACTTCCCAGACCCTCATTCTGACCATGCGTAAATACATGGGCGATGCCGACAACTTCATCGGCTTGCGTGCAGGGCGCGGGGATTCACCTGATGAACGACGGGTGATCGATGCCACGACTCCCCGACTACGTTCCTGGTCCGGTGATCTCGAGGTACAGCGTCGGGCATTCGGGCGATGGATTGTCCGGGCCGACATGGGCTATGCCTACGAGGAGATCCGTCAGGACACCTATCAACAACGTATCACACTGGGACTGCAATTAAGAACCAATTTCTAATCCGCCACATGCATCGATTCCGGCAAATAATCGCGCTTCTTTTTCTCGGTTTCGTCCTTTTCTCCGGACAAGTCCTTTCGCAGACACCTGCAAAAGCTCCCGCGAAGGTGAAGGAAGATCCGCGTGTAACAGCCCGCAGGTTCTTTGAGAAAGACACGATACACACCATTCGGATCTACTTCCCTCAGTGCAACTATTGGGATTCGCTGACCTATTACAAGAAGATCTACGACTCGCTGGAAGTTTCAACCTATATGTTGGCCACGGTCATCATCGACGGTAAAAAGATGTATTCCTGCGGTGTGCGATTCAAGGGCGAGTCCTCTTATGAATTCTATCCGGGTAAGAAAAAGCCCTTTCGAATCAAGTTTAACAAATTCGATAAAAAGCAAGATTATCAGGGAATTGAGGAGATTAACTTAAACAACAACTTCAAGGATCCAACCATGATGCGGGAGAAGTTGTACCTCGACCTGATGAACAAATATGACCTGCCGGCACCTCGCTCCTCTTATGCCAAGGTTTACCTGAACGACAAATACTGGGGACTGTACACCCTGACGGAACCGATCGATAACGAGTTCCTGAAAAGCCGGTTCCGCAATGAGGATGGCAACCTGTATCAGGGCGAACCGGTGGCCAGTATGGCATTTCTGGGTAATGATCCGACCAAATACTGGAACCGGTACGTCAAGAAGAACAATCTGAAGCAGAATGACTGGACCGACCTGGTCAAGCTCATTAAACTGATCAACGACTCCACCCTCTCGGATGCGGCCTATGCCACTCAGTTGGACGGGATCCTGGATACGGATAAGATGCTGCGCGCCTGGGCCATCAATAACCTTATCGGGAATATTGATGCCTATAACATCTTTTATCCGCACAACTACTTCATTTACCACGACAGCCTGGATGGACGTTGGAAATGGATCAGTCTGGATGGCAACTATGCCTTTGCCGCCTGGAACCCGATCATGAACCTGCCCCAACTCCAGCGTATGAGCGTCATGGTACCGGATTCGACCCCCTACCGGGATCCTCGTCCGCTGATGGAGCGTACGATCGGAAAGAACAGCTTCTATCAAAAACGCTACCTGAACATCCTGAAAGAACTGGTGAATTCCGATTTTCTTCCGGAACGGATGAACGCGAAAATCGACAGCTTATCGCTCCGGATCCGGGTTTCGGTCTATGCCGACCTGAACAAGATGTACTCAAATGCGGACTTCGACACCAACCTGGAATCGACCCTTGGCGATCCGTTGGACCCGGGTAATTTCATTCCCGGCTTGAAGGCCTACGTTGCCGAGCGCCGACGGTTCATCGAAGCGGAAATCGAGGAGTTGGAACGAAAATTCCGTTAACATCCCATTCCTAAGAAGAAGCGCCCGATCGGCGCTTTTTTTTGGTGAACTTTCCGGATTTTTACGGGTATAATCCCGTACCCAATTCCACCGGTGAACCGTCTTCTTCAAATCAACTGGACCGACCTGCAGTACTCCGCCGACGAGTTCAGCCGGGAAGTATACACCTTCCCGCTGCACATCCGGATACTGATCGGTATCACCCTTACGTTTGTCGTAGTAGTCATCGTGCTGCTGGCCGTTATTCTGGGAAGTCGTATCCACAAGACACGTCGCGCCAGAACCCGGGAGGAGTTACGCAGAAAGTACCAGCCGGTTTTCATGGAACTCCTGTTCGGCAGTGACGAACCGTTTTCCGAACAGGATCCGAAACGATTGTTCGATCCGCTCGACCTTCAGACTCCTTTCCATCAGGAGATCCTGCTGGAAGAGACCATCCATTTGCATGAGAATTTCTCCGGCGAAACCGCCGCGCGCTTAGAACATCTGTTTGTGAAGTTGGGCTTCCACGAAGTATCGAAGCGTCGGTTGCGCGAGAAGCGCTGGGACAAAGTCGCCAAAGGCATGCGCGAACTCTCGCTCATGAATGTCCGTGAAGCGGAGCCCCTGATCAGTCCGTTCCTCAAAAGCAAGAACGATATTCTCCGGAAAGAAGCCAGGGTGGCGCTCGTCAACCTGTCGGTCAAGGATCACTTGTCGTTCCTTTCGCGGGAGACCGAGCCGCTGACCGACTGGGACCAGGCGGTGATCTATTCCATGATGAGCAAAATGCCGGAGCTTTCCATTCCCGACTTCTCCGCCTGGCTGGATTCCAAGAACCCGACCGTAGTCGAGTTCTGCATCAGTATGATCGGCGCGTTTCGGCAGCAGGAATCGTTGCCGATCCTGATTCGTCTCCTGAACGATCCGGTGGAGAAACGCAAGCTGCTGGCGATCCGGGCGCTACGCGAACTGGGAGCAGCAGCTGCGGAGCAACCCCTGCTCGACCTCTACCCTTCCGCCAACAGCGAGATGCGCCGGGAGATCCTGCGTACCCTCGAAGTGATCGGAAGCGAGCGTAGTCTCCAGCCGATCCACCAACTCCTTTTGCAGCCGGTCAGCGACCTGCCCTTGGCCATCCAGGCCGTACGCTCCCTCCTGGCCACCGGCCCGCGCGGCGTACAACTTGTCGAACAACTTTCCGTGCACGGCGATCCCAAGATCCAACAGGTGATCCGTCACGCCAGAGATAAACGCCTCTGATCCGCTATGGGATATTTCTTCTATTACTTCACCAAGTTCGCGGATCACTTCATCCTCATCTACAGCGGATTGTTGTTTGCCACGTACTTCACCCTTTCGGCGCTTTCCGCCCGGGAGATCATGGGGTACATCCGCCGCAACAGCTTCATCGACTACCGGGATATCCTGACCGCGCCTTCGGCTCCGGCCGTTTCGATCGTCGCTCCCGCTTACAACGAATCGAAGACCATCGTCGAGAACGTCCGCTCGCTATTGAACATCCACTATGTCAATTTCGAGGTGATCATTGTAAACGACGGCAGTAAGGACGACACCTTGCAGTTGATGATCGATGCGTATGAACTGGAGCCGGTTCCATACGCCTTCGATGAAACCCTCCACCACAAACCGATTCGCGCGGTTTACAAATCGCGGATCCCTTCCCTCAGCAAGCTTACGGTCGTCGACAAGGTAAACGGCGGCAAGGCAGACGCGCTCAACGCGGGCATCAACGTCTCCCGATTCGACTACTTCGCGGCCATCGACGTCGACTGCATCCTTGAATACGAGTCATTGCTGAAGATGGTCAAACCCTTCATGGACGCGACACCCGATGAGACGGTCATTGCCGTCGGCGGCGTGGTGCGCATCGCCAACTCGTGCGAAGTGACCGAAGGCAAGATCACGGAAGTCAACCTGCCTCACCAAATGATCCCGCGTGTACAGGTGCTCGAGTACATCCGGGCATTCCTCCTTGGGCGTATGGCCTGGAGCCGGTTGAACGGTCTCATCCTGATCTCCGGGGCGTTCGGGATGTTCGACACCCGGATAGTCAAATCCGTAGGCGGTTACACGCACCGTACGGTGGGCGAGGATATGGAGTTGGTCATCCGTATGCGCCGTCATATGGAGGAAAAGAAACGGAAGTACAAAGTGGTCTATCTGCCGGACCCACTCTGCTGGACCGAGGCGCCCTCCAGTTTCAAAGTGTTGGGGAAACAGCGAAACCGCTGGACCCGGGGCAGTGCGGAGACCCTTTGGATCCATCGCAAACTCATCTTCAATCCCCGGTACAATTTTCTCGGGATGATCAGTATGCCGTTCTGGTTCCTCTTTGAATGGCTGGCGCCGATCGTTGAAACCACGGCCTTCCTGTACCTGATCATGATGGCCTTCCTGGGTATCCTGAACGTCGAGTTGTTCATCACCCTTTTTCTCCTCATCTACGCATTCGCGATCATGTACTCGACCGCGGCAATCCTGTTCGAGGAATTGTCGTTTCACCAGTATAAGAAGAAGCGAGACATCATCCGACTCTTGGGTACCGCGTTCATCGAACCCATTATCATCCATCCCCTGACCGTTTATTACGCGATCCGGGGAAACCTGGACCTCATGACCGGGGTCCGGAACTGGGGCGAAATGAAACGGACGGGCTTTGCCAGGAAAAAATAGTCCGGCCGGCCTTGGTGCGGGGTGATTCCATCCAGGCCTCCCGCAGGATCCGCTGCATCATAGGCAGATAGAATTCCCAAAAGAATCGGTTCCGATCGGTCACATCGACCGCATTGTACATGAGGAACTTCATCCCGGTGATCCCTCTCAACTTGGCGAAGCGGAACTTGGTCGGGTTGTCGGCAAAATCGCCACAGAAGTAGTAGAACCGATAGTCGCCCGTCCGGCGAATGATCGCCGGAAAGATCTTGGGGATTCGCTTTTGAACAAGCACCTCATCCCCTGCCGGACTTGTCCCTAAAATGTACTTGGATACGACCGTATTGGAATCACTCAGGTTTTCCATGATATCCATCCAGTAAGGATAGATCAGGACACCAGGCACATTGTATTCCGACTGAAACTTCTTTTCGGTATAGATCTTCGGGATCGCTTCCTTCAATTCCCGTCCCTCTTCGAGTACCAGCACATCACCACTTTCGTGTACGAAGAGCATTCCCGGGTTATTGAAACGCCAGGCTCGGCCATTCTGTTGTCGCCAGGCACGGATGATCCATTTCGGCAGATCAGGATTGTTGACGGTATCCAGGGAAGCGATCCATCGCGCCATCCAACCGGTCCAGTGAACCCGAAACGTTTCTTCAAAATTCCGACGTACGTCCCTGGGTGTGGGGAACCCGATGGAATTGAACTCCACCACGATCGGCTTCTTCCGTTCCTTCATCTTGCGCATGAACTGCATGTCCTTCTCGGACATACCACCGTAGATGCTTTCCGACACCTCGTTCCGATCCCGGTGCCTGTACCATTCATTGCCGAGTACACCGTAGGTATCCGCACAGTACAGCAGATCGGATCGCTCCGCCACGCTGTCGAGCACGGCGTCGTTCATGGTATCGAAGTCACGGATGGCGTACTTCTCGTTCTCGCCGGGGAAGAAACCGTAATAATCCTGGTTGATATCGTAAAACGAGCTGTCGTGCCGGGCGTATTTTTCGTAATCCAGGATCCAGTTGATCGAACGATGCTTGTAGCTGTTGGAGTTCAGGACGGTCTTATCCAGAATGACCACATTCAATACCCGTTTGGGGCTGAATTCCCATGCAATCCGCATCCAGGCCGGGGTGGCGAGCACGAGGATGATACCGATCAGGATCAGACGACTTTTCACGTAAACTGTAAGAAACGACGCGTAAAAGTATTGGAATTCAGCTCCCCGGGCGCAACATCCGGAGGCGTTTTTCCCTAAAAAGATTCACAAAACACTGTTAACACCATGGCGATCACCCGCATATTCGTAGTTGAAGACGATCAGTTCATCGGGAACCTGATCAAAAAGGCGCTGGAGAAGATGGACAATGTCGATGTCACGCATTTCCTGACCCCGGAAGAGTGCCTGCAGCAACTCCACCTCAACCCGGATATCGTCACCATCGACTACCTGCTTCCCGGCATGAACGGATTGGAGTTGATGGCGAAGATTAAAAATTACAATGCTGACATCCATTGCATCATGGTTTCCGGCCAGGACAAACTGGATGTGGTCATTGAGACCTACCGTCAGGGCGCGGTCGATTACATCATCAAGAACGACAATGCGATCGTCAACCTGGAGAATTCCGTCCGCAACCTCGTGAAGACCGTAGGCCTTCGTCAGGAGAATGAAAGCCTGAAAGACCTGGTCATCGACCGGAATAAGTATAACACCATACTCGGCAACAGCGGTTCCGTGATGCGCGTCCTTCGCCTCATCCAGAAGGTCGAGAAGAGCAACATCATGGTACTGGTAACCGGACAGAGTGGAACCGGAAAGGAACTCGTCGCGAAGTCGATTCACTACAATTCCCCACGGGCCCGGAAGCCATTCGTCACGGTCAACATGGGAGCCATCCCGGCCGACCTGATCGAAAGCGAACTCTTTGGTCACGAGAAAGGCGCGTTCACGGATGCCCGTGAGCGACGTATCGGGAAATTCGAAGAAGCCAACGAAGGCACGATCTTCCTGGACGAGATCGGCGAAATGGATCTGCTCATGCAGACCAAGCTGCTGCGTGTATTGCAGGAGAAAGAAGTCACCCGCATCGGAAGCAACAAATCCATCAAGCTGGATGTCCGCGTAGTAGCAGCCACCAACCGGAACCTTGCACACGAAGTGAAGGAAGGCAAGTTCCGCGAAGACCTTTACTACCGTCTTCAGGGTTTTCTCATCCACCTTCCTCCCCTGCTGGAACGCGGTGATGACGTGGTATTGCTCTCGAAGACCTTCCTGAACGATTTCTGTAAGGATAACAAGCTGGGACCAATCACACTCACGAAAGAAGCCGCGAAAGTCCTGATGGAATACAAGTGGCCTGGAAACATCCGCGAGTTGAAAGCCGTCATCGAACGAGCGGCGATCATGTCGGAGAATGCCACGATCCAGCCCGAAGACCTCATTTTCGCTCAATAACACCACTTCTCCTCTCTCAAGAAGCCGGCCTTGTGCCGGCTTCTTCATTTTCCAGTCTGCCCTCCTCCATTTTCCATCTAAACCTTACAGTTGTAAGCATACGCGTTTGCAACGAGGAGCGAATTCCTTCTGATTCCGTATCCCAGTAATTAACGCTGAATTATGCGCAGACCTCCAAGCAGACTCCGCCATCGTGTACGTCAGCGCAGGCGCATGCTCGTCATCGCGTTTGCCGGATTTGCATTCCTGGCCGGTATCGGCCTGACGATCTTTATCCAGACGGCTCGTGTTGACGATACACGCGCCGGAGAACAGACACGTGCGAGCCGGATCGTCACGATTCCGGAAGAGCACTATGTCAACGACCTGGAGATCGCAGCACCGGTCATCCGGAATACCCCGCTTGGTGATGATCAGACCCAACTCGTCCGCATTGCGAAGCCCTTGACCACCGGGGCTGAAAGCCGGAATCAATAACCGATCACGTCCTGATGTTACAACGCACCGGTTTCAAACGTCGCATACTCCGAGTCCTACTCGGCTGTATGACGCTGCTTTGTCACCAGGATGCGTCAGCCATCATCAAGACCAGTCTTATGAGCGGCAACTGGAGCAACCCCGCCATCTGGCTTCCAACCGGCGTTCCGACTGCAGCGGATGACGTCCAGATCCTGACCACCAATACGGTAACGTTGGACAACAACTTCACCGTGAACAGGGTTACCGTCATGGATGGCGGCACGCTCACCTTTAACAGCGGAATGCGGTTGACCATGACGGGCAACTTCACCGTGAATGGCACGTGCACGATGAACCGGGGAGACATCACCCTGTCCTCTCCCGGACTTCAGTTCAATCTTGGGCCGTCCTCCCAGTTTACCTGGGATCCAGGAACCAACGACGCGGTAAATGCAACGCTTTTCATTCGTGGTACAGAAAACTTCGACCCGGGATCAGTACTGATCATTAAGCGCTGGTATAACTATTCCATCCCGCTGGGCGGAATGGTGAGTTGCAACTTCGGCAACCTGACCATCAATACGCCTGGTCCTACAGCCGGCACCATCGCCGAGTGGAACCAGAGCAATTGGTTTCAAACCCGACGCGTTCTTGGCACCTTGACAATCGACCAGGGCTGGATCACACTTGACAAATCCGGCAATATTGGTACGACTTCGTTCGGTTCCATTGTCCTTACATCGGTCAATTCCACGTTTTATGGACACAGTGGTACACATCCCGGGGCCTTTACCATTCAGACCGGCAGCCTGACCAACAACGGCGGCAACTTCTTTGTCCTGCAAAACGGAAACGGTGATGCCGCTCTGCAAGTCAGCGGGAATGTATTCAACATCGGGAATATCAAAATCATTAACAATTCGGGAGTAGCCGGCGTCAGCAATGGCAATGCTCAATTGATCGTAAACGGTTCTTTCACCCAGAATACCGGTGACACACGAATCATCTACAATATCGCCACCACCAACTCCGGCACCTACACCGCGCGGTTCGGGAACCTGATTCTGAATGGAGGAATTTTCTTCGGACAAACGGGCGTGCACACTGCAGGTGGCACGAACCGGCTGGATGTGACGGGACAATTCACCATCCAGTTCGCGGTATCGACGGATAAATTCAGAGGAAGTTCGCTCTCTTCGATTGGCGTCGCCATGAATAACGCAGCATTTGAGATGACGGTGGGTGGTAACATGAGTATCAACGGACCATCGGCAGCGGAGTTCACGAGTAGCGCAGCGTCAGGAAACGAACAGGTTCAACTCAACGGAAATCTCACCGTAGCAGGTCTGACATCGAGCTTCAACTTCGGCACTTCGGCTTCGGCGCATACGGTGAATCTCACCGTGTCGGGCGCTGTGACTATCAGCGGCGGTGTACTGTTCCTCTCCAGAAATAACGGTCCGGTCACTTCCAGCCTTGGAAGCCTTGCCATCAGCGGAGGACAATTGAATGTCAAAGGAGGAACCGGAACCGGAGTGGTCGACATCAACGGAAACTACACGCATTCCGGCGGGTGGTTCCAGCTACATAACAATTCCGGTGCAGGAACCAACGATGCCGTACGCGTAACCGTAGCCGGCGCATTCAATCACTCCTCCGGCACCATACAGTTTGAGAATTACGGTATGCCGACCGGCGTCATTCACCGGCTCATACTCAAAGGATCAACGGCGGACTTTTCCGGGAATGGAATCATGACGAGCGCTTCACCGGGAACGGGCAGCGACTTCGGAGTATTATCATTTGAACGAACCGGCACGATCACTTACCGGAAGACCGGAAATGTGTACTCCATTCAGCAAGTTCTGCAGGAAATCGCAACCGGCTGCACTCTCCGATTATCTGCAGGCCCTCTCCTTATCAGCAGCCAGATGGAAACCGGCGTCTATGCCTTGACAATCGGGGTGAATGCGACCCTGGATGCAGGTAACCAACAGATCAGCAGCAACGGGCTCCAGCCCTACGCTTCGGTATTTCTTGATTCAGCTGCCGTCCTGCGAACATCGAAATCGGCCGGGCTGTACGACCACGGCAATAATGGTACGCTGGACGCGACCAATAATCTGAGTTTCAAGTTGCATCCGTATAGTATAGTCGAATACAATGGCAGCTCCTCACAAGACCTTACAGGGTATTCTGCTTCGCGCACATTAACTACCGATCAATATTACGGCATATTGCGAATCGGGCTCACCTCCGGCGCTTCCGCCAGGGCGAAGTACGACTTCATTCCGGTCAGAACACGCCTGGAACTCGTGAGCGGATCCATTGATCTGGATGGCAAGGAACTTCAATTGATGAGTGGAGACAGCCAGGCCATCACACGAACCGCAGGCGGAATCATCTCCGACGACCACTCCGGCAGCGGTTCCGGCCGGGTTGTGATGAAAGGCATTCAATCGGGGCCTCATCTCTTTCCATTCATCGATGAAAACGGGAGCTACTTACCGGTTATCCTACAACCAACGTCCGGCTTCGGCGCGGATGTGACGATCTCTTCCAATCATACGGCACAGGATAACCGGCCATTCCCCAGTGGACTCTCTACCGTGGCCGTCACAACCGATTTGATTGCCGGCCTATCGACCGATAATCTCATCGACCGGTGGTGGGAGATCACTGCCAGTGGTCTGACGGCGAATGTCTCCTTCTCCTACTCCGCACTTGAGAACACGTTACCGATTGATCTCCGACTATCGTATTTAGGCGTCGTTCGCTGGACCGGTAGCGGTTGGACCCAACCGGCGGGAAGCGGATTGGGCGTGACATTGGGTACCGGTATGGTGACCATGAGCAATGTCAGCACCTTCGGGATATTCGGATTATCGGCGAACAACCTGGCATTGCCCATTGAACTGGTCTCCTTCGAGGCAAAGGCGAAAGCTACGGAAGTAGAAATCACCTGGACAACAGCAGCCGAAGTGAACAACGACTACTTCACCATCGAACGCAGCAAGGACGGCATCGAGTTCGAAGCGATTCAACAAATTGATGGTGCAGGAAACAGTACCAATATTCTGCATTATGGAGTGGTCGACAAAACGCCGAAGTCCGGCACCTCCTATTACCGTCTACGGCAGACAGATTTTGATGGCCGATTCACTTACTCGGAGATCCGGGCAGTCAACGTGACCGGAGATCCTCCGGGGCCGGGCATCCGCATTGAACAAGCCGGACCGAATCCGTTTAATGAACTCTTCCGGGTATTCTACGCAGTCAACGATGCAACCGAAATACAAGTCATGCTCATTGACCCCGCCGGAAAACCGGTGCTGAATGATAAAGTCCTTGCCACTCCAGGCTCAAACACCTATGAGTTCCGTTATGGTTCAGGCTTGCCCAGTGGCACCTATATTTTCCACCTGACCGATGGAACTGAAAGAAGCAGCGTAAAACTCATTAAAAAATAAATGTGACTGTAAGGAATCATCCGGCTTTTCACTCCTTAAGAATGCGATCACTGTAGTTTATATACGTCCCGCCATACCCTAACCCGAACGCAATGAAGAATAAGAGGAATACACGACTTGGCAACAGAACGAGGTTATCCACCCGATTGATTTGGGTCGTTGGAACCTTTTCTGCAGTCCTGCTGATAACGGCCGGGTGGCTGGTATACCTGAACTTCCACAACCTAAGCAAGACGCGAGCGAGCGGAGAAGGTGAAAGTCAGGGTGGGGCCGTGTTGAACAACGGGGAGATCATCACTGAATTTACCTGGGAAAAAGACAGTCCACTGGAGGCTACCCTTGGCCCCGACGCAATCTCCGCCAGTGAGGACGCCCATACCTTCCGCGGTGGACGTGCTTCCACACAAGGTCTCGCAGCCGGTTCCAATGGAAACGATATCAACCTCGAACTTCCAGGCACTGAGCTCTTCGATGTAGAAGGGATCGATGTCAGCATTGACTATCGTGGGACGGAGCCGGAAGGCAGCTTTCTGAGCCGAGGGAATCATTTCAACTTCGGCATCTCGGATGGCTACTTATCCATTCAATACCGGGTCGACAACCGCAAGGGTGGTTTCACGTCCGTTAAGGAGAAGACGACCTACGAACTTCCGAAAGACGAAAACTTCCGAACCTACCGGTTCATCTACTCGCCCACTACAGGCCGCGGCGAGATCTTCGTAAACGGGATGCCGGTCTGGTCAAAAGGGGGGCTGGCGAATACCGTGATGTATTGGAAAGGAGCAGGAAACCTGTATGTTGGTCGCGGAATGAATGGCGGCGGAAAGGACATGGCGATCCTGGACAACCTGGTTATTCGGACAACAGGTACCATATCGCCACTTGCAGAGTCACTCCTTAATTTCTCCCTCGAAGGCAAAGAGAACGGCGTCAACGTACATTGGCTGACGGCTGTCAACGACCAGGTCGCCTATTTTACCGTAGAGCGATCGATCAATGGTCTCGACTTTTCCAAAGTCGGAACGATCAACGTAAATCCGAAGGCGGGAGAGTTGGGTGAATACAATTATCTTGACAAAACACCGATTGGCGAAACGGTCGCATACTATCGCATTCGGCAGACCTTCAAGAACGGAAAATTCGTCAGCCATTCACTGGCAGCCATTCGCACGAAAGCCAGTCGCGATTTCAGCATCGAACGGGTCAGTCCCGTCCCCTTCAATGACAACTTCGAGGTTTCCTACTTCATGCCGAACTCCGGTCGCGTCTGGTTACAATTGACCGATCCAAAGGGAAAAATCCTTTCAACCGAAACATTTGAAGCTCCACAGGGCAAGAACATTCACAGTTTCCGGGACAAGAACAACCTGCCACCCGGCAACTACGTCCTGCACATGATCTATGACAACAAAAAGGTCAGTGCCAACATCACCAAGAGCATGTAACGAGTAAACGACGATAAAAAGCGAAGGGCTACTGTCAGCAGTAGCCCTTCGCTTTTTTAATGAACGGGTGAATTTACCTCCTCATATCGACGTAGGTGGAGCGGCGGATATCCTGGCCGGTCACCTCGAATGTCACAAAATAGGTCCCATCAGGCAAGGGGTCGCCCTCCTTGTTCTGGCCCACCCAATCGTTGCTCGTGTAATCTTCTCGTTCATAGACCAAATTACCCCAGCGATTGAACACCCGGAACATATTATCCGGATACTGGTTCACACCTCTGATCTCATAGCCGTCGTTCTTACCGTCACCATTCGGGGAAAATCCTGAGGGCAGTTCGAGTCCGCAGAGATCGGGACCATCCAGTCGTACCACGAGCGTATCATATCCATAGCAGGTACCATCGGTGATGGTCCATACAAGCAGGTTATCGCCGACTGCAAGGCCGGAAACAGAAGCCAGCGGTGAAGAAATGCTGCTGAAGGAGGCTGTGCCGCTAAACACCGACCAGGTACCGGTTTGTCCATTTCCCAAGCCGGCATTGAGGCTGACGGTCGGCTCGCATCCGCCCTGATCCGAACCGGCATCAGCGAGCAATTGCGCGGGTTCGTCGATGGTAACTACATCCGTACTCGTACAACCGTTGGCATCCGTTGCCGTTACCGAGTATGTACCCGGAGTAAGATTCGTGATAGCAGCGGTCGTACCTCCGCCCGGTATCCAGACGAACGATGCCGGGCTGATACCGCCGGTTGTACCGGCTTGTGCGGAACCGTCCGTTTGACCGAAACAGCTTACATCAATACCCTGAGCGGTGACCGCGAAGGCGACGGGTTGTCCGATCGTCGCGGTCAGTTGCAACGTACAACCATTTGAGTCCGTGATGGTGAGTGTGGTATTTCCGGCAATGAGACTGTCAGCGGAAAGGCCGGTCTCACCGTTGGACCAGGTATAGGAGTAAGGAGCCGTACCACCGGAGGCGGCAGTTGCAGTAGCCGTTCCGTTCGCATCACCGTTGCAGCGTACATCGGTGCTGGCGCTCAGGTTGGAAACGATGGATGATGGTTGATTGACGTTGGCGGAATCAGCGACCACGCAGCCATTGTCGTCGGTGACCGTGTACGTCACATATCCACCGGAGAGGGAATCAGCGGTAAGACCTGTATCACCATTCGACCAACTCACACTGTAAGGTGCGGTACCACCGGAGATGCCGATAGCCACCGAGCCGTCGTTAATTCCGCTGCATCGTGCGTCGGTGACCGTTGGAGTAAAGACGAATGCTCCGGGCTCTGAAATGGTTGCGCTGGTGGTTTCCACGCAGCCGTTTGCATCGGTTACCGTTACGGAGATGCTTCCAGCGGCAAGGCTGTCGGCGCTACTGCCCGTGTCACCGTTGGTCCAGGCATACGTGAACGGCGCGGTTCCACCGCTCAGTGTAACCGTTGCGGAGCCGGTCGCGGCACCTGGGCACAATACGTCGGTTTGAGTACCAACTACTGCACCCATGACGGGAATCGCGGAGATCGATACGGAATCAACGGTCGTACATCCGACACTATCGGTGATCGTGACGAAGTACTGGCCACCATTGAGGCCTGTTACACTTGCTGTGGTAGCACCGCCCGGTGACCAGCTATAAGAGTACGGGGTCAGACCGTTGTAGACAAATACCGTAGCCGTACCATTGGCAGTACCACAGGTTGCAGCTACTACTGAGCCGATTGAATCCAGGATGGCCGGTGGTTCACTCAGGGTATAACTCGCATTTCGGCTGCATCCATTCGCATCCGTTAAGACAAACGTATAGGTACCGGCGGCAAGACCTGTGAGATCCTCTGATGTGGCAGTGGTCGACCACAGGTACCCATATGGATTTACCCCGCCTGAAATGGTCTGGTCGATCGAACCGTTGGTCGAACCAAAACAAGAAACGTTGAAGCCATTGAAATCGGAAACCGTTGCGAGCACATCCAACACCGGCGGTTCCGTCAAGTAGAAGTTCGTATCCAATACGCATCCGTTCGCATCAAAGACGCGGAGTCCCAGGGTATCAGCCGGCAGGTTACAGATCTGAGCGGTCGTTATGGTATCATAGCCGTTCCAATCGTAAATATATGGTATGGTTCCACCGCCGATCGCCACCGTGACGCAGGCCAGCGAGTCGCCGCTACAGGGCACGTTGAACCCGTTGAAATCCGAAAGCGTTGCCGACATGTTCATGGGCAGCGGTTCAGTGAGGGTAATGGTGGAGGTCGCGACGCATCCGTTCGAATCCGTTACGGTTACAGTGACCGGTCCGGCGAACAAGCCGATCGCCGAATCCGCCACATCTCCGTTCGACCAGGAATAGGTATAGGGACCCACTCCCCCATTCGTAGCCGCATAGGCGCGGCCGTCATTGTAACCGAAACAACTGATGTTGAATCCGCCCGAATACGTCAAGGACGTAAGTCCGATAGAAACAGAATCCGGTGCCGAGATCACGAAAGAAGTATCCTCGGAACATCCATTACTGTCGGTGATGGTAACCGAAATGGTGTCTGCCGGCAGGCCGGTCACGCTGTCGGTTGTTGCCCCATTCGACCAGGAATAAGTATAGATACCGGTTCCACCTGCAATGGAGAGATGAATTTCGCCATTGGTCGAACCATTGCAGGAGACATTATAACCCTGATAATCCGAAACCGAAGCCGTGATATTCAGAACAGGCGGATCCGATAACACGAATCCTACGGAGTCCTCGCAGTTGTTGGCGTCTTCGATCAATACCCAATACGTACCGGAAGGCAATCCACCTACCGAATCGGTTGTCGCGCCGGTGCTCCAGTTATAGGTGTAAGGCGGAGTACTGCCTCCCAGGTTCAGCAGAATGTAAGCGGAAGAGTCTCCGCTACAAGAAGCTGACGCGATGATGGTGTTATAGGAGAACGGGGTGGGTTGGGAAAGTGCTGTGGAACCGACAATGGAACAGCCGTTCACATCACGGACATAGACTTCGACTGATCCGGCCGGGAGGTTGAACAGGGTGTCGTTGATTCCGCCGTTACTCCAGAGGTAGGTATAGGGGGAAGTTCCGCCGGTCACTTCTACCCAAACGGTAGCGCTGGAATCACCCGCACAACGGACATTCACATCACCAAAGAACTGAATGGCGGTGATCAGCGGCACCAGGGTATCGGGCTCGAGGATGGAAATGGTATCCAGGCGCGAGCAACCGTTCAAGTCGGTAATGGTCACGGAGTAGAAACCGGCGAACAAACCTCCAATGCTGTCCGTCGTCTGCCCCAATGGGGTCCAGTTGTAGGTATAACCCGGGCTACCACCAGACGTATTCGCGTTGATCCAACCCGACGCTTCGCCCTTACAGACTACATCGAACTTGGTGAGCGTATTGAGCAGCGGAGTCGGTTCTGTGATCGGCGTATTGATGCTGTCCTTGCAACCGTTAACGTCCGTTACCGTGACCCAATAGTTCCCTGCACCGACACCGGCAATCGAATCAATGGTAGCGCCGGTGGACCAGAGATAGCTGTATGGCGGCGTCCCTCCTACCGGGCTAACCGACACACCACCGTTGGTGGCTCCATTGCAATCGATATTCGTTCCGCCTGGCGTCGTCGTGAAATCACTGAAGCTGGCAACCAAGAGCAACGGTTCGCCAATCGAAAAGGTACTGTCAACCGTACAACCGTTGGCGTCTTCCACGGTCACGGTGTACGATCCGGCAATCAATGTATCCGCCGTATTACCGGCATCGCCATTCGACCAACTGATGGTGTAGGGAGGCGTACCACCCGAAGGGGTAAGGGTTGCAGAGCCGTTACTGCCGCCGAAACAGGAAATATCGGCAAGGCTGAGCGAAGATCCAGGCAGGGAAACGGCGGTACCCGGTTCCGTGATCACCTGGGTGATGATCTGGGTACATCCGTTCGCGTCACGAACCGTATCCGCATAGGTGGCAGGGCCCAGGCCGGTGAGATTGGCCGTGGTGGCTCCATTTGACCAATGGTGGGTATAGGGGCCGGTTCCGCCAGAGACGGAAGTAGTAATGGTCCCGTTGCTGTTACCAAGACAAGTCACGTTGGTAAAGCCCGTGATGGATGCAACAAGGGCGGTAGGTTCCGTGATCGCTACCTGTGCGGTATCGGTGCAACCGTTGAGGTCGGTGATGGTCACCGTATAGGTACCAACACCTACCGCCGTCAGGTTGGCTGTCGTTTGCCCTCCTGGCGACCAGGCATACGTATAAGGAGTAAGTCCTCCGCTGATGCTACTGTTCGCGGAACCATCGGTACCGGCGTTGCAGCTCACGTTGATGGAGGACGCGATCCCTGCCGCGACCGGTGCAGGCGGTTCCGACAAGGATGTTTGCGCGGAACTCGTACAGCCGCTGGCATCTGTTACGGTAACGGTGTAGGTACCGGACGCAAGCGCGGTTGCTGTCTGAGTAGTTTGTCCGGATGGATTCCAGGAGTAGGTATAAGGCAAGGTGCCACCAACCGTTGTAGCTGTCACGGAACCGGTCGCAGCACCCGCACAGGCGACATTATACCCATTGTATTGCGGACTGCTGACGGTGGTATTGATAACCGGGACAACGAGT
The DNA here is from genome assembly GCA_016713765.1 of Bacteroidota bacterium. Classification (NCBI taxonomy): domain Bacteria; kingdom Pseudomonadati; phylum Bacteroidota; class Bacteroidia; order Candidatus Pollutiaquabacterales; family Candidatus Pollutiaquabacteraceae; genus Candidatus Pollutiaquabacter; species Candidatus Pollutiaquabacter sp. The sequence continues at coordinate 70,436 of JADJON010000003.1, forward strand.
GAAAAGGAGTACGTCTGGGAACCGTTGGTCGGACAAGCATTGTCGCGCACGGTGACAATGAACGTATACGGCTGCGAACGTGCATCGGAAACCGAAGGCGTCCAGGTAAAGGTACCGATCGGGAACTGTGCTCCCACCGTTGTAAAGGTCGCGCCGGGAATCACATTGTTCCAGTTCATGATGACCGTATCCGTCGCATTGGGATCGGAGGAGTTGACCGAGAACGTAATGGTCGATCCGGGGCAAACGACCGCACTGAAATTGGACGAGCCGTTAATCCCCGTCGCGGTCGGCAACAGGTTGGGGTTACAGATCTTGGTCAGGAACTGCATATCCCGGACCACGCTACCGATGAGTACGCCGTTCCGGTATTCACGCACGAGAATCGCGGTCACCCCGATTTCGCCGTTAACGGTCGGGAACATGTTGATATCGCCGGTGACGGAGTTGATGTTGACCGCAGGGCTCGACGTCAGTGGCTGGCTGGCTGAATAGCCGGCATTGAAGGTGACATTTCCCGTCGTATTGGTCGACGTATTATAAGTGCGGGGCGTGATGAACGAATACACCAGAGAGTCGCCATCGGGATCCACGACACCATGGTTGTAGGTGAAGCTCTGATTGACACACAGGAAAGCCACCGGAATGTTGGTGAACTGAGGAGAGTTGTTCCGCTGGAAGAGGAGGTTATTGAGTGTCGCTTCCACATACATGTTGTCGTTGCAAGGGTTGTTCAGTGTGGTGATGGCACAGTTTCGGCAACACACATAGTAACTGAGCACCCAGTCCGAACACTGCTGTGGTAGCGTTACATTATTCTGGTAAAGGTATTGCTGGTAACCCGCGTTGCTGGAAGAAGAATTCGTACACTTGGTCTGAGCGGTCCGGCACGGAAAGGTGATCTCCTGTCCGGAACCCGCTACCAGATTCAGGGTAAAATTCTGATTACGCGAACAGCTCGAAGAGCGGGCGTTCAGTGTGATGGAATTGGGCGCGGCAACACCCGCGCAATCCCGGTAGAACGCAACGGTTACCCGGTACGTATTTCCGCTCACCCAAGTGTAGGTCAAATCGCTCCCGGCAGAGTGCGTAGCCTTCGCTTCGTTCACCCACAACAGTTGTGAGCAAATCATCATCAGCGCCACGGCTACTTTGTTCAAGAGATACCGCTTCGAAGTTTTGGTAAAATGATGGATCATTTCGTCTGGAATTATTTCGGGCGCGCGGTTGGACACAAGCGCCTTTAAGGAAGCAATTTCGTTGATTTTCATTGCCAGACTGCCTCGGTTCACACAGCCTTTTTAACACGCTTATACACAAATTAAAAAGGGGCTGCGCGATCAGCACAGCCCCTTTTTCAGTCGCCTGGTACCAGGTTATTTTGTCATTTCGATCACCTTGAATTCCGTCCGGCGGTTGGCCTGGTGCTCTTCTTCGGTACACTTGACATCATTCTTGCAACCGTTTACCAACACCCGTTCTCCATAGCCCTTGGCGATCATGCGGCTGGCATCAATGCCTCGGCTGGTCAGGTATTGAACGGCCGACTCAGCGCGTTTCTGCGAGAGCACATCGTTGTACTTGTCATCCGCGCGACTATCGGTATGGGAACTCAGTTCGATCCGGATACCGGGGTTGTCCTTGAGCGTTTGCACTAACTTATCAAGTTCAACAGCCGCGTCAGGACGGATGTCCCATTTATCCAGGTCGTAGTAGATGTTCTCCAGGACAATCGGCTTGTTGATGATGATCTTTTCAAGTTCCAATTTGAGCTTCACGAACATGTTCTCGCTGCGGACTTTACCAACGGTGCTTACGATCTCCGTATTGGTGAAGAATCCGTCCTTACTACCAACAACACTGTATTCCGTCTCCCGGTTCAGCTTGAACATGAACTTACCGTCCGGACCGGTAACAGCGGTTTCCTTCTTCCCGGTCTTTCGGTTCAACAATTCAACCAACACACCGGCCAGCGGTTCTTGGGTACCCTTCTCTACGGCGATACCTTCCAAAGTGAAACGCAGGTCGTTAATCGCAAAGGCGTAGATCTGATCGATTTCCGGATTCCCTCCTCGATTACTGGAAACGAAGCCACCGGTTGCACTGTCATTCACCGCGATGCCAAAGTCGTCAAAACTGGTGTTGAGCGGATAACCTACGTTCTCCGGACGATTCCAGGAACTTCCGGCTTTCTCGGCACGGTAAAGGTCGAGGCCGCCCATGCCGTGACGGCCTTCGGAACTATAGTAGAGTACGGAGTCTTTCCAAAGGGTCGGGAACACGTCGTTATAGGCGGTATTTACAGCCGGGCCCATATTTTCCGGCTGGCTCCAGGTGCCGTTGACTTTGCGGCTCAACCACAGGTCAACGCCTCCCTGACCACCCGGACGATCGCTGGCAAAGATCATCGACTGGCCGTCGGATGACAAGGTCGGATGACCGGTACTGAAATCGTCGCTGTTAAAAGGAACTTCCGTCATGTTGGACCAGGATGTATCCTTTCTGACGATCTGGTAGATCTTCAAATTGACCACGTCCTGATTACTCTTACCCACCTTCTTCTTCACGTAGTTGTTCCGCGTAACGTAAGCGGTATCGCCATTCGCTGTAAACGCCACAGGACCTTCGTGATAAATTCCATTCACCGCTCCCTGCATCGCTTTCGGGCTGCCGGGTTTACCACTGCCATCGAGCTTGGCGTAGTAGAGATCGAGGAACGGACGGGAGGTCCAGGCATACGTCTTTGGAGACGCTTTCATAGAACGGTCGGTGACAAGGACCAGTCCGTCTTTGTAATAGACCGGAGCGAAATTGACCTGACCGGAATTCAGCGGGCTCACTTCTAGGGTGTACTTGGCACTATCGGCTTTCCAACCGGCAATACTGTCGCAACTCTGACGAATCCTGCGCGCCGTCTCATCTCCCGGAACGCTGGCCAGGTAGAGATCCAACTGCTCCTGCGCTTGCGGGTACTTGCCGCTGCGCATGAGGAGTTGACCGTAATGCAGACGGTCAATGGGTTGAACGCTGGAAGACTGGACAACTTTTGCATAGGATTGCTCCGCCTTGCTCCAGTTGTTCATGAGCCTGTAGCTGTCAGCCAGTTTTCGTTCGGCCTCCGGAAAGCTCTTTTTACCTAAGGCTTTCTCGTATTCGGTTACCGCCTGGCTATAGGCGAGCTGGTTGTAGAGGCGGTTGCCCTGCCGGACATGATAGCTGGCACAACCGCTGAAAAGCAAGGAGGCGGCTGTCAATCCGGTGAGCAGTGTATGGCGAATCGTCATGGGCGTATGTGGAAATCGACTTGTTCTTGAAATGGTGTACCCGAGGGACTGTGGACGAGCTGATCGTCAGCTTCGGTCATTAGAAATACCGGGGAGTTTTCATCTTCATGATATCATAGCCGAAGTCATATCCGATCATGATCTCATGGGAGCCCTGGCTATAGTTCTTCATTTCCGTAGTCGTGAAATCGTAACTGTATCCGATCCGGAGTTTCTTGCTCACCTGCAACTCCACCAAGCCTACGATCGCGTCCTGCGTACGGTAGCTGCCGCCGATCCAAAGCACGTTTGCCAGCAGGACATTCAGGTTGAAGTCGGCTTCCACAGGAGCGTTCTGCACGTATTTAACCAATACGCTGGGCTTCAAAACGACGTCCGGATTCACTTCCAGTACCGTTCCAACCGTCGCGAAGTAGTGGCGTACCTGACGCGGCACTACTTCCCCACTGCTGAGGTCCAGGCTAAGGCTTTTTTCAGGATCGTAACTGATGATGGTCGGTACGCTCAGGCCTGCATAGTATTTCTCACCATACAGATAGAGACCGGCACCGACGTTCGGCAGGAAGCGTGTTGCTCGATCACCTGCAAAGGTCGGGTCACCCGGATCGAAAACGATGAGGTCACTGTTCTTATAGGAGTAGTAACCACCGCCGGCGCGTAGTCCAAGCGACAGCTTACTCTTCCCGAACGCTTTCAAATGGTAGGCCGCATTCAGGTAGGCGTCCGTGCGATCGGTAACGCCGATCTTGTCATGACTGAGCAACACACCCCATCCCAGGTTGGTCAACCCGACCGGGCCGTGAATGCTGGCGATCTGAGTCTCGGGCGCGCCCTTGAAGTCAACCCACTGCTTTCGATAAAGCAGGCTGGCCATCATGTAATCCTTGCTGCCGGCATAACCCGGATTGAGCAACAGGTGGTTGAACATGTACTGGCTGACAAGGATGTCCTGCTGGCCGGAGGCAGATAAGCCGCTCAACAGCAGCACCAGGCCTAAGAGTATCTTGCGTAGCGTCATTGTCGCAATATTCGTGTTTTTAGTTCGTGTAAAGTCTTATTTTTCTCCTCTTGCTCAAGGAACAATCAACAGCGGTCGGTGAACAGCGCAAAGGATTTTAATCTCTTATTGTCTGCGCAGATCGACGTAGGTGCTCTTCCGCAGGTTCTTCCCAACTACTTCCAGGACGACGAAGTAAGTGCCGTCCGGCAGCGGGTCGCCGCTATTGTTTTGTCCAACCCAATCTTCGTTTACGTAATCTTCCTTGTCATAGACCAGGTTGCCCCAGCGATTGAACACCCGGAATACGTTGTCCGGATAGCCTTCGATACCTTTGATATGATACCCGTCGTTCTTTCCATCACCATTGGGTGAGAAGCCGCTCGGAAGTTCCAATTCACAGGCATTGTCATAATCCACGCTAACGGTATCGGCAGCAGAACACGGACCGTTGGTGATGGTCCAGAGAAATACGGTATTACCGACCGGCAGGTCCGTGACGGATGTCGAGTCGTTCGTCGGATCAGCGAGATTGCCGCTTCCGGTTACGACCGACCATATGCCTACTCCATTGATGAAACCGCGGGCGATCAGCACGGCATCATTCGCGCAAACGAGTTGATAGTCTCCCGCTTCCGCATTCACCGGCTCCGCTGCCGTAATCAGCAGGTAGTCCGTGGTGGTACAAGCGCCGTTGGTGATCGTCCAGTTCAGGGTATCGGTACCGTAATCGATCAGGGTGGCTACGGCGTTGGACAATACGGGATTGTCGAAGGTGGTGAGACCGGCTGATGTCCAGCTTCCGCTAAAGCCCGCCACATTCGTGGCATTCAACTGCACAAAACCCAGTCCGCAGAAAGCCGTGTCACTGCCGGCGTTGGCGGCGATGTTCGTATAGTTGAAGATGGTCAGTTCATCCAGGCCGGAACAACCGTCGGCGTCCGTCACGGTCCAGGTCAGGCTGTTGAAGCCGGGCTGCAGATTATTGGCGACGGTGGTCGGGTTGGTGGCATTGACAAAGGATGCGCCGGTTGAGGATGTCCACTGACCGGTCATACCGGCACCTAAGGTCGCTTGCAACTGAATGCTGTTCCCTACACACAAGGCGGTATCATTGCCCGCGAAGGCGTTCACCGGCGAAGGCTGATTCAGGTTGACTGTTTGCTGGAAGGTGCAGCCGTTATCGTCGGTGATCGTCACGATATAGATACCGGCATCGACCGAGCTCAGATCCTGAGAGGTGGCTCCGCCGGGATTCCAGAAATAATCAAAGCCACCGGTGCCGCCGCTTACGGAAATATCAATCGAGCCATCCGACCCTCCGTAACAGGTAGGCTCGATGGTGCTGTTGACGGTCACGGTGATCTGGCTGGGCTCGCTGATGCTGATGGCACTGGTACCGGTGCAACCGTTGGCATCGGTGACGGTGACCGTGTAATTGCCGGCGATCAGGTTGGTAACGGAGGCATTCGTGCCGCCATAAGGTTGCCAGTCGTAGGTGTAATTCGGTGTGCCGCCATTCACGATGGAGACAACACCGATGCCACTGCTGTCATTATAACAGGATGCATCCGACGAAAGCACGGTCAGGTTGATCGGCGCCGGCTCTGTGATTTGCACCGTATCGAAAGAGGAACACCCATTGGCATCCGTGATACCGACAGCATAAATACCTGCGCCCAGGTTGAAGGCCGTATCATTGGTTTGTACGGGTGTCGTATTCCATGAGAAGGTAAAGGGCGGTGTGCCATTCTGGGGGACCGCTACCGCGATACCGTTGGTCTGACCGTTACACAAAACCGATTGAATCGCGCTGGCGATGGGCGGTAGTATGTTGCTATCCGAAACGGTTACCGGCAGTGAACTGGTACAGCCGTTGGAATCCGTTACAGTAACTGTATAAGCACCGGCGGCCAGACCCGTGATCGTGGTGGTTGTCTGCCCCCCGACCGACCAGAGGTATTGGTAACCAAAAGAGAACGGAGTTCCACCACTGGCCGACGCGCTGGCCGTTCCGTCAGACGCGCCGCAGGTGGATTGCGTGGAAGAACCCGCAATGACAATGGCTGCCGGTTCATCGATGTTCACAGTATCGGTTCCGACACATCCAAGGCTGTCGGTCACCGTCACGATATAGGTGCCTCCCGAAAGCCCGGTTGCCGTTGTTCCGAATTGAGGAGGCACGGTATTCCAGCTATACGTATAGGAAGGAGTTCCACCGCTTGCAGCGACTGTGGCGGTTCCGTTGGCGTCACCGTTACACTGAAGATCGGTAACGGAAACCGTATTGACATTCACCGCCGGTGCGGAAGGATTGATCGTGGCATTGGCGGTGGCCGTACAATTTCGGCTGTCGGTCACCGTGACGATGTAGGTACCGGGAGCCAGGCCGGTGGCAGTATCGTTGAGCGTCGGGGGAACCGTATTCCAGGAATAGGAGAAGCCGGGAGTGCCACCGGCTGGAGTAGCAACGGCGATACCACTGTTTGACCCTGCACACGGAGGATTGGTCGTAGCAGTTGCCACGGTCAGCACCGCGGGATCATTGATGGTGACAATAGACTGACCCACGCAGCCGGTTACCGTATCGGTGATGGTAACCGTATAGGTACCGGCAGCAAGGCCGGAGATGCTCGCGGTCGTCTGGCCACCGGGCGACCATACATAGGTCAGGGATCCGGAACCGGGCACTACGGTCGCGACGCCGTCATTGGCTCCGTTACAGGAAATATCCGTTCCGGTCGCCGTATAGAGTGGCGAGTTAACGAAAACCTGGAACGAGTACGTTTGGAAACCCACGTTCGGACAAGCGTCATCGGTCACCGTTACCGTGAACGTATAGGGAGTCGGACGAACATCGGCCGGTGAGGGAGTCCAGCAGAACTGACCGGTCGGGAAAGGAAATCCGCTGACGGTAAAGGTGGCACCGGTAATTCCCTGGTTCCAACTCATCGTCACGATCTGATTCGGGTCGATGTCGTTCGACAGGATATTGAAGCACAGGTTGGTGCCTGGACACACCGAAGTGTCACGGGACGCTCCCCCATTGATGCCGCTGGCGGTTGGCAGGTTGTTGCTGCAGGCGCGCACGTAGATCTCCATGTCACGAACGACGCTACCGATCAGCACCCCGTTGCGGTATTCTTCTACCAGCACGGAAACGACCCCTACTTCTATTTGAGTAGGCGTCAAAGTCAAATCACCGGTGGCGCTGTTGATGGCAAATGCAGGAGAAGACGTGATCGGATTCGTAGCCGAGTAGCCGGGTAAAAATGGAATGGAGTCGGTAGCGTTGATGAGGGGGTTCACCAGGCTGTAAACCAACGAATCGCCATCGGGATCGATCACCCCGTGGTTATAAGTGAAATTCTGTCCGACACATAGAAAAGCTACAGGAATGTTGGTAAAGCGCGGAGAAGAATTGCAACTAAGGTTCAGGTTATCGAGCGTCGCGGCGATGTACATGCCGGGATTGGTTCCTTCCAAACAAGGTGACGCTACCAACATTGTTGTAATGTCGCAGTTCCTGCAGCAGTAGGACCAACTGATCACCCAATCGGCGCACTGCATCGGGAAGGTGATGATGCCGCTGTACTGATACTCCTGGATTCCGGGAATGGTGGAAGCGGGATCGTCACAACTCGTGACAAGGGTCGGACACGGATAGGTGATTTCGTTACCGGTGCCGGTGACCAGCAACAAGGTATCGGTGAAATACTGATTACAACTTGCCGAGCGGAATTCGATACCCACTCCGAGCGGTGCTGCCGATCCACGACAATCACGGTAAAAGGTCAGGTCGATCCGGTAGGTGTTGCCTCCCAGACAGGTATAGGAGATGTCGGAACCGACCAGGTGCGTTGCCGAGGCCTTTTTCGGCATCAGACTGGCCGTTGCGGCAATGGTGATCAACAGGATCAGGCGGCGGACAAGTTCTTTCATGGAATTGCTTTCGGGTCGGATCGGTGGAGGGCATTCGCTCCCCCACCCGCTTCCGGGTACTGTAAGACTTAACGCATTTTTACTTGATTTCAGCTAAAAAGTTCCATGCGCAAGCTTGTTTAATGCTTTAAAATCATAAAAAAACCCACCCTTCTTATTAAGGGTGGGTTAAATCCAAGTGTAAGTTGGCTGCTTAGGAAACCGCGTTCGGAATATCCTCCTTGTGGATCTCGAAGTGATCCTCTTCTTCCTTGTACTTCATGATCTGATCCAATGCGTCCGGCACAACATCACTGCAGATGGTAATGAAAGACCCCTTCTTTGCATGCTTGATCGCATAGTCGATCGCCAGGGATTCCTTCGGCATGACCTTGACGGGCTTGGAAGCATCGACGGAATGAATGCCCTTCATCATCAAATCAATGATCTCCTGTTCACTTCTGCCGCGCAGGTTCTTATCCTGCCGGATGATGACTTCGTCAAACATCTGAGCCGCCAATTCACCAAGCGAGACGATATCCTCGTCGCGGCGGTCGCCGACGCCGGCGATGATGCCGACTTTCGGCCTGGCTTCGATCCGCTCCAGGAAGCGTGCGATGGCCTGGAATCCGGCCGGGTTGTGCGCGTAGTCGACCATGACGTCGAACTTCTTGAACTGGAACAGGTTCATACGGCCCGGAGTTTGTGTCGGCGACGGGATGAAGGTCTCCAACGCCAAACGGATATCTTCCACCTTGAAGCCCCGAACGAATCCCGCCAACACGGCCGGTAAGATGTTTTGGATCATGAAGACGGCTTTCCCCGAAAAGGTCAACGGAATATTGATCACCTTGTCGACCCGGATCTTCCAGGTGCCTTTGCAAATCGTGATATAACCGTTCTCTACGATGGCGGCAATGCCGCCACGCTCAGTATGCTTCTGGATGCGGGGATTCTTTTCGTCAAGCGAAAAGAGCGCGACATTGCAACTGACCGTCTTCCGCATCTCATACACCAGGTCGTCGTCGGCGTTGAGGATGGCATAACCTTCCGGCAATACGCTTTCGGCTACGACACCTTTCACCCGTGCCATCTCTTCGATGGTGTTGATGTCTTTCAGCCCCAGGTGATCGGCGCTGACATTGGTCACAATGCCCACATCGCAGTTGTGGAAACCAAGACCGGATTTCAGGATACCACCGCGCGCGCATTCGAGGACCGCGAAATCAACCGTCGGATCTTTTAGGACGAATTCCGCGCTGAGCGGTCCGGTGCAATCCCCCTGCTCCACCATGCGGTTCTGAATGTAAATGCCGTCGGTCGTGGTGAAGCCGACCTTATGCCCCATCGTCTTCACGATGTGCGCAATGAGGCGCGTGGTCGTGGTCTTACCGTTGGTGCCGGTAACCGAAATGATCGGGATGCGCGCGGTGCTGCCGGGAGGATAGAGCATGTCGATCACCGGTTCGGCTACGTTGCGCGGGAGCCCTTCGGCCGGGGCGATGTGCATGCGGAATCCCGGGCCGGCATTCACTTCCAACACGGCTCCGCCATTCTCGTGCAAGGGCACTCGGATATCGGGCGTCATGATATCGATCCCGCAAATGTCGAGTCCGATGATCCGCGCGATCCGCTCCGCCATGAAGACATTGTACGGATGCACGACTTCGGTCACATCGGTGGACGTGCCGCCCGTACTGAGGTTGGCGGTACGCTTGAGGTGCAGTTCTTCGCCGGCTTTGAGCACCGTGTCGAGTGTATAACCCTTCTCCTCGATCATGGTCGCGGTGGTGTCGTCAACCTTTATCATGGTCAACACTTTCTCGTGACCATATCCGCGCCGGGGATCGCTGTTCGTGATGTCGATCAGTTCGCGAATGGTGTGCTTGCCATCGCCGGTCACCATGGCGGGTGTACGCTTGGCCGCCGCGACGAACTTGTAATCGATGACCAGCAAGCGGTGATCGTAACCGGTAATGAAACGCTCGACAATGACTCCGCGCGAAACACGCTTTGCCAGCGCGAGTGCTTCGATCGCCGCATCCATATCCTGGACATTGATGGTTGCGCCACGTCCATGGTTCCCGCCGACCGGTTTCACGACGATCGGGAAACCGACACGGTCGATCGCAGTACGCAGATCTTCTTCATCGTACACGACACGGCCACGCGGAACCGGGATGGAAGCATTCTCCAGGAGGTTCTTGGTCTCTTCCTTATCACATGCCACCTCTACTGCAATACTACTCGTCGTACTGGCGACCGTCGCCTGGATGCGGCGCTGATTCTTTCCATAACCGAGTTGCACCAGGGAATGCCGATTGAGGCGGATCCACGGAATCTTGCGTTTGATGGCTTCGTCGACGATGGAGCCGGTAGAAGGTCCAAGTCGTTCGTCTTCGCGGATCTCACGCATGCGCTGGATATCGTCGGCCAGGTCATAGGTTTCGCCTTTGTACAGCGCGTCGCATATCCGTACTGCCGCCTTCGCGGCATAGATCCCGACTTTTTCTTCCATGTAGTTGAACACGACATTGTATACACCATGCTGGCCGGTACTGCGTGTGCGTCCGAAGCCGACATCCATGCCTGCCAGCGTTTGGATCTCGAGTGCGATATGCTCCACCACGTGGCCCATCCACGTTCCTTCGCGCACGCGTTTGAAGAATCCGCCTGCATGCCCTTCCGAACATTCGTGTGAATACATGGAAGGAAACATCTTCTCCATACGTTCCGCAAAGCCGCTGATCTTGTTCGTCGGCAAATCCTCCAACTCTTCAATGTCCAGCTTCATCACAATCAATTTGTGACGTCGAATGGACCAGTAGTTTGGCCCGCGCATCACGCGAATGTCCTGTATCTTCATAAGGAAAGGGGGTATCGGTGTTTTTGGTCGTTTCAAAGTAGTAAGAAATCCTGAACCGCCAAAATTTGCCCGAAAAAGGCCATCTAACCCGTATCCTTCCCACATTCCTAACGTTATATAGTGCTGAAACGCCCGTCCAATGCGGGGATTTCTATCTTTGCGCTGCCAAAACGCTTTCAGTCAAACGAATATGATGATTCCGAAGGGTAAACTGATCTCCATCGGCGGGAACGAAGACAAGGGGACAGAACCCGAACCACTTTTCACCCAAAAGAACAACCTCAATTTCTTCGAACTGCAGATCCTTTCCAGGATCATGCACGAGTGCGGCGGCCATGACGCGCACATCGAGGTGATCACCAGCGCTTCCTCCATCCCGGAAGAAGTCGGACAAAACTACCTCGACGCCTTCGGCAAGTTGCATTGTACGAATGTCCGCATCATGGACATCCGCAATCGGGAAGACGCTCAGAACCCGGAGATGATCGAGCGCATCCGCAACTGCGACGGAGTCATGTTCAGCGGCGGAAACCAGCTTCGCCTCTCCTCCATCTTCGGCGGAACCCAGTTCCTGGAGATCATCACGGAGCGCTACTTCCACGAGGACGGTTTCGTCATCGCCGGCACGAGTGCAGGCGCCATGGCCATGTCGAATACGATGATTTACCAGGGCAGCAGCTCCGAAGCGCTCCTGAAAGGCGAAGTGAAGATCACGACCGGCCTTGCCTTCATGCGCGACGTGATCATCGATTCACACTTCGTAAAGCGCGGTCGATTCGGACGCCTGACTCAGGCTGTGGCGGCCAACCCATCCTGCATCGGGATCGGGCTTGGCGAGGACACCGGCGTACTGGTCACCGAAGGTCGCTACATGGAAGCGATCGGATCGGGCCTGGTCATCATCATCGACGGACACCACATCCGTCACACCAACATTGCCGACCTGAAGGAAGGCTCCCCCATCTCCATTGAGAACATCATCGTTCACGTCCTTGCCAAAGGCAACTGCTTCGATCTGAAGGAGCGGAAGTTTTATGTGGAGGGTGTGACGCAGAATAGGTAAACCTCTTATTAATAGCATAAAAAAATCCCGCTGTTGATGCAGCGGGATTTTTTTATGCCAAAAAGCCATTATTGTATGACAATGCTTCGCACATCGACCACGTTGCCTTGTGCATTGATCAGATAGATGAAGTAAACACCATTACCTGTCCACGTGTTCAAGTCAAGGTAATAGGATTGCATGGTAATCGTGCTGGTGAAGACCGTCTGACCCATCGTATTATCGATTCGCAGTGAATAGCCATTCATCGTACCATAATTTGATCCACAATCAATCGTGATATGATCACGGCCTGGATTCGGGTAAACCCGGATTGAATTCTGATACGTTACCGGACGGAAGGAGGTCAGGTTCGCATTGATGATGAGTGTATCGGTTACCGTTACGTGATCGAAACAGAGTTCTTCATAATAAAGCGCCGCCACTTCAGAAGAATCCAGGGCACGGTCGTAAATTCGGATATCATCAATAACTCCCTGGAAGAAGTCATCCGATGTAGTATTATTTCCAAAATACATCTCTTGGCCGTATGTACTAAGTGGCCCGGAAGCCGCTTGATCGACGATCAACTGGTTATTGACATAGAACTTATGCCTTGAACCATCATACGTAGCTACAACAAAATACCAGTCGCCCGGTGTCCAATAGTTATTCGGCGTACTTGCTCTACTTTCATTTCCATTAATTGCCAGTGACGAGCCTATGAACCACGAATTATTATAATCAGCTCCTGCCCCCAACTTATACTGATAATAGGGTGCAGTATGCGAGGTATATCCTTTAGCTAACAAAGGGCTGTAACCATCGCCGGTAAAAAAATCACCTTTAAACCAGGCGCACAAAGAGATTTCGGCCGAGGGATTAAGTGATGAAGCATCATTTACCAGAATGAAGTCATCAAGACCATCAAAGTAATAGGCGCTGGAAGCCCGGCCAAACCGATCCTGTTCAGGCGTCGGGCCATTAATCAATATACCGTTATTACCATTGCCACTTTCATCATCTGCATTCCCGTTAAAAGGCCAATAACCTCGGAGGCCATTTGTCGGGACCTGAGCAGCTGCTCCCAGCCCGATCATCATGAAACAAAATAGAAGTCTGTATCTCATTTTTTAAGGTTTTAGTTTACCCTAAAATAATGCAAATTATCAATTACTTCAAAGTAAAAAGTTGATCAAAGGCTCTTCCTCAACCAATAATTTAAAACCAGAAGCCGCCATACCAGCGTAGCGTGACGGTTACTACCATTCTTAAAATCTTTAATGACAGGTTCGATTTTGGCAACATCCCATGGGAAATCTTTAAAAAACGGCTGGTCCAATAGGTATTTCAGGGGGCCTCTCAGCCATTTCACCTCACCAGGGGTCACAAATCCCTTTTTATCCTTTCTGTTAAAAATCTCCTCAGGAATAACTCCCCGCATGGCGTGTCGCAAGAGGCGTTTGGTTTGTCCGCCTTGAATCAAGTGTCGATCAGGTAAGGAAAATGCAAACTCCACAAGGCGATGGTCCAGAAATGGCACCCTGGATTCAATGGAAAATGCCATGCTGTTCCGATCCTCATATAAAAGCAGGGAAGGCAAAGAGGTAGTAAAGGTTAGGTGATACAAGAATTCCTGAAGGCGAGAATACCCAAACAACTTCTTTAAGTACACATCTGATCGAACTCCGGAAAGCAAACGCGGGTAATAACGATCATACTCGAGCCTATATAATTTATTCTCACTCGAGAATCCGGCCAAGATGCTTTTCAATAAAATATCCCTACCCTTACTTGACCCGAAGTTCTGATCGATCATGTGATGACGCCATTCACTTAAGCCTTGCGCAAATCTGAATTTCGCAAAACTTCCGCCAATCAGCCGATAGAAGGAGTGCATATACCCGCCAAGGAATTCGTCGCTCCCTTGACCGTCGAGCAATACTTTGATATTCCTTTCTGATGCGGCACGCATGACAAAAAACTGGGAGACAGGCGACGAGCCGGCTATGGGAACATCTGCATGATACAAACACCGTTCGAATGCATCGACAAGTTCGCTTTCCTGAGGTTTATAGAATGTCGGTTGAAGATTCGAAAATTTATTCAAAACATGCTTCGCCCAAGGACGTTCGTCCACCTCTCCCTCTCCATCATAATAGACCGTAAACGTCTTAAACTCTTTTGTTGAATAAGCAGTACCTATCGCTGAAGCGATTGCGGAAGAATCGATGCCGCCGCTGAGGCAACCGCCGATCTCAACATCACTTCGCATATGCAGGCGAATGCTGTCGAAAAACAACTCACGAAACCTATCCGCACTATCCTCGAGGGAAAGACCAGTGTCAGCATGCGCAGCAAGATCCCAATACTGGCTTACTTCGATCTGGCCGTTCCTTAAGACCAGATTGTGTGCCGCGGGAAGCGAATGGAGTCGGGAGTAATAAGTTTGGTCGCGGTACTCCATCCATCCCAACTGGAGACCCCGGGATACTTGATCCAGATTAATACTGCGCTGAAAAAAGTCGAGATCGAAAAAAACTTTGTATTCAGAGCCGAAATAAAATCCAGGGCCACTTCTTGAATAATAAAATGGTTTGATGCCAAAACGATCGCGTGAACAGAATAATTCCTGCTTGGACGGGTCCCAGATCGCCATGGCCCACATTCCGACGAAATCCTCTACACAAGCATGTCCCTTTAATGCATAGCTCTTTAAAATTACCTCGGTATCTGATTGCGTTTTAAATCGAACTCCTTTTAACGCTAATTCAGCTCTTATTTCCTGGTAATTGTAAATCTCTCCGTTGAAAACGATGACGTTACCGGTTTCAGCATCAATCATGGGTTGATTAGCTTCTTCCGATAAGTCAATAATGCTGAGGCGGTTATGGCCCAAGCCAATGCCATTCTTAAACCACAAGCCTTGTGCATCCGGACCGCGATGCAAAATTCTTCCCAGTTGCTTTCGAAGAATTTCTCCTGCCCGATGCTCAGACACATTAAAGTCAATAAAGCCTGCAATTCCGCACATACTAGGGGTTGAAGATACAAAGAAACGAAGGCCCGCTTGCGAACAGAATGCAGATCAGGAAAGAATCAAACTTGCAAGTGCACCGGCCAATTCTCTCCTTGCATACTTAGCAGGTTGCGTCCGAGCAGTATTCGAGAATCCGGAAATTAACTCTTGCAGATGCTCACGGATCCCTGATTCTTCCTCCCTCCCAAACATCCTCCCCGCTCCCGTCTCTTTCAGGATCGTAGCGGCGTCTCCATCGACCGGGCCCAAGGCGATAATGGGACGTGCGGCGCCCAGGTATTCGAAGAGCTTTCCGGTCAGGATGCCGTTCGCCTTCGGTACATCCGGGATAACCAGCAACAAGGCATTGCTTTCCTGCATGTAACGCGTAGCCTCCCGATGCGGGACGTGCCCGATGAACTCCGCAATGTCCTGCAAGCCGTACGCCTGCAGGATCGGCTCCAGCGCCGCCCGTGTACTGCCGACAAATCGCAACCGCAACGGCAATGACGTACCCTGCTTTCGCAATGCTGCAACCGACTGAAAAAAGGCACCCGGACGATAACTCTCCGCCATCGTTCCAACATAGGTGATCCGAAAAACATCTTGTGGCGGTGCGACTGCCGGATCGAAATCGCCCGGATCGAAACCGTTCGGGATCACATGGATCTTTTCCGCCTTGACCCGCTCCGACTTGGCGGCGAACATACGCCGTATATCCGGGCTCACGACCAACGCATGGTCGCATTGCTCCAGCACTTTTCGTTCCAGCTTCCGATCCACCGCCTTCGCCAAACCGGTATGCAACAAGTCAGGATAATAATAGATATCGGTCCACGGATCCCGGAGATCCGCGATCCAGCGAACATGGGGAAAGCTGCGGTTGAGCGCCAATCCGATCAACTGGGAACTGTGCGGCGGCGAAGAAACCACGATCGTGTCGATCCGCTCTTCGCGAATGAGCCGCGCGGCTTCGCGCAAGGCGTATTTCACCCAGCCTTTCCGCGCGTCAGGAAGAAAAAAATTACCACGCACGAAGCGCAGCAACTTCTGCGTCCACTTTTCCTTGTCCTTATTGGCAAACCCTCCATACGGGATCTTGTTCTTTCCTCCGACGAAGCGCGACAGCACTTGTAAGGGCTCAAAGGAACCGGTCCGGATCACCCGTAGGTTTGGCGGGACTTCGGATGACAAACTAGGATCCTCGACCGGATAGGTGGCTGCCGCTGCATCAACGGTCAGCACGATCGGTTCAACACCGAACTCCGGCAGATAACGCGCCATCTTGAGCGAACGCTGCACGCCCGCGCCGCCACTGGGCGGCCAGTAATAGGTGATGTAGAGGACTTTTCGAGGAGCCGCGCTCATGGCAAACCGGTCGCGGATCAGGCAGGACGCTTACGCAAGGCCAGGAAGCCCATGCCGGCGCAAAAGAGGAGCAGCAACGACGAACTTGCCAGCGCGATCTTCTCGCCCACGACAACCGCCCGTGGTTCGAACCGGAACTCGATCGTGTGCTTGCCGGCCGGGATGCGCATGGCACGCAACACGTAGTCGGCACGGAAGTAATCCGCGGGCTTACCGTCGATCGTGGCGTTCCATCCTTTGTCGTAATAGATCTCCGAAAATACCGCCAGTTGCTCGGTCGAGGCGGAGCTTTCGTACTTCAGGTGATTCGGCTGGTAGTCGGTGAGCCGGATGAAGGCACCGGAATCCGGAGCCGCGGTAAATCCTTTGACAAGATCAGCGTAGCGCTGGTCAACCACGAGCGTACGGGACGGATCGAACCCGCGAAGCGCGGCAATCTCGGAATCCGCATTCGCTACCAGTTCCACATTCTGCACAAACCAGGCATTGCCCAATGCACCTGTATTGATGAGCGGTGCAGCATCGGGATTGTACACGATGTATTTCGTATTGAGCATGTTGACGGCCGGTTGACCGGACAATACGCCAAGCGTTGAAGAATCCTGGTTTTGTAAGGCGTTGCGCATTCCCATCAACTCGGGCGCGAGCTCGTTCTCGATCAACTCCTGGTAGCGCTTCAGCTTGGCGCCGTGGTACCCGCCGATCGACTGATGACGATACGACGTGCTCGCATCGTTGAAGGTGCTCTCCGCCAGGTTCAGGACCCGATAGCTCTTGGCGGGATCCTGCAGGATCACCTGGTCAGCCGTGGTCATGGGATACGCCTCCGCTTTACCCTTGCTGGCGCGCACATAATCATCGTCGCCAAGATAGCGCGCGTTCACACTCCACATATCAACGAGTACGAGGGCCAACAGACCGAACACGAAATACTCGGCTTTGTAACGCATACGCGCGAAGGACACGATCAGTGCGGCGCCTAACAAGAGGAACAGGAATGAGCGCCAGGCGTCTGCCGTCACGATGGCCTTGCGTGCAGTGCTCAGGTTGGTGAAGATGTTGTCGACCACGTCCTGCGAGATACCCTGGTTCTTTGCCGTAGCCATCACCTGTTCATATTCTCTCGTCGAATAGAACGAGGTGAACATGCCCGGCGCGACCGCTATCAGTAAGGTCAGGCCCAGCGTGATCCCAATGGCATAGTACAGGCTTTTCGCATGCTGCTTGAAGTAATCCGGTTCCCGGATCAACTTATCGAGTGCCAGTATACCTAACAGCGGCATGGCAAACTCCGCGATCACGATGATAGTAGTCACCGCCCGGAATTTGTCGTAGCCCGGAACAAAATCGAGGAAGAAATTCGTCAGTCCCATGAAGTTCCTGCCCCAGGAAAGCGTGATGGACAACAGGAAGGCCGCCAGCAGCCACCATTTTTCCGGACCCTTGATGGTCAGCAGCCCGAGCAGGAATAACATGCAGATAATGGCGCCCACATAAACCGGTCCGGAAGTAAACGGTTGCTCGCCGAAGTACGCGCCGAAACCGCTTACGTATTGCCGGAAGTTACTTTCGACCTTTTGCAGTACGTCCTTATTGTTTTTCGCGATAGGCTCACTGGCGCCCCCTTTGATGCTGGGCACGAGCAGACTCAGGCTCTCGCCCACCCCGAAACTCCAGTCGGTGATATAATCCCGGTCAAGACCACTGGTCTTGTTCTCTTTCTCGCTGGTCAGTTCCGACTTCCCGCGGGTGGAGTACTTGCCGTACTCCTGGGTGGCCCAGAGGTTGGTGATGTTCGAGCCGACAGCCAGTCCGGCTGCGACCAACAAGATGCCGGTCGCCTTGAAGAAGTAACCAAGCCGGTTCTCCCGGAATGCATTGTACAACTCCATGATGCCGAGCAGCACCACGGTCAATAAGAGGTAATAGGTGATCTGAAGGTGATTGGCATACAATTCCAACGAGAGCGCCAGACCGGTGATCGCGGCTCCCAACAACATCCTTCCCCGGAATGTGAGCAACAGGCCCGCCACGACCGGGGCCATGTAGGCGATCGCGTGTGCCTTGGTATTGTGCCCGGCTTCGATGTAGATGAAGAAATAACTGCTGAACGCGAATGCGACAGCACCCAAAATGGAAAGCCGTTGATTGACGCCCAGGACGATCAGTAAAAAGTAAAAACCCGCCATCAGCAGGAACACCATGTTGGCTGGCGTAGGAAGCCCCAACTGGACGACTTTATCGAGGTACTGCACCAGGTTGGCGGCATAGACGGCCGAGATCTGATACGCCGGCATTCCGGAAAACATGGAATTCGTCCAGTAAGTATCCTCGCCGGTCTTTTCCTTGAAACTGACGATCTCCTGCGCCATACCCTTCCAGGTCGTGACGTCCGACTGCTTGATCTCCTTACCCTGGAACAAGGGTAAAAACACCAGCACTGACAACAGCAAAAAGAAGGCGACAGCCAGGATATGCGGGAGGTACTTCTTCATAGAGATGGTTTGGAAGGACGAAGATAATCGGTTTCGGGTTCCGAGTTAAATAGAAGGCGAGGGACGTGGGGCGAGGGACGAGGGACGAGGGACGTGGGACGTGGGACGTGGGAAGTGGGAAGTGAATGGAGTTGCGAGGTGCGTAGGAGTTAGGGACGAGGGACGAGGGACGAGGGACGAGGGACGAAAATCCGACTAAACACACAACTCAATGAAGCCAAGTTTCAAATCGATCAACTTTCATCTTTCAACTTTCAACCATCAACCAACCCGAAACCCGGAACTCGAAACTTTTAGACCCTAGTCAACTTCCTCATACTCCACATACTCCCCCTCATCCCGCTGCTTCTTTTGCACCCGGACGCTGCCGGCTTCCTTTCGGCTGCGCTCGCGTTCGAGGTCGTCGGCGGCTTTGCGGAAGGATTGCAGGGCGTTGTAATAGAGGAACCGGCGCAGGAAGCCGAAGGCGATGAACGCCACGATGAAGACGAGCAGGAATTCTTTGAAGGACACGGAAGGTTCGGTTTACCGGCTCAGGTAGAGGTTGCGCTCCGAATAGACTTTTTGAAAGAACTCGTCTTCCAGGTCTTCGATGAAGTAGATGGCTTCGCCCGTCGATTTCATTTCAGGTCCCAGTTCCTTGTTGACGTCCAGGAATTTCTCAAAGGAGAAGACCGGGACCTTGATCGCGTATCCGCCGGTCTTGGGTTGAAACTTGAAGTCGTTCACCTTGTTGGCTCCCAGCATCACTTTGGTGGCGTAGTTCACATACGGTTCGTCGTAGGCTTTGGCAATGAAGGGCACGGTGCGCGAGGCACGCGGGTTGGCCTCGATCACGTATACGGTCTCGTTCTTCACGGCGAACTGGATGTTGATCAGTCCTTTCACCTGCATGGCCAGGGCGATCCGCTTTGTATAGTCTTCGATCTGTTTCATCACGACGGGCGACAGGTCGAACGGAGGCAATACGGCATTGCTGTCGCCGCTGTGGATCCCGGCCGGTTCGATGTGCTCCATGATGCCGATGATGTACACATGCTCCCCGTCGCAGATGGCGTCGGCCTCCGCTTCGATGGCTCGGTCGAGGAAGTGGTCGAGCAGGATCTTGTTGTCAGGAATGTCCTGCAGGATCTTCACCACGTGCTCCTCCAACTCCTCTTCGTTGATCACGATCTTCATGCTCTGTCCGCCCAGCACGTAGGACGGTCGCACCAGCAGCGGGAAACCGAGTTCACGAGAGACCGGTCCGCTCTGGTCCGCGTTCTCGACCACGCCGAATTTCGGGTACGGGATGTTCAGGTCGCGCAAAAGTGTAGAGAAACGGCCGCGATCCTCCGCCAGGTCGAGCGACTCGTAACTGGTCCCGATGATGCGGAAGCCATACTTGTTCAGCTTCTCAGCCAGCTTCAGGGCGGTCTGTCCGCCCAACTGCACGATCACGCCCTCGGGCTTTTCGTGCAACAGGATCTCGTAGATATGCTCCCAAAAGACCGGCTCGAAGTAGAGCTTGTCGGCGATGTCGAAATCGGTCGACACGGTCTCCGGGTTGCAGTTGATCATGATCGTCTCGTACCCGCACTCCTTCGCGGCCAAAACGCCGTGCACGCAGGAGTAGTCGAACTCGATCCCCTGCCCGATCCGGTTCGGACCCGAGCCAAGGATCACGATCTTCTTCTTGTCGCTGACGACGCTTTCGTTCTCTTCGTCGAAGGTGGAGTAATAGTACGGCGTCCGCGCCTCGAACTCGGCCGCGCAGGTGTCCACCAGTTTCCACACGCGGTGGATGCCCAGCTCCTGGCGACGACGGAATACCGCGCTCTCCAGGCAACGCACCAGGTGGGCGATCTGCCGGTCGGCATAGCCTTTCTTCTTGGCCTCCATGAACAGCTCGCGCGGCAGGTCCTCGATGCGGTATTGTTCGATCTGCTTTTCCAACTGGATCAGCTCCTCCACCTGGCGCAGGAACCAGGGATCGATCTTGGTCAGCTTCTGGATGGTGTTGAACGGAATACCCAGCTTGAACGCGTCATAAATATGGAACAGCCGGTTCCAGCGCGGACGCTCCAGGCTGTCGAGGATGTCCTCCGCGTCGCGGATCTCGCGACCGTCGGCGCCCAGGCCGTTCCGCTTGATCTCGAGCGATTGACAAGCTTTCTGCAAGGCCTCCTGGAAACTCCGACCGATGCCCATCGCCTCGCCCACCGATTTCATCTGCAGGCCGAGGTGACGGTCGGTGCCCTTGAACTTGTCGAAGTTCCAACGCGGCACCTTCACGATCACATAGTCGAGCGTCGGCTCGAAGAAGGCCGAGGTGCTCTTGGTGATCTGGTTCTTCAATTCATCGAGGCGGTAGCCGATGGCCAGCTTCGCCGCGATCTTGGCGATCGGATAACCCGTCGCCTTCGAAGCGAGCGCCGAGGAACGCGACACGCGCGGGTTGATCTCGATGACGATGATCTCGTCTTCGTTGTTCGGGTTGACGGAAAACTGGATGTTGCAACCGCCCGCGAAATTGCCGATCCCGTTCATGCACTTGATGGCCAGGTCGCGCATCTTCTGGTAGGTGGTATCGGGCAGGGTCATGGCCGGGGCCACAGTGATCGAATCGCCCGTATGGATACCCATCGGATCGAAGTTCTCGATCGAACAGATGATGATCACGTTCCCGGCGGCGTCGCGCAGCAATTCGAGTTCGAACTCCTTCCAGCCGAAAATCGACTGCTCGATCAGCACCTCGTGTACCGGGGAAGCGTGCAGGCCGCGGTTCAGCGCGGCGTCGAATTCTTCCCGCGTGTTCACGAAACCACCGCCCGTGCCGCCGAGCGTAAACGACGGACGAATCACCAGCGGAAAGCCGATCTCCTGCGCGATCTCCTTGCCTTCGAGAAACGAGGTGGCCGTACGGCCTTTGCAGACACCGGCATTCAGCTCCAGCATGCGCAGCCGGAATTTCTCCCGGTCTTCGGTCGTGTGAATCGCGTCGATGTCGACGCCGATGATGCGCACCCCGTACTTTTCCCAGATGCCGGCCTTCTGGCAGTCGATCGCCAGATTCAAGGCGGTCTGTCCGCCCATCGTAGGAAGCACCGCGTCGATCTTGTGCTTTTCCAGGATCTCGATGATCGACTTCCGGGTGAGCGGCTTCAGGTAGATGTGGTCGGCCGTGACCTTGTCGGTCATAATCGTCGCCGGGTTCGAGTTGATCAGGATCACTTCGATCCCCTCTTCTTTCAGCGAACGGGAAGCCTGGCTGCCCGAATAATCGAATTCACAAGCTTGTCCGATGATGATGGGACCGGAACCAATGATGAGGACGGAATGGATGCTGGTATCGCGCGGCACGATGGTCAGGTTGCGTGTGTCCTCCCGGGCCCCTTGCCGGATTTGTAACTAATTAATTTTCAATAAATTACAAATTGAAAAGGGAGCAGCGGTAAAGACCCACGGGTTTGCGCGAAGATACAGGAAATGTGGCTCCCGTTTTCCCGAGTTTTCGACAGCATGTTGATAAGCATCGGTGCCCGCCCGCACACCATCGCCGGTGCTCCTTTGCGTACTTTCGTCGCGTGTCAAGCCCGCAGTCAGTCAAGCACGGTCCGTTTCATTGGGAATACCTGGTGTTTGGCAATGGCCCTGAACTCTTGCTTGCATTTCACGGCTTTGACAACAACGCCGACGATTTCCGGCTCTTCGAGCCCTTGCTCGGTCAACAGTACACCATCGTGGCCGTCAACCTGTTCTACCACGGCCGCAGTTACGCCGAAGGGGCGCCCGACCAACTGCAATTCCGCCGCGAAGACCTGCAGGCGCTGATCACCCAACTGCTCGAGCGCTTTCCGCATGCTCGATTTTCCCTGTTAGGATTCAGCCTGGGCGGTCGCATCTGCCTCGAACTGGTTTCGCTCTTCGCGGGTCGTGTCGATCGTTTGATCCTGCTCGCGCCCGACGGACTGGTGATCAGTCCCTGGTACGTCTTCGTGACGCGCACCATCGCCGGACGCTGGCTCTTCCGCCGCGTGCTGAGACGTCCGCAACGATTCCTCCGCCTTGGCGGATGGTTGCGCACGCTCGGGCTGGTCGGCGAGAAGCAATACAAGTTCGCCCTCTCCTACTTCGGCAGCGGACCGCAGCGCGAACTCGTGTTCAAGGTCTGGATGATCTTCCGCTACCTGCTGCCCCGCAAAGCCGCGCTGAGCGCCGCCTTGAAACAACACCCCGTCCGCACCGACCTCTTCTTCGGCCGCCGCGACAGCATCATACGGCCATCGTTCGGAATAATCTATCAGAAAAAGGTGGACGCACAGGCCAACATCCACATCCTCGAAACCGGACATAACTTGCTCAAGCCGGATGTTGCGGAACGGGTTGCGGCGGTTTGCAGTAGGCAGTAGGCAGATTGCAAGTTGAAAGTTGAAAGTTGAAGGTTGCCCCCTCGGTCCCGTTCCTCGGTCACGCTCCTCCTTCACCCCTAGCAGCTAATTGAAGCGACACGCCGACCGCTCCGTCCAACCGCCTCCACCCGCTGTCCGCTCGCGGGAGCTCGCTGCCATCGGGGCTATTCACCGGCAACCGGCTTCGTCAGAAAAAAAAAAAACGACCCCGGCACTAGGATTATTGCGCCCCTACGGGGCTATCGAGATGTGTTCGGAGGCAGTGCATATACGAACGTCGAAAAATACTGGTCCGATTTTTCAACATGGATTCATTTCATTGGCTTCTTGATTCTCACTTCATCGCAGCTATCTTCCCGTCTCTCACAACTACCTACAAACTCGCTGCCATCGGGGCTATTCACCGGCAATCGGCTTCGTCAGAAAAAAAAACGCCCCCTAGGATTATTGGGCCCCTACGGGGCTATCGAGATGTGTTCGGAGGCAGTACATAATCGAACGCCGGAAAATACTGGTCCGATTTTTCAACATGGATTCATTTCATTGGCTTCTTGATTCTCACTTCATCGCAACTAACTTCCTGCCTCTCACAACTACATCCAAACTCGTTACCCTCGGGGCTATTCACCGGCAATCGGCTTCGTCAGAAAAAAAACGCCCCCTAGGATTATTGGGCCCCTACGGGGCTATCGATAAGTGTTTCACGATATTACACTCATTAACGCCTTGATTGCTTTTGCTGACCACAACTCATCTGGATTGCACTCTCCTTTTTTCCTTTCCTCGCTCCTCGCATCACGCACCTCGTAACCCGATCC
The DNA here is from genome assembly GCA_016713765.1 of Bacteroidota bacterium. Taxonomy (NCBI): domain Bacteria; kingdom Pseudomonadati; phylum Bacteroidota; class Bacteroidia; order Candidatus Pollutiaquabacterales; family Candidatus Pollutiaquabacteraceae; genus Candidatus Pollutiaquabacter; species Candidatus Pollutiaquabacter sp. The sequence continues at coordinate 94,637 of JADJON010000003.1, forward strand.
CGTCCCTCGCCCCTCGACCCTCTTAACTTCGGTCTTGCAACTCGCGTCTCCCTTCGCGCACCTCGCATCTCGTCCCTCGTCCCTTCTAACCTCGTTCCCCGGTCTCGTAACTCGCACCTAAAAAAAAGGGGCCATCCTTCCGGACAGCCCCAATTCTTCATTCGCTCTAGGCGATTATTTCTTCTTGAACTCGCTGGAAACGGTCAGTTTCTTGCGGCCACGTGCACGGCGGGCAGCCAGGACGCGGCGGCCGTTGGCGGTACTCATGCGCTCACGGAATCCGTGCTTGTTCTTCCTTCTGCGGTTCGAGGGTTGGTAAGTCCTTTTCATGATATCGGGCCGGGTTGTTTATCCGGAAACAGGACGGCAAAGGTAGGATTTCAATTCAAAAACACAAACCTGACCAATTTTTTTCTGTACAAAATGATACTGAAAATAGCCCAAAAGGCGGTTTTTCGCAAATTAATTGGGTTTAAGCGGCAGATTCAGCATGCATCCAGGCACAAGCACGGCACGATTCTCAACCCTTCCTGGTTTGGAGCAGCCGACTAGTCATTTACAACAATCAACCTGTGGTTGGCACACAGGTCGCCTTCGCGGTAGGCCTGTACCAGATAACTTCCGGGAGCTATCCCCTTCAGGGACAAAACTAAGTCTGGTTCTTGCCCTGAAACCAGGAGTTCTTTCAGCAGCAACCCAGTAAGTGAACGCAATTCTATCCGGTAATAATGGCGATTTGCATCTCCGAAGCGCAAGCGCACAGTAGATGAAGCCGGATTAGGGTAAACGGAAATTGACTCCTTTTCCAAATCTCGAGTTCCGGTCCATTCCAGTGTATCGCAAGGGGAACCAAGCAAGCGGCCAAGACGGTAATTGGGCGGGCTTGGAAGTTTGCTATAACCTAGACCTGGATAATACAAAGCTGAGCGAATAAAGCCGCAAGCCGGCGCCGGCAAATCGGGATTGGGAATAGAAGCGATCCAATTACCCCCACCGCAATAGAGATAAATAACAGAGTCAGGAGCTAAAAATGGGAAACCAAATTGATTGACCTGGCCATTTGAGGTATCGCGGGTTCCGTCGTATGAAGCAACATGCCTGATTGAGCCGGCTTGCCCTAACAAAGTCATGTCTAACTGATAGATCTGAGTAACTTGAACAACATACAGGAATCTTGAGTCGGCAGAGAAAGCGAGCCCCACAAAGTCATTATGAACTGGATTGTAATAAAACTGGTTTGTGTCCGGGAAATTCGCAAGTGCCGGCAATAGAACAGGATTGCTTAGTTCGCCCGAACATCGGTCAAAATTGAATAACTCCAACCCATTCCTAAAATCAAACCTTGCATACCAGTTTCCATCCGGTGAAAATACCGGTGTTCCGATACCTAAATATGGAACCTTTGGGAAACCAATGACTTGATCCTATACAAACCTGCCATGCGGAGTCGATAATATCTTATAATATTTATTTGAAGTAAACTTCTGTACTAATACCCACCAGTCACGGCCATTTCCATGCTGTACAGCCGCCAACAAACCCGGCTCGAACGTATCCGCCGATAATACGACTTCTGAATTAACTAAACATTCACCAGAATCATTTCTTGCATAAGGATTAATCTCAGTATGCAGTACAGATAATGGATATGGATATGTTAAATGATTGCTATAATCCATGTGAAATAAATCATATAATTGGCCGCTTGGATCCCCACGTTTTACTCCAATAATACCATTAAGACAATACGGGCCGTAATCATAATAAAAGCCAGGAGCTAATGAATCTGTTCCTGGCATTTTTCTTAGATAGCGATTCTCAACGAAAGCTCCGTTGGAATGAAACAACAGGCTGTCATTTGAGTCGGAAATAGACATGGGGGACCATACTTGATTGGCCATGGTAGAAATTTGATCAAGCCTCAATGACGCATTCCTAAAACTCATCAATACGGAACCCTGACCTGGCACTGTACTAATACCTATTACATATTGCTGCGCAATCAGTATTTCAAACGACAACAAACACAGGATAGTCGTCAAACTAAGAACGAGACAGGCCTTTCTCATCGCAGACAAATTAAAGTTTGACCAACCTTGCCTGAGCATATTCTACGCCCGATTCCCCTTTTAATTGCACAAAATAAACTCCAGCTGGAAAATCTGAAATATCTAAATTCACTTGATTGATTTGACAAGGAAAGACCCTTACCGGGCGGCCAAATTCGGCCAACTTCGCATTGAATTCATCAGAGACCGCTCGCCGCCCCACTTCATCAATCCCGCACAACCGCCAGCCGCCGACTGCCCAACACATAACCATTCTGCTGAGCCTGAAGCATGTACAAGCCAGCAGGCAGATCGCCTACCCACAGCCGGGTTGGCGCCCCGCTTGTTACTGAAACGCGCTTCAACAAACGACCATCCAACGAATACAAGGAATAAACCTCTGCGGCCGCTCCTCCGGAGACCCCGGATCCGGCTTTCAAAGATACCAGCACTTCATGAATTGCCGGGTTGGGAGACAACTCCCAAACAATTTCCGTCTGTGTGCCTGAAGCAACTCCTGTCCACTCCAAGGTATCGCAAAGCGAACCCGTCAAGCGACCAAGATCATAGTTGGGGGGCTGAGGAAGCCCTGCATAGCCAAGCCCAGGATAATATAAAGCAGCTCTGTTGAACCCGCATGCAGGAGCGGTAAGATCTGGATTGGGGATGGAAGCAATCCATTTCCCACCTCCATAGTATAAATAAATAACTCCATTGGGTGCGAGGAAGGGGGTCCCAAATAACATCCGCTGATTATTCGTAGTATCCCTTGTACCATCATAAGATGCCACTAATTGAATGGCACTCGCTTGACCGATTAGTTGTAGATCTAATTGGTAAAGTTGATTTGTACGAACAATGTAAAGATATCGTGAATTTGGTGAGAAAACTAATCCGGTGGGATCGTTATGATTCTGATTATACCAAAATTGATTCGTATCGGCGAATAAACTAGTTGGCAGTGAAATTACACTCATAAAGCTTCCACTACAACGATCAAATTCCAAAAGCTCCAACCCATTCCAATGGTCAAAACGAGCATACACCGTTCCATCTGGGGAAAAAGCCGCTGCCCCCGCTTCAAGATAACTAAGTTTAGGACTCCCTATTACCTGCTCCCTAATAGTTATCCCCTCTATCGAATTTAATATAATAAAGTACTTATTTGATTCGAATTTTTGAACTACAAGCCAAAAATCACGCCCGTTTCCTTGCCTTGTGCTAACTATAAAACCTGGAACTAGTGTATCTCTCAATACAACTTCCGAATTAATAATGCATAAACCAGTATCATTATTGCTAGCGAAATTAATGGAAGTATGCAATAATCGCGAAGGCCACAATCCTTGCAATAAACTATCATAATCTACATGAAATAAATCAAACAGAGCACTGGTTGGCTCTCCTCGTGGAAGTGCGATAATACCCATCTGACAAGGAGCGCCATAGGTATAATAAAGTGGCGGAGCCAAACTATCCGATCCCGAAATCTTTAATCCATATTTATTCTCGGTACATTCTAACTTCTAACGCAACATTTTGTTAAAAATAATACATTTGTCTTAACTGCATTTTTTCATGATTTCGTTTTCGAAGACATCAAAGGGAGATTTCCAGTTGAGCGTTTTGCGTGGCCTTTCGTTCAACAGGTCCTGAACTCGTTTCAATTCCCGCCGCGTGATTTTATTGAAGTCGGTTCCTTTCGGATAAAAATCCCGGATGAGCATATTCATGTTCTCGTTGGATCCGCGCTCCCAGGGAGAGCCTGGGTGACAGAAGTACACTTTCATGCGCGTATTCTTTGAGAACAGCTTGTGCTCGGCCATTTCGTGTCCCTGATCATAGGTCATGGACTTCTTCATTTGCCTGGGAATTGATTTGAACTCTTTCTCGAAAGCTCTTCGGACACTTTCTGCGTCTTTCGCCTTCAGTTTTACCAGTATCACAGCCCGGGTTTTTCGTTCAACGATGGAGCCAATGGCGGACTGATGCCGTTTTCCAACAATCAGGTCTCCTTCCCAATGCCCAGGTACAGACCGATTGAGAATGTAATCAGGACGCTCGTCGATGCTCACCATGTCCGGGATCTTACCCCTGCGCTCAATGGACAACCCTCTCTTGTTTCGTTTTTTCTTCTTCTGACGCAAACTCGCAATCAATTCCTTGCGCAAATCGCCTCGGGGCATCATATAGATGAAAGTATAGATCGATTCGTGGGATATCTGCATTGTTGGATCATCTGGGAATTCCTCTATCAAATGTCTTGAAATTTGTTCAGGAGAGTAACGCTTCCTGAGTAATCCGCGAACTTCCGCCAGTAAAGCAGGGTTGGCATCCAACTTCCTTGTTTTTCGTTGAGTGACACGTCTGAGTTCGGCCAAATGCTGAGCCTCGATTGCAGAGTAGTAGCCATCAAATCGGTCCAATTCTCGCGTAATGGCACTAGTGGGGCGCCCCAATTCCTGCGCTATCGCAGTACAGGTATACCCTAACCCAAGGAACGTCTCGATCTGGATTCGCTCCTGTAAATCAATTCGTTTATACTTGCTCATGTTGCAACATATGAATAGTTTTATGTTGCGTTAGGAACTTGGAAGTAAGCTCTATAAAACTTCCATTCGAATAGAACAAAAGACTATCATCTTGATCAGAAAAAGAAATTGGAGTTACCGGGAAATTTTTCTGGGTACTAATCAATCTTAAATTTGGGATGCTTCCATTAAAACTCATTAACACCGACCCTTGTCCGGGCACAGTGCTGATACCCATGACATACTGTTGCGCAATTGAAGATGAAACTCCTGTCAAAACTAAAAGAAGACAAGTGAAGGTAGCAAAGTAGCGTTTCATAATATGAAATTAAAGCTTCACAAATTTTGCCTGACCTGTCCAAACACCTGAACTTTCCATTATTTTCAATATATAGATTCCAGGAGGAAGGTCATATACATCAAGGTTAATAGAACCACGACTGCTTTTAAATTCAATATCTTGCTTGAGAATACCGTCAGTTGAAATTATTCGAATTGTTAATTCCGATTCAGGGATTGCGCTGGAAAATTCCAATTTAAGGAGATCATGTACCGGATTCGGTGAAATTATAATATCACCAAAGGACAAATTACTACTCCTATATCCAAAACCCTGCTCTGTACAAGCCAAACTATCCTGATACACCATGCCAGGAATAAAAAGACTTATTATACTCCTGGCACGAAAAACCAAATCCCCACCTAACATTGGACACATAGCTGCAATGTCGTACAAGGTGGTTAGATCCGAAGTACTTAATTCATTGAATCCCGTTTGTGTTAACTTCGAATAAATGCTGCTGATTGATTGGTCCCACTGCACTAAATCGCTGCCTTCCGAATCAAGTTGAATCAGGGCATTTTCAGCAATTTGTGCCGCTGAAACTTCAGCTATCGTTTTTTCGGAATCCAAATAATCCAACATCATGGATAAGGATTAATTAATCTACAATATCTACTTTTTCTCAATTCAAACAAACTTTACAAAACCAGCAGGGCGAAATTCGCGAACAATTACGCTCGATCCGTTATTACTATTTAATGAGTCATCAATGAACTTAAAAAAAACAATCAAAATCCCACATATACGACCTTTTTCGTCGCAAAGAACTCCTCCCGGAAATGGTCGGACAGCGAAAAGACCGTTGCGGGGCGGTTGAATTCAGCCAGTTCTTCTTCCAGGTCCCCGCCTTTCAGGTACAGGATGCCGTTCCTCAGGGCATTTCGTCCGCCCGGTTCGATCAGGTGCCGCGTATGCTGGTAGAATTCCTGCAGTCGGGTCACAGCCCGCGAGACCACGAAGTCGCAGCGGCGTTTCAACTCTTCCGCCCGGATCTGCTGGGCACTGACGTTCGTTAACCCCAAGGCCTCCGCAACGCCCTCCACCACTTTGATCTTTTTTCCGATCGAATCGATCAGGTGGAACTGACTGTCGGGGAAAAGTATCGCCAACGGAATCCCCGGAAACCCGCCGCCGGTTCCCACGTCAATCACCCGCGTACCCGCCACGAAACTGATCACCTTCGCGATCCCGAGCGAATGCAACACGTGCCGCTCGTACAGGTTCTCCATGTCCTTCCGCGACACCACATTGATCTTCGCGTTCCACTCCCCGTACAACGCCTGCAAGGCCGCGAAGCGCTCACGTTGCTGTTGCGTCAGTTCGGGGAAATAGCGTTCGAGGAGAAGCAAGGGACGTGGGACGAGGGACGAGGGACGAGGGACGGGGGACGAGGGACGAGGGACGAGGGACGAGGGACGGGGGACGAGATGCGAGGTGCGAGAAAATAGGGACGAGGAACGTGACCGAGGAACGAGGAATTGAAATGAGTTACGAGGGACTAGGCACGAACCGATTGTACTAGTTACTAATTACTAGTTACCAATTACCAGTTACTAATTACTAATTACTAATTACTAATTACCAACCCGAAACCCCAAACCTCAAATCTGTTCTTCCTGATTCTTCAGGATCTGATACAAGAACTCCCGCGCGCGAAAGAGTTGGGCTTTGACGGTGCCGAGGGGAAGCTGGAGTTCGTCGGCGATCTCTTCGTAGGAACGTTCCTGGAAATATCGCAACTCCACCAGGCGCTTGTAGCGGGGCTTGAGCTTCTCGACCACGTCGCGCATGAGCGCGGCCTTCTGCTTCTTGATCATCTTCTCCTCCGGGTCGAGCATCGGCGACTTGATCTCGAACTGCATCTCCTGACCACTGTCGTTCTCCATGCTCTTATCGATCGAGAACGTGTACTTCCGCTTGCGGCGGATGAAGTCGATGCAATTGTTCGTCGCGATCTTGAACAGCCAGGTGCTGAAGGCGAAGTCGGGTGTGTACTGGTGCAGGTTCTTGAACGCCTTACCGAACGCTTCGATGGTCAGATCCTCCGCGTCGTCGCGGTTGTTGACCATTTTCAACAGCATGAAGTAAATGCTGTCCTTGTAGCGCGACATCAGTTCGGCGTAAGCCTTCTGGTCGCCCTTGACAGCTTGTTGCACCAGCTTGAAATCAACCTGGGCTTTTTCGGAGAGATTCGGATTTACTTCCATGCGCGTTTTTTGGTAAGGAGTTGAGCGAGGTAGATGATCGGGAGGAGGAAGCTATACAGCAGTTCCAGCAAGGGATAGAGCCAGATGAGGTCCTTCTCCCGCAGCTTCGACGCGCTATATGCAAAGATAGGCAGTTTCAGGGCCCACACGACGCCGGCCGCCACCAGGGCTTCTTTCGTGCGCTGTCCTGATACCAGCAGGGCGATCAGACTCAGCCAGACCAGCATCGGACAAATCCCTGCCAGGAATAACTGGAAACGATGACCACCCTTGTAATATTTCGAGGTAGTGGTATGCCGCACTTTCTGGTTGAACCAGTCTGCGAACCGCTCCTTCGGAAGCGAATAGGTGAACGAATCCGGCTGTACTTCTATGGCCGTATTCGCTGACGTGGCGTTTTCATTCACAAAAAGGTCGTCGTCGCCCGACGGCAGGTGATTATGCCGCGCGAAACCCTTGTTGCGAAAGAACAGGTCCTTCCGGTAAGCCAGGTTACGACCGGTTCCCATATAAGCGTTCCCGCCCAGCGCGAAGCCGAAATACTGCATCGCGATGAAGGCCGTATCGAATCGGATCAGCTTGTTGAGAAAGCCGGGCATGCGCTCGTAAGCGCCATAACCCAGTACGATCTCCTTGCCGTCGCGGAAATTGTACTGCATGTTCGTGAGCCAGTTCCGGCTGGCCGGACGACAATCCGCATCGGTGAACAGCAGCCGGTCATGCTTCGCAGCTTTGATACCCAACGTGATCGCGAACTTCTTGCCGTGCTTGTACTTCTCCTGTTCCTGGATATTCACGACCCGCAGCCGGGGATATTCCTTCTCTGCAGCTTCCAGATACTCACCGCTATCGTCCCAGGAACAATCGTTCACCACAATCACTTCGTATTCCGGATAGGCCTGATCAAGAACGGCTGGCAAGAATCGCTGCAGATTCTTCGACTCGTTGCGGGCACAGATGATGACCGACACGGGCTTCGTCTCACCACCGGATGCGGCGACTTTCAGGAACGCGAATCGCCGGTACACCAGCCAGTAAAAGAGCAGGTGAACCGTCCCCGCGCTGATCAACAACACCAACAAGCCTGTACCTATCGTCGCGACGTCCGTCCGGATCATATAACATCGTCTTTTCCAAAAGGAAAGACACTCCCGACAAAAGTAAAAGTACGCGTCCCGGCAAAGTCCGTATCTTTCGCGAAATATCAACGCTCCAATGTGAACAGGGAGATGCGGGTTCCGGGTGTCGGGTTCCGGGTTCTTAGTTCCGAGTTCCGGGTTTCGAGTTCCGGGTTTCGAGTTTGTGCATCGTTAGTAGTCGATCTCCTCGTTCCTCGGTCACCTCTCTCGCTCCTCCCTTCAATTCATCCCCCCTCGTCCCACCTCACTCCCTTCAATTCCTCGTTCCCCGGTCACGTTCCTCGCAACTCCCTTCGTCCTTCCCCATGTTCTCCCTCCTCCGCACCCTACCCGACTCCGCTGCCAGAGCCGGAGAGCTGACGACCGACCACGGGAACATCCCCACGCCGATCTTCATGCCGGTAGGGACCGCCGGTACGGTCAAGGCAGTGCATCAACGCGAGTTGGTCGATGACATCCACGCGAAGATCATCCTGGGCAATACGTATCACCTGTACCTCCGGCCGGGACTGCCCATCCTAGAAGGTGCCGGCGGTCTGCACAAATTCATCCACTGGGACCACCCCATCCTCACCGATTCCGGCGGCTATCAGGTGTACTCCCTGGCCGATAAACGGAAAATCACCGAAGAGGGCGTCTCCTTCACTTCCCACATCGACGGCTCCAAGCATTTCTTCTCGCCCGAGAAGGCGATCGACATCCAACGCTCCATCGGCGCAGATATCATGATGGCGCTCGACGAATGCACGCCCTACCCCTGCGACCATCGTTATGCGAAGAAGAGCATGGAGATGACGCACCGCTGGCTGCAGCGCTGCCTGAAGCACTACCGGGCTACCGAACCGAAGTACGGCCATTACCAATACCTCTTCCCGATCGTCCAGGGCAGCACCTTCCGCGACCTGCGGATCCAGTCGGCCGAAACCATCGCTGCTGCAGGAGCCGAAGGCAACGCCATCGGCGGCTTGTCGGTCGGCGAACCCGCCGAAGTGATGTACGAGATGACCGAAGTGGTCAACAACATCCTGCCGAAAGACAAACCCCGCTACCTGATGGGCGTCGGCACGCCGATCAACATCCTGGAAGGCATCGACCGGGGCGTCGACATGTTCGATTGCGTAATGCCCACCCGCAACGCGCGCAACGGCATGCTGTTCACCCGACAGGGCATCATCAACATCCGCAACGAGAAGTGGAAGGACGATCACGGACCGATCGACCCCGACGGCACCAGTTTCGTCGACCAATACTACTCCCGCGCCTACCTGCGCCACCTGGTCGTGAGCAAGGAGATCCTCGCCGCCCAGATCGCCACGCTGCACAACCTCGCCTTCTACCTCGACCTCGTCACCGAAGCCCGCCAACGCATCCTCGACGGCAGCTTCAAGGTCTGGAAGGAAGGGATGGTGAAGGTGTTGGGACGTAGACAGTGAACAGTAAACAGTGAACAGTGAATAGTGAATAGTGAATAGTGAATAGTGAATAGTGAATAGTGAATAGTGAATAGCGAATAGTTATAGGTTGTTTTCTAAAGATAAAAATCAAATTTAACACGATTGTTTTTTCAAAACACCACATATGTTTGCAATAATGACGCGAATAGTCAGCCGAAATATTGAAAGTGAATTCCTGCCCTCAGCGCTCTTGAAAAATCAGAACTTACCTGTACTAGTTAGTATTTAATCTGACAGATAAGGGTTATCTTTAGGATACGAAACATAACAATAACCCCTAAACTGTCAGACAATGAATACAGAAGCTAAGTTAATCAAAACCAAGTTAGGCTTGTTGAAGTTAGCCGAACAATTGGGTAATGTATCCCAGGCGTGCAAAGTGATGGGCTATTCACGGGATAGTTTCTATCGGATCAAAGAGTTGTACGATACCGGTGGGGAGACGGCTCTGCAAGAGATCAGTCGGAAGAAGCCGATACTGGCCAATCGGATGGATATAGCCTGGGAGAACGCCATCGTACAGATGGCCACCGACTATCCGGCCTACGGTCAGCTTCGTGCATCGAACGAGTTGCGTAAGAAGGGGATTTCTGTTTCACCGGCCGGGGTACGGTATATTTGGATGCGGCATGATCTGGAGACCTTTGCCAAGCGCTTGAGCGCTTTGGAGGCGAAAGTGGCCCAAGACGGACTGATTCTCACCGAAGCGCAACTGGTTGCCATTGAAAAGAAACGGGAACAGCAGGAAGCCATTGGCGAGATTGAAACCGAGCACCCCGGTTACCTTGGAGCCCAGGACACGTATTATGTGGGCAATATCAAGGGTGTAGGCCGGATTTACCAGCAGACCTTCATCGACACCTACAGCAAAGTAGCCTTTGCCAAATTGTATGACCGTAAGAACGCCTTGACGGCAGCCGATATGCTCAACGACAAGGTGCTACCGTTCTTTGAGGAGCATGGCTTGCCGCTGCTTCGGGTACTCACAGACCGGGGTACAGAGTACAACGGCAAGCGGGAGAGTCATGAGTACAGTCTTTATCTGACACTGGAGGATATCGATCATAGCCGTACCAAGGCCCGGCATCCTCAAACCAACGGCATCTGCGAACGCTTCCATCGGACAATCCAGAACGAGTTTTATGCGGTTGCCTTCCGAAAAAAGGTCTTTGGATCGCTGGAGGAATTACAGAAGGATCTGGATCAGTGGATAGAAGAGTACAACTGTGAAAGGACACACACCGGAAAATACTGCTTTGGTAAAACACCAATGGAGACATTCCTGGACAGCATACCCTTGGCGCAAAGTAAAATGCTCGATAAATTAGCAACCGGTTAAAAGTTATTCCGGGCGACGGATCCTTAAAAATCCGTCAGACCGGAAATAACTTTTAACCAACCCTGTCTGTCAGGTGAAGTTCTAACTATTACAACTTACCTTTGGCTGTTCACTATTCACTGTTCACTATTCAGTAAAAACTATTCGCTGTTCGCTATTCACTATTCGCTGAATAACCCAACACAGCCTCCACTCAGTACGCGCCCCATTGAAAATCCTCGACCGCTATATCATCCGCAAGTTCCTGGGGACGTTCTTCTTCTCCCTGGCCTTGATCATTTTGATCGCGGTCATTTTCGACATCTCTGAAAAGATCGACGACTTCATCGAGCGCAAGGCGCCGTTCAGCAAGATCGTATTCGACTACTACTTCAACTTCATCCCCTACTTCGCCAACCTGTTCGCGCCGCTGTTCGTGTTCATCTCGGTGATCTACTTCACCGCACGCATGGCCGCCAATACGGAGATCGTCGCCATCCTGAATTCCGGCATCTCCTTTCGTCGCATGCTCCGCCCCTACTTCATGGCGGCGGGATTCCTGGCTGCGCTCTCGTTCTACTTCAACGGCTGGGTGATCCCGCACAGCAACAAAGTGAAACTCGAGTTCGAGAACGTCTACATCAAGAACCCCGTCGAATTCAAGGATCGCAACATCCATCGACAAATCAGTCCGGGTGTGTACATGTACATGGAAAGCTATAACAACGTCGACAACATCGGCTACCGCTTTTCACTCGAACGCATCGAAGACGGCAAGCGCGTGTGGTTCCTGAACTCCGACCGGATCGTGTGGGACAGCACGGCTTCCCGATGGAAAATCGAGAACTATTACATCCGCCGAATCACCGGATTTCGGGAAACCCTCACCAACGGATGGCAGCTTGACACTACGTTATCGATAAAGCCTGCAGACTTCCGCCGGCGACTTAACATTGTCGATGCGATGGATACACCGGCCCTCAGTGCTTTCATCGAAGAGGAAAAGATCAGCGGTTCCGAAAGCATCAATTCGTACCTGGTCGAGAAATACCGGCGCATCGCACTGCCGTTCTCCACGTTTATCCTGATGCTGATCGGCGTTTCCCTTTCCAGCCGGAAAGTTCGGGGAGGAATCGGCTCTCAACTTGGACTGGGGATTACCCTGAGTTTCGCTTACATCCTTTTCATGCAGGTCGCGAATACCTTCGCCATCAGTGGCTCGATCCCGGCCATGATCGCGGTCTGGATCCCGAACATCGTATTCGCTTTCGTCGCCGTTTACCTGCTACGGGTCGCCCCTAAATAGCAGCTGATTTTTCTCAGGCTTCGAGTGTCCGGGTTTGAGTACCTTTCGGCTACCCAAATCCGACTACCCATGAAAAAATCGCTACTCGCCCTGCTTTTCCTGACCGGCAGCGCCAGCGCACAATGGACATCCGACCCCAGCCTCAACACCATTGTCCACGATGACGCGGGATTGGAGGAAGTCGTTCCGCTCACAACACCGGGTGATAATGGCTCCACCATCATTTCCTGGTTCGCGGCGAACAGCTCCGGCAACTACGACTTCAAGATGCAAAAGCTGGATGTCGACGGCTACGGTCAGTGGGGAGCCACCGGAAAATTCATCAGTACCTACCCACAGAACTCCGCCCTCTTTCGCTACGACCTGACGAGCGATCTATTCGGCAACTCCGTCGTCGCCTTTCAGGACATGCGCCTGGGCATCCTTTCGGTATTTGCCTACCGGCTCGGTGCAAACGGAACATTGGGATGGAACGCAAACGGCATTCCCTGCTTCGACAGCCTTTCAACCGGGGGTATCGCACCGGATGTAGCAATTGCTCCCGGCTCGGGAAACGCCTTCGTAGCCTGGAATGCCGATGACGGCAACGACCGTTGGATCTCCATTCAGTGCATCGCCCCGAACGGATCCTTTATCTGGGGAAATACGCCGCTGCGGATCAAGGACAGCACCGGCGTGGTGAACTATAGCCGGCCTCAGGTAGTTCCGATGGCAGGGACCGACGATTTCCTGGTCTTCTACGTACAGGAAACCGGAAACTTCCCCTTCACTTCTACGATGTTCGTCCAACGCTATACCGCAGCGGGTGTCGCGGTCTGGTCGAACGCGGTACAGGTTTCCACGAAGACCATTCCTTGGGTTCACTACCCGTCAGTAATACGAGACGACGCGGACGGACTCTACATCGGTTTCAATACCTCCAACCCGGTCATGTCCACCATGAACGATGTCTATGTTCAGCACATCGATGCCAATGGCAATCTCTGGAATGCAACCGGATTCGAAGCCAGCACATCCACCACGACACACAAGGAACTAGTCGCACTGCGTGCTAACATGTCCCCGGGAGTACACTGGCTGCTGATGAAAGAACTCGACAGCAACCAGGGTCAGGCAGGTGTTACGGTCCAAAAGTTCGACAACACCGGCACGATGCTTTTAGGCGCGAACGGAGCCTCCGTCACCCCGATCAGCGCGACCTACGACGAACCCTGGGATATGCAGGAAGTCACCAACGGATACATCATCGCCTATGCCAACGGCTCCTTCGGCAACCAGGAGCTTCGCGCTATCCGCATCGACGACAACGGCGCTACCGTTTGGCCTTCACACGTGGTGATGAGCAATGTCGCCAGCAGCAAAGGCGATGGCAGCATGCTTCGCTTCCATTCCAACAATGTAGTGGTCGTATGGGACGATGAACGCCAGGACCGTGGTGTTTACGCGCAGAACATCGACATCGACGGCAACCTGGGCGTGCTCACTGCGATCGAAGCAAGCACCCAGACTCCGGAATTACAAGTCGCCCCGATACCGTTGACAACTGCATCGAACATTCTGTTGCCGCGAGACAGCAAGCTGGAGCAACGACTGGAATTGTTCGATATGCTGGGTCGTCCGCTCGGAATGCTATCCGTACCTGCTACCCGCCAGTTCGTTTCCATTCGGGAACTGCTATCGGGCGACCTGCCCTCCTCCGGTACCTTCTTGTTGCGTTATACATCGGGATCGGTATCGATTATGAAAAAGTTGATCCGATAACCGCCATTCATTCGAAATAAAAAGGCCGCGAACATGTCGCGGCCTTTTTTTGTAGGAAACTGATCCGTTACTCTGCGGCACCAAAGGTGGTTTGGTTTTCGCTGATTCCGTTCGACACGCGCAATACATACAAACCCTGTGCGAGCTTGCCTGCCCGGATGGAGTAACGGGAGGTACCCGGGGTTACGCGTTGCATTTCCGAGTGTACGATACGCCCGGTGAGATCAGTGATCGTAAAGGTCATGTCCTGCTCACGCGCAGCACTCAACTCAACGCCTACCAGGTCACGGACCGGATTCGGGAACACGCTAAGCGAACCGATACTGGCAGCTTGCTGCATGCCGAGACAAGCATCGACCCTTACTTCCTGAGAAGCGCTGTTGGTACAACCCCGGTTATCCGTATAAGTGTAAACAATTGTATGAGTTCCGATCCCGGCAATACCCGGATCAAACGCCGCGCCAACAATTCCGGGACCTGTAAACGTACCACCCAGCGGCAGCGGCAACAGGTTAACGCGACTGTTGTACACACAATACAAGGTATCAAGGCCGGAGAAGCTCACCGTGGGCGGTTGCACAAACAAAACGCGCGTGGTATCGGAATTGGAACAGCCATTCGGGTCCGTTACAGTCACCGTCCATACACCAGCCTGAGTAGCTGTAGCGGACTCCGTGACGGAAGGCCAGGGAATTCCATCAACTGCCCAGGAATACTGAAAGCCTGCTCCCAGCGGTGCATTCAGCGTTACGGAGCCGGTACCGCAATCATACAGCGTATCCGATCCGGCATTGATCGTTGCCGCGGGTTGACAGGCTGTCGAGCGCAGTCGGTAAACAGTACCGCCGAGCGCAGCGACATAAAGCTCACCCCATTTGTCTTCGCCAAAACCTACAATGGCGCTGGCACCCAAACTACCCAGGTTGGTATGGGTGAAGCCACCGGCTCCGTCAGGTTCCAGCGTCCGGATGGAAGAAACACCATAGTCGGAGAAAAAATACTTGCCATAAATATCAGCATATCGGGCGCCGCGATACACGTAACCTCCAGTCACGGAATATCCGGACGAACGCGGGTAAAAGTGAACCGGCGAAACGTAATTCGACTGAGCGAGACAACCAGCGGTATTGTAGCTGGCATTGGCTTCGTAACACCTCCAGCCGTAATTCAATCCGCCGCCGGAACCGTAGGGTTCGTAATCGATTTCTTCGTAGGTCCCTTGCCCTACATCTCCGATCCAAAGATCTCCGGTTGCACGATCGAAGCTCCAGCGCCATGGGTTCCGGACGCCCAGCGCCCAGATCTCTTCCGCGCCAAGAGAAGGATTTCCGGCAAAGGGATTGGTTGGAGGAATACTATAGGTCGGGTTGGAAGGGTCCACGGCGATGCGCAACATTTTTCCGAGCAATGAATCCGGGTTCTGCGCGCGGTTCTCCGGGTCACCGCCGGAACCTCCGTCACCCATCCCGATATAGAGATACCCGTCCTTACCGAACTGGATATGTCCGCCGTTGTGATTGGAATACGGCTGGTGGATCGTCAGCAGGATTTCTTCGCTATTCGCATCCGCGCTATCGGGATTGGTTGCACTGACATGAAAGCGGGAGATGCGCGTATCACCGTCCGGACGACGGGTGTAGTTCACATAAAACACCTGGGACGTCGCGAAGTCGGGAGGAAACGCCAGACCCAGACAACCCTGTTCGCCACTGTACAATACCCGACCGACAATGTCAAGAAACGGTACCGGGTTGATATTGCCGGCCGTATCCAGAATGTTGATCTGACCGTTCTGCTCGAGAACGAAGATCCGGCCATCGCCGCAATTCTTGATATCAACCGGTGATGTGAAGCCCGAAGCGAACGGCGTAAGCGTTACCTGGGACATGGAAGGAACGGTCAGCCCGATCAGGCTGACCAAGACGCAGAGTACTTTTTTCATAGAAGGATGGGAAGACTAGTGCTTCTTCCAAAAGTAGCAAAAGGGCACGTTTCTTCCCCGACCTGAATAAAAAAAGGGGCCCGCGGGCCCCTTAACAGGTCGTTCTTCCGTAAATCAGAAAATTACCTTAAAAGTGAGGAATACAATGGCTGAAACAAGGATCGCGTCTACGACCAACAGCATATACAAGCTGATCGGGAGACTTTCCTTTGCCTGCGCCTCGGGATAAACCGTGCGCCCTGCATCGTCTTCCTCCATGTGGTTGTAGGTAACAACAGGTTCGTTTTTCATGAGGGGTGGTTTTAACGCAGGATACAACCGGAAAAGTCGCCCGTGTGAACAAGCATTCCGTTCCGCTTTCATTTGTAAGAAATGGTCGAAAATGCGACATGAACTCCACCTGAGCACGCAAATCCCGGCGAAATCTCGTTTTGCCTCTTCCTGTACCAATGCTTAAGTTTGGGAGAAAGCCAGACTCCGATGCGAACACTCGCCTATCCCATACTATTGCTGCTCTTCATCCCAGCTTTTTGTGACGCCCAAAGCATCTTCTGGACGGAAAATTTCAATAATGGTTGTCCGGATAATTGCGAAGCCGCTACCTACACCGGACCGAACGGCAATTGGACCGTAACGTCGATCGGTACCCAGGGCTCTGTGGCGAACGAATGGTTCATCAGTTGCTCCGAAAACGGCGAAGCGGTAGGCGCCTGCGGAGCTGGCTGTGGGAACGATCAGACCCTGCACATTGGAAGCGTTCCTTGTACCCTCTGCCTGTTTTGTCCGAATGGCGATTGCGGCGCATCCTACAATGCAGGCCCGGCATTTTCAGGTGAAGACCCGACCACGGATAAACGCGCAGCATCACCCGCTATCAACACACTCGGTCGTACCGGACTAAGCATTTCTTTTCAGTACATCGAAAACGGCGCAGGCATCAACGACGACGGAAGCGTGGAATACAGCAGCGACGGTGGTGCTACCTGGACCCAGCTCGTCAATCTCGCAAAGACCAACACCTGTCCGAGCGGACAAGGCGTCTGGACAGCCTATAACGCAACGCTTCCACCTGCCTGTGAGAATGTCCCGGACCTTCGGATCGGATTCCGTTGGAAGAACAACAGCGACGGTGTAGGGACCGATCCTTCCTTTGCAGTGGACAACCTCACCTTGTCCGAATCGTCGGCTTCCCTTCCCGTTGCGCTCTTTTCTGTATCCGATACGCTTGGCTGCGATTCACTTTGCGTAACGTTCAGCGATCTGAGCACTGGAACTCCTACCACCTGGAATTGGTCGTTCCCAGGCGGCCTTCCCGCTACCTCCACAGCACAGGACCCGGGCACGATCTGCTATTCCACTCCGGGAACTTACTCCGTTACGCTGACGGTCTCCAATGGCGCAGGCAGTAACACGCAAGTGACAACCAATTTGATCCGCATCCAGGCAGGTCCGCGAGCGGATTTCAGTTGCTCGGATTCCACGATCTGCGCAGGCGATTCGATCGACTTCTTCGATCAATCGATTGGCACGATCGCATCCCGCACCTGGCTTTTTGCCGGTGGCACACCTTTCACGTCCGGCGACCTTAATCCTTCCGACATTCTGTTTTCCAATCCGGGTGCTTACACGATCACCCTGACTGTGGACGACGGACAATGCAGCAACAGCAAGTCGCAGATCAACTTCATTACCGTCCACGGCCTACCTCAGCCGGTGCTGACCGCTGCCGGCCCGGATGTCTTCTGTGATCCGATTTATCTGTCATATCAATGGTATGAGCTCAGCTCGGGTCAGTTGACGGAAACCGGCCCTTCGCTGCTGGGAGTCCCAAGCGGTTCCTACTTCGTGTTCGTTACCGACAGCAACGGTTGTAGTGGATATTCCGATACCCTTGCGGTGATCAACGATGGCTTTGGATCCGTTCATACCGCGCCGGTTTCGGTTTTTCCCAATCCTGTTGGTGATGAGCTCATACTCCGGCATATTGCAACAGCATGTTACCGGGTCGAACTCTGGAATCTGCAGGGGCAACTGCTGCAAAGCCTGGGGTTAAGCTGCAATTCGGGTAAACTACCCCTGCCGTCACTTACTCCCGGATGTTACTTGCTTCGCTTTACGAACGAACAAGGCTCTTTCCAACAACGCCTGATCAAACGATGAGCGGATGGCAGTGCGGCACGTGCTGATGATAGCCCCATGCGGTTTCTGCTCCAACCCCGAGACCGCCGGCGATAACGCATTTCAACAACAGGGAATCATCGATCCATTGGCGCATCAATCAGCGGCCTTAGCTGAATTCAACGCGGCTGTAGTCCGGCTCGAATCCGCGGGGATCCGTGTCAGCCGCTTTCAACCGCCCGACGAACAGACGCCCGATGCGCTCTTTCCGAACAATTGGTTCAGCACGCACGAGGATGGAACCCTGGTGCTGTATCCGATGAAGGCCGTTAATCGCAGGCTGGAACGACGATCGGAATTCATCGCCTGGCTGCAAACGAACTACCCCGGCACAATCGATCTCCGTCAGTTCGAACAACAGGGCATGTTTCTGGAAGGGACCGGCAGCCTGGTGTTGGATCGGATGAACCGCCTAGCTTTCTCTGCACTTTCTGATCGCACACATCCGGCCTTAGCAGAACGGTGGGCAAAGCAAATGGGCTATTGCCTGTTTACCTTTAAAACGAAGGATGAACAGGAACGACCTTACTACCACACCAATGTGGTACTATCGGTCGGTGAGCACTGGGCGATCTGGTGTCCGGATGCAATGCCCTTCGAACCGGAGAAAAAGGAATTGGAACATCTCCTCCGTCAGTTGGGCAAAGAACAGATCACCATCACGCGAAAGCAGCTCTCGGCATTCTGCGCCAACGTCCTGGAATTGGAAAATGAAAGCGGCTCGAAACTGCTGGCAGTAAGCTCGACCGCCTGGGATGCATTTACGCCTCAACAACAGCATCAGCTTCGCAGGTATTGTACTCCGCTGATCTTCGAAATTCCTGTCATCGAGAAAACAGGAGGCGGAGGCATTCGCTGTATGCTGGCAGAATTGGCTTAAGCAGAAACGCATTCATTGCGAAAGCAAGTGAAACGTAACACCCCAATGGACGGCTACACCAAATGGATAGTAATTATACGAGCTGACGCGCACCAACCCGTCCGGGTACCGAACATAGGATTCTTCAAACGCCGGACGTAGTACCGGTATATCAAACTGAAGCTGTAACGGAACGATCGAAACGATCCGGCTAAGGTGCAGCCGGGAGGTGAATCCGAAGATACCACGCATACCACCGCTCGACCTGGAAGAACTCCAAAAATATCCGCTATCGGATCGCAATTCGAATTCTTCCTCCACGACGTCGAAACCCATTCCGCAAGAAACCTGCAGTTCAAACGCCGTTCGTTGTTTTCGCGGATAGGGCAAAAAGACGAAATCAAATAATGCTGCTGCCTGCGTGAGGTGAAATTTGTATGCTAACGGTAATGGATTAAGACTGCCTACAGGTCGACCCATTAAAAGCGAAAACGTCTTGCGCTGAAGGGGCAGCTGGACGGACAATTGCAGATTGCGACGAAATCGATACGCTGCCTGCAACTTGATCTGGGTCGGTGTCGGCTTGAACTCAAGTCCCCTGGCTGCCGTGGGCATCCCGTTGGAGTTCGTAGTCAACAGACCAAAACCCGCACCCTCATAGGCATCCACCACATCCGTTTGCTCTGAATACCCGCCGCCGCCCAGCAGCAAACCCAATTGCAAACGCCGGTAGGGAAGAAAATGAACCGCCGGTTCGCGATACGTCGGCGAATAATACTCACGTTCGCCGCTCAGGAACTCGAGCTTTCGTAAGCTGTCCGTTCGCAATACCAACACCTCTTCCCTTCTACCCTTCCCTGCCCGAACGATTAAGCTGTCGTTGGTCTGCCGGATCAGTCGGCCGGTAACCGTCTCCTCGCTCCGCAGGTGAATGATCACTTTCCGGGTACGGGGTGTGTCGCTCGTGTAGGCATTGAAATAAATGCTCTCGCCGGAAGCATAGGTTAACGAGGTAAGATCCTGCTTGGAGATCCTTCGCGAGACCCCGGTCTGAGGATTCGTACTGAAACGAATGAAACCGAATCCGGATTGTTGAACGGCCCCGCGTTCGATACTGCCGTCTTTGTACCGCACGATATCCTGGCCGTAAACGTGGGCACTGAACAGCACCAACACAATCGATAACCACCAACGCCTGGTCAGCATGCGCGAGAAGAAGCTATCGTACTGCAAGCCGGCAGCCATGATCACATGTTGCGCCGGTACTGACCGCCGACGGCGAAAAGGGATTTGGTGATCTGTCCCAGGGAACAATACTTCACTGCTTCCATCAGCTCGGAGAACATGTTCTTGTTCTGAACGGCCGCCAGTTGCAGGCTCTTCAGTTGATCGCCCGCCTTCTTTTCATTTCGCGCGTGGAGGTCTTTCAACATGCTGATCTGGTACTCCTTCTCTTCCGTCGTTGCCCGGATCACTTCAGCCGGTATGACGGTCGGCGATCCTTTCGAGGACAGGAAGGTGTTCACGCCGATGATCGGGAACTCGCCGGTATGCTTCAGGGTCTCATAGTAAAGACTCTCCTCCTGGATCTTGCCGCGCTGGTACATGGTCTCCATAGCGCCCAAGACGCCGCCACGTTCCGTGATGCGATCGAACTCGGCCATCACCGCCTCCTCGACGAGATCCGTCAACTCTTCGATGATGAACGAACCCTGCATCGGGTTCTCATTCTTGGCAAGGCCCAGTTCTTTATTGATGATCAGCTGGATCGCCATGGCCCGACGAACGCTTTCCTCCGTAGGCGTCGTGATGGCTTCGTCGTAGGCGTTGGTGTGAAGGCTGTTGCAGTTGTCATAGATGGCATACAAGGCCTGCAGCGTGGTCCGGATGTCGTTGAAGTCGATCTCCTGCGCATGCAGAGAGCGGCCGGAAGTCTGAATGTGATACTTGAGCAACTGCGATCGCTCGTCGGCTCCGTACTTCTGCTTCATCGCCTTCGCCCAAATCCTGCGTGCAACCCGACCGATCACCGCGTATTCCGGATCGATCCCGTTGCTGAAAAAGAAACTCAGGTTCGGCGCGAACGCGTTGATGTCCATCCCGCGCGAACGGTAATACTCCACATAGGTGAATCCATTCGCGAGCGTAAAGGCCAGTTGGGTGATCGGATTGGCGCCCGCTTCGGCAATGTGGTAGCCGGATATGGAAACGGAATAAAAATTCCGCACTTTTTTCTCGATAAAATACTGTTGCACGTCGCCCATGAGGCGAAGCGAAAATTCTGTCGAGAAAATACAGGTATTCTGCGCCTGGTCTTCTTTGAGAATATCCGCCTGCACCGTACCGCGCACGACTTGCACGGTGTGGGCCTTGATCTTATCGTACACTTCCTTCGGCAAGACCTGGTCACCCGTCACGCCCAGCAACATCAGGCCCAGACCGTCGTTACCTTCGGGCAACGGCCCCTGGTAAGCCGGTCGAGCCGTGCCGGCTGCCGCGTAGATCGCCCGGATCTTCGCCTCCACTTCCTGCTCAAGTCCGTGCTGCCGGATGTACAGTTCGCACTGCTGATCGATCGCGGCGTTCATGAAAAAGCCGGTGAGGATCGCAGCAGGACCGTTGATGGTCATCGATACCGATGTCTTCGGATCGGCAAGATTGAATCCGCTGTACAGCTTCTTCGCATCATCCAGGCAACAGATGGACACGCCGCTGTTACCGATCTTACCGTAAATATCCGGGCGATAATCAGGATCGTGACCGTAAAGAGTCACCGAGTCGAATGCTGTCGACAACCGCTTGGCAGGCATTCCCTTGCTCACATAATGGAAACGACGGTTGGTACGCTCAGGTCCGCCTTCGCCGGCGAACATGCGCGTGGGATCTTCTTCCGTCCGCTTGAAGGGGTACACCCCCGCGGTAAAAGGAAACTCGCCCGGAAAATTCTCCTGCAGGCTCCAACGCAATACTTCACCCCAGGCTTCAAATTTCGGCGTGGCGATCTTGGGAATGTGTGTCCTCGACAGGGATTCGGTAAAGGTCTTCACCTTGACTTCCTTGTCGCGGACTTTGTAGGTATAGACTTCATCCCGGAACTGCTGGACCTTCCGGGGCCATTCCTGCAGTGCCTTCTTGTTCTGTCCGTCGAGCTTCAACTCGGTCTGCTCGTACAGTTTGTCAAGCGCCAATTTAACGGGAGCCTTCTCCGCGAGATCCGAAGCATCCAGGGTTTCCAGTGATTTCCGGATGGCAAACAGCCGCTGCGCGATGTCCGCCTGGTCTTTCACCCATTGATTGTAGTTGCGGATCGATTCGCTGATCTCGCTCAGGTAACGGGTTCGTGCCGGAGGAATGATGTAGATCTTCTCCGACATCTCTCCGGTGATCTCGAACTTGCTCTCGAATCCCGCTTCCAGTTTTTCGTTCAACTTGTCGATCAGTTTGCGGTAAAGCCGGTTCATTCCCGGATCGTTGAACTGCGAAGCGATCGTCCCGAAAACCGGCATCGCTTCCGGATCCTGGTCCCACAACTGATGGTTCCGCTGATATTGCTTCTTGACGTCGCGCAACGCGTCGAGCGCGCCGCGCTTGTCGAACTTGTTCAACGCGATCACGTCGGCGAAGTCGAGCATATCGATCTTTTCCAACTGCGATGCGGCGCCATACTCCGGTGTCATCACGTACAAGGAAACATCCGAATGATCCAGGATCTCGGTATCGCTTTGTCCGATACCGGATGTCTCCAGGATAATGAGATCGTATTGGGCCGCCTTCAGGATGTCGACTGCGTCCTTGACGTATTTCGACAAGGCCAGATTCGACTGGCGGGTGGCCAGTGAACGCATGTACACGCGCGGGTGATGAATGGAATTCATCCGGATACGATCGCCCAGCAGGGCACCGCCGGTCTTGCGCTTGGAAGGGTCCACCGAAACGATGGCGATGGTTTTATCCGAAAAGTCGATGAGAAATCGTCGGACCAACTCGTCGACAAGCGATGATTTCCCCGCGCCTCCCGTTCCGGTAATGCCCAGTACCGGCACCTTCTTCGAGCCGACGAGTTTATCGAGATCCCGATGTACCTTGCTAAACTCGTCCGGATTATTCTCGGCACAAGAGATCAGTTTCGCCACCACGCGCGGCTCACGTTCTCCCAAGCGCTTCACTTCTCCATTCAGGTTAATGCCAGTGGGGAAATCACACTGCTTCAGCAGGTCGTTGATCATGCCCTGCAAGCCCATCGAGCGACCGTCGTCCGGTGAATAGATCCGGGTGATGCCGTATGCATGCAGTTCACTGATCTCTTCCGGAAGAATGACACCGCCGCCCCCACCGAAAATCTTGATGTGTCCGCAGCCCTTTTCCTTCAACAGGTCATACATGTACTTGAAGTACTCAATATGTCCGCCCTGATAGCTGGTCATGGCGATCGCCTGCACGTCCTCCTGGATCGCGCAATCGACCACTTCCTGAACCGAACGATCGTGACCCAGGTGAATCACTTCCGCGCCACTGCTTTGAATGATCCGGCGCATGATGTTGATAGCGGCATCGTGCCCGTCAAAAAGCGAGGCAGCGGTAACAATCCGGATCTTATTCTGGGGAACGTAAACGGTCGGCTTTTTCATACTTCGGGGTAATCTCGCAAAGATAAAACTCCGGGGCTAACCTTTTGTTCCGTTTAGCCGGGCCAAGCCAGTTCTAGGGTGCTAATTACCAGTTGTTTACAGACCGACAGCCCTTGATGCTATTTTCACGGACAAGGCTGATTCCTTCGAATGACTTTTCACCCTTCTTCATCGGATTCATTTCCCTAAATTCAAGCGGGAATCCTATGCAGTTTCGTTTTACCTGGCTAATACCCGTCCTACTGATCATCTTGATGGGATTCAGTTGGCAACCTCCATCTTCCTCCCTGCCGGAGTTCGATACGCAAACCCTCGTATCGCTGCGCAACAGTGACGTCATGGCTTTGGAGAAATCCCTGGCCGAACTTCGTAAGACTGCCCTTCGATCTGACGACCCGATCCGGGATAGCCTACTTCGGGAACGATGGATCGACGTTCGCGTTCATTTCAGGTTGCTGGAAGAATGGTTGTTGTTAACCGACCGGAAACTTTTCAAACGCTGGAACGGCCCCCCGCTCGAGCGTCCGGAAGAAGAGGAAGCGTTTGCACCCATCTTACCACCGGCAGGCTTACAAGCACTCGAACCTGCGCTTTTCGATTCAGCCGGACCGCAACGTCGAAAAGAATTGCAGGCACAATTCGAGTCGATCAGGAACCTGGTGCAGCGCCTGAAACTGCATGCGACGAATGAATATTCCAGCGAGCGAAGCTACCTGCGCCTATGCCACCGCCAACTCTTGCGACTGTTTCTCACCGGCCTCACCCAGATGGAAACGCCGGTCAGCCGGATCGCGTTCGAAGAGGCCGCACGAACACTGGATGAACAGGCAAGACGACTTTCGCTTTTGACCCAACCGGAATTCGAAGGTTCCCGGCTTGCCCTGAAGAATTTCGTCGCCCAACTCGCTACTGCAGCGCGGACACTTCGATCATCCGGCAAAGATTCGGAGCCCGACTACTACACACTCTATACGCAATGCTTCCTTCCGCTGAGCGACGCGTTTTCCCGCTACCTCATCACCCGCTTTCCCGACTGGGATTCGACTGACCCGGTCAACCCGGCCGTTCGATCCGTGTTCGACCGCAACGCTTTCCTGCTGGACAAGTTCATGCCGGCAAAGCACGAAGGCGACCACGAGCTGCTGGCTGCAATCGGTCGTATGCTATTTTTCGATCCGGCGCTTTCATCCAACAATGAACGCAGTTGCGCGAGTTGCCACCAGCCCGACAAAGCCTTTACGGATGGACAACTCACCAGTCACGGTGTTCAGCATGGATCGGTTTTACGCCGCAACGCCCCCACCCTCATCAATGCAATGCTGCAGCAAAGCCTGTTCTTCGACCTGCGCGTAGTCAATCCCGAAAACCAGGCGGGAGAGGTCCTGAACAACTCCGAAGAAATGCATGGCGATGCTTCCGTGATCGCGGAAAAACTTCAGGGCTCACCAGGCTACCGTGAGTTATTTCGCAAAGCCTTTGCCGGTTCCGAAGACACCCTTATCACACCGGCATCCATCGTGCTGGCCATCGCGGAATACGAACGCCGGTTGATTGCCTTGAACTCGGAATTCGATCTTGCCATGCGCGGAGAAAGCCAGCTACCATCCGAAGCGATTTCAGGATTCAACCTCTTCGTTGGCAAAGGCCGTTGCGCCAGCTGTCATTTCGTTCCGCTTTTCAACGGAACTGTTCCACCCGACTACTGGGAATCGGAAGCCGAAGTGCTCAATGTTCCTGCCACTTCCGACCCTGCGCACGCCCGCCCCGATCCCGATCCCGGGCGTGCCGGCTTTCTCGACCTGAAAGGTTTCAAAGGCGCTTTCAAGACACCGACCTTACGCAACATCGCCCTGACGGCTCCTTACATGCACCAGGGCGTCTATGAAACGCTGGAAGAAGTGATCGCATTCTACAATCGCGGCGGAGGCGCGGGCTTGGGTATGCTGGATCCGGAGCCGACACTCGACCCTGAACCGCTCAACCTGACGGAAGAAGAACAACAACACCTCATCGCGTTCCTGCAGACACTGACGGACACCAGCGGCACTACCGCATTGCCGGACTCGCTGCCGTCTTTCCCGGATGATCCCCGCCTTCGCAACCGCAGGCCGGGAGGCGCATATTGATTAGAACCGTATGACTCAGGCAATACGACTGGTCCCCGTCACTACGCAGCAGGAATTGAGGACGTATGTGCTGCTTCCCGAGATCATCAATACGCGTCCCAATTTTGTGCCCCCGGTCTGGTCGGATGAGTTCAGCTTCCACGATCCGAAGAAAAATCCGGCGCTCCAGCAGTGCGACACGATCCGCTACCTGGCCTATGTGGGCAACCGGGCCGTTGGTAGGATCATGGGAATCATCCACCATGAGTACAACAGCCGCAAAAAGGAAAAGACCGGTCGATTTTACCAACTCGAGGCCATCAACGACCCGATGGTTGTCCATACCCTGTTGCAAGCGATCCGAGACTGGTGCAAGGAGCGCGGCATGCAACGCCTGATAGGACCGTTTGGGCTTTCCGACAAAGACCCGCAGGGCCTGCAGTTGGAAGGATTCGAACACCTGCCCGTGATCGCGACCGCGACGAATCCGGATTTCCTGCCACCAATGTTGGAAGGCGAAGGCATGACGAAGCTGATCGATTGCCTGGTGTACCAACTGGAGATTCCTCAGTCGGTTCCGGACCTCTACCGGCGTATCGCGGAACGAACGCTTCGCAACAGTCGCCTGCGCGTACTGTCTTTTTCCAAACGTGCTTCGCTCAAACCGTTCATCGTACCCGTGCTTCGACTCGTAAACGAGACCTACAAGGATCTGCTCGGCTTCCAGACCATGAGTGAAGCGGAGATGCGCAAGCTGGCCGCGCAATACCTACCACTCCTGAAACCCGAACTTGTCAAGATGATCGTCGACGATCATGCCGCGCCGGTAGCCTTCGTCATCGCGGTTCCGGATTTCAGCGAAGGCTTGCGCAAAGCAAGGGGTCGTCTGTTGCCATTCGGCTTTCTGCACCTCTTGCAGTCCATGAAAAGAACCCAACAATTGGATTTGCTGCTGGGTGCGGTCCGCTCCGATTTTCAAGGACGGGGACTGACGCCCGTCCTGGGCATCAACTTGTTCGAAAGTGCCCGTAAGCGCGGACTGACGTGCATCGACAGCCACCTGATCCTCGAATCGAACACCCGCATGCGCGCGGAAATGGAACGGCTTGGCGCCGTCGTATATAAACGGTACAGGGTTTACCAGCAGGAACTCCGGTCAGAGTCCTAGCTTGCGCAGCCGACTTCGTAACCCGGGACTCGCCTTTTCCCGAAGCAAACCGGCGACGGCTTTGAATTCTCCTTCCAGTTCCGGGTAACGTTGCACCATGGCGTGTACAATGGTCAACGCGTAAGCATGTACCGCAATGGGTTGTGAACGATCTGCTAACCAGCCCAGACAGGCCTCCAGTACTTCGGATTCAAGCGCCTCCGGTACACCCGAGCATTCAAGCACTTTCAATAGATTCCGCCTGATCGCATCATGACAGGGCCGGCGGGACCGCTGCAAGGCCTTCTTCCACCAGGGACGCATCAAGCCGGGATGACGACAAGCCACCTTGCTCATTACCCAGGCGGCACGTTGCGAGAGAACGGGATCTTCGCCGAGATAGCGGCGCATTAACGACCCAAACAACAGGGAACTTTCCCCGATCTCCCGCGCGATCCGTTCCGTTTGCTGCAACGAATGACGTTCAGCTAGTAATCGGTCAATAAGCCCTGCTCCCGATACTCCTTTGGATTTATTTATTGAAGCGGCAGACTTCATTGAACGGCGTATCGTTCCCGTTGAAAATCCAGAAAGGCAGCAAAATCACTCCCGAATTGCATCCGAAATACGCGATCCAGCGAATCTTTCATCGCATCATACCGGATATAATTTAAAAAGTAGGCATTGTTCGGACGAGTACCGGAAAACCGCCGTTTAGCCCGGAGCGTATCATGAACGGTCACGGTATCCAATGCACTCAGCACCGAATCGATCATGTCGCGTTTCAACAACTGCTTTTCCGCGATTCCCCATTTGTAAAATTCTCGGGTCTGATAAACTGAATCCAGCCATTCGGTACCACGCACCAGGTGACGGGCCAGTGCATTGTAATCATGCAGGAAATCAAGATACCGAATGGTCTCTGGCGCCTCCGCGCCGAAGTGGGCGTTTAGAAATCGCTTCGCCCCTTCTTCGCCAATGAAACTCGCCAGGTTCTCATTGAAATCGACCTCGCCCGGAACATACAGGGTGGCATGCGTCATTTCATGAATGATCAGCTCCGCCAATCTTCCTTGTCCACGCCTCAGCATTCCGGAGAGGATCGGATCCCTGAACCACCCCAACGTGCTCCATGCTCCCACTTCGCCGTAGTCGATGTCGAACCCGCTCTCCTCCAACAGCCGCGCTTCACGCTCGCCGACTTCCTTTCGAAAGAACCCTTTATAGGACACCGTACCCACTACCGGGAATTTCCATTGGTAAGGCCGGATACGAAAGACTTCACTGGCCGTCAGGACCCACAACAACGGCTGACCGTGCTGGTCGTAGTAGGTGGTATAGTTCCTGGTATCGCGCAATCCCAGCGAGTCGATGGCAAAGCGTCTGACTGCATGGATATAAGTCAACTGAGCTTTGACGCTGTCAGGTGTTGTCGGATCTGCCAACACTTCATCAACGCTACGCGCATTCCACACGATGGACAACTGACCGCGCAACTGCATCCATCCGTAGCCCAACAGTTGGTGATACCAGATAGCCAGCAAAAAAAGTAAAACGACCATCAGCTCGATGATCCTGCCGATGGTCGTTCGAATATTCATCATCGATCAGTATTAACCCAAAGCGGCCAGTTGCTCCTCAATGGCGCGGATCTTGGCTTCCGCGTCACTTTGCTTCCGTCGCTCCACCTCGACCACTTCCGGCTTGGCATTCTCGACGAAGCGCTGATTGGCCAGTTTCGCCTGAACCGATTTCAGGAAGCCTTTGTTGTAATCCAATTCTTTCAGCAATCGCTGCTTTTCAGCTTCTACATCAATGCCACCGGAAACAGGCAGGAAACATTCGATCTTTCCAACCAGGAAGCTCAAGGCGCCGGCAACTTTATCGTCCGTCGACTCCAGCGATTCCAAGTTGGCCATCTTGATGATCACCGCATCAAAGCGGCTGTCGATGGTTTGCTCAGACCGGCGAAGCAAACGCAGTGGATCCTTGAACGGGATGTTCCGGGTCTTCCGAAGATTGCGGACCTGGGTAATGGTTTCCTGCGCGCTGGCGAATGCACCCAACAGGTCCGTATCAAACGTTCCTGATTTGGGCCATGCGCTCACAATGATGCAATCGCTACCCGAACGTTCTCCCAAATGATGATACAGTTCTTCGGTAATGAAAGGCATCCACGGGTGCAACACCTTGAGCAACTCCTCGAAGAATCCGACCGTCGCTTGGTGAGTCTGAACATCCATTCCGGTTCCCATGGCGGGTTTCACAATCTCCAGGTACCAGGCACAGAAGTCGTCCCAGATCAGTTTATAGGTACACATGAGCGCGTCACTCATGCGGTACTTCGCATAATGGTCGTTCAACAACTGCAATTGTTCCAGGAATCGCTCCTTGAACCAGGCAACAGCAGCAGCGGACTCCGCTGGTTGCTTCAGGCTGCCATCCACCTGCCAGCCCTGCACCAACCGGAAAGCGTTCCAAACCTTGTTCGCAAAATTGCGCCCCTGCTCACACAAGGACTCGTCGAACAGTAGATCGTTACCGGCTGGCGAAGAAAGCAACATTCCGACACGAACTCCGTCGGCGCCGTAGTTGGCGATCAGATTGAGCGGGTCAGGAGAATTACCCAACGACTTCGACATTTTCCGTCCCAGCTTGTCACGCACAATGCCGGTCAGGTAAACATTCGTAAAAGGTTTCTCGCCCCGGTACTCATAACCGGCAATGATCATCCGCGCTACCCAGAAGAACAGGATCTCCGGGGCAGTCACCAGGTCGTTGGTGGGGTAATAGTATTGAATGTCTTTGTTGTCGGGATCTTTGAAGCCGTCGAATACACTGATCGGCCACAGCCAACTGGAGAACCAGGTGTCCAAGACGTCTTCATCCTGCCTGAGTTGCCCCGTCCCGAATTTCTTCCCCTTCGTTTCAAACAACCTGATCGCTTCGGTTTCCGTCTTACAGACGACGAAATCGGTTCCGTCAGGAGAGTACCAGGCCGGAATACGTTGTCCCCACCACAACTGGCGCGAAATACACCAGTCGCGGACATTCTCCATCCAATGCCGGTAGGTATTGATGAACTTTTCCGGGATGAGCTGGATGTTGCCGTTAAGCACATTGTCCAGGGCCGGCTTCGAGACCTGCTCCATCCGGAGGAACCACTGCATCGATAATTTCGGCTCGATGACGGCGTCAGTCCGCTCGCTGTAGCCGACCTTATTCCTGTAATCTTCCGCCTTGACAAGATGACCGGATGCTTCGAGATCTTTGGCGATCTTTTTGCGAACCACAAACCGGTCTTCCCCGACATAAAAGCGAGCCGCGGCACTCATGGTACCGTCGTCGTTGATGGTATCGATCACTTCGAGCCCATACTTCACACCCAGGTTGTAGTCGTTGATATCGTGAGCAGGCGTCACCTTCAGCGCCCCCGTACCGAACTCCATGTCGATGTAATCATCGAAGATGAAAGGAACCGGGCGGTTCACCATCGGAATGACCGCGAACATACCACGCAAGTGGGTATAGCGCGGGTCATCGGGGTGGACGCATACGCCCGTATCGCCCAGGATCGTCTCCGGGCGGACGGTCGCGATGGTAATGAATCCATCGCCATTGTGCGTACGTCCATTGACCGTTACCTGCCAACCGTCGTCGGCAATGGTCCATGCTGAATTTGACGATTTGAGTTCCTCCGCGAGCGCCGCATCGATGACCGGATACCGGACATGATACAAACGCGAATTCACTTCTTTGTGAATGACCTCCTCGTCGCTGAGTGCTGTTTTTCCCTGCGGGTCCCAATTGACCATTCGGACACCGCGATAGATATGCCCTTTGTTGTAGAGGTCGATGAAAACGGAGATGACCGCGTCACTCAGGTCGTCCTCCATGGTAAAACGCGTGCGGTCCCAGTCGCAGGAAGCGCCCAGCTTCTTCAACTGTTCGAGGATGATGCCACCGTACTTCTCTTTCCATTCCCAGGCATGCTTCAGGAACTCATCACGGCTCAGGTCGCTCTTCTTGATTCCCTTTTCGCGCAACATCGCCACGACTTTCGCTTCCGTCGCAATCGAAGCATGGTCCGTTCCCGGCACCCAACATGCATTGAAGCCCAACATGCGGGCGCGCCGGATCAGCACGTCCTGGATCGTGTTGTTCAACATATGCCCCATGTGCAAAACGCCCGTTACGTTGGGCGGGGGGATCACGATCGTATAAGGTTCACGCTCATCCGGAATACTCCGGAAGAAGCCCTTATCCATCCAGTAACGGTACCACTTATCTTCTACCTGGGAAGGCGCGTATGTCTTTGAAATTTCCATTGAATGCGGGGAGAAAGGCCAAATTTACGCATTTTCAGTGTAAGGATTCAGCCCAATGTAAGACCGGAAAGGGAGAGCCCGTCCATTCAGGGGATTCGAAGATTCTACCTGCGTTTACAAACAACCCATTCGGTTTTAACAGCAGGTGAAATCGTTCAGAAACTCGCGCAATTACCAGATAAATGGCACGAGCTTCCACGAGGATCGTTGATACTCCTGATATGCAGCAAACCTGTTGCTCAGGATCCGCTCCTCCAACTTCATTTTCGTAACCAGCACCAGCAAGAGCAATACGTAAAGCATCCATCGGGAGAACGAAGGATGGTCTGACGCCCAGGAAATACCAACCAACAACAGCGCCGCATACATCGGATGACGGATCACTCGATAGGGCCCCCGACGAACAAGCTTCGCATCCGTCGCGGGCTCGGGATGAATGCGAAGGGATTGCGGAGGGATTACGATAACAGCCCAAAGACCGAGCAGTACACCCAACCCGAACACGTATCGCCAGACGCCCGACGGCAGGTAGGGTGCGTGAATAATCATGGCAAGAAGCAGCGCGAACTGCAAGACAACCAAGACCCAACCGGTCGTTCGCATGTGGCTATTCCCTGCTTTCATGTAACAGGACAAGATTTGAATCTGATGGCGCGAAATCGGTAGACTTGAAGAGAACGTCTGCCAACTTCCGGTCATGGCCATAAATATCTTCACGTTCCTGGAGAATGCCGTCTTCATCCACCCAGGATGTAAAATAAACAATGCTGACCGGCACCTTATTCAAGAGCGGTATGAAACGCTCCTTACCCAGATCCAATTCCCCGGCGAGTCGTTCCTCCGTCCACAAGGAATCTCCGCTAAGGACGAAACGGGCCAGTCGTTCGGGTTGTGCTACTCGTATGCAGCCATGACTGAAGGTACGCTCGGACCGCTCGAACAACTGACGGGATGGCGTATCGTGCAGGTAAATATCGTACGAGTTTGGAAAGAGGAACTTGTAACGACCGAGCGCATTCCAACTTCCCGAGCGCTGTCGGACGATATAAGGGAAGCTTCCAGGTCCGGCCTTTTTCCAGTCTATTTTCTTCGGATTCACGGGATGGCTCAAGTATGCCGGGCGGAAAAGGTCCATTTTATTTCGGGTAAGGTAATCCGCATTCGCCCGTTGCGCCGGAATGATTTCTTCATACACGATCTTACGCGGGACTGTCCAGGTCGGATTCAGCACCAGGGTTCGGATCGAACCGGTAAAGATGGTCGTTGCCGTGCCGACTTTCCCCACGATCACCCGCGTGCTCCAGGCAAATCCCGAATCACTGAACGCATACAATCGAAACGCGGGGATATTGACGACCAGGTGCCGACCAATCGGGTCTTCCGGAACCCACCGGCATCGCTCAAGGTTCAGCAGGATGGTGCGAATACCGGAATCGACTGGTAAGTTGAGCAATCGTAAGGTCGCGCTATCCAATTTCGCTTCACCATTCAGGCCATGGCGTAATCGAAATCGTTTTATCGCCAAAGCGAGAGCGTCATCGTAAAGATCCGACGTACTGGTATCCTGCAAATCGTCTGATTGAAGCAGGCGCTTTCTCAATTGAGCAATGCTGCTGTCCGCATCCCCTACCCGCGCCATTAGCACAACCGGATCTACCAATTGCCATCCGCCGGATGCGCGTATGGACCGATAGGATGCCAGAACCCGGATCAACCGATCATACTGGTGAAACATCGGCCCCTGCCAGGGTACCGCTACCCCGGCGCTGCGAATCGACGAGTCGAGCATCTGCACCCAGTCAACCTTCTTGCGGGGGATAAACCATTCCAGACGTTGCAGGTCCTCTTCCGGCAACCCTTCGAACTCCCGATGGGTATAGGAGAAATACAAGGCAGTCATGCCGATATCCCGGCTCGCATCAATTGAATCAGGACTCCACGAAGACAATAGGCTGTCCGCGTACACCGTCATGGCCGACCATGAAGCGGTGTCTTCAGTAGTTGCGGACGCAGCCGCCTGTTGTATGGCATTCAAAAAGGCCCGTGCACGTTCCGAAGGGCCTTCGGGTGTGAACCAGGCAAATCGGTAATAGCGTTGGTAATAAAATTCCCGCGTGGCGATTCGTGCTAAGGAGTCAACCCGCTGAGCACCCAGCCATGATTCGACAAATGAACTATCGGTAAAGAGATCTGTCTTCTTTAAGACGGCGAGGCCGGTGGTATCGGGTACCGAACGCGCTTTTTCTTCCGTGTGCCGATGACAGGATGAAAGGAGCAGAACGACGACCAACAAGCTCAAACTCGAAATACCTATCGTCCGTTGATCGTGCCTGCCAATCATTATCCTGTGATATACCGGGTGAAAATAGCAAAGTCCGGAGTTGTTTTTCCGGACTTTGTAACGAATTATCCTGATGATCAGAAACGATAAGTAACCGATAATTGCCAGGTAGTGTTACGGGCGTTGGTGATGGTGAAATCCGTTCCCAACAGTTGCTTCACGTCTTCTACTTTCCCCAAGCCGTAGTTGTAACGAACCCCTACGCCAAAATGACCAAGGTCCATCCCGGCACCAGCGGCAAGACCATAGTCCAGGCGGGAGAATACATCATTCGGCAAGTCATAGCTGAAATTCAGGAACGGGATCGTACTGCCGTGTTTCAAATTGGCGTCCAGGAGCAGCGAAGCATACGGACCGGCTTCGATGTGCGCAAACCGACCGAGTTTGACTTGTCCCATGACAGGTAAATCAAGATAGCGCAGATCCAGGGCGACCTGACCATCGAGCCAGTCGGTGATACGATAGGGAACCCGGGTACCTTTCGTGGAATACAGCAACTCCGGTTGGATGGAAAAACGATCACTCAAAGGCAAGTTGACGAAAGCGCCGAGATGATATCCGGTCTTGGGTTTGTCCCATGCAGTAAATGAAAAATTCAGGGAGGAATAATTCAGTCCGCCTTTGATACCAATCGACGGACTGGAAGTATTCTGAGCGCTGACAGTCTTATAAGAGGTGCCCAGCAACAAAGCGATACTCGTAATGCAAGCAAGCAGGAAACTTTTCATGGCTGTGAGGTTTGGTTGCCGCCACTATGAAAATCGCATGCCATCCTGCTCCGAAGCGCATGAAGCCGAAGTGAAGCGCTGGTGCAATCCGTTGAGATTCCAATGAATGCCCGCTCAATGACGTATTCTCCAGCCCTTGGGGAAATGATTGTTGGCGCGGCCATCGCCCACCACCTTCACCCAACCAAGTCCGTATCCGGAAGTCGTGATAAGACACCAGCCCGGCGATGCTCCGATAAAACGCAATGCCTCACCCTTCAGGAAGCAGATCGCTTGAGCATCATCCAATTCGATCCGCCTGACAGTATCCGACAAGGCCGTACTGAAAGCTAGTTCAGGGGCGGGAATCAATTGATCACCCATGATTTCCCCGACACGGACTCCCGCATAGCGAATCGTAAGCCCGGCAGCCAGTTCATGCAAGGCGCCGACAAACCGTTGCGCTATTGCATGCAGATGGGGTCCGACCCGAAATGCCTGCCACTGATCGACAGGCTGCAGGTAAGCTGCACAACGAGGATCCTGAACTACTTGAATTCCTGACTTACCTGGCCGTGGCCGTTGCGTCACGGATCCCTCCGTTTTGCGCAGCGCGCAGAAGAAAAATCCTTCGCCGGCTATACGATGCGGATAAAAACGCAGACATCCGGAACGCTCGTCGACTCCCTGCGGTGCCTGCAACTGAAGGATTTCCGCGCCCAATTTCCGCAAGCGCTCCACCTGTTCTTCGTTCTCCGCGGGCTCATAGGTACAGGTCGAATAGAATAATACTCCTCCCGGCGCCAATGCTTCCCAGGCCGAAGCTAGAATGGTTGTTTGCCTGATCGCGCAAGCCTCCACCGCGTTTTCACTCCATTCGTCGATGGCGGCAGGATCCTTTCGAAACAAGCCTTCTCCGCTGCAGGGCGCATCGACAACCACCAGGTCAAAATAGTCCGGCAGGCGCCGGAATTGTTCCGGGTCCGATTGCGTGACAACAATTCCCGGACTCCCCCACTTCACGAGATTTTGAACAAGGATCTGATTGCGGGAAGCAATGAGTTCATTCGAAACCAGGAGACTTTGGGCTGGCAGCAGGCTGCGCAAATGAGTCGACTTCCCTCCCGGCGCCGCGCATAGATCGAGTACACGTTCGGGAGCACGTGCACCAAAAAGCTGCCGGTATGCGCTCCCAAGAAACATGGAACTGGCTTCCTGCACATAATAACAGCCGGCCTGGAACAAGGGGTCCTGCGTAAAGGATGGCCGCTGGAGGAGCAACCGCCCTTCAGCGCACCATGCAACCTCTTTTTCTTCACGAAACGACTCAACCGGCTTTGCCTGATTCAGACGCAAGCTGACCGGTGCCGGTGATTGCAAGGCGGAAAAGAAGGATTCCGCCTCCTCACCGAGTAAGGCCCGCATGCGACGTACAAAGGGTTCCGGAAAATCGACCACGTGCTGTTGTTCCTGCAGCGAGATTATTACTTTTCCGGCAAAGCGTCAAACAGTCATGAGCGGATACAGTATCAGCACCGATAAACGTCGACTACAACTTCCGGTAATTCACGATTTCCTGCGCGAATCGTACTGGGCGAAGGATATCCCGGAATCGGTGGTACGTCGGTCGGTCGATGGCTCTTTGTGTTTTGGCGTGTATCACGGCCGGGAGCAAGTCGGTTTTGCCCGGGTCATTACAGACGAAGCCACCTTCGCCTATCTCGCCGATGTCTTTATCCTGCCCGCGCACCGCGGGAAAGGCTTGTCCAGGCGCTTGATGGAAGAGATCATCGCCCACCCGGCCCTGCAGGGACTTCGTCGTATGCTGCTGGCGACACGCGATGCGCACGAGCTTTATGCTCGGTTCGGATTCAAAGGACTGGGAATTCCCGACCGTTGGATGGAGTTGCACCAGCCGGACATTTACCGCTGATCTTCGTACTTTACACTGCTCATTCTTTATGAAGTCATTCAAACCTACGCTGACCACCTGGATCATCCTGGGCCTCCTGCTCGGCCTGGCAACCGGTGCCTGGTATCGCGCCAACTGGCCTGACCCGGAGAACATCCGTCCGTTTGCGGATAACATGCACCTATTGAGTGACATCTTCCTGCGCCTGATCAAAATGATCATCGCACCGCTGGTGTTTTCCCTTTTACTGACGGGAATCGCGAAGGCCGGTGATTTCAAAACGGTCGGGCGCATCGGTCTGAAGACCATGATCTACTTCACCGGCGCAACACTGGTGGCCCTGCTGATGGGCCTGATCATCGTCAACATCTTCGAACCCGGTAAAGCCCTGCAACTGGGAGCAGCGGCCCAAACGACGGTTCAGGCAAAGTCCTTTGATGCAAAGGAGTTTGTCACCCACATCTTCCCCGAGAGCGTCATCGACGTGATGGCCCGCAACCAGATACTGCCGATCATCGTCTTCGTGCTTTTCTTCGGAGTGGCCACCGCCTCCCTGCATGAAAAGGGAAAGATCGTTGTGGAGTTCTTCGACTCCGTCGCGCACATCATGCTCAAAGTGACCGCCTACGTCATGAAACTGGCACCAGTCGCTGTATTCGGTGCAACAGCGTCCGTGATCGCTTCCAAAGGACTCGGGGTCATCGGAGGTTACTTGCAGATCATCCTCTGTTTCTTCGGAGGCTTATTGGTTTTCCTCTTCGGGGTGTTGCTCCTGGTCTGTATCGTCACCCGGATTCCATTCTTTCGTCTGTTAGCGCACGTCCGGGAACCGATGCTGCTCGCCTTCAGCACTGCCAGCAGCGAGGCTGCCATGCCGAAGACGATCTTGGGGCTGGAACGCTTCGGCTGCCCTGACCGCATCGTCAGTTTCGTCTTACCGCTGGGTTATTCGTTCAACCTCGACGGATCGATCATGTACATGACTTTCGCCACCATGAGTATCGCCCAGGCATACGGGATCGAACTCAGTACCTCGCAACAGGTTACCATGATGCTCATGCTCATGATCACCAGTAAAGGAATGGCGGGCGTACCCCGCGCCTCGCTGGTCGTCATCGCCGGCATGCTCCACGCGTTCAACATCCCCCAGGAAGGATTGACTCTTTTGTTGGCGATCGACTGGCTACTCGACATGGGACGTTCCGCCACGAATGTGATGGGGAACGCGGTAGCGACTGCTGTGGTCAGTAAGTGGGAAGGCTATTCGGTAGGCCACGGTCATGCCGAAGAATGAACAGATTGAAAAAGTACCAACGGTCCAACTGATCACTCGGCACGGTTTCTAACACCCACACGCTGTGAATCGATCAGAACTTCCTGCCGCGCGTCATCCGGTACAACTCGAATTTCCGTTTGACGTGAATACAGAAATCGTACTGAGTAGCCGTTTTCATGTATTGCTCCGGAATGTTCGCGAAGTCGATAAAGTCGTCAAACTCCGAATTGTCGAGGTGGATGATATCAGCCGCGGCGTAATTCGCCAACAACTCACGCAACAGTTCGCGCCGGCGCTCGTTGTTGATCCGCTCCGCGTTTCGCCGCTTCAATTGCTCCAACCGGCTGAACTCCTGATACAGGAACGTGATCGGACTTTGGAGCGCATCCACGCCTCCGATCTGGAAATCACGCTTACGATATCCCAATTTTTCGATGTCGCGGTAAATGGCATCGAGCTGTCGGGGAGAAAAGATAGCAACCTCTTTGAGCTGTACGTTCAACCTGGTCAGCGGCACACGCAGGAAGTACTCAGCGCGACCTGCGGAATCCGCCAGACAAATCCTCCGGAACTCATAACCGGTACTGGCGATGATGAACGTATCGGCACGCTCGACCACCGATTGAAAACTGCCGTCCGCCAACCCGAACGTACCCTGATTGGTGCGCAGGTTGATGATCATCAGGTCGTCCAGGCGCCGGTTGGGATCGGCTGCATCGAATGCCCGGCCGCGCACCAGAACACGGATGCTATCGGTTTGTCCATTGGCGCAGAAAGAAACCTGAAGAATGGCCCAGAGGGCACAAAGAATGACTCGCACGTCGGGCGAAGGTAGTTGATTCGCCAGGCTCAAGTGGATCTGACGGTTGAGTTTGATGTGATAAAGTATGTTAACATGGCTGGGGCACAGCAGGCTCCGGCCCTGTCAATTACCATGCAATCAGCTGTTTCAAAACAGCTGATAAACGGAATCAATTTAGTGGTACCCAGGCAAAATACCATGTACTGTTAGCAGGATAGGAACGCTGGCAGGTCCTAAAATGTTTGAAATCCTCACGGAATCCGGCTTTTCTTTCAAAATCGGGCAGGATTCACTACCTTTGCAACCCTTGAAAATCAATAAAATCAGCCCATGGCAGATACATCCGATATTAAAGTAGGCAGCATCCTTCGTTACAACGGCGAACTCTGCCAGGTGACCGAATACATCCACCGCACCCCCGGCAACCTGCGCGCTTTTTACCAGGTAAAAATGCGCAACCTCAAATCCGGCAAAGTGGTCGAAAACCGCTTCCGTGCAGGCGAACAGGTTGAACTGGCCCGCGTGGAATTCAAGGAAATGCAGTACCTCTATCCGGAAGGCGAAAACATGGTCGTGATGGATCCGGAAACGTATGATCAGGTGTACATCTCCAAATCCATGTTCGGCGAAAACGCCGACCTCCTCAAGGAAGAGATGATCGTCAAGGTTGCTTTCGAAGGCGACAACGCGATTACCGCAGAAGCCCCGACCTTTGTCGAACTGGCCATTACCTATACCGAACCGGGTGTTCGTGGCGATACCGCTACCAACACACTCAAGCCCGCCAAGGTGGAGACCGGCGCCACCATCATGGTTCCGCTGTTTGTAAACGATGGGGAAGTCATCAAGATCGACACCCGCGATCGCAGCTACGTCGGCAAGGTGAAATAACGAATTACGACTTCATGCAAGGCCATCCATCCGGATGGCCTTTCTTTTTATAGGAACCTCCCGACCGAAATTGCGTATCCTTTAACATGGCAAAGCGGAAGGCTAAACCGGAAAGTTTTATTCGTAAACCCGTTTTCCCGGGAGGGAACACGGCTTTTCAGGAATTCATCCGTACCAACCTCCGCTATCCGGAAGAAGCCGTGGCCAACCGGATAGAAGGAGCGGTCAAAGTCGCGTATGATGTCGATGTCTTCGGAAAGGTGATTGAAGCGAAGGTCACGCACGGTATCGGGTACGGCTGCGATGAAGAAGCGCTGCGCCTCGTGCGGCTGATGCAATACCCCAAGAAGAAATACCAGGGTATGCACGTCGTCTTCCACATGGTCGTCACGATTCATTTCCGGCTGAACCCGGTCAGCAAGCCTGATACAGGTGCGTCGATCAAATTGAATTACATCGGTGATGGCAAAACCACAACGCCGGAAAAAAAGAACGGCGGCGCCACCTACACCTACTCCATTCGCATCGACCCGGATAAAAACTGAGTGCTGACGCATGTGTCTTCGTTGGAAAAGTTCGCTAACTTGACAACGCATGCGCCCCCTCCTCTATCTGCTCTGCATTACCGGTTGGCTGAATACCACCGCACAGACACTTCCGCCCGAACGCCTTTCAGACTGGACTTACCCGGGTTATCCAGGAAATTTTCCGGATTCCGTTACGATTTATAATGTATCCGATTTCGGCATCATCGGCGATGGGGTCACCGACCAACACACGGCACTGACCACCCTGTTCTCCGGCATCAACGGATCAAGGGCCGTGATCTATTTCCCTCCCGGCAACTACAAGATCGGACAGACACTGGACATTCCAGACAGCCTGATCCTTCGGGGAGCCGGCTCGGATAGCACTCAACTCTCCATGGATCTCGGTGGGACCGCCGGAGACGGGCTAATAATCAGCGGCAGTGCAAACGGAACCTGGTTCCCCATGACGGGCGGTACTGAAGCTGGCAGCACAGGTCTGGTCGTAAACGATGGCGGCGTGATCCAGACCGGCGACTGGATCGAAACCCGACAACAAAATGGATCCTGGGATACACAACCGATCTCCTGGGCAGATTTTTCCATCGGTCAGATCCTTCAGGTTACAAGCCGTAGTGGAGACACGCTGATCTGCGATCGTTCGTTGCGCATCGGCTACGATCCAGGGCTCAATCCGGAGGTTTCCGTCTTTAGACCTGCCCGTGAGGTAGGACTCGAGTGTTTCTCCATCGTCCGCAGCGATAATGTAACGGCCGCTTTCTGTCCGCTGATCAACTTTCGACACGCGGTGAATTGCTACGTGAAAGGGATCGATGTCGGCACAAGCATCAGCGCGCACATCCTGCTTGATGCCGCTGCGCAGATCACCGTTACCGGCAGCTACTTCCACGATGCCTACGAATACGACGGAGCTTCCATGCACGGATATGGCATCGCGCTCTACTTTCACACCAGCGACTGCCTGATTGAAGACAATATCTTTCGAAATCTTCGGCACTCGCTCTCCTTCCAGTGCGGCGCCAACGGTAATGTAGTAGGTTACAATTACTCCCGCGATCCGAACCGTTCCGAATTCCCGGCCAACTACGGGGCGGACATCTCCATGCACGGTCATTATTCCTATGCCAATTTGTTCGAAGGCAACATCGTCCAAAACATCCAGCTCGACCAGACCTGGGGCCCATCCGGTCCACGCAACACGTTTTTCCGAAACCGTGCGGAGCTTTACGGGATCCTGATGACCTCCGCCACCATGCAATCAGACTCCCAGACATTCGTAGGGAATGAAGTGCCGAATACCGGATTATTCCTCGGCAATTATACCCTGGCGGGTAGTGGTCATTTTGAACACGGCAATATGGTACGGGGAACCCTGACACCTGCCGGAACCGGTAATCTGCCGGATTCATCTTATTACCTCAGCGGACAACCGGATTGGTGGAGCGGGAGTTCGTGGCCCGGGATCGGTGTCCCATTTGTCACCGGCAGTGGAAGCAACCCGGCCTTTGATCGTTACGCCGCCGGTGGATCGCTGACGGTTTGTGAACGTTCTATAACAACCGGTCTCTCAACCTCCGCTCCTTCCGACTACGTACTTTATCCCAACCCGGCAAGTCGCGAACTTTTTCTCCGGAAAGAAAATCATGAAGCTTCAACTTCCGGACTTATTCAACTCTTCAATTCGCATGGTCAATTGGTTTTCGAAAATCCATTGACGACGGATCAAGTCATGCGAATTGCCCTTCCGTATTTACCGGCAGGAAGCTACCTAGTCAAAATTCTTGAAAAGGGCTCGGAGATTCGTCAGCGGTTAATGTTGCTGCCCGATTGATGTGCTTTCGCTTTTACGGCGGAAGGTGGTACGGAAGATGAGGTCCCAGAATTTCGAACTAACACCGAAACCATTGTGTGCATCCAGGTAGTGGTGCCGCATGTGGTGTTGCTTGAGGTCCAGCCAGAACTTGCTCTTGAAGTTGTAATGGTGGATGGCATAGTGGGTCATGTCATAAAACAAATACCCACACAAAAAGCCGACGAAGAAGGGAGCGACGTGAACAGGTCCGATCATCAGCCGGAACAGCCAGAAAAAGAGTGCAGCCAGCGGTATACTGACGGTCGGAACCATGACCAGTCGTTTGCTATCACTCGGATAATCGTGGTGCACGCCATGGAAAATGAAGTGGATCCGTTCTCCCCATTTACCGGGCGGACACCAATGAAAGACAAAGCGGTGCAGAACGTATTCCGTCAAGGTCCAGATGAATAGGCCGAACAAGAGGTACGCACCGAACGCGAGGATCGTTAACCCTAATGTGAAAAACGACTGGTAAATGAAATAAAGAATGACCGGAACGAAGATGAACAGTGGCACGGAAAAATGGATCCGCGTCAGTTTATCCAGAAGGTCATTCTGGAACATCCGGACTGATTCGTCCTTGTTGCTAATGAAATTCCTGGCCACGACAATACGAAATTAAGCCTGGGGAAGGAATCCGGCAAGCTGATTAACGGATGAGGGTAACCCGTCCGGCGACAACCTTTGGATCGAATTTTTCGTCTTTCAGGTCAACCCGGTACACATATACCCCTTCGGGGATGAGACGGTCGGAATCTTTGTACGTGCCCGGCCAGGGATGCGCTTCGTCCCCTTCGAAGATGATCTGTCCCCACCGATCGTAGATCGCGTAGGTGAACGCGCCGAGGCTTTGTCCGATCGGCAACCAAAGGTCATTCTTGCCATCCTTGTTCGGCGTGAAGCTGTTCGGATAATAAACCGCGATCTCTTCCCGGATGAAGATTCGGTAGGTCAGTGTATCCGTGCATCCGTTCCCGCTGACAGTAATTAACGTGACATCGTAGGTACCGGGCTGTTCGAACGTATAGACCGGATTCCGGGTCATCACGGTATCCGTATCGGCAATGATCCAGGTCCAGGAGGTCGCATTCACTGATTGATCGATGAACGACACCGTATTGTCGAAGGAGAAGGGCTCGACCGGATCGTAGATGAACGAAGAAACCGGAGCAGGTCGCAGCGTCACCAATACCGAATCACGCGCAGGGGTCGAACCACAGGCATCGCGGACGGAAACCGAAACGTATCCGTTGGCCGTCGGATAATGAACCAGGGTCGATGAATCGGAAACACTGTTCGTCCAAGTAAACGTATAGGGACCACCGTCGCCACCGGATGCATTCGCCGGTAACAGGACCGGAGTACCGGGACATGCGGAAGCAGTTGCCGGCAGGGAAACACTCAAAGGTGGGAATGACAGGATCCGAATGATGTTCGAAGTATCACCCGGCTGTGAGAGGCAGGGCGCGTTGCTCATCATGACACACTGCACCACATCACCCTGAACCAGGTTGGGGGTGGTATAGACATCGCTGCCACTGAACACAGCTTGCGAATTAACATACCAGGTATAGGAGGGTGCTCCGCCTCCATTCACCGGACTGGCGTAGAGTGTGGCACTTTGTCCCACACATAGTGTATCGCCCGGAGAGGATGTGATCGATACGGAGGGAGTCACCACGGGCTGCAGTACGACCTGGTAGGTCGCGCTTGCCGTTGGCGAAGTGGCACAGCGCGAATTCGATCCCAGTGTTACGGTTACCACATCGCCATTCAGCAGCGTGGCAGTTATGGTATCATTTGTACTCAGAAAGACACCATTGACATCCCAAACGATCGAGGGCGAGGAACCTCCGTTCGAATAGCTTGCGGCAAGCTGTACGGGTTGGCCTTCGCAAAGTCCGGCAGAGACTGGTGAGATGCTGATCGCAGGGGCCTCGACCGGCAAAACGGTGAACTGTACCGTGTCACTATCCGACGGGGTCAACGCACAACTCAGACCCGACTGCACAACCGCCACCAGGACATCGCCATCGGCCAGACTTGAGCTGGTAAAAATGCTGTCGGTTATCCCTTGCAAAACTCCGTTGAGGTACCAACTATAGGTACCCGATCCCGCGTTGATCGCGGATGCCGTTGCAGTCAGCGGATCACCGGCACACAAGGTATCGGATGGCACCAACTGCAAGGAAACCGACGGACTGACGGCAGCGATCACATCGATGGTATAGGAGGCGTTGGCATCGGTGGTCGTCACACAAAAAGCGCTTGATTGCAAGGTGACACGAACGCTGTCGTTATCGGATGGGGCAATCAGCACAAAAGTGCTGTCGGTCCCCCAGCCTGAAGCTACTGCTCCATTCAAATACCACTGATACAAGGGCGCGGCACCGCCGGTGGTCGGTTGCGCAAGGAATCGGATCGTATCTCCGGCACAAATCGATCCGACCGGTGTAGCCTGGAGGGAAACTGCAGGTGTTAGCGGCGACAGGAAGTTGATCCGGACGGAATCCCGTGCGGTGGGTGTACTGATGCAACCCAAAGAACTGGTCATCACAACACCCACCAGGGTGTCGTTTGCGGTAAGCACCGGTGAGAACGTCGAGCCGGTTGCTCCGCCAACGATGGTGCCGTTAACGGACCATTGATAAGTCGGAGCTCCTCCTCCATTGACCGGCGTTGCGGAGAACGTAACGGAAGAACCGGGGCAGATCGACGTATCCGGATTGATCTGAACATCGGGCGCGACAGCATTACTGACC
This sequence comes from Bacteroidota bacterium, assembly GCA_016713765.1. Taxonomy (NCBI): domain Bacteria; kingdom Pseudomonadati; phylum Bacteroidota; class Bacteroidia; order Candidatus Pollutiaquabacterales; family Candidatus Pollutiaquabacteraceae; genus Candidatus Pollutiaquabacter; species Candidatus Pollutiaquabacter sp. Next base: position 139,025 of record JADJON010000003.1, read on the forward strand.
GCGACGAACAAGGTGGCCGTATCCACCGAAGTGCTCAGACAACCTCCGCTCGCGTTCATGACCACCTGGACAATATCTCCGTTGCTCAGGGAGGAAGTGACCAGTGAATCCGAACTGTTTCCGGGAACCGCGATGCCGTTGATCAGCCAGGCGTAAGTCGGAGAACCGCCATTCACCGGTGCGGCCAGAAACCGAACGGAAGTACCGGGACAGATGACACCGGAGGGGTTGGCGGCCAGGCCTACTTCCGCGGAATCCAATGGATCAACGGTGATGGTAAGCGATGAATCAAATACACAGGTACCCGACTGGTAATTCAAGGTAATGGAATAACTGCCGGGCAACGCGTAATCGATGATCGGAGATCGGTTATTCTGAATGACGCCGCCCGGCGCGCTGCTACCGGGCATCACCCAGTCATAGGCGGAGGCAGCGGCGGCTCCTCCACCAAGCAAGGTCACCGGCTGATTGACGCAGACCGGATTGGGTGTGATCGTAAAGCCTGGGTTGTTGCCAGCTGTCACCTGCACATCGGTGGTAAGACTACCGGTAGTACCACAGGCATCGGTGACGGTAACGGTATAGTTCGTCGCGGTAGCCGGTGCTACGCGAATCGTATCGTTGGCAGCTGCGGCAGGAGACCAGCTATAGGTATAGGGACCGATGCCGTAATTCGCATTCACCACAATCGTGGCCGTATCGCCTTCGCAGACGGTTTGCGTCGGCGTAATGTTGTACACCTCCAGTGTCCGCCCCTCGATGATCATGATCCAGGGTTGCGTTGCCCGGATACAGTTCAGCGAACAGGTGGGATCCGGATCATTGTTACACCGGAAGAAGTGGAGATCGAAGCTCACATTCTGGGGAGCGCAGGCGGGAACCGGCAAGCACCCGAAGAGATCGGCCGTTACCATCACATTGGTCGCCGAGCAATTGAAATTGGTCAACGGAAACGGGCAGGTAAAGACCCCCGGTGCCGCACTGGGCGCCGTACACGCGCCGGAAGTAATGTTATATCCTCCGTCCTGTGCCTGGCAGAGGTTGGTCACTGCGTAATACTCGAAGCTGTAGTATACGTTCGTCAGCTCGGCGTTGGCCGGCGTAGGGACAACCAGGTTATAGTCGCAACTATTGGTCCAGCAAACCGCACCATAGCGCGTACCGGCGATAAGCCCCGCTCCAATGGAATTCACACTGGTAACGACCGGGTCGATCACGACCGGGTAAGTGGTGGCAGGATCCTGCAGCCAACTGACCGGTACGGCTACCTCCAGTTTTTCATCTCCATAAAACGATTCGATCGGCAAGGCTTTGGCTCCAGGCGTGTTGTCAAAAGCAAAACAACTTTCCACACCGAAACGATCCGAACCGGACGCATCGGAAAATCGGATCGGTGCATGGATAAAAGTGTTGACTGGACCATTGTCCGGGCGACGAGATTGAAATCCGGTTGGCAATGACACTCCCTGCCCGAAGATGAGCATCCCGTCCGGAATTGGAATCGGTCGTTTCAATACCACATCCACTTCCGCTTCACCCTGACGCGTGAGGATCAACAAATCAACGTCAGGGTAAAAATCCTTTACACGGATACCATCGTCGCCAGCCGTGATGGCGTGAAAATTCGGACCACCAGGAAGCTGAAAGACACCTGTTGCAGTTCGCACATACAAATACGCGCCCTGCAGAAATCGAATCGCAACATCATCATTGAACAATGCTGCAGCAGGTTTCCCGAGATCCACCATCAAAGGGGAGGGCTGTTGCGTAGCGGCAAATTGTTTCGGCTGACCGCCCACCGGCTTGAAGCGCGGATCGATTTCCCGCCAGTAGCCTTGCTGATCACGGTAGTTGATCGGACCCAGCGATTGCTGCTGAAAAAAATGTCCTTGCTCGGAACCTTTTTGTACAAAGTACCGGCTTTCCGCCGATCGCTTCTCAATCAGTTCGAAGCAATCCGTACAGGGGGGACCGTTATACGGGAAAAGACCTAGGTCCGGATGCCCGCTGAGTTCGGGTTTGGTAGCTTGCTTCAATTCCTCCGATACATCCCGCTGCCGGACACTGAATCCGTCGAGACGCAGACCTTCCATCCGGTGAAATTGAGCGAAAGCCCAAAAGGAACTGCAAATACAAAGGAAGGTCAGGAGCAGTCGGCGCTGCATGGGGAATTCAGTATTCTTTACAAATTTACGGTTCCGGCGCCGTACTAAATAGACTGTTTCAAGGCCATTGTCCCGATTTTCCGACATGGGAAAGCTGACAATTTGGGCTGAAACAAGGCTACCAGGCCAGGAATTCCCGGGCGGATTCAATATCCCGGTAGAGAACACGGTCTTCGTCCACGAAGGACACGCGCTTCCGGAATGAGGTTACGAAGTTCTCGATCACGGGCGATGACTTCTGCGGGCGTCGGAATTCCAGCGCCTGGGCGGCTGTGAAGAGTTCGATCGCGAGGATGGTCTGAAGGTTGGATGCCACGCGCACGACTTTCGTTGCCGCATTGGCGCCCATACTGACATGATCTTCCTGTCCGTTGGAGGATACGATCGAGTCGACCGAGGCAGGTGTGCAGAGTTGCTTGTTCTGGCTGACAATCGAAGCGGCCGAATACTGCGGGATCATGAATCCGGAATGCAAGCCCGGGTTAGCGACCAGGAAAGGCGGCAGACTGCGTTGGCCGGAGATGAGCAGATACGTACGGCGCTCCGAGATCGAACCGAGCTCCGCTAAGGCCATGGCCAGGAAGTCGAGGGCCAGGGCCAACGGTTGTCCGTGGAAGTTGCCGCCGGAAAGGATCTTGTCCTCCTCAGGGAAGATGGTCGGATTGTCGGTCACCGCGTTGATTTCTACATGCAACACATTCGCCGCGTACTGGATCGCGTCACGTGAAGCGCCGTGGACCTGCGGGATGCAGCGGAACGAATAGGGATCTTGCACATGCTCCTTGGCCCGCTTGATCAGTTGGGAACCTTTGAGCATACTCCGGAAATTTTCCGCCACGTCGATTTGCCCCTGGTGCGGACGGATCCGATGCAAGGATTTATCGAACGGATCGATACGACCGTCGAATCCTTCGAGCGAAACAGCCGCGATGATGTCGGCCATGGAAGCCAAATGCATCGCCTGTAACACTGCATACACGCCGTGGGCCGACATGAACTGGGTTCCGTTCAAGAGTGCCAGGCCTTCCTTCGACTGCAACGCGATGGGTTTCCACTTCAACGACTGCAGTACTTTCGAAGCAGGCAAACGCTTCCCCTGATAGTCCACCTCCCCTTCTCCGATCAACGGCAGGCAAAGATGAGCCAGCGGAGCCAGGTCGCCGGATGCGCCCAGGGAACCTTGCTGATAGACGACGGGCAGGATATCCTTGTTGAAGAAATCGATCAGGCGTTCGACCGTTTGCAGTTGCACGCCGGAATTGCCGTAAGACAGTCCCTGGATTTTGAGCAACAACATCAAGCGAACGATATCCGGATGCACTTCGTCTCCTGTTCCGCAGGCATGGGATTTCATCAGGTTGACCTGCAAGGCGCCCAGGTCCTTCTCGTTGATCGACTTGTTATAGAGTGACCCGAAACCGGTGTTAATTCCGTAGATCGGCTCCTTGTGTTCCTTCAATTTGAGGTCCAGGTACCGGCGGCCTTCGCGAATGCGTTGCTTCGCATCTTCTGAAAGCTTCAGCGGAATGCGTTCCCGGAGAATCCGTTCGATCGTTTCAAAATCAAGGCCAGTTAACGAGATACTATACATGATGATTTGTTCTTCAACTTATTTTAAAACGTGCAGCAATTCCTCGAAGGTGATGGTTGATTGTTCGCCCTTCTGCATATCCTTCAGGGTCACCTGTCCGTTCTTCATCTCCTCTGTTCCCACCAACGCGACGTACGGGATCTTCCGCGCATCGGCATAAGCCAGTTGCTTTTTCATTTTCGCCGCATCGGGATAGAGTTCCGCGTTAATGCCGTTGTTGCGCAGTCGCTGCAAAAGCCCCAGGCAGTACCGTGCTTCCGCTTCGCCGAAATTGGCAAAGAGCACCCGGGTAGAGACCGTGCTGAAATCCGGGAACCCCTTGATCTCTTCCAACACATCGTAGATACGATCGGCACCGAATGAAATGCCGACACCGGAAACGCCTTTCAGTCCGAAGATGCCGGTAAGGTCGTCGTAGCGTCCGCCACCACATATACTGCTGGTGAAGGCGGAACGATCGTCATTCACCTTCACTTCGATGATCGCGCCGGTATAATAGTTCAATCCGCGCGCCAGGGTGATGTCGATCTCGACCTGTCGTTCGTTCGGCAAATACGAGAGAATCTGTTCCAACTCCTCGATCCCTTTCCTGCCGGTCTCCGAAGCGGCCAGGAATCCACGCAGGGTTTCCAGCTTGTCGCCGTTGCTTCCCTTCAACTCCATCAGCGGTCGCAGCCGGGTAATGGCCGTTTCGCTCACGCCTTTTCCCTTCAGCTCCTCGTTGACCTTATCCAGGCCGATCTTGTCGAGCTTATCGATGGCGACGGTGATGTCGATGATCCGCTCCTGCTCGCCCAACACCCCGGCGATTCCGCTCAGGACTTTCCGGTTGTTCAACAGGATCTTAACACCGAGTTCCAGGGCATCGAAGACGTCGTGAATGATGTTGATCAGGTCCACTTCATTCAGGAGCGAGTCGCTGCCGATCACATCCGCGTCGCATTGGTAAAACTCCCGGTACCGGCCCTTCTGCGGACGATCGGCGCGCCATACCGGCTGGATCTGATAGCGACGGAACGGAAAAGTGAGCTCGTGTTGGTGCATCACCACGTAGCGGGCAAAGGGTACCGTGAGATCGTAACGGAGGCCCTTCTCTGTCAGCATCTCCATGCCCGTTGCACTTCCGGCCGCTTTCACTTGATCCAGGACCGGACCGGAATTCAACACGCGAAAAAGGAGTTTGTCTCCCTCTTCTCCATACTTCCCTTCGAGCGTGGATAGATTTTCCATTGCCGGTGTTTCGATGGGCAGGAATCCGTAGCGCTGATACACAGTACGAATGGTGTCGAAAATATGGGCGCGACGAAGCATCTCGTCGGGAGAGAAATCGCGTGTGCCTTTGGGTAAACTCGGTTTCATAATGGTCCGGAACCGTATGGGAATTCGGTTTTGGATGATTGATCTCAAAGGTAGCGGACGAGGCTGGAAATTCGCCCCTGGCTTCGGGGAGTTATCCTGCAGAATTCAACAATGAATTCACCGAACTCCCAATGAAAATGGCCGGTCTGATGGACACGGCCTTTCCAAGGATGATTGCAGCAATCGATCAGGACCGCACCAGGCTCTTGTACCGGATGCGATGCGGCTGAACATCGCCGAGGCGCTGTTTTTTGTTCTCTTCGTATTCGGAGAAGTTGCCGTCGAAGAAGTAGACTTGCGAATCGCCTTCGAAGGCCAGGATGTGCGTAGCTACGCGATCGAGGAACCAACGGTCGTGGGAGATGATGACCGCGCAACCGGCAAAGTTCTCGATGGCTTCTTCGAGCGCCCGGAGGGTGTTCACGTCGATGTCGTTCGTCGGTTCGTCGAGGAGTAAGACGTTGCTGCCCTGCTTCAACGCTATCGCGAGGTGAACCCGGTTGCGCTCTCCGCCGGAAAGCACTTCCAGTTTCTTGCTCTGGTCCGTACCGCTGAAGTTGAACTTGGAAACATAGGCGCGGGCATTCAACTGTCGACCGCCTACGACCATCGTTTCGGTTCCGCCGGAGATGATCTCAAAAACCGTCTTACCCGGTACCAGGTCGTCGTGCGTCTGGTCCACATAAGCTACCTGTACCGTATCGCCCCGACGAATGGTGCCGCTATCGGGTTGTTCGAGACCCATCAGCAGTTTAAAGAGCGTGGTCTTACCGGCTCCGTTCGGACCGATAACACCAACCACTCCCGCAGGCGGCAGGGAGAAGCTCAGATTCTCAAACAACACGCGGTCTCCGTAGGACTTGGTCACGTTCTCAAACTCGTACACCACACTTCCCAGGCGCGGGCCCGGCGGGATGAAGAGTTCGAGCTTGTCTTCGCGCTCCTTTACATCCTCGTTCAGCAAACGATCATAGGCGGCGATACGGGCTTTGGATTTTGCGTGACGGCCTTTCGGCGACATGCGTACCCATTCCAATTCCCGCTCGAGTGTCTTGCGGCGCTTGCTTTCTGTTTTCTCTTCCTGAGCCAGACGATTCGATTTCTGTTCGAGCCAGGAGGAGTAATTTCCCTTCCACGGAATACCTTCACCACGATCCAGTTCGAGGATCCAGCCGGCTACGTTGTCGAGGAAGTAACGATCGTGCGTAACGGCGATGACCGTACCGGCATACTGCTTGAGGTGTTGCTCCAGCCAGAGGACCGATTCCGCGTCGAGGTGGTTGGTCGGTTCGTCGAGCAGCAGCACATCCGGCTCTTGCAGCAGCAGACGACAAAGCGCGAGACGACGTTTCTCACCGCCCGACAGGTTGGCCACATTCGTTTCCGGATCCGGACAGCGTAGCGCGTCCATGGCGACCTCGATTTTGTTGTCGAGCTCCCATCCCCCTGCGGCATCGATGGCATCTTGTACCTGCCCTTGACGCTCGATGAGTTTATTCATCTCATCGTCGCTCATCGGTTCCCCGAACTTGTTGTTGATCTCTTCGAATTCCTTCAACAGGTCCACCACCCGCTGTGCGCCTTCCATCACGATCTCGCGCGCGGTCTTGCTCGGGTCGAGTTCGGGCTCCTGTGACAGGTAACCGACGGTGTAGCCCGGCGAAAAAACCACATCGCCCTGAAAGGATTTTTCCAACCCTGCGATGATCTTTAACAAGGTTGATTTACCGGCACCGTTCAAACCCAGGATACCGATCTTGGCACCATAGAAGAAGGACAGGTAGATGTCTTTGAGAACTGTCTTACCGGTAGTAAAGGTCTTGGAGACCTTCACCATGGAAAAAATGATCTTTTTATCGTCTGACATAGTGAGCGTTGCTTTGTTGATTTCGAACGGGAGGGTCGATATTCGCTATTATGTAATTAATTGATAATCAATTACTTGAATAAACACCCTGATCCAACAATTCGAATTTTTACCAGAATGAATGACTTTCCCGTTTTCGGAGCGCCAATTTCGGTAAAAATCTTTAATAATTAGGCAGTTAGATGCTATTGAACTGCAAAGGAACTGATTGATTTTCTGCAACATTTTCATCAACTGTCGGGTATAGGGAATGAGTTTAAGCCCAATGAAAAAAATACTCGCTGCAATCGGTGTGCTGAGCCTTTCCCTGAACGGAATGCAGGCACAAGAATCTTCCAAGTTCAATTTTTCGCTGGCCCGACAGCTCAAGCATTCCCGCATCCAGAATCGCGAGATCGCCTTGTTCGTACAGGGTGATGCAAGCGTCGTTCGCGAGAAGACGGAGGCGCTTGGTGGAACCTTCAAGTATTCGGCCGGAGATATTCATGCTATCCGGATACCGTTGAGCGGTATTCAGGAGTTGGCAGCCTGTGCCGAGATCCGTCGAATCGAAAGCAACGACCTTCAGTTGGAACCACTCAACGACCGCATGGTCGAGATGAATCATGTGAGTGAGGTCCACCTCGGCTTTAATTTGCCGCAAGGATACCAGGGAGATGGTGTCATCATGGGCATCATCGACGAAGGCATCGACTATACGCACCCCGACTTCCGCGACAACAGCGGGCGGACGCGCATCGCCTTCCTTTGGGACCAGGCCAACATCAATTTCGATGCAGCGACGCAGGCGCAGCCCTACGGCTATGGCAAAGAATATACCGGCAGTCAGATCGACACTTCCACCCAACATTACGACAGCCCTACCTCGCACGGTACGCACGTTGCCGGTATCGCCTGCGGCAATGGCCGCGCCCTGAATAATTACCGTGGGGTCGCACCTAATGCCGACATGATTGTGGTCAAGATGAATCTGAACCGCCCGGATAACGAGTTCCTCTCCTCGCTCGTGGACGCAGTGAAGTACATTTTCGACAAAGCCGACAGTCTTGGGAAACCTGCCGTCATCAACATCAGCCTGGGTACGTACTTCGGTTCGCACGACGGCAAGGACATCCAGGCACTGGCGATCGATAACCTGATCAGTGCCCGACCGGGACATGTGGTCGTATGTTCTGCGGGAAATGCGGGCAATGCACCGATCCACCTGGGCTATGAAGCTTCGGCCGATACGCAGTTCACCTGGATGCAACCGGGAACGCAATCGCTGCACATTCAGGCCTGGGGCGACTCCGGCGTCTTTGGCAACATCCGGTTTTCGGTCGGCATCGATCGCGTAAGTCCTACCCGCGCTTCCCTGGCGGAGCTTCCCTTCCGAGCCGGTGATCTTGATCCCGGAGTATTGAAGACCGACACCCTGTTTGACGCGCAGGGAAATCAACTGGGGCTGATCGAAAGCATGGTGCAATACTGGAATGGCGCGTATGGACTGGATTACCGGATCTATCCTGATTCGATCGTCAACATCAACGGCTCCGATACTTCCCGCTACTTCTGGCGATTCAGTTCCACCGGCCTGGGCCGATTCGACGCCTGGAGCTACGACATGGTTTTCGATAACCTGCCCGACTCGATCAGCTATCCGGACATCCGCAACTACCGCAAGCCGGACACCGACCAAACCCTGGTGAGCAGTTTCACCTGCAGCGATAAGGTGATCACGGTAGGCAGCTACGCCAATCGTAATTATTACACCAACGCCAACTTCGCCACTACCATGGACACGTCCATCGTCGTGGGCAAACTCTCCTCCTTTTCAAGCAAAGGACCAACACGCGATGGTCGCATAAAGCCCGACATCACCGCTACCGGCGAATGGGTCTTATCGTGCGGCACACAGGCAGAGCTGAATCAGCTCGTAGCCGTTGAACCCGAGAAGGTCGCTGCAGGTCGCAAGCACAAACGAAGCAGCGGCACGTCCATGTCGTCACCGGTCGTAGCAGGCATTGCCGCCCTCTATCTCGAAAAGAACCCGTCAGCCGATTGGCAGGAAGTGAAAAACGCCTTGCTCCGTTGCGCAGACCAGGATCAATACACCGGAAACAATCTTCCAGACAACGACTGGGGCTACGGGAAAGTGGATGCATACGCAGTCGTTCGCGGATGTACGGTTGGCATTGAGGAAACCGGCGACAGTCCGTATATCGACTTTGGCGTATACCCCAACCCCGCTTCATCATCCACCACCTTTCATTTCGACCTCAGCCTACTGCGTGATAATCGCGAACCGAGGATCCGTATCACCGATCCGGTCGGCCGGACCATTAAATCATTCGTATTGAACAGAGCCGCAGGCACGCTGGAGGCTGGCATCACGGATCTGGCACCCGGGTACTATACGGTATCACTGGAAACCGATCGCCGCATCCTGCGCACCATCCGGCTGGCAGTGGTACGTTAAACAGAACGGTTCATAGCCCCGCCGGTTTATTACCTTTGCAGGGTATGCAGGCCGTTTTTCGAAACTACCTCTCCCTCGTCAAGTTCAGTCACACCGTATTCGCCTTACCCTTTGCGGTAATCGGATATTTCCTGGGCATCTCGCGTCCGGGTTACACGTTCGACTTCCTGTTGTTTCTAAAAGTCCTGGCGTGTATGGTAACGGCACGCACCGCCGCGATGGCCTTCAACCGCCTGATCGACCGCAGGATCGATGCCCAAAACGAACGTACCAGATCCAGGGAAATACCGGCGGGAACCATTTCGCCTGTAGCAGCTACCGCGCTGGTCGCCGTTAGTTGCCTCCTCTTTATCCTGACCACCTGGACGATTAATCCGTTGTGTTTCTACCTCAGCCCTGTTGCCTTGTCGGTAGTATTGGGTTATTCGTACACCAAGCGCTTTACCTGGCTGTGCCATCTGGTCCTCGGACTTGGCTTGTCACTCGCACCGATCGGAGCTTATCTTGCCGTTACCGGAGTGTTCGACTTTTTACCGATCTGTTTTTCCCTGTGCGTCATCACCTGGGTAAGCGGGTTCGACATCATCTATGCATTGCAGGACGAAGCGTTTGACCGATCGCTTTCACTCTACTCGATGCCGGCATCCTTTGGTAAGAAAAAAGCCCTGGGAATCTCTTCGTTGTTACACATGCTTTCTGCCGGGTTCGTCATCCTCGCGGGCTACCTGGGTGACTTCGGTTGGCTGTACTGGATCGGGGTGACGCTATTTATTGCCTTGTTGATCTATCAGCACAGCCTGGTAAAGCCCGACGACCTGCGCAGGGTGAACCTGGCCTTTTTCACGACAAACGGAATCGCCAGCCTGGTTTTCGCAATCTTCGTAGTGGGCGAATTGCTGCTCCACCACTGATTTAAGCGCATTGCCGGCACAGCGAATGCCTTGCGCAATCTGCGCTGCCTTCGTACTTTGGTCAAACGACCAATTCCGATCGCAGTGTCTTCCCGTAAAAAGAACTTATCCAAATCAGGGAACAAACAGGCTCCGCATGCGCCTGCCCTGCCTCCCCTGGCACCCGGACTGTTCTATACCCACCGGTTCGCTTTTCAGGCACTTTTCCTTTTCGTGCTCGGGTTCCTGCTCTATGCCAACAGTATTCCAAACGAATACGCTTTGGACGACGGACTGGTCATCAAGGAAAATATCTGGGTCCAGCAGGGCACCAAAGGGATTGGCAAGATCCTTTCGCACGGGGAATTGGATTTCTTCTACGCACAACAAGGAGTAGGCGAACAATTCGCCGGAGGCCGTTACCGCCCGCTTTCCATCGTCACGTTCGCGATCGAACATTCACTCTTCGGAGAGGATCCCCATATCCGGCATTTTTTCAATGTGTTGATCTATTGCCTGACACTGATCCTCATGCTGGCTCTCCTGCGAAAGCACGTCTTCCCGGACCAGCCCGACGTAGCCTTTCTCGCTACCCTGCTCTTCGCCATTCATCCTGTCCATAGCGAGGTGGTCGCCAACATCAAGAGCCGGAACGAACTATTGCCGCTCCTCTTTTATCTGCTTACACTGATCTACGCCGCGCGCGGAGCCAGATCAGGGAAGATCCTGGATACGATACTCGGTTGTGTTTTTCTTTTTGCCTCGCTCCTATCCAAGGAATACGGCGTTTTGCTCCTGGTCCTTCTGCCGGCCTATCTCTACCTGATCGTCAAGGCACCCCTGCGTAAGAGCCTGTTATCCTCGATTCCCTACTTTGTCGTCATCGGTTTATACTTCCTGGTAAGGATTTCCGCTACTTCCGGAACGACGTTGAATCAAACCGCTTCCGCCGAGGTCCTGAATAACCCTTACGCACTGGGATCCGGCGAAGAGAAACTGGCTACGAAAATCTGGTTGTTGACGCGTTACCTGGGCTTATTGCTCTTGCCGACAGACCTGCGTGCTGATTATTCCTACAACCAAATCGCCTTTGTGAATTTCTCCAGCCTGGAATTCATCACTTCTCTTTTACTGCATATCGGGTTGGTCATCCTGACCTGGATCTTATACAGGAAGCAGCACCATAGAGCGGTTTTCTTTCTGCTCTTTTATCTCGGGCATCTTTTCATCATTTCGAATCTTGCCGTAGAGATCGGTACGATCTTCAGTGAGCGCCTGACCTATATCTGCTCCTTCGCGATTTGCGTCTTGGCTGCCATGGGATTCATCTGGCTGTTGGAAAAACTCCCGGAAACACTCAGGAAACAACGCGCCATCCTGCTGCAGGCCATTCTGTTGGTCATCGGTGTCTTTGCTGCCCGCATTGTTGTCTCGAGAAATGCATTGTGGAAAAATGACTTCACGCTCTTCACGCACGACGTGCGACTGTCTTCAAACTCCGTACTGGTCAATGCGAATGCCGGAAAGAGCCTGCTGGATGAAAGTCAGAAAGAAGGCATTAAAGGTACTCCGAAGGAACAAGCCTACATCGAAGAAGGCATTCGCTACCTGCAACGTTCCGTCGACATCTATCCGAAATTCCCGAAAGGATATTCCAATATGGGAGTGGCTTACTTTTACCAGGGTAAGTATCCGGAAGCTGTTGCAGCCTGGCTGAAGGCGAAAGAATACCACCACAACGACCCCGCGCTCAGGACCTACGCAGAGGTGCTCATGAACAACGCGCTCATGAAAGGATCGAACAAGGACTTTTCCGGAGCCATCCAGTGGCTGGAATGGGCGCGTCAGCTGGATGATCGGAATGAGAGCATCCTATACAACCTGGGCGGCGCGTATTTCTCAGGAGGGCAACTGGAAAAAGCGCGATCTACCTGGGAATTCCTGTTGACCAACATCAATCCGAACAACGAGAAAGCCAAACAGGGCTTTGCCGCTGCCAGCCAGTTAATCGGACAGCAACGCTGAGGCCCTTAGTATCAGGGACGAATACTGAAGATGAATCCCATCAAGTTGTTTTCAATCAATGAATAGTCGGTCGACTCGACCAGGTTATCGCCTGTAAGGTCTTCGACCTGATATCCCGATAAGAAGCCAACAACCGCATTTTCGACGGCACCATAATCTGCAGATTCAATCAAGTCGTCCTGGTTGACATCGCCACTGAACAACGCGAACCGGCCACCGCCCAGATTTCTCAGGTTGCCACCATAAGCCTGTGTACTTGCTGTGGTGAAATCGTAACTGGCGCTTCCTGCTGACAAGCTGATTGCACTGGCGCTCCAGGTTTCAATACTGTTGCGGTGCCGCACACCGATATAATACGACCCCGGTGTGAGGCCGCTGAAGACGAACGCACCCCAACCGCTGGTATTGATCGCTGCGCGGGCGGTTGCAAAGTCAACGCCCGGACTGGCGGCTGCAGCAAGGACGACGGTCACCGTATCACAAACACCGGTAGCCGAGACTTCCGGCATGACTCCTCCACCGAGGTGGTAGCCTTCAATCAGTACGTGAACATTCAACGTGGTGGATGATCCAATGGTAAAGGCTGTTCCCGAGGAGGCTGTTCCGCAGGGCGCCGTAACGACAACGACACCGGTAGTGGCCCCGGCCGGTACGGTTGCCGTTATCGTCGTACTGTTCACCACCGTGAACGAAGCGCTGGTTCCATTGAACGTCACGGCAGTCGCGCCGGTAAATCCGGTTCCGCTGATCGTCACCAGGGTTCCTGCAGTTCCTGCAGTCGGCGAAAAACCGGAGACCGTGACCGCAGGCAACTCAGTAACGATAATTGAATTGGACAAACTCGTGCAGGTATTAGTCTGTGCAGGCAGGTGCAAGGTCCAGGAATTGATCGTTCCCACATCTCCACCGGCTCGGTCATAGACCCGTAAGCTCCAGGTACCATTCGGATTGATCGCTCCTCCACCGATTTGTCCAAAAGACGTAATGTTTGAGGTGATACAACTCGTAAAGGTCGACGTGGCTGGCTTGTAATATCCCGTATAAGGAGCGCCACTCGCGGGCAGAGCGGATGAGGCGGTATCGGTGAAGACCGTGTTGGTGAAATTATCGCCACTTCCACCGAGCTGATTGCTCAGTCCCAATATGTCACCATTCGGCGCCTGAAGGAAGATGGCGATATCGCCATCATAGGTATGTGTCAGATTGATGGTGATGGCGATACCGGCGCTTGGCAATACTGCGCTGTAACCCGACACAACGATATTACTGATTCCGGTAGCCGAGCAGGTATTGTCATTGATCGTAGCCGGCGTAGCATTGGTGATGGACTGTGCGGCTGCGGCTGCAAACGATGTCCGAACATCATACGTGCCGCCCTGGGTTGCGGAATAGGAGCTGGATGTTGCTCCGGAAATGTCGGCGCCATTTCTGCGCCACTGGTAATCATAACCCGACGTTCCGGTGTACGAAAGATTGACGCTGCCGGACGGACAGATATTCGTACTGCCACCGGCACTGATCGTCGGGGCTGCCGGAATCGGCAGCACGGAAACGAAGAGTGATGAGGCCGTTCCGGAACCACAGGAATTCACGCCCGCCACCGAAATAGTACCGGACGAAGCGGAAGTACCGAAGTTAACGGTGATGCTATTGGTGTTGTTACCGGAGACTATGGTCGCTCCGGAGGGCAACGACCAGGAATAACCCGTCACACCAGAGAGCGGCGTGATACTATAGGTCACACCCGATGTGCCGGCACAAACGGACGCGGTGCCGGTAATGACACCTGCGGCGGGTGCAATGGTGTTTACCGTCACCGGCAGACTGGACGAAGCGCCGGTACCGCAAGCGTTGCGGCCCGCTACCGTCACGTTTCCATTGATCGCTACGGCACTGTAGTTCACCGAAATGCTGTTCGTATAGGTGGTCGTTCCGAAGGTGGCTCCGGAAGGCAGGGTCCACTGATAATAAGCCGCGTTCGCGACGGCCGGAACCGTATAGACGACACCCGTTTGGGTTTGACAGACACTAACCGAACCGGTGATTGCGCCTGCCGCAGCCGGCAAGGCGGTAATGGTCAGATTGGAACCGTTATTAGCGCCGATCAAGGCCGGATTGGAACTGATCACCCTGATGCGGTAGGCTGTATCGCTTACTGTTCCGAGCGGTATCGTGACGGTAATCGCAGCCGGAGATGTCGCAGTCAGCGTTCCGATCGTGACTGGTGAAGAAAACGACCCGCTACCATTGCTGAGCTGAACGGTGAACACATTGCCCGCGTTAAACGTCCCGTTACCCGTGAATACGATGGATGCCGTGGATCCCGGGCAAAGCGATGCCGATGCAAGCGAATTGGTTTGCAAACTCGTTGCAACAGCAGCAGGCGCAGTGATCGTGAAATTCGTATTGGAGATGTCGAAGAAGATATTGCCCACCGCCTCCACCTTGATTCGCGCCTGGGTCGTCGCGAGATTCGGGACGGTGACGCTTTCACTGCCATCGTTCGCGGTCGAACTGTTCAGGGTGTAATTGAAATTCAATCCTCCGTCGATCGACAACAGAATCCGGACATTGGCGCAACTGATCGGCGCACCCGTCGTTCCGGATACATTCCAGGTAACCGTCTCGGTAGCACCTGAAGCCCAGGTAACGGCCGTATTCGGAGCCGTTACAGAGAACGCACCTCCCGAATTGACAACGGTCACGCGGATCGTATCGTCGTGATGGGTCACTCCGCCGCCGCCGAAGCGATTGTCGCGCACGGTCATACGGAATTTCAGGGTCCGCGCTACGGAAGGCAGGATCTCGCCGATCGTGGTGGTGTTATTGAGGATGTCGGAAAGCTTCGGAAACGTTCTGGAAGGTGTTGAAGCAGGAACGAAGCAACGGAAGATGGGTGCCGTGGTACTCGTGGCGTTTCCCGGAGCGCCTGCAGCGCCCAGGTCGAATTGCTCCCACAGATAAGTAACCCGATCACCATCGGGATCGGTTCCGCTGCCTGTGAGGGTAAAGGGTGTACTGATCGGAATCGTATAATTCGCTCCTCCATTGCAGGAAGGAGCCTGGTTGCCGGAAGCGCTTGCAACACCGCACGTACTGCCACTGCCGGTCTCGACGAAATTCCTGATTTCATCAAAGCTGATGGTATGGAAATACGGATCACTAAAGCTTTGGGTATTGTCCGTTCCGCAAATACCTGCGTAGGCCATGATGGTCGTTCCACTCCCAACCTCGTAGGCCGTCGAGGCATTCCGGTTGCCGCTGCAAGAGCCCTGGTTGCCGTTGAAGGTATGGTTGCCTCCGAACTGGTGTCCCATTTCGTGGGCGACGTAGTCGATGTCGAAGGCATCGCCCGTGGGACTACCCCTTCCCGTCACGCCACGTGCCTTCGAGGATGTGCAGGGTGAACGCAGCGATGCGACTCCGCCACCGCCGGTACTGAAGACGTGTCCGATATCGTAATTCGCCGAACCGATCCGCGAATCGAGGGTCGTCTGGTTCTCCCCCAGCATCGTCGAACCCGAACTATTCGTGTAAGGATCCGTGGCTGCATTCGTGTAAACCACACGATCGTTGTTTGTCACGAGGACCATGCGAATGGCCAACTCCTGTTCATAGACTGCATTCACACGATTGACCGAGGTTACGATACCCGACATCGCCCCGGGCACCGTACCCCCAAAGAAAGCAGCATATTCACCGGTGCAACCGACAGCAAGCCGATAGGTACGCAAGGTGGTTCCTGCGGATCGTTGTACCTGTGAACCGTTTGATGGTAAGAGTTTCTGCGATGCAGTTCCCGATCCGCATTCGAATGGAACGCCAGACCGCGCATCGCGTTTGAAATAGACGATGTAGTGTAGCGAATCACCGACCGTGAACGGATCGATAAAATACCAGCCGGCCGGGTCCATCACCATTGCATGAAAACCCAGGTAGGTTAGGTCCAGTACAGCCGTCACACTTGGGTCACTGATACTCACAGCCTGATAGGTCCGGAGGGCAGGAAACTTCCTGCTTAGTCCGGGCTCCATCATTTCGTATGCTCGGACTTTGAAATCCATCGAACGGCCATCCGGACCGGGAAGTGAGATCACCAGGGAAGATGCGAACGGTTGTCCGGGGACTTCCATTGGCGCTTGCTGCAGTTTGGATTGCAACACGGATAAGTCGAGCTCAAAGCTTCGATAAGAAACTGGCAGATCCGTTCGCAGTTCGCGATTCGGTATCTTATCGGGTGTCGTTTCCTTCCAGGGTGCTTCAGCGCCCCAAACCGACGTCGGCACACTGAAAGAGAAAATGAATAGGTAAAGCAGTAGCCTTACCCTGTTGTTGAGGGAGTAACGAATGCTCATAGGTGGCTTTGACCGGTTCGCAGTCCGGGTTAATTGTAAAACAGAAATATACCCCCGAAATCAGCGGCTTTAATGAAATTTTAATGCATTGAATTCCAGTTAAATAACTCAGCGAAAAGCAAACTGGAGACCGGCAATCAGGCGGAATTTATTCTCGGTTTGGGTACCGACAAGATCCTGGGCCAATGGCAGTTGTCCGGCCAGGTGGAGAGAGGTACGACCGTAATAGAGATCGAAACCGGCACTTCCCAATAAGCCCCAACCACCGGTATTGCTGACCGTCAGTTCATCCTGTTCATCCTTACCCGCCTGCTCGAAAAACGCTCCCAGGCTGGGTAGCATCGTCCAATCCTTAACAACAAACTGATGAAATATGGAAGTATTAACATTAAACCGATCGCCCATGTGATAACCCAGATCGTTCTTTCTCCCGGTGCGGAAAGTGACATCGCTACTAGCGCCCCATTGCCGCCATTTCAGCAGGTAACTACCCGCCAATAACAAATCCCATGTGCCAGTTCCGGGCTGGTAGTGCGCTTCGATTTCTCCGTCATCGGAAGGCTTGTCGTACACGCCGGTTGGAGCTTTTACACCGCCCCCAAGAAAAACCCGATGACGTACATTATCCGAATCGGGCATCGTGTTCAGCACCTGGTACTGGCCCAAGATGAAAGCATCGCCAAATCCTTTGATCACATCGGTGACCATTCCGTTCGTCTCGATGTAATTGTAGCTGTAGGGAAGATTGACGAAAAGTTGCAATTCCGGCAATGGATAGAGCCGCAGGTTCAGATCGGTGGTTTGAAAATTCTCCCGGATCGTCGGCGTCACTTCCCCCGGATGCACATGATTGTGACCGTCACTGGCCTGATGTACATGCAGTCCTTGATACACGCGATGACGGAAGTTCACGCCGATCATGTGCTGATTATAATTCGGATTGATTCCGAGATAGCAGTTGCACATTTCACAGGCTGTTGCTGATCCTGCTAACAATAAGAGGGACAGCAGGACGGAAACAACAATTCGATCTACGGAAAAACGCATGGTTGCAAGGCTTGAATGATCAACCGGACAAGCGAGTCCGAATGTCCTAGTGATGCGAAACTAATTAATGACCGACAGCAGCCCGATGACCGGCATCACGCATAAAGCAGGATACCTACCGCTCTGGAGCAGTCCTCCGGTTACGAAAACGCACTTCAGCGCTCAAGGCTGAAATGGATCCGCAAACCGATGGTCCTGCAGATACGACTGATCTGTCAGGGTCTTCAGGAAGGCGATCAGCGCTGTTTTCTCGTCGGCAGTAAGCGGAATACCGCTGGTCAGGAGCGGATCCAGTGTGGCGGATGCCTGGATACCCGAGTTATAATGATTGAGAACCTGATCCAGTACAAGGAATCGTCCATCGTGCATGTACGGTCTGCTGACTTCCACGTTCCGCAGACTGGGTACTTTGAATTTGTAACGATCAGCCGGCATACCGGTAATATGTGCCCGGCCGGAATCATTGAACACAGGCGATGGAGTCAAACCATTGTTGCGATACGAATTGTCGGTGAACAGGGGCTCCGCGTGACAACTGGCACATTTGGCTTGAAACAATGCATAGCCATCCTGTTCCAACTGCGAAAACGACTCCGTTCCCGCCTTCACCCGATCGTACTTGGCATTTGAGCTGTTCAACAGGCTCATGAACTGGGCCATGGCTTTCAGCATTCGTTGAGAAGTAATGGAGTCGGTCCCGAATGCTCGTTTAAACAAGGCAGGGTATTCGGGATGTCGGTTCAGCTTAACAAGGATATTCGCCAGATTGTCGTCCATCTCGACGGGATTGGTGATGGCCGCGATAGGCTGAACTTCAATGTTGTTCACCCCACCATCCCACATCAACTCATCCTTCCAAATAAGGTTGGCAAGACTCGGCGCATTACGAATTCCGAATAGTCCGTCGATACCATGGCTCCGATCATGATCCAGGTGCGAGAATCCCGCGAACTGCTGGTGGCAGGAAGCGCAGGAAATCGTACTGTCGCGGGATAGTATTGGATCGTAGAACAGTTTCCGGCCAAGTCGGAATCCATCCAGGGTAATCGGATTCGTGGCGGTGGAATAGTATGGCACAGGGAAACCGGCCGGGAGCCGCAACTCCACATCGGCTTCGGTGAGTCCATCACCGTCCGAAGGCAGTTGCAGCTCCGTGGACTCATCCTGCCCGCACCCAACGAACAGAACGATTCCGGCTCCCATCAGGAGGATAACCTGATAAAGTCTTAGAGACAGACGCATTCGGTCAGTCGTTGTGGATATGATCGACCCGGAACATGTCGGCGTAGTTGTCGGCCAGGGTGACCGCTTCCGCGCTCGGCATATGGATCATGCTCAGGGTACCAATATCAATAGTCGTAGGATTGGCGAACAATTCCGCAAGGTTCGCAACCATATGGATGGTGGAAGTCTTTCCGGCTCGCATGTCGACTACGTCTCCGTTGAAGTCAGGTGCAATGGTCCGGATCGCGTTGGTCGTTCCTTTGAAACCACCCACGTGATACATGAACATACCACCGGAGGCGGAGGAACTCATGCCTTCCAGCTTCAGGAAAATGTAACCGTTATTCCAACTCCAGAACATTCCGTTGAGGGCGTCGAGCGCGCCCGACTGGGCACCGGAGCAATTACGGGTACTGTCTACTCCCAGCAAAAAGGTCATGGAAGTATATTCGCCTACCGGAATATCGGAAATCGTGAAGGTCTTCGAGCTTGACACCGAATCATCCACGAGGTAATAACATTCCGACGGGGCATAGGTACTTCCGTCTGATTTCTTCAAAACTACATTGGAGATATAATACCGGAACTTCGTCACGACGAATGAATCGCCGTCGAGATTCACATAGGTCACGGTATTCTGCACCAGCGGGTCCGAACCAACCTTATGGGTCAGTTCGAAAGACAACGAACCAGTGGTCGGAGTCGGTTGATCGTCGTCTTCGTCTTTTTTACAAGAGCTGAAAACGGTCGTGAGGGCGAATGCGGACAGGATGGCGTATTTGAGGAGATTGGATTTCATTGAAGGGGATACTTGATGGATTAAACTGAATGGATTTTGCAGGCTTCACCAAACAATTGCATTCATTCAGGACCAGACAGCTTCAAAGGCTGAATCGCGCCTGAATCTGTGATGCAATAGTGTGGTTGTAAGGAAGCAGTAAAACCGGTAAAGCGTGCTTTACCGGGGCCGCATTCAGACCGCAGGTGGCCGACAAAGCGGCTTAGAAAAAGCGGTGGTAGATCCGATCAAATATTCACTCGGAAGTGCCGTGACAAAGCCGGCAGTGGAAACCAAAGCAGTTGCTTGATGGGGAATGTAAACAACCTCACCGCCCGACTGGACATTTCCTCCGGAGCGTTCTTCCCGTTGTTCCTCTTTTTTCATTTCCTTCATCATATGACAACTGCCGTGGCAATGCGATTTGGGCACGAAGCGGTTCTCACAAAGATTCTTGGCAATGAAATCCTGGTTCAAGCGAAAGCCGGAAAAAATGACCAGGGAGCTCGACGCTTGGAGCAGGGTCATCAGGCTGACAAGTATCGCCAGTAGGGAACGCATAGTTGCAAATATACATCACAAACAATCCGGGAAAACAAGAGTTTTGTCATGTTCTGACGGTTTTATACTTGAAACAGTTGTGAATCGTTCGGCCCTGATTTGTTATATTTGTTCGGTTTTGGGCACTTTTAGGCCGATTTCATGAAACAGCACGCTCCTTCTTCCCCGACAAATACGCCGGATTTTTCAGCCTTTCGGCTGGAAGTGTTGAACGATTATCGTCTCGCCAACGAAAGCCGACAGGCTTCACTGCTGGGGAGAAAAGAAGTCCTCACAGGCAAAGCCAAGTTCGGAATCTTCGGCGATGGAAAAGAAGTGGCGCAACTGGCACTCGCGAAACAATTCCGTGAGGGAGACTTCCGATCCGGATATTACAGAGACCAGACCCTGATGTTCGCCATCGGGGAATCCGATATCGAAAAGTTCTTTGCTCAACTTTATGCTACTCCGAGTCTGGAAGACGAGCCTGCCTCAGCGGGCCGTTCCATGAACGGGCATTTTGCCACCCGCAACCTGAACGATGACGGTAGCTGGAAAGATCTTACCAGGCAAAAGAATTCATCAGCCGATATCTCCCCTACCGCAGGACAAATGCCCCGCCTGGTCGGACTGGCATGGGCATCCAAACTGTACCGCAATAACCCGGGCTTGCAGGCTGTGACGGGTTTCTCGGTGAACGGAAACGAAGTCGCTTTCGGCACCATCGGCGATGCCAGTACCTCCGAAGGCCTCTTTTTCGAATCCATCAATGCTGCCGGCGTTTTACAGATCCCAATGGCGATCAGCGTTTGGGACGATGGCTATGGCATCTCGGTACCGGCGAAGCACCAGACCACGAAACAGAACATTTCGGAAATCCTCCGGGGGTTTGAGCGAAATGAAAAAGGAGAAGGCTATGTGATCCTGCGGGCCAGAGGCTGGGATTACCCGGGTCTCTGTGAAATGTACGAACAGGGTATCCGGATCTGCCGCGAAGAGCATGTTCCGGTCCTCTTTCATATCCAACAGGTAACACAGCCGCAGGGTCATTCCACCTCCGGTTCCCACGAACGTTACAAATCGAAAGAACGTCTGCAGTGGGAAGAAGAGTACGACTGCATCCGGAAAATGCGGGAGTGGATGATCTCCTCCGCCATCGCTACCGCAGAAGAATGTGACGCGATCGAATCGGAAGCCAAGAAGAGCGTAACCGATGCCCGCCGGCGTGCCTGGGACCGTTTCCTCGGACCTATCCGGCTCGACATGCAGGAACTAACTACCCTGCTGGAAGATCTCGCGCAGTCCAGCGACCAGTCATCCGCTCTTTTACAAGCCGCCGAGGCAATGAACAAGTCGCTGGATCCCTCCCGACGCGACATTGCCACTACCCTGCACAAGGCGCTGCGCCTTACCCGTGGAGAGACTTCTCCGGCCAGGACCGCTTTGGTACAATTCGACCAACGGTTCCGTGCTATCAATGCCGATCGCTACAATTCCAGGCTACACAGCACATCGGACGAAGCGGCTACCAAAGTCGAAGCCATTGCAGTCCGATATGCGGAGGAGGCTCCCCTGGTCGACGGACGGGAAGTCCTGCAGGCGAATTTCGAAGCACTCTTTTCCCGAGACCCGCGCCTGGTCGCGTTCGGTGAAGACGTTGGAAAGATCGGCGACGTCAACCAGGGATTTGCCGGATTACAAGCCAAGTTCGGTGAACTACGCATTGCCGATATGGGTATCCGCGAGGCTACGATTGCCGGTCAGGGCATCGGACTAGCCTTGCGCGGACTTCGTCCGATCGCGGAGATTCAATACCTGGACTATTTGCTATACGCCTTGCAGATACTCAGTGACGATCTTGCTACCCTGCAATACCGTACCAAAGGAGGTCAAAAAGCACCGGTCATCATACGCACCCGCGGCCATCGTCTGGAAGGTATCTGGCACAGCGGCTCCCCCATGGGCATGATCCTGCATTCCCTGCGCGGTATCCATGTGTTGACCCCCCGTAACATGACCCAGGCAGCAGGGTTTTACAATACGCTACTCGCCGGTGATGAACCCGGTTTGATCGTAGAGTGCCTCAACGGTTACCGTTTGAAAGAGCGTCTTCCTTCGAACTTGGGTGAATACCGGGTTCCGCTTGGTAAAGTGGAGCTGCTGGAACCCGGATCCGATGTGACCTTGCTTACCTACGGTTCCTGTGTACGCATTGCCCAGGAAGCCATCCTGATGCTGCGTGAGCTCGGCGTTTCCGTCGAACTCATTGACGCACAGTCTCTCCTACCCTTCGACCGGGAACATGCCGTTGTTGAATCCTTGCGCAAGACAAACCGTTTGTTTATCCTGGATGAAGATGTGCCTGGTGGTGCCAGCGCGTATCTGCTGCAACAAGTCCTGGAAGAGCAACAAGGCTTTCAGTACCTCGACAGTGCGCCGGTAACCATTACCGCAAAGGCTCACCGACCGGCCTATGGATCCGATGGAGATTACTTCTCCAAACCGAATGCTGAGGATGTTACCGATTCGGTGTACAGGATGATGCACGAAGCCGATCCGCTTCGGTTTCCGCTTTATAAGTAAATTGGCACCGCATTTGTAAAGACCCGGCGAAAATTCCGGGCGCAAGAAAACGCCTTTCACTATTTATGGCTGAAAAGATCACAGAAAAAGATTCCCCCTACCGCAATCTCGACGAATTGCCGGTATATGACCTTCTTACGGCCATTAACAAAGAGGATCAAACGGTTCCGCTTGCGATTGAGAAGATCCTGCATCGCATCGAGACGGTAGTCATTTTGATCACGGAAAAGATGCGAAAAGGCGGCCGACTCTTCTACCTCGGCGCCGGGACCAGTGGTCGCCTCGGGATAGTCGATGCATCGGAACTCCCTCCAACCTATGGTCTGGAACACGGGCGGGTGATCGGACTTATAGCCGGCGGAGATGCCGCCATTCGGAAGGCCGTCGAATTCGCGGAAGATGATCCTGAAAAAGGCTGGAACGATCTGCAACAGCATGATATCTGTCCGGACGATGTGGTGATCGGCATTGCCGCATCAGGAACTACACCTTACGTGGTAGGCGCTTTGGAACGCTGCAAACAAAACCAGATCCTGACCATCGCGATCGCCTGCAACCCCGGAACACCCGTAGCCAAGGCGGCGCACTACCCGATCGAAATCATCGTCGGGCCGGAAGTCGTTACGGGTAGCACCCGGATGAAAGCCGGAACAGCACAGAAACTCGTGCTGAATATGATCTCCACCTCAGTCATGGTCCAACTCGGCCGCGTACAGGGAAACCAGATGGTCGACATGCAACTCACCAATAACAAGCTGATCACCCGCGGAACGAAAATGCTGATGAACGCCCTCAACATCAACGCGATCGAGGCCGGCGACTTGTTGAACAAATTTGGCTCAGTTCGGAAAGCACTGGCACATTACAGGCGTGATTGATCGGACGTTCTGCTCCCGCTGATTTTTTGTAAATTAGCGGTAGTCATGCAGGATATTGAACCGTTCTACAATTGGTCGGGGTATTACTCCGCGGCCCAAGACGAACGATCCCCTTTTTATGGCACCGAGTATAGCGAGTTCGAATACACGAACACGGTTTACAACTATTACATTCATCCGCAATGGGACCAATTCGGATCCAATACGCTATACCTCAAGATCCTTTTCGCAGAATATGAACGCGGCTTCGCGATCATTGAACTGATCGGTGAATGGAACGACGCCTTGTACAACGACATCATGTTCCTCAAACGCGATGTCATTGAATCCATGCTGGGAGAAGGCATCAACAAGTTCATCCTCATCGGTGAAAACGTGCTCAATTTTCATGGCTCCGACGATTGCTACTATGAAGAATGGTTTCAGGAAGTGGAGGACGGATGGATCGCGTTCGTCAACTTTCGCGAGCACGTCGCGAAAGAAATGAACCGCTTCAACCTCGATTATTACACGATCAGCGGAGGCGAGTTGAGTGAACTGAACTGGCGGAACTTCCTTCCGCAGGAACTATTCAAGAAGATCGACGGCATCATTCGCCATCGCTTGGTCAGTTGATTTGTCAAGGGCTGCAGGATTGAGTAACTTGAGCCTCGCCGTGCATCCCCTCTTCCTTTTACACTATCTATTCATCCTCCTTCAGCAACCGGGCTTATCATCCGTCATCGCTGCAGGAGATTCCGCTTCGCAAGCGGGGAAAGCTTCCTTCTATCACGACCGGTTTCACGGACAGGAAACCAGCAACGGAGAATACTATGACAAAGGCGACTTCACAGCCGCTCACCGCAATCTACCGTTCAACAGCATCGTACTTGTAACAAACAAGAAGACCGGCCGATCGGCGATCGTCCGCATCAACGACCGTGGCCCGTTCGTGAAGAGTCGCATCATCGACTTGTCGCGCGCTGCCGCCAACAAGCTGGGCATGGTTCCCTTTGGGGTCGTACCGGTCACGATCCGGCAACTGAGCCTGTTCGACCGAATCCCCTTGTCCGATTCTCTCATGCAGGACGGAGAGGTCTGGGACGTATTCGGGCAGAAAGTCGAACTGGGAAGCGACTATCTGCAGGTTTGGTCAACAGAACACTGGAAGCACGCCTTCTACATGGCCACCCAGATCAGCCTGGAGTACCACCTGTCCGAAGTTTATATCCTCGTTGACGGCCCGCAGGAACATCGAAACTATCGTGTCCTCGCTTCAGAACCGCCGGATCCGAAAGAGCGAAAAGCCCTGGAATCTAAATTGAGGAATGACGGATTCGTGCAGCTAAAACAGTGGCCCGGAATCAGGAAGCCTTGATCAGTCCCGCAACTTTCTGGTCGATCACCAGCGTCATATCCGACGGAACAAGACCGTGAATGGATTTCCATCGAAAGACCTGCGCGTTCTCCGTGTACGTCACGAAATCGAACGGCCGGTCACGCGTTTCCATCCTGAATTCTTCCAGCGGTCGCATACGGTAATAGATGCTCATCACCTGGATCTGAGGATCAAAGGCGGACGGCACAAAAAAATCGGTTGTGTACAAATGATCCAAAACCTCGAACCGATGACCGGTCTCCTCCATCATTTCACGCTCGAGGCACTCCCGGGTACCTTCACCGAATTCGAGGCCCCCGCCGGGGAACTTGGTCACTTCCCGTCCGTAAATGAACTCGTCGCTCAACAGGACTTCTTCCCGTTCGTTGATGTATATGCCGTAAACACGGATCACGAATCGTTTACTCACCATACAAAGTAACCGAAAATACCCGATCAAGTTTTACATAGACATTCCCTTAACTTTGACCAGTGGGACATTCGTCATCTGAACACTTTCCGGTTGTGATACTCGGAGCCGGTCCAGCCGGTTCCGGTACAGCTCTGGCACTGGCGCGGCAGGGCATCCGGCATCTGCTGGTTGACAAGGCGGTCTTCCCCCGCGATAAGATCTGTGGCGACGCCCTGAGCGGTAAAGTCGTGCAGGTACTGCGGAATCTGGATCCGGAGTGGATCAACGAACTTGCTTCGAATCAGTCCGAATTCGTTGGCAGTTATGGTGTCCGATTCGTTTCGCCGGGCGGACATGCCGTGGATATCCCGTTCAGTTCCAACCTGGCTTCCCTGAAACATCCACCTGGTTTCCTTTCACGCCGTCTGCACTTTGATGCCTGGCTGTTGAAAAAACTCGATGCCACCTACACGACCTTTCGACAAGGATGGGAAGCGAAATCCCTCCGCGTAACCCCGGAACAGGCTGAAATCACCTTCCATCAAGATGGCCAGGAACATGTCGTAACGGCCGATGTGGTGGTCGGCGCTGACGGAGACCGTTCGCTGGTCAACCGCGAATTGAATACCCGCACCATAGACCCGGGTCATTATTGTGCCGGCATCCGTGCTTATTACCGGAATGTGCAGGGCTTACACGCCGACCATTTCATCGAGTTGCATTTTTTAAAGGAGTTTCTCCCTGGTTACCTCTGGATCTTCCCTATGGCTAACGGTATGGCGAATGTGGGTGTCGGCATGTTAAGCAGCGAGGTCTCCCACAGGAGAATTGACCTGAAAGCCATGATGCAGCATGCGATCCGACAGCATCCGGAACTGCATGCGCGATTCGCTCACGCCGAATTGGAAGGCGATGTACGTGGCTGGGGGCTGCCCCTGGGCTCCGTTCGCAGGAAACTGTCGGGCAACCGCATGATGCTCACCGGTGATGCTGCTTCACTCATCGATCCATTTACCGGAGAAGGGATCGGCAACGCCATGCTGAGCGGGGAAGTCGCTGCTGGTATACTGCATAAAGCCTTTGCGCAAGGCGAATTCGACTCAACCTCCCTGGCTGCTTATGATGCGGAAATTTATCGGCGCCTGTGGCCGGAGATCCGGCTAAGTCGCCGGATGCAACAACTCAGCAGGCAAGCCTGGCTCTTTGATCTGGTCGTACGCAAAGCGAAGAAGAACCCAACCCTGCGGGAAACCATCACGTGCATGTTCGAGGACATCGATCTTCGCGACCGATTCCGTTCTCCGTCATTCTACTTTAAATTGCTGTTCCAATGAAGCGAATTGCGGTTGTACGCTCGATTGGCTTCCTGGCGTTGTTGCTAACGTCCAGATTGATTCATGCACAAAACACCGGGGATCCCGATCGTCCTTACAAGAACCAGCAACCACACGGAAAGTGGACGATCTGGTCGGATAGCCTGAAAACGAAGATCGAAAGCACTGGTAAGTATCGGAACGGAAAGGAGCGGGGTACTTGGCGATACTTCAGTCCGACAGGGCAACTTTTAAAGAAAGAACACTACCGTGCCAAGTTTATCCAGACCCGGTACTACCACGAAAATGGGAAGCGAAAGAGCAGTGGAAAAGCGAGGCTGACCATGGAGGAAGAGTACATCCACTATTTCGTCGATGGCAAGTGGAAAGAATTCGACAGCCGTGGAAAGCGATTAGCTACCGTCTGGTACAACAAAGGCGAAGAGATCCGACGCGAAGACCGCTGAACCGGGCTTACTTTTTCTCCGCCGCATATGCCTTATTCAGCCCATCGACCACTTGTTGTGTGATGTCAAGACTATCGTTGGCAAAGAGGATGCCGCCTCCTTTCTGATAGCCCAAGACGAAATTGACATTCTTATCGCTAATGTATGTCCGAAGAAATGCCGTTAGCCGGTTGAAGAGCTCTTCCGTCGATTTAGCCTGCTCATCATCCAATTGCGCCAGCAATTTTTCCCGGCGATCCATCAGCGATTGCTGCTTCATCATCAACTCTTCTTCTTTTTTCTGCCTTTCCTGATCGGTCATGCCGACCGCCTGCTGTTGGTATAACTGGATCGAGGCATCCAGTCGCTCCTTCTCCGTGGAAAGTTCACTTCTGATCTTCTCCTGTCGGGCATCCAGTTGATTCCGTTTTTCCGTGAAGTAATCGTACTGGTCAAGCAATGTATCCGAATTCAGGAATAGAATACCGCCTGATTGCTGGGAAGCCGCAGGAAGCGCGAGGGGCTTAACCTCCTCCGTTACCGCTCCGCTCTTGGATGAATAATGGAGGTAATAGAGGTACGCTACCGCTAATGTCAGGACAATATTCAGGAGCAGTGAAAATTGCTTCATTTCCGAAGGATTTTGGGCAAAGATAGCCGAAATCAATGCCATTAACCGATGATTTCATTTGAAAAACAAGGTTAGAACCGCTTATTTTACGAGTCTAAATCCGCACTATGCGTTTCCGCTCCTTTTATCACCTTCTGCTGGCCGGCCTGTTGTTGAGTAGCTGCAATAAAGAGGAAGGTGTTCTTGAAAATCCCGGCAACCTGCCGCCGATCTCCCCGGTACCCGCTTCGTTCAAACAGAACGTCCTGATCGAGCAATTCACCCAGGCCGGAAACGGTCTTTGTCCTGCTTCGCACCTGATCGTCGACAGTTTGGTGACCTTCAATCCAGGACGCGTATGGGCGGCGAGTATTCACGTTGGGGATCCTATGGTGGATTCCTCGATTACCAATCTGTTGACCGGGGCTAATTACCTCGATACGCTGTTCAATCCGTCGTCCTTTTATCCTTCCGGCATGTTGAACCGGACAGTCACCGACTTCAGCGACATCTTTCCAACATTCTGGCCAGCCAATGTAAATGCGGCTTTAGGCGCTATCCCACGCTGCGGTCTTGCGCTCGAGGCCAGTGATGTCACCGGCAATACGTTGAAGCTCGCGGTACACGTTGGTTTTTCCGACGACCTGCTTGGCGACTACCGCCTGCATGTTTTCCTTGTCCAGGATGCCATTCAGACCTCGGATACGACCTACGATCAACAAAACGCTTTCAGCCAGTACGGTACTTCCCCGGACCCTGCCTCACCTTACTATCTTGATACCACCTATCTGCGCAACTATCGTCATGAATACGTGCTCAAGCGCATCGCCACCGATGCAGGACTGGCCGGCGATATCATTCCGCAGAATCTCATGAGCAGCGGGAACGAATTCGTTCGTACGTACACGATCAGTCTGACGGGCATTAACCGGTCCAACACGCGTGTCATTGCTTTCGTCGACAAATACGGCACCAGCGGCACCACGCACCGGATCGAAAATGTGAAGGCTTGCTACATCGGCGAAGCAGTCGACTGGAACTAAACCGGCATGGATTTCCTCCCAGTAGAGCTTGCCGAATACGTGGCAGCTCATACTTCTCCTGAACCTGACTACCTGCAGGAACTCAACCGGGAGACCTGGAGCAAGGTGCTGATGCCCCGCATGCTGTCGGGACATGTACAAGGTCGCTTCCTGTCCATGCTCAGTCGCATGGTGCGCCCACGCCGTATCCTGGAGATCGGCACGTACACCGGTTATTCGGCGCTTTGTCTGGCGGAGGGCTTGGCGGATGGAGGAGTGCTCGAGACGATCGACATCAACGATGAATTGACACCCATGGTCCGTCGCTATATTCAGCGGGCCGGATTCGAAGACCGCATCCGGCTCCATTGCGGCAACGCGATGGAAGTCATTCCGCAGATCGAGGGAATGTTCGATCTGGTGTTCATTGATGCGGACAAACGGAATTATCCGAACTATTATCGACTGGTGCGCGAACGCATGCAACCGGGTGGTTGGATCCTGGCTGACAATGTCCTGTGGAGTGGTAAAATTGTTCAACCTCAGGAAAAGATGGATGCCGACACCCGGGCGCTGGCAGCATTCAACGATGCCGTGCATGCAGATCCGCAGGCCGATCATTTTCTAGCCCCGATCCGGGATGGAATCCTGATTATTCGCATGCGGAATTAAACCGAAGGATATTATCTTCGTCAAACCCGCAATTCCAACGACCATGAAAAACCGGACGATCCTGCTGCTTGCCGGCGCATTATTCATCGCGACCTCTGCCTTTTCACAACAAGGCGGCCCGCGCAACGAGATGACCAAAGAGCAACGCGCCGAACATTCATCACAACGGATGAAAGCGCAGTTAGGCCTGACCGACGAGCAAACTCAGAAGATCTACGATGTGATGCTGAAACGGGAAGAGCAGTTGGTCAACAACCGGGATGCCATGCGCCAGCGGCGGGAAGAAATGGACAAACAACTCATCCAGATCCTGACGCCCGAGCAATTCGACAAATATCAGCAAAACAGGATGGAGCGTCGGGAGAAGATGAAAGACCGTCGCCGTGGCCAGCAGGGTCCACCGGCAAGCAAGATGCAGGAACCGGCTCCAGTTACACCAGAAAAGAACTAGTTTCCAGCCCCGCTTTAGCGGGGCTTTTTATTTCGGGTTGCCAGGCTAGCTGTATCTTCGTCATACAAGACCCTCCTATGACGAAAGAACCGATCATCGATCTGCGCAGTGACACCGTCACCAAACCGACACCCGGCATGCTGGAGGCCATGTTCTCCGCTGAAGTCGGCGACGATGTATTCGGAGAAGACCCGACCGTCCGCCGCCTGGAGGAACGATCGGCCAGAATCTTTGGCAAAGAAGCCGCCCTGTTTTGTCCATCGGGTACGATGGCGAACCAGATCGCACTTCGGCTCCACACCGAATTGCAGGACGAAGTGATCTGCGACAAACTTGCCCACATTTATTACTACGAAGGAGGAGGTCCGGCGGCCAATTCCGGAGTATCGCTTCGAATGGTCGAGGGTGACCGTGGCCGACTTACGCCTGAATTGGTTCGGCAGAATATCAATGATCCGGACAACTACCATTTGCCGCGTACACGTATGGTGTGGCTGGAGAATACCAGCAACAAAGGCGGTGGCAGTTATTACGATGTGAACGGGATGCGCGCGGTCACCGACTTGGCCAGGAGTTACGGTTTAAGCACGCATCTTGACGGAGCACGGATCTTCCATGCGCTCACGGAGAGTGGTGATCAGCCACAGGCTGTCGGCGCATGCTTCGACAGCGTCACCTTCTGCTTGTCGAAAGGACTGGGTGCGCCGATTGGGTCGATGATCGTCGGAAGTCGGGAGCTGATGAACAAAGCGAAACGCATCCGCAAAGTATTCGGAGGCAATATGCGTCAGGCGGGTTTCCTGGCTGCTGCCGGTTTGTACGCGCTTGACCACCATGTTGATCGCTTGAAGGAGGATCATCAGCGCGCCCGCCGGATCGCGGAAGCATTACACGCGGTGCCATATGTGGAGTCACTCCTGCCCGTAGACACGAATCTTCTTGTATTTCGTCTGGTACCGACGCTACCCCTTGAGGTATTCCTGCGCAAGCTGGAAGAAGCGGGAATCCGTGCCGTGAAATTCGGGGAGCAGACCGTACGGATGGTGACGCATCTAGACATTCAAGACTGGATGATAGAGCGGGTCGTGAAGGTGTTGGGAAGCATCCGGTCATGAAGCGGCAGGACTACCCGGAAGCACGGATCAGCAAGGACTTGTATGGACAAAAAAAAGCCCCGAATCTTTCGAAACGGGGCTTAATAATTTACGGCGACGACATACTCTCCCGGATGTTACTCCAGTACCATCTGCGCGAAGGGGCTTAACTTCTCTGTTCGGAATGGGAAGAGGTGGACACCCATGCAATAGTCACCATAAATGTCTTGGATACATTTATGACATATTGTGAAAGAAAACACATTGAGTTCGATAGAAATTGGCTGTTGACCGAAAGCTACGGGCAATTAGTATTGCTCAGCTTTGTCATTACTGACTTTACACTTGCAACCTATCAACGTCGTAGTCTCCAACGACCCTTAAAGGAAATCTCATCTTGAGGCAAGTTTCGTGCTTAGATGCTTTCAGCGCTTATCTTGACCGTACATAGCTACCCTGCGATGCAGCTGGCGCCACAACAGGTACACTAGAGGTACGTCCGACTCGGTCCTCTCGTACTAGAGTCAGGCCCTCTCAAATTTCCAACGCCCACAACAGATAGGGACCGAACTGTCTCACGACGTTCTGAACCCAGCTCGCGTGCCACTTTAATCGGCGAACAGCCGAACCCTTGGGACCTTCTCCAGCCCCAGGATGTGACGAGCCGACATCGAGGTGCCAAACCTCCCCGTCGATGTGAGCTCTTGGGGGAGATCAGCCTGTTATCCCCGGCGTACCTTTTATCCTTTGAGCGATGGCCCTTCCATGCGGAACCACCGGATCACTATATCCCACTTTCGTGCCTGCTCGGCTTGTATGCCTCACAGTCAAGCACCCTTATGCTATTGCACTCCACGTACGGTTACCAAGCGTACTGAGGGTACCTTTGAAAGCCTCCGTTACTCTTTTGGAGGCGACCACCCCAGTCAAACTACCCACCATGCAATGTCCCCCGACTGATCGGGGTTAGACTCCGAAAGAATGAAGGGTGGTATTTCAAGGTTGACTCCACGAAAGCTAGCGCTTCCGCTTCAAAGTCTCCCACCTATCCTACACATCATTCGTCCAGAATCAATGCAAAGTTGTAGTGAAGGTGCACGGGGTCTTTCCGTCCCGTTGCGGGTAAACGGCATCTTCACCGTTACTACAATTTCACCGAGCTCATGGCTGAGACAGTGCCCAGATCGTTACACCATTCGTGCAGGTCGGAACTTACCCGACAAGGAATTTCGCTACCTTAGGACCGTTATAGTTACGGCCGCCGTTTACCGGGGCTTCGATTCAATGCGTTGTATTGCTACTAACATCTCCTCTTAACCTTCCGGCACCGGGCAGGTGTCAGGCCATATACATCATCTTTCGATTTAGCATAGCCATGTGTTTTTGTTAAACAGTCGCCTGGGCCATTTCACTGCGGCCCCGTCATCGCTGACGGGGCACCCTTTATTCCGAAGTTACAGGGTCAATTTGCCGAGTTCCTTAGCCATGAATCACTCGAGCACCTGAGGATGTTCTCCTCGACTACCTGTGTCGGTTTACGGTACGGGCAGTACAATCATAAGTTTAGAGAGTTTTCTTGGAAGTCTGCTTAGGGTCATTATCCGATTGTCCGAAGACTCTCGGTACTGTCACCTTTCGACAACACCTGCGGATTTACCAGCAAGCGCTATATCTACGGGCTTCAACGTACTATTCCGTCAGTACGCAGACCTTTCACTCCTCCGTCATCCCTTCACTGATTGCACCGGTACAGGAATATTAACCTGTTGTCCATCGGCATTTCCCTTCGGATTAGCCTTAGGCCCCGACTAACCCTGATCCGATTAACGTTGATCAGGAAACCTTAGTCTTACGGTGGAGGGGTTTCTCACCCCTCTTATCGTTACTTATGCCTACATTTGCTTTTCTAACCGCTCCAGCCCTCCTTACGAAGAACCTTCGGCGCTGGTTAGAATGCTCCCCTACCGATCTTTCGATCCCATAGCTTCGGCACTGCGCTTAATGCCCGATTATCATCCACGCCCGGTCGCTCGACTAGTGAGCTGTTACGCACTCTTTAAATGAATGGCTGCTTCCAAGCCAACATCCTAGCTGTCAATGCAACCGGACCACGTTTGATCAACTTAGCGCAGATTTTGGGGCCTTAGCTGATGGTCTGGGTTCTTTCCCTCTCGGCCTGTGACGTTAGCACCCCAGGCCTCACTGCCGATCAGAAGTACATAGCATTCGGAGTTCGTCAGGGTTTGGTAGGCGGTGAAGCCCCCTAGCCCTATCGGTAGCTCTACCTCTATGACTATACAATCGACGCTGTCCCTAAAGACATTTCGGGGAGTACGAGCTATTTCCCAGTTTGATTAGCCTTTCACCCCTACACACAGGTCATCCGAGAGCTTTTCAACGCTCACCAGTTCGGACCTCCAGATGGTGTTACCCATCCTTCATCCTGCCCATGTGTAGATCACAAGGTTTCGCGTCTACCCCCACTGACTATACGCCCTATTCAGACTTGCTTTCGCTTCGGCTCCGGACCTTGGGTCCTTAACCTTGCCAGTGAGGAGTAACTCGTAGGCTCATTATGCAAAAGGCACGCGGTCACCCCTTACGAGGCTCCCACCGCTTGTAAGCACACGGTTTCAGGTTCTATTTCACTCCTCTGTTCGAGGTTCTTTTCACCTTTCCTTCACAGTACTTGTACGCTATCGGTCTCTTGCTAGTATTTAGCCTTACCGGATGGTGCCGGCTGGTTCCCACAGGGCGTCTCCGACCCCGCGGTACTCAGGATACTGCTAGCATGTGATTGCTTACGCTTACGGGGCTATCACCCTCTATGGCGGAACTTTCCAGATCCTTCAGCTTAACTTTCACACACACGTTGCAGTCCTACAACCCCCTGAAGGCCGTAACCTTCAGGGTTTGGGCTGTTCCCCGTTCGCTCGCCACTACTTGGGGAATCACTATTGTTTTCTTTTCCTCCAGGTACTTAGATGTTTCAGTTCCCTGGGTTGGCTTCACTTGGATGTATCGTCTTCAACGATACGGGTTGCCCCATTCGGAGATCTTCGGATTAGCGGTCGTTTGCACCTCCCCGAAGCTTTTCGCAGCTTACCACGTCCTTCCTCGCCTGCAAGAGCCAAGGCATTCACCATGTGCCCTTTCTTACTTTCTTGTCAATGTAGACAATTTCAATCTTACTCGTTGTGTTTTCTTTCAATATGTCAAAGAACGCTGTTCCTGTGGAAGCAGGAACTTGCGACAGAATACCGGAATCGAACCGGCGACCTTCCCGATAGACAGGGACGCTCTACCATTGAGCTAATTCATCTTATTTCAATTTCATTACCGCCGTTGCGGCAATGCATTCGTATTGGCATTAAACTGTTGCCGGACCGTTGTCCGGCACTGGTGGAGAATATCGGAGTCGAACCGATGACCCTCCCGGTTTCAACCGGGATGTTCTATCCGGCATTCTCTTTATTTCAATATAAGCTGAACCGTTGTTCAACTTTAGTGGAGAATATCGGAGTCGAACCGATGACCCTCCCGGTTTCAACCGGGATGCTCTATCCGGCATTCTCTTTATTTCAATATAAGCTGAACCGTTGTTCAACTTTAGTGGAGAATATCGGAGTCGAACCGATGACCCCCTGCTTGCAAAGCAGGTGCTCTAGCCAGCTGAGCTAATTCCCCATTCGAGTCCGAAGTTCGCCGTTCGCTTCTCCTGATTGCCAGGCCTGAAGAACCGCAAACCAAGTTTCGTAGTCCCGAGCAGATTTGAACTGCTGACCCCTACATTATCAGTGTAGTGCTCTGACCAACTGAGCTACGGGACTAAGTTCCCGGTGACGAGAGTCTTTTCTCAGATGGTGGGACCACCTCTCGCTCGTTTGGGCTTCAATAAGATTGAGAAATGATAGGAAACAACAGGCATACCGTAGAACGGTACATTACGAATCACTCCAGAAAGGAGGTGTTCCAGCCGCACCTTCCGGTACGGCTACCTTGTTACGACTTAGCCCCAGTCATCGGTTTTACCCTAGGCGACTCCTTGCGGTTATCGACTTCAGGTACCCCCGACTCCCATGGCTTGACGGGCGGTGTGTACAAGGCCCGGGAACGTATTCACCGCGCCATGGCTGATGCGCGATTACTAGCGAATCCAGCTTCATGAGGTCGAGTTGCAGACCTCAATCCGAACTGAGACAGACTTTGTGGATTAGCATCTTGTTGCCAAGTAGCTGCCCTCTGTATCTGCCATTGTAGCACGTGTGTAGCCCAGGACGTAAGGGCCGTGATGACTTGACGTCATCCCCACCTTCCTCACCGCTTGCGCGGGCAGTCTTCTTAGAGTCCCCAGCATTACCTGTTGGCAACTAAGAATAGGGGTTGCGCTCGTTGCGGGACTTAACCCAACACCTCACGGCACGAGCTGACGACAGCCATGCAGCACCTAGTTTCGGGCCATTGCTGGCTGACCCATTTCTGGATCATACCCTAACTTTCAAGCCCTGGTAAGGTTCCTCGCGTATCATCGAATTAAACCACATGCTCCTCCGCTTGTGCGGGCCCCCGTCAATTCCTTTGAGTTTCAACCTTGCGGTCGTACTCCCCAGGTGGATTACTTAATGCTTTCGCTTAGACGCGTACAGTATATCGCACACATCGAGTAATCATCGTTTAGGGCGTGGACTACCAGGGTATCTAATCCTGTTTGATCCCCACGCTTTCGTGCCTCAGCGTCAGAAATAGCTTAGTGAGCTGCCTTCGCAATCGGTGTTCTGTATCATCTCTAAGCATTTCACCGCTACATGATACATTCCGCCCACCTCAACTATCCTCAAGATCGTCAGTATCAATGGCAATTCTAGAGTTAAGCTCTAGGCTTTCACCACTGACTTAACAACCCGCCTACGCACCCTTTAAACCCAATAAATCCGGATAACGCTTGGGTCCTTCGTCTTACCGCGGCTGCTGGCACGAAGTTAGCCGACCCTTATTCTTTCGGTACATTCAGCCCTCCACACGTGAAGGGGTTTATTCCCGAACAAAAGCAGTTTACAGATCATAGATCGTTCATCCTGCACGCGGCATGGCTGGATCAGTCTTGCGACCATTGTCCAATATTCCTTACTGCTGCCTCCCGTAGGAGTCTGGTCCGTGTCTCAGTACCAGTGTGGGGGATCATCCTCTCAGACCCCCTACCGATCGTCGCCTTGGTGGGCCGTTACCCCGCCAACTAGCTAATCGGACGCATGCCCATCTTTAACCCCCGGAGGTTTGATCACAAGGCGATGCCGTCTCGTGATGTTATGCGGTGTTAATCCTCCTTTCGGAGGGCTATTCCCCAGTTAAAGGTAGGTTGCATACGTGTTACGCACCCGTGCGCCGGTCGCCAGCGATGTATTGCTACACCCTGCTGCCCCTCGACTTGCATGTATTAGGCCTGCCGCTAGCGTTAATCCTGAGCCAGGATCAAACTCTCCATAGTAAAGTTGATTTGACTTTTGGGATTCGCAATAGCTATTTACTCTCAATATGAATTGAGGGCAATAGAGCCTGTTGTTTCCTTATCAATTTCTCAAAGAACGTTCGCGTATGTCGAAATCTGCCGTTGCAGATCGTCGCGTTTCTTGATTGGGGCTGCAAAAGTACAAAGACTCTTGTACAAAACAACCTTTTTGCAAGATTTTTTTTGAAAATCACTTAATCTTTTGAAAACCAGCTCAAAAAAGTTGATTTCTCAGCTTTTTTGATTCAAATGCCACTTTTCAGCAGATTTTACCACTTCCCAGGGTGGCGCGATATCAACAAAGAACGATTGTGAATGGGAGGACAAAAGTACTCTGAGTTTTTGAATTAGCAAACAAGGGGGCGAAAATAATTATGAACAAGGGGGCACGGCGGGGAATGGCGCGGAAAACGGGGATGGGAGATTGGGAATTTGTAACTGGTAACTGGTAATTAGTAACTGGTAATTAGTAACTGGTTATTGGTGATTGGTTATGGTTATTCGGGATTAGGATAATTGTCCGGGTACTGCCTACCGCCTACCGCCAACCGCCTACCGGGAACAACGGTCTTCCGCCTCATGGGGTGGATGCCGATACCGGGATTGTTTTTCCGTTGAATAAGTACATCCCCTCCAGCGCGAAACGGGCTACATATTCCCCCATTCGCTCAGGAGTAGTCGAAGCGTCTATCCCGGGAAAAGCCGCGGAAAACATCTCCGTCTGCACCGAGCCTAACGCCAATGCATTTACATGCACCCCCCTTGGCTTCAACTCCTCCGCCAAACATTCCGTCACACCGATGATAGCAGCCTTACTCGAACTGTATGCGGAGAGTCCCGCAAACTTGGCACTTCCCTGCACGCCTCCCATCGACGAGATGTTTACGATATGACCTGGGGCTTCTCCTCTCGCTAAAGCTTCCCTGCTACGGATCAAGCCGGGCAACAATACCCGACTCATGGAAACGGTTCCGAAAACATTTGTCGCGTAGACTTCTTCCCAGTCTTCGGCCCGCAATTCTCCGAACGGTTTGTTGATCAATCGACCCGCATTGTTGATCAACGCATCGATCCTGGCGGAACGCGAGCGTATTTCCCTACCAATGGCTTCCACTTCCTGCTGTTTTGAAATATCCGCCGGCAGCAGGTGCACGCGCGCTCGAACACCGCGCTTTTCGGCTTCGGCTTCCAACAGTCCCAGCCTGGTGCGATTCCTGGAAACCACCATGACGGTGTGACCCTCCCGGGCGCTCCACAAAGTTGCTTCGAATCCGATACCGGACGATCCGCCCGTAATGACCAGTGTTGCCATAGTTGTTGCTGAATCTGTAACCTTTCGAACCAGCTAGGTGCTTTCACGAAAGTTGGCGTAATTTAGCAAGATGATCCGTAGGGTCCTGCTTCTCCTCTCCTGCTGCCTCTGCGCCAGCTTCCTTTCCGCACAATCACCCATGCTACAACCACCGGCCCCGTCGGAAGGTGATCGCTTCATAGACCGGGTATTCTTCGGCGGAAATTTTGGACTTCAGTTCGGCACACAAACGATCATCGAAATAGCCCCGATCGTCGGTTACCGGCTGACCGACCGTCTCGCCGCCGGCGTAGGCGGGAAGTATATCTATTACCGCTACCGTTCAGCCCCATTCGAGTATTCCACCAACATGTACGGCGGAAGCGTATTTGCCCGCTACAACATTCTGGAAAACCTGTTCGCCTATACCGAATACGAGATCCTCAATCTCGATGCACCGGATCCCTTGAATCCCTACCGACTTCGCAGAACCAATGTCACCTCCGTCTTCGTCGGCGGCGGTTATCGTCAGATGCTGGGAAATAACTCTTCCCTCAACCTGATGCTGCTGTACAACCTCAACGAATCAACCAATTCGCCCTATCAAAATCCGATCATCCGGATCGGTTTCGGCTTCGGGATTTGAATCCCCTTTCCCTCCTCAGTACTTTTCTTCCCGGAGATAGGCTTGTGCACCAAAAAGATTCAGATCGACATTGCGCATGATCTGGTTGTAATAATCCTGCTTCGGCAAATAATACACCGAGTAGTTTTTACCAATGTAATACAACAGCATGGGTTCGTCGAGGTAAGACGCAAAAACCAGATTACCGGAAGTCGTATCTCCTTCCTGTACGACCAACTGATTGTACCAACGACCGCTGACCAAGACCGCAGGCCGGCTGATGCTATCCACCGAGTTCAGGATCTCACGGGTGAAGGCCATACCCTCCTGCCGCCGCGACTTATATGCCACCACGGGGCCATGCAAGACATCCAGCATCAACATCTCTCCACCGGCCTGAAAGCGGAAACTAACCGAGGAAGGCTTGGCCGCATCCAGTCGATCGACCGGGCCAAGCGAACCTGCGAAGGGCGACAGGATCAGCAGGTAACAACACAACTTGAAGGCTGGCTCATAAAGATACTTCCCAAGGATCAGAATGACGAACGGCACAACCGGCGCCAGGTATCCCGACTCCATCGGCAAGCGCAAAAAGGCGATGACATAGAGGTCGATCGCGATAAGCCAGGCGATCACATAGCGTTCATTGACAGAGCGGGGAAACAAGTAGCGCTTGGACGTGATCCTGTTCGGGAGGAACAGCATGCCCACGCCAAGAAAAATGGCGAATAGTCCCACCACGCCCCACACTTCAAACGTGAAC
The DNA here is from genome assembly GCA_016713765.1 of Bacteroidota bacterium. Taxonomy (NCBI): domain Bacteria; kingdom Pseudomonadati; phylum Bacteroidota; class Bacteroidia; order Candidatus Pollutiaquabacterales; family Candidatus Pollutiaquabacteraceae; genus Candidatus Pollutiaquabacter; species Candidatus Pollutiaquabacter sp. The sequence continues at coordinate 178,347 of JADJON010000003.1, forward strand.
TTGTAGAGGATCTTCGCGATCGAGGGATAGGGTACGGGATAATACGTGAGGAAATCCCATCCGTATCGCTGGATGACGGGAGCAAAACACAGCAAACCGACTATCAATGCCGGCACTGCATACAACAGGATGCGTCGAAGATTGACGAACAGACCACCATTGCCAATCAGGATAATGATATAGGGCAGCAGCATAGCACCTGAGGTGACACGCGTGCCAATGGCCAATCCGGTGAGAATACCGGCCACTACTGGTTTTTCCGAAACGACGAAATAAAAAGATGCCAGCAGAAAACCCAACGCGATGGTGTAATCGATGGTTGTCGTACTGTGTATGTAAATTACCGGTACAGCCGCTAAGGCTGCAGCCGCCAGCAAAGGGTGACGAAACCGAAGAACTTTAAGCGAAAGAGCGAAAAAGAGTATGCCCGCCGCACTGACCATCGCCACCAACAAGTTCAGCGCAGTCGCACCACCGTTGATCAGCAGAGCGCTCAGCAGTTCCTGCACCGGATAACCCGGAAGCCGGGACGCTTCGTAGCTACCCGTATCGTGGATGTTCCTTGCCGTCAACGCGACGGCCCATGAATCCCCGTCAAGGCCATAACCATCAGAGATAAATGGCAGGCGACTTAGCAGAACGGCCAGGAAGAACAAGAAGTACTTCAGGCGGTCGTTGGAAAATTGAGCGGTCTCCAAGGCAGGGCAAATTTATACCGACTCCTGCGGGTAAGAAAGACTGATTTACATTCTTTTGAACAGCATGCCTAAAGCCCGGCTAAAAATCCTCCAGTTCCAGGTTACCCATGAACCGGACGATCCTGGACGCCTTACGCTGTATGTAGGCTGTCGGTCTTGCAGGTGACCATTTCCGGGGATTGGGCAGGACTGCGGCCAGGAGCGCCGCTTCGCGGTTGGTGAGTCGCGCGGCCGGTTTGTGGAAGTACTCCTTCGCAGCCACTTCGGCGCCATAGATGCCCTCCCCCATTTCCACAATATTGAGATAGACTTCCATGATCCTTTCCTTACTCCAGAAAACTTCGATCAGAAAAGTGAAATACACTTCGAACCCTTTCCGTACATAGGATCGGGATGGCCAAAGGAACAAGTTCTTAGCGGTCTGCTGGGAGATCGTACTCGCCCCCTTCAGTCGTTTCCCTTTGTGCCGCTCGTTGTAACGCTGGGCTTTCTGGATGGCATCAAAATCGAAACCGAAATGCTCCTCGAAACGCTGATCCTCCGCGGCAATGACTGCAAGTGGTAATGCGGGGCTCATCTTGTCGAGGGACGTCCAATCTTTGCTCATCCGTAACGACCTACCGTCCGTCAACTGCTCGACACAACGGATCAGCATCAACGGAGTAACCGGAACCGGAACGAAGCGGAACAGGATCACGGACAGGATGCTTAAAATGAAAAATCCCGCAACGATACGAATCGTCCATTTCCTCAGACGAGCCCACCACCCACTCTTGCCTTTCCCCGTTACCTTTTTCCCGGCCATTGCCTGATTCTTACTTCAACTTGATAAAAACTGTTTCACCCGGATCCAGATTGAAGCTATAGTAGTGACCAGAGCCGGAAGACCGAATCTGCATCGCTTTACTTCCCGCATCCAGCAGGTGTTCCGAATAAAGTGTAAAACCCTGCACGGGTTGGTGCCCTGAATTGGAATAACGCCAGCCATCTTCGGTTGGAACCATCTTCACTTCTCTGATCCTTTGCTGATAACTCAGATATTCCCGGACTACCGGCAACCACAGTTTGTGCTCTTCCCGGTAACGCGCTTGCAAGGCGAGCGCGTCATCGAAAGCCGGCTCTATCTCCCAATGGCCGCCATTCAGACGATAGAAACCATTCGTTGAATCCACCCGCGCGGGATAACAATGCGCGATGTAAGTTCCCCGACGCCTGACCAAGTCGTCCAGGCGCTGTTCACCCAGGTAATAGGACCACATGCTACCATCCGTCGGATCGAGCGTCGTGGTTGTACGCCAATGCAATATGCTTTTGCTTCTTGTCGGATGCGACCACCATACCGGTGCAGGAAATCGTCCGGAAATGCCGGAGTACGGGGCATCCAGGCGTGAATCGAACGAGTATGGCAGGAAGACATTCGTATCCTCGTAAAAACAATTCCACACCGAGGTGATCCCGTACCTCAACCATGTATCCAAGGCGTAGCCGTCCGAGAGCGAGTCGAGACCGTCGCAAACCAAATCTTCCCGATTGCTAGTCGGAGCATTGTCGTAACCATGGTCGATCCAGGTTGTGGTATTGAATCGGGATCGCATATACTGCAACGCGACATCCAATTGTTTTCGGTTGCTGGTGAATTGTTCGGGGGTATGCAAAGCGATCTCACTACGCGACTCCTCGAGTGTCTGCATCAATGCTTCAAATCCCGGCGTTTCCCTCATCGTCGCGATTGTACCCGGGAACGCCGCATGACGCTTTCGGTTCGTGACGCGATCCGGATTGTTGTAAAACACACTCTTGGTCATCGGAATGCCGCGTGCCACAAACCCTTTTTTCGCCGTTGACGGGTCCGAGATGGAATCATGACCAAACATCACCGCCCGTTGCAATTTCAAATCCGAGTAATCGGCATGCTCCGTCCAGATAAAGGTCGCATCGTAGCCAAACGGACGGTCTTGCAGCGCAGGAAGAAAGGATGGCATTCTGAAATACGTTTGCCATCGGGCTTCCAGGCGTTCATGCACTTTATACACACTGCAGCTCCTATCCAAGCGATGATTGCGGCTCTTCTTCTCCTTCGGCCAGTGCAGCAAGGGATGATCCATTGACCAATCGGCATTCAACCAAAGCGTGTTGGAGGCCCAATCCAATTGCAACGAAGACAGTTGATCCGGATAGGAAACGATCATCTCCGGAACGCTATCGCCAAAACTTACGGCACCCCTGCCCAACCAGCTTTCTTCGTCATCCCCGGCCCGCAGCATCCTTCCAACGACATCCACCGCCTGGCTGGCTGCCGGCTGCACCAGCATCACAATAGCCTGTCGGACCAGTTCAGTCGGTTGAAGCCATTCGGTATTCAGGCTCCAGCGTATCGCTGCCGCCTTTTCGTCTGTTGCCAGGGTAATGGTAGTGTTGAACCGTTCATTGGCTGATCGAAACAGCAGGTGGTGCACACCCTGAGCAACAGAATCGCGTTGAAACTCCAACGTACTGAACCGCGGTGTGATGGAATCGCCCTTTGCTTCCGTATATAAAAGCACATTGCGGATCAGTCGCTGCCCGTCGGGACGATCCACCCGCAGGATCCCACCGGCCGGCTGTATCCGTACGGCGTAATCCGTTCCCAGAAAGAGTTCCTGCTCCGCGCTTCTCGAATCGGATTGGGGCGAGCCCGGAGGCAGGAAGGACGGAAGTCCCCATCGGCAGAGACTGAACGTTACACCGGATGTTTCCACCCGTGACCGCCGGTCCGGCTGGTAGAGGTAGACTTTGATGGTTGTTCCGCGCCTCAGAAAATTAGCAGGCAACTTGAACCCGACGTTTGTATTGATGAATTCATCCTGCTTCCCCAACTGATTGCTCAGATCCCGGCCGTCCCACAATAAGGTTTGTCCCTGCTCTTCTATCGAAAGCACCCACTGGATACCGGGATTGAGGGTGGAAGACCGCAGTTTGGCTTCACAATGCAACAGGACGGAGCGGCTAGGCAAGCTATCGGGCCAGGTCCAGGAATAGCCGGCACCGTATGGATGGGTACTGTCCGTCACCAAAACAATATCCCCGTTCGGCAAAGCTTGTCGTTGGTCCAGATTCATCCAACCAGCTGCAGCCTGCTGTGACGAAAAATCCGCCGACCAACGAATTGTATCTGGAAATGTCGTTTGCGCCGACATTCGATATCCGATCAGCAGCAGGAAGAAAAAAAGCAACTGGCCACGCATGGACGACGAAGGTAAAAGTATCCGATGAGTGGCAAACGTTCGGTATAGCACAAAAAAAATCCACCCGGAGGTGGAGCCATGCTGCAGGTCAGAACCTATTCATTTGGTTTGTCGCCCGGCTGGAGCGCTGCCGCCGCCTGTGCCTTTCCGGCATACAGGTCCGCCATCTTCTGGTCGCCGGACTTCCGATAAGCCTTGGCCAGACTGTCATACAAGGCCGGTGAGCCGGGATGCATATCAAGATTCAGCTTCAACAATTTGATCGCTTCGTCGAAACGCCGGCGTTTCGACAATTCGCCGGCCAGCAGCGATACATGTTCTTCACTTGCCGGATAGGGTTTGAGAATTACATCCCGGGAAGCAAGGGTGATGACCGATGCCCAATGCGTGAATTCCTTTCTGATCTGCCCTACCTGCCGGATGAAGTACTCATACGGGATCATATCGTCGATCAGGTCGTGCTCATATGCGCGCAGCGATGCCTGCAGGTATTCGTAGGCTTCCCAGGGCTTCATGCCGGCACGGGAATAACGGGAAAGCATCCGGTCCCCTTTCACCAGAAATACGGTATCTCCATCCTGCTCGATCAACTCGTCGAAATTCATCAACGAAGCCAACGCGATCTGGCTGTAATTCTGGGATTCATTTTTAAAGCCACCACAGGTTGTTTGCCAGATTTGCTCAAACAACTGCAAGCCGCCGGCCTTGGGGTCGAGTGCATTGATAACACAACGGACATTACCGGCACCGGCATGATAAGCGTGTAACACCAAAAGCCGGAACCAAAGATCATGTTCCTGATACGGTATGCCTTTTTCATCCAGGAACTTCCGGATATAGGGAACACATCCCGTATTGATCAGGCGGGCGGCGGCCATACCGGCCTTGTTCATGTCCAGACGATCATCGTGGTATTTGGAAACCTTCAATCCAAAGCGACGGGCCACGGCAGGCATGAGCTGAAAGGGGCCCCGTGCTCCAACATAGGAACGTGCCGCACCTTTACCCGGGCTTTCGATCAACAGGATCGCCTGCGCGTAAAAAGGATCACAGCCGTGCTTCCGGAATACCTGGATCGCCTGATTGATATCGTCGAGTGTCTTTTTGACTTCATAGAATTCCCGCTTCCCTGCCGTGACATACAATTGCTCCGTGGGAGCGATGCAATGCACCTGGGAGAGACTGTCCTTGAAGCAGATCTTCTCCAATTCGGTTTGGTTCATCCACACCGATCTGGATACGCGTTCCACCGGTTTACGGCAGGAAGCGATGTTGATGATGCAGGTGTCGCTGGTCATCGTGATGACCTCGCGCCAGAAGCGCGCCTGTCCGACGGTGTCCCAGCCTTCCGTATAAAGCGATGAATCGCGCAAGAAGGTGTAACGACTGCTGCCGTTCCATCCCACGATCGTCTTGGTCACCCAGGCATCGGGGCCGGCCATGCTTTGAAACGCCGTGGCGAGCAACACCAGGAGCGCAAAAACGGCTCGATTCGGTTGAAAACGGTTAGAATGCGACATACCTCGAATAACCCATACGTCCGGAGGTTCCGGAAGTTGGGATAAAACGCAGGAAATCCTTACGCAATTGTCAGCTCAGAGCCCGCGAACTTTCTCCTTATGCTTTTTGATTTGCCGTGAAAGCGAGTTCATGCAGAGATCGGTCGCCTCTTCAAAGGTCTTGCATTGCTCGCTAACGATGATATCATTGCCTGGAAGTTGGATCTTGATCTGCACGATCTTGTTCTTCATATCGGAAGATTTGTCCAGCTTCAGAAATACCTCTCCGCCGATGATATGGTCGTAAAAGGTCACCAGCTTGTCCACTTTATCCTGGATGAAATCGATGAGTTTACGGTCGGCGTCGAAATGGATGGATTGAACTCTGATCTTCATAGTGCTTTCTTCTTCTTTTTTAAACGTTCGCTCAGGCTCTCGGATGAGCCTGCTGGTATACTTTTTTAAGTTTCTCGATGGTATTGTGCGTATACACCTGCGTTGCACTCAGGTTGGCATGTCCCAGCAGTTCTTTTACACTGTTGATGTCTGCTCCCCTGTTAAGCATGTGTGTGGCGAAGGTGTGTCGCAGGACGTGAGGACTGCGTTTCTCCAGTGTTGTGATGACTCCAAGATAACGCAGGACCAGGCGGTAAACGAATTTAGGGTAGAGGGATTTTCCCTGATCGGTCACGAAAAATTTTTCCCGGGATGCAAAATGGCCGTTCCGGACCTGCCGATACGCAACGATCAACTCCCGCATCTTATCAGTAAACGGAATGACGCGCTCTTTGTTTCTTTTCCCCAGGACTTTGAGCTGCATCGCGTGGAGATCGACATCCGAATCTTTCAACCCTACCAATTCGGCCAAACGCATGCCGGTTCCGTAAAGGGTCTCCAGCACCAGGCGGTCCCGAAGACCCGTAAAGCCTTCAGGAAACGCGACTTCGGTGAAGAGCTGGTCCATTTTCCGTTCATCGACGAAGGCGGGAAGCCGCTTCGATGTTTTTGGAGCCTGCACCCGCAGCATCGGGTTGACACGTAACGTCCCCTGACGAAGCAGGAATTTATAATAGGTTTTTAATGTGGTCAGCTTCCGGTTGATGGAACGGGTCGTGATCTTCTGCTCCATCAGTTGGACGATCCAGGAACGGATCATCGAATGTGTTGCTGCCGACAGATCATCGGTCTCATAAGTCGATCGCAGGAAAAGGGCATACTGCTCCAGGTCGGTACTGTACGCCTGGACCGTGTGTGGCGAGAACCGCTTTTCGTAGCGGATGTATTGAAGGAATCCCTGTATCACCGGCAATAAAAAAAGAGAACCTCCCGAGTGGGGGAAGTTCTCTTGCTATGCTTTCTTTACCATCATCGCATTCGTGTTACGAAACGACTACCAGTAAAGATACAAATTCCGGATGGATACAGCGAGCGAATCAGAGCGTTTCCTGGCGCTGCATCAGGTCGCGGTATTTCGCGCGAAGGACCTGCTGGCGGCGGGCAACCGACTTTTTCTCAAAAGTCTGGCGGCGACGCAATTCACGCAAAACTCCCGTACGTTCGAATTTCTTCTTGAACTTCTTGAGGGCCTTGTCGATTGACTCGTTTTCTTTGATCGGAACGATGATCATGTTGTTCTTTTGTATTGGGGTGGCGAAATTACAAAATCCTGAACTAAAAGCAAATTACTTTAGGATTTCGCGGGAAATAACCAGTTTTTGAATCTCGGAGGTTCCTTCCCCGATGGTGCACAGTTTGGAGTCCCGGTAGAATTTCTCAACAGGGAAATCCTTGGTATACCCATAACCGCCAAAGATCTGTACAGCGTCCGTGGAGACCTGTACAGAGACTTCCGACGCGTAATATTTGGCAAAAGCGCTTTGTTTTGTGCATTTCTCACCCCGATTCTTCAGGTCAGCCGCCTGAAGGGTCAGGAGTTCGGCCGCCTCGATCTTGGTGGCCATATCGGCCAGTTTGAAGCCAATAGCCTGAAAATCAGCGATCGGTTTGCCGAATTGCTGGCGCTCCCGGGAGTACTTCAAGGCCGCGTCGTACGCTCCTTTGGCGATCCCCAGGGCAAGGGAGGCAATGGAAATTCGGCCTCCGTCGAGGACTTTCATCGCCTGTACGAATCCGTCGCCTACATTTCCGAGGACCTGGTCCTTGTGGATGCGGCAATCTTCGAAGATGAGCTCCGCGGTCTCGGAAGCACGCATGCCCAGCTTATTCTCTTTTTTACCCGCCTTGAAGCCCTGGGTTCCACGCTCCACGATGAAGGCTGTGATGCCTTTTGAGTCAAGCAGGTCTCCTGTCCGAGCCAATACGACCGCAACATCCCCACTCTTTCCGTGGGTGATCCAATTCTTGCTACCATTGATTACCCAGTGATCACCGTCCTGCTTCGCTACGCATTGCATGCGCATCGCATCGCTGCCGGTATTGGCTTCTGTCAGGCCCCAGGCTCCGATCCACTGTCCGCTGGCAAGCTTGGGAAGGTACTGTTGCTTCTGCTGCTCATTTCCGAACGCCAGAATATGACCGGTGCAAAGTGAGTTATGCGCCGCCATGCTCAATCCGATGGAACCGCAGACACGCGCTACCTCAACAATAGCCGTCATGTATTCGAAATAGCTCAAACCCGATCCACCATATTCGTGCGGTACCAGGATTCCCATCAGCCCCTGCTCTCCCATCTTTCGAAACAACTCGACCGGGAACAGTTGCTCTTCGTCCCACTTCATCATGTCGGGGCGAATATGGGTCTCGGCGAACTTGCGAACGGTTTCGGCTATCAGTACCTGGTTCTCGGTAGGTTGGAAATTCATAGGATCAATAACAACAGCTAAGTGGTCTGTAGAGTTCAATAAGATACCAGCGCTTTAACGGGAGCGCCGTATGGGTTCAGTTTATCCCGACCGTTGAGAAAGTCGAGGCTAACTACGAATGAAAAGCCGGCGACTTCACCGCGCAGGTGGCGGATCAACTCGGCGGCCGCGGCCGCGGTTCCGCCGGTTGCCAGCAGATCATCGTGCACCAGGATGCGTGTACCCGGCTCGATCGCGTCTTCGTGCATCTCCATCGTTGCACTGCCGTACTCGAGTTTGTATTCGTATGAAACGGTTCGATACGGAAGCTTCCCTTTCTTGCGAATGGGGATGAAGGGCACCTGGAATCGCTGGGCGAGCATCATGCCGAAGAGAAAGCCCCGGCTCTCTACTCCTACTATACCGCCGATCTTTTGTCCGGAAAAATCCTGGTGAATGGCTCCGACGATATCCGAACACAAAGCAGGATCGAGCAGAATCGGCGTGATATCCTTGAACAGGATTCCGGGTTGCGGAAAATCGGGTATATCGCGAATTGCGGTACAGATACGGGATACTACGTCCATGGATTGGGTGCGGGACGCTTCTAAATAATTGACTAACAATTATTTATTCACTGTACCCGACTTCCAGATAAGGCGCAAGTTTACGGAAAATGTCCTCTTCTATCAACCCGGTTTTCAGTAGTTCCTCCACGTGTTGATAGGGACCGTGCTGCTTCCGGTAATTGATCAGGATGCGGCCCAACTTCCAACCGAGGTAAGGATGCCGGCCGAAGCGCTCGAGTGAATCCGTGTTCAAGTACAACTTGCGATGAAGCCCCGATTCATCAACCGTCAAGCGGCGTACGATGAATGAATACAAGCTGTCGTCAACACCCCAAACCTCCTTCAGCTGCTCCAACGTATGATAACCACCGAGCCGATCGCGGTACCGCACGATCCTGCCGGCCAATCCGGGGCCGATTCCGGGCAAAGCTTCCAGCGAGGCAGAGTCGGCTCCATTCAATTCGAGCAGTTGGAGTCCTCTTCGCTTATAGACAGCCGATTGCCGAACACGATCCGGCAGTGAATCCGGCAGCAGCAGAAATGGTGCAAGCATCTTTGCACGCTTCACTCCGATTCCGTATGCCTTTGCCAAATCACTTTTCACCCGAAAGCGTCCGCCTTTCTCCAGGTACTTGAGCACCGATCCGGCTTGCTTCGCTGTCAGTCCAAGCCGTTCCCAGCCTGCAGCATCCAGTCGGTTTGGATCGAATGGAGCTATCGTCTTTACAACTGAACCAGTGCGCTTCCAAGGCTCGCGCTGCAAGCCCTGATGCTCTTCATCGGGCTGTCTGCTATTCATCGCTTCCACCAGTTTGCGTTGCAAGGTGGCCGCGTCGGAAGGCAAGGGCGGAGCTGCAAACTTGTTCAGGTAATACAGGTATGCGCATTGCCCCAGCAGGATCAGACTCAGGATGGCGATCCCTTTTCGTTCGCGTCTGGTGAAAGTGAAATGGTCCTTCCAGGTATGGAAGACCGAAAAGCGATTAGCCGACCGGCGCATCGGCCAAAGGAAGCTACTCCCCCGGCAATGCGCCAACCATTATAAGCTGTTTCTTCACAACCTCGAGTCCTTCCAGGAATGAACGCGGACGAAAGCCCAATTCACGTTCGGCCTTTCCGATGATGAAACCGGTCACCGGTGGTCTCCGTGCAGGTTGGTTCAACTCATCGGAACTGACGGATCGGATCAGCGAAGCGTCCAGTTGGAAATAATCCGCCACGATCTTCACCATGTCGAGAATGCACATGAGTTCACGACCGGAGACATGATAGATCCCGTTGGCGCGCCTGACCGCTGCTTCGATGCAGGCATCGGCGAGGTCTTCCGCCAAGGTGGGAGAGCGGAACTGGTCATTGATCGCATTGATGGATTTACCGGCCTTCAGTGAGTTCAGGGTCCACAGCACGACATTGGAGCGGCTGTTGTCGTCGACCACTCCGTAAATGATGATCGTGCGGAGAATCGCCCAGGATCGCGCCGTCGCCATGACCACCCGCTCCGATTCCAGTTTGGTAGCGGCATAATGACTCAAGGGGTTCGGCTGATCCGATTCGATGTAGGGACCGTTTGCCCCGTCGAAAACGAAATCAGTCGAAAGGTGAACCAGGTGCGATCCGTGCTCATTACATGCATGCACGAGGTACTCGGTCGCCGTCACATTCATCAGCACGGCTTCTTCCCTCCTGCTCTCGCAGGCATCGACGTTGGTGAGCGCGGCGGTGTGGATCACCGCATCTGGCCGATAGCGCTCCATGACCGACCTGACCTGGTCAGGATCCGTAATGTCGAGGGAGACATATTCGTATCCGTCTTTCCTCATTAAGCGGTTCTCACCGCGGGAACTTGCAACACAACGAATGTTGTCCCTGCCGATCAAGCCGTAAACGATCTTTTGTCCAAGCAGGCCGTTGCTGCCGGTGATCAGTATCGTCGTGGAATTACTCATAAGGATTGTCGGATGATCTCCCGGAACTGCATCACTTGTTCCTGCGTACCGAGTACGAACAATTTGGTATCGGGGAGCATGGGGGTAGCGGGATCAGGGTTGATGAGATACTCGCCATCGCGTGTTTTCATTCCGATGATGTTCGCGCCGGTCTTGTTTCGTATCTCCAGTTCACGGATCGTCTTGTTCCGCATGCGCTCCGGCAAATCGCGGCACATGATCTCCTCCAGCCGGATGTTGATCCTTCCTGTGATGTGGTCGATGAACTCCAATACGTCCGGCTTGGTGATCAGGGCCGCCATGTGTGTACCGCCGATTTTGTCGGGCATGATCACGTTGTCCGCTCCGGCACGCTTCAGCTTGTGTTCAGAGCCATCCTCCGAAGCGCGGCTGATAATCTTCAGTCGGGCATTCCGGTCCCGTGCTGTCAGCACCACGAAGACATTGGAAGCGTCCGAAGGCAGGGCGGCGATCAGAGCCTTGGCACGATCCAGGCCAGCATCCAGCAATACTTCGTCTTTCGTCGCGTCACCCTCGAGGAACAGGATATTGTCCTCTTCCTGCATCTGCGCGATGATCGCCGGATTGGACTCGATGGCGACGAACGGGATGTTCCCGGACCGGAGCTGTTCGCAGGCCTGGCGGCCATTCCGGCCGTAACCGCACACGATGACGTGATCGGTGAGTTGCTTGATTTCCTTGTTCACGCGATAATGTTTGAAGTACAATTGGAATTCTCCTTCGATCACGTACCGGGTGATCACCGATACTGCGTAGGCAAAAGCGCCGATACTGAAGATGATCAGGAAGACTGTGAAGATCTTCCCATCCGTATCCAGCTCCCGCACCTCCCGGTATCCCACCGTCGCCACGGTGATGACGGTCATGAATACGGCGTCGAGGAAGTTGTAGTCTTCCAGCAACATGTAGCCGGCAACCCCCAACAGCAGCACAAAAACGACCAGGCCGAGGGCTATGTACAGTTTCCTGAAATAATGGAAGTTGGAATGGAGCAGGCTCACACGTACGGGATACGTGTCAAAGTTAATTCCGGGGCCGGACATCCCTTGGTGACGCCGGTCATTTTTTCAACGATGTGTATGACCCATCCAGACTCCCCAGCCGTGTGTTCCGGCAACCAGCAAGCCGTCCGATTTCCGGATCGCCAGGCCACTAATCATACAAGCCGGTAAGCCGCCCGACCAATCCGACCAGCGATTATCCTGCAGATGCCAAACGCCGCGACGGGTGCCGGCATAGAGGGTGCGGTGGGCATCCCAATCGTACGTCAGCGCATAAACATCATTGCTGCCGGACAATCCTTCCACGACCGTTTGCCAACGCTGAGCAACACCACCGCTTCGGTTCTGCATGACCTTACCCTTTGCCCCACCCCGGAAACCTACGGTGATCCATTCAGCATGGTCAGGATGAACAGCCAGGCTGGTAATCGACATCCAAGCTACCGACTGCAATCCGGAGGTAATATCGACCCACGTGTCACCGCCGTCGGTTGACTTGTACAAGCGTTGCTTCAATCGGTCCGACCATACCGGATTTTCAAATGCGACATAGATGGTAAGGCTATCCGAAGGTGCCCAGGCAACGGCGGTCATGGTCAGACCGGGATCCAGTGTGGAATCGACCCGGTGTCGCGTCCAGGATCGCCCCTCATCGCGACTGATAAAGAGATCATGAAAACCGGACAGGACCAAATCCGGATAAACCGGATGAGCGGCAAGCGCGGTGAGGTAATACCCCCGGCCGGAACCTTTTGGCGTGCAGGTATTCCAGGTGATGCCACCATTCCCGGATCGCCCTACGATCGTGTTGTTTCCATCGGCATGATAGGCTACCGAATCATTTTCCGCATCGAACTCTACTCCCATACCGTCACCACCACGCACAATGAACCAGGCGCCACCGAGCGTATCGGACCGGTACAAAACGGTACCACAGTCCTGCAGACCCGAAAGAACACGTAGGGAAGTGTCCGGAGCAATGGCCACATCCCAGCATTCCGCCATTGAAACGCTTTCGGAAGCTTTGGACCACGTTTTCCCGCTATCGGTTGTCGCGTACAAGCCGCCGTCCGTCGAAGCGAGCAGATATTTCCCCTGAGGATCGAACATCAGCTCATGCACATCATCGTGCAGATCTCCGCCGGCATAGACGGCACGCCAGGTGGTTGCCGATCGGACAAGTCGGTTGACCTTATTACCGGCACTAAAGAAAATCAGTTCCGGATCCTCCGGATGTACTGCCAGAGCAGTCCGCCAGGGAGGCGAGGCTGCGCCATTGCCCAGCAAGGAGAAGGAACAACCTTTGTCAAGCGACCTGAAGATCTGATTGGTCCGCAAGGAATCATTGACAACGAGCAGATCCACCATTCCGGAACGGCCAACGCCTACCGACAATTCCATTCTCGAAACCGTCTTCGCGGCAGGCAGACCGCTGTGATCAAGCAGCGTCCAATGACTTCCGAAATCGAGCGAACGGTAGAGCGCGGAGCCGGCGGCATACAAGACTCCTGCACGTTGGTCGTACTCCAGTTCCTTCAATCTGCCGAGCGTATCTTGCAAAACCGGATACCAATTGGCACCTGCGTCGAGTGACCGGTACACATAGCCGGTATAACGCCTTTCGGAATAATCATACGTGTGCAAGACCAGGCACATCCTGGCCGGGCGTTTCGGGTCGATGATCAACCGGCGGGCAACCTTTCCCGATGGCGCTGTCCAGAAATTGGTATCCACACTTCCATCCGGCCGTATCCAATTTCCGATCGGGCCTTCCCAACTTCGTCCTGCATCTTCGGACCGAAACAATCCACTGGACACACAATGCTCCGCCCATAAGGCCGGACCGTTGTGATCAAGTATGCAATCAGCATCGCCTGCGACCGCGTACCACTTTGACAAATTCTTAGGATGCTGTTGCAAATCGGCCACACCGCCCTCCAGCAAATCAGAGCTGGTGATCACTTCCCAGATCAACATTTCCTGATTCCATTTCCACATACCGCCATACGGTGTGAGCAGGATCCGTATCAGCGCTCCATCGGCTTGCTTCAGGAACCGAACTGCTCCCGCCCTGCCGATGCCGCGCGCATTCTTCAGAAAGAAATCCGACTTACCGGGGAATTCCGGAAACGTGGAAGGTCCCAGCGCGCGCCAATCCTGTGCCTGGGCCCGAAGTTCAAGAAGCAAGTGAAGGGTAATCAGCACAACGGTCAGGCACCTGGAGACGCCGACCGGCTGCCGGAAGCTTTCAAAGATCCCAGACCGAGGTACGCCTGTTGAAGACATAGTTCTTCATTTTGATCCAGAAAGCTAGAATCATGTATAAGATGACCGGAGAGCCGACCGCCAGAAAACTGGCGTAGATAAAAAACAACCGGATCGATGCGGTCTGCATATTCAGCCGCTCGCCCAACCAGGAACATACGCCGAATGCCTGACGTTCCCAACGGTCACGGATCGATTCGAAGAGCTTCATCGGAAGAATGGATCAAGTGGTTGCCGATGCTGCAAGATAAACATTTTTTAGGCGTACAGTAGTTCCGAAGCAGGTGCAACAAGGCCTGTCCGTCGCCTGCATGCTGCGGCTTTACTCCGGCTGTCCTCCATTCGCGCAGCGGCAGGCTTTTTTCAGAAGGCAATTCGCAGAGCCAGCGCAGCGCCTTCTCCTGCCAGTATGAGTTGCCCTCAGCTTTTCCTCTGGCAAAGACGAAAGGAACGACTGTGTTCAACAACAAAATCCGTATTGCATCATCGCCCAGCCACTTTTCCTCAAATTTGGTTGGCACCCCGAACCGGTAGTGATTGTGCCAATAGGGCGAAACGTTTACCCGAAACCTCGATAAGAGTGACTTGAGTTCATGTTCTTCTAGGCAACGCTGGAGCAAGGGAAAAGCGGTTTGAATCAGGGATGCGAGTTGCGCCAGCCGAATCGTGGGGAAATTTCGCGGTCGCATCCGAAGAAATTTCCATCCGGGCAGTGGTATCGGCTCAATTCCCAGTTTATGCCGCTGGAATCGATACTCCTCCAGCAAAACTGAGCTATACTCATCCGGAGCCGGCGCCTGCAACAAGCCGGATTGTCCGAAGAGCAAGGCTTCCAACGAATCCCTCCGTTGTGCTGTTTTAAGGAGAACTTTCAGCGGCAGGGAAGCCGCAACACGTTCCATCGGATCGGCATTGACAGCAAAACCCATCGCGCGGCTGACCGCACGAAAGATCGCGTCTTCCCAGTCGCCCCGTGAAACATGCAACTGTTGATCGACTCTTCTGACACGCTCTTCGAGTCGCTCCATCAACATGCGATCGATCCAGGAACTCCAAAGGTGCGGGGGCACGAATGGGAGCCGGTCGGTGCACGCGATAGCTGACGGCCGTTGCACCAGTAGTTCATATTGTCCCCACCAGGCGGCCAACGCTGATTCCGGGAATACGAATGTCGGCAGCATTCGGCCATGCACATCAAACACCTCCGCATCGTGCACGGCAACGGCATGCAGAATGCAATTGCCGTATAACGGGTCGAATTGGTGACCATGGCGATTCCAGTCGGAGGAACGCAGGTGAATCTCTACGTTTCCCGCCCATTCGGCCCCACCGATACGTAAACGGGCATTGAAGAAATCGGGACCTGCATCATGATTGTAGAGGCCTGTCTGCAGAATCTGCAAGGGCTCGCCCGATTTGGTTAGCAGTGGCTCGAACTGGAAAACGCGTTGTGACCAGACGTGGTGGAGGAATCGTTCGTTCATGGGACCGACTGCAAAGCAAATCGGCAGAACATTAATTCACTCTCAATAAATGCGGGAAACTCAAGCTTCGAGCAATCGGGACATCTCCTGTTGCAATGCCATTGCCTCTTTTCTTGCCGCTTCGGCGAAGTCTTCGCCAGAGGAAGCGTAGATGATTTGCCTGGAACTGTTCACGAGCAAACCCACCTGGTCGTTCATGCCCGCTTTCGAAATGGCCTCGAGGTCACCCCCCTGTGCGCCCACTCCGGGAACAAGGAGAAAATGATCCGGTACAATCTTACGAACACGTGTAAACAACTCCGGATGTGTTGCACCGATCACGTACATCATGGAATCGGGTCCGGACCAGCGTTGGGATGTGTGCAGGACGTGTTCGAAAAGTTGTTCTCCGGCCGCGTGTCCGGGCAAGGCGACATCGAGCATCTGGAAATCCAGGCTTCCGGCATTGCTCGTCAGTCCAAGCAGGATCACCCACTTCCCCGGAAACTCCAGAAACGGAGTGACTGAATCTTTTCCCATGTAGGGGGCAACGGTGACTGAATCGAAAGCATAGCGTTCGAAAAATGTCCGGGCATATAAGCTGGAGGTATTCCCGATATCACCTCGTTTAGCATCCGCTATGGTGAAACAATCTTTGGGAATCGCGGCAAGCGTACGCTCCAGACTCACCCATCCGGACGGACCTTCCGCTTCGTAGAAAGCGATGTTGGGCTTATAGGCGACACACAAGTCTGCGGTCGCTTCAATGATTTGACGGTTGAATTCGAATACGGGATCCTCCGCCTTTAGCAAATGCTTCGGCAGTTTGCGGATATCCGTATCGAGCCCAATGCACAGGTAGGATCGCTTGGCGCGAATCAATCGGGTCAGTTCCTGGCGTGTCACGCCGTAAAAGTACGGAATGCCGGCGGGATGTATTGTCGAAACCGTGCAGCGAATTCATCCAATCGAAAAACCGCTTACCTTTCCAACGCTTATGGCCTCACCTCCCAACCACCGCAAACTCTCCCTCTTCGACTCCACCGCCATCATCACCGGTTCGATGATCGGCTCCGGAATTTTCATCGTATCGGCCGAGATCTCCCGACAAGTGCACTACCCCGGCATGTTACTCCTGGCCTGGGCGGTCACGGCTGTCATCACCATCCTGGGCGCCCTCAGTTACGGCGAGTTGGCTGCAGCCATGCCTAAGGCCGGCGGGCAGTACATCTACCTTAAAGAAGCTTTCGGACCACTGTACGGGTTCCTCTATGGCTGGACCCTGTTTTCCGTTATTCAGACGGGAACCATAGCAGCAGTAGGTGTCGCCTTCGCCAAATTCACCGGTGTATTCTTTCCGGAAATCGGTCCAGAACGATTGGTGTTCGCGATGGGCAACTTCGCGATCAATACCCAACAACTCCTGGCAGTGGGCGTCATCGTATTGCTGACGCTCTACAATTTCAGAGAAGTGAAATCCGGTGCTTTTCTTCAAAACATCTTTACTGTCTCCAAAGTTGCCGCACTCATCCTGCTGGTTGTACTCGGCTTCTACTTTGGCATGAAAGGACTCGGCGACTGGTCAAATTTCAGCCCTGCTTTTCCGGATGTCATGACCTTGGCGACAATCGGCGTTTTCGGTGCCGCCATGACCGGCTCGCTTTTTTCGGCGGACGCATGGAACAACATCACCTACACGGCGGGAGAAGTGGATCGTCCGCAGCGTAACCTGCCGCTCTCGCTATTTCTTGGCACCAGCATCGTGTTGGTGCTCTACTTCCTGGCAAACATGGCCTACATCTACGTTTTGCCCATGGAGAAGATCCAGACTGCGGACAACGACCGGGTAGGGACGCTGCTCTTTGAAACCATTCTTGGGGAAAATGGCAAGTACTTCATGGCCGCGATGATCATGGTCTCGACCTTCGGCTGCCTGAACGGTATCATCTTCACGGCAGGTCGTGTTTATTACGCGATGGCACGCGACGGCTACTTCTTTCCCAGCGCCGCCAAATTGAATAAGAATCATGTACCGGCGAACAGCCTGGCCATCCAATGCCTCTGGGCATGTCTGTTGTGTTTTTCGGGAACGTATGGTGATCTGCTCAATTATATCATGTTCGCCGTGATGCTTTTCTACGTGCTGACCATTGCCGGCTTGTTCGTGCTCCGTAAGAAACGGCCGGAAATGGAACGACCGTATAAGGCCTTCGGTTATCCCGTGTTACCCGCGATCTATATCCTGCTGGCCGCGCTGGTGGCCCTGGACATGCTGATCTATCAGACCTCCGCCAGCCTCTATGGCCTGGTCATCATCTTGCTGGGCATTCCTGTTTATGCCTTTCTCCAAAACAAACAGCAGAAAAACGGCCGCCTTTCCTGACCATGCGCATCCTGTTCGGTTTCACCCTCGCCTGCGTTGTTTCTTCTTGTGCCTGGACCGATCACTCACCGGAGAACGGTTGGTATGAGGAGAATTTCGACAACCTCAATCATTGGAAAAAAGATGCCGTGATTTCATCCAATCAATGGCGTAGCGGAATGTATGCGACGTACGCGGACAGCGCTCACCCGGTCAGTGAGTCATTCACCATGCACTTCAACGAAGTTCGCTTTCATCATTACACGGGCGTAAAGGCTACTGCCTGGGTCTTCAATCCTTCGAACGATACCAGCGGACAGGTCGTTCTCGAGGTGGTGGATATGCGGAGCGGCGAACCCGAACGCGTGCTTTCCGAACAAGTCATCCTTGGAACAGACTTCCGGGAGTTCAACAGTTGGGGTAAAGTACAATTGACGCTCGACTTCCCTACCCTACCGGGGCCCCACCAGGTGCTGCGTTTTTATCTTGCGTCCCTCAATTGCAGGAAATCATACATGGACGATGTCACCCTGGAATTCCAACGCGAACTCATCCATCGCTGAACTCGTCAAAACCCGGTACGCACCGCTGATTTTTTCGGCATCCACAAGCGCACGAGTACGCTGACCAGTACGATCAGGTACAGCACTGCCACGGCAGGGGGACTCGACAGGATCGTGGGTACTCCGTTTAGAAAGTGTGGCAATGCACGTTCGTTGTTCAGCAGGTAGGCCATGGAAAAGACTCCGAACAGCCACCACCACCGGGACTGAAGCGCGATGAAGGCGATGAAGTAGAAGGCTGGAAACGTATAGCGTTCGTGCATCTGCGTGCTGAAGAAGAAAAATGCAAGAACCGACAAGCCGAGCAAACCGGCTGCATCTTCCAGATCATACGTCACCATCTGGCCTTTCCAGCGCTTATAGAGCACCAATAGCAGTGGGAAGAAAACCAGCAGCAAGGTCGCAGCCGTCATGATCAGCCCCCAGGTCTTGTAATTCAATCCCATCCAGGTATTGAAGTCACCGGTCAGCCGCAGGTTCCCGCTCATGCTGAGGTACCAGAAGTTATCGGCATACAGCGAAAGATAGGAGTAGCGGCCACCCAGGGAATCGACCACTTCCCATAGTCGCCCCATACTTTTCGACACGATGAACGGAGCCAGGATCACCAGTTGCATCGCCACCAGGATGGCCAGGCCGCGCAGCATTTTTCTCAAATCCGGTTTTAATCCGGACGCGTAGACAAAAAGCAACACCATGGCCGGCAGGAACAGGATCGCCTGGAACTTGAAGTTCAGCGCCAACAGGTAGCTGATGGCCGAAAGCAGATATCGCCTTTTATGCAGGAAAATGAATGATCCGAAGACAAGGGCGGAAAAGACCGTATCGAATTGCCCCCACACCAGGGTGTTGTGCAGGAAGGCCGGATTCAGTAAGAGCACCAACAACAAAGCATGTTGCTGCCAGCGCACGCGCGCACACGACGCCAGCAGGAAGGCACCAACAAGGTCACCCAACAAGGTGATTCTCTTGAGCTGATAAATGTGAGCAGCCAGGTCCTCTTTGCTGTCAAAGAACAGCGAGAAGAGTTTTAACTGATATAGGTGTCCCGGAAAGTAATTGGTACCCGACTCATAACTGTGCCGAAACCCTTTTTCAAGGTAGTAAGCGGCCCAATCTGACCAGCACTGATTATCGTAGACGTGGCCGCAGTCGGGAACAAGAACAAAATAGATAGCATATAAGAAAAGACCCAGCGCTATGGTCGAAGGATGAAGCTTGTACATCGTGGGAAGCGCGGAAGCTCTGGGCGGCCTGGACTTGGCGATTTACCCGGCGAACAAAAATAAAGAACCCCGCGGATTGGCGGGGTTCTTTGCTTCGATTTCTTATCGCTTCAGTTTCGTTTTCGGCTTGGCGCCTAATCCGACCGGGCTGCCTACGCGCACCATGGCGCAGCGGAAGCCGATGTCGTCGGTGGACTGATTCTCGTCGAGGAATCGGCGGGTACCGGGCGACATCCAGTAAGCGCGATCTTTCCAAGAGCCGCCTTTGTAAACGCGGGCCTTGTCATTCACCATACTGGTAGCGCCGTAGTCGTACTTGATATACTCCGCCTCATCCGCATCGAGGTAGTTGATGTTGTCGGCTTTGGTATAGTTGCGACGGTCAACGTTTTCTTCTTCCGTAACATCGCGCATGGGAACACGGCCCAGGCTGTCCTTCTCCACAATCGTTCCTTCCTCATCGCGGATCTGTGTCTTGAACACGTTACCACGATACGGGTTGAAGTCGGCCTTGTCTTCCGGCGAAAGCGGACGATATACGTCCATCACCCACTCATTCACGTTACCGGCCATGCAGTACAGGCCAAAGTCGTTGGGCCAGTAGGATTGTACAGGAGCCGGACGGTCCGCGTTATCATTCAGGAAGCCGGCGGTACCCATCTGGTCACCGCGACCGCGCTTGTAGTTGGCCATCATCTGGCCTTTGTACTTCTCGTCCTTATTACGCACGATGTGTCCGTTCCAGGGATACTGGCGACGATCCGTTACACGCTCATATACCGTGTTGCCGATTTGCGACAAAGCGGCGTATTCCCACTCCGCCTCGGTGGGGAGGCGGTAGCGGGGAAGCAGAATACCGTCTTCCATGCGGACCTTACGGGTACCATTGGAACCGGAGCTGGGATTGAGGTCCATCAGATCGGACTTCACCAAACCTTCGTATTGACCGGCCAGATAAGAGTCAGAGTTGAAGTTGTCTTCGTTGATCTGGTTCGGGTTGACACGCAAAATACCTTCGCGGATCAGGATCTGTTCGTTGACCCGGTCGGTACGCCAGTTACAGAAGTCATTGGCTTGCAGCCAATTGACACCAACCACCGGATACTGCTGATAGGCCGGGTGACGCAGGTAGAGCTCGATCATGGGTTCGTTGTAACCCACTTTATCGCGCCAAACCAGCGTATCGGGAAGCGCCTTCTTGTAAACTTCGGGATAGTCGGCAGAGAATACGCGGGAAGTCCAATACAGGTACTCCAGGTAGTGGATGTTGGCCACCTCTGTTTCGTCCATGTAGAAGGAACTGACCGTAACGCGACGAGGAATGTTGTTCCAGTCGATCGTGACATCCTGTTCCGTACGGCCCATGGTGAAGGTACCGCCCTCCACCAGAACCAGTCCCGGTCCGGTTTCCTGCTCATCGTAGGGAACCACTTCGAAACCACCATTTTTGGGGTCGTTGTAATTCCAACCGGTAACGGAGGATTTCTCCTTTCCGCAGGAAGTCAGTAGAAGGGCTCCCGCGACGAGGCCGATTGAACTCCGAATGAGGTTTTTCATCCGCTTTTTGGTTTGAATAGATGGTGCTCTAACGAGCGCCAAAAGTATTTATTTTCTTCGATTTAAGGCAATCAGAAGGCCGGACATTTGATGGTCCGGAACCGCTTCTTTTTGGGGTGACAGCCGAACTGCAAACCCAGGGAAATTTCGTGAGAACCGGCTGAAGCATTGTAGAGCTTCGAGGTGGTCACATCATAACTGTATCCGAATTTGAAGATCCCCTGCTGCAATCCCACCAAGGCAATGAAGGAGTCGCTTCCACGATACCAGAGTCCGCCAACCAGCGGTGCTTTGGCTATGTAGAATCCGACATTATACTGCTGGAAGTCGCGTTGTTTCTGGTACAGGAAATTCGGCGATATGTACGTAGTGCCATCGCGGTTACCGGCGATCGGGATGATCGCACCGGCATGGGCGGTGATCTTCATCGGTAATTTGGAACCGGGAGCTTCGGTGATGAAGAATTCCTGGGGTTCCGTCATGTGGTGAACGGCCACTCCCCATAATACCGATTACTGTAGGCTACGATACCACTGGAAAAATCCCAGAAATTCCTTGTTTCGTTCGGGCGCTGTTCCTGCGTCTCATAAATGAACCCATAACGCGGGTCGATCATATCACCGAACGTCAGTTTATTCCAATCCACGCGCTTCTGCGCGTATGTGCCTTGCAGTCCCAGGCGAATCGAGAATTCGCGGGTGACATTGAGCTGGTAGGAATAGATACCGGAAACATTCGTGGTTGTCAGGGTTGATTCGCCGGCTTTGTCCTGCAACACCAACAAGCCCAATCCACCGATCGGATCAACATGCTGGTCGTAGGACGCCGTGTAGGTAACGAACGTACCGGTCAAGGCCGGCCATTGGTTACGGTAATTGAGGCAAACCCGCGGACAGCGCTGAGCACCGGCAAATGCCGGATTCAGGTACAGCGGATTGGCATAGAATTGCGTGAATTGCGGATCCTGAGCCATTGCTGCCCCTGAAATCAGGACGAAAAAGAAAGACAGGACCTTGCGGAGCTGCATAGTTGGTCAGAGTGTATTAGCGCATCATACGGCCTGAAAGATACATGGTTTCAAGCGGCCAGATCGTTCAACCGTGCGCACTAATACGTACCGTAAGATTTTGTACAATTTTAATAATTTTAAACGGATCAACTACGAATCTGACGGAATAATTCAACCAATTACCGACATCCTCATTCCTGCTGATCTGATGCTTTCTCCGGCAACCAAATTGGGATAAATTTGTTGATTACAATATTGTAAGCCGGACCACGTTTTGAGACGATCCGGTCGACACACCCTTCCTATGCCCACTTTCTTCTCCCGTACTTGCCTGCTCCTGGTTTTACTGGCATGCCGGCTTGCTCCCGCCTCCGCACAGCAGGATAAAAAGAGCAGCTCGACCCGATCACTTCAATGGACTGCACCTTTCCAAAAACAAACCAGTGAAGATTCGTTTTTCCGATCCCTCCACTTTGAAGGATGTCATATGAACGAATCCATGCTGCCGGAATACGTAGAGCGAGTGGAACTTCCGGCCGGATACAATTCCTGCACTGCTTCCATCGTGGCCGTGCAAACCGAACCCGTTCAGGACATCAGCCTTCTGCCGGCCGATGCTGCGATCAAATCGGAATTCGAGGTAAGTACGCTGATCGGATTCCGAAAGAAGCAGCCGGTAGCCACCGTGCGCGTAGTACCGATTCGCAAGTCGGGTTCCGGTTACGAGCGCCTGGTCCGCTTCCAATTGCAAGTGACGCCCTCGGTAAATACGCAGCGCACCGCGTTGCGCACCTATTCGACCAATAGCGTACTCGCAAGCGGGAGCTGGTTCCGCATCGCCACCACGCAACAGGGTGTACACAAGATGACCTATCAGTTCCTAAAAGACCTTGGCATCGACGTGGATAACATCGACCCGCGCCGGCTGAGAATCTATGGGAACGGCGGCGGTCAGCTACCCTTCAACAACTCCAAGTTCCGATACGACGACTTACAGGAAAATGCTATTCTGGTGCAAGGTGAGAATGACGGAGTTTTTGACAATACCGATTTCGTCCTCTTCTTCGCCACTGCTCAGACACGCTGGAAGTATGATGGGACCGGTGAAACCTTTAGCCACCAGTTGAACGGATATTCGGATTCGACGTATTACTTTATCACGACGGACCTTGGTTCCGGCAAACGGATCCAGCACCTCGCGGAAGCATCGGGAACCCCTAACCAGACCGTTTCCACCTATAACGATTATCAGTTCATCGAGTCAGAACTGGTGAACCTGCTCAAGTCGGGACGTGAATGGTACGGCGAGAGCCTGGATAATCTTAACAGCAGCCGTTCCTACAACTTTTCATTCCCGAACCTCGTCACCTCCGAGCAGGCAACGTTCCGGGCAAACATGATCGCCCGGGCGGTGAACGGCAGCAGTACCACCAACCGGGTATCCGCTTCGCTATCCGGGATAAGTCCAATTGTGACGTACTTCAATAACGTGGGCACCAGTCCGCAGGATAATTACGCATTGCCGATCTCCTTCAATCAAGCTTTCCTTCCCTCCTCCTCTACTATCTCCGCTTCCATCTCCTTCAGCTCTTCGGACCCCAATGCGCTCGGTTGGGTGAACTATCTGGAGATGAACGCCCGCTGCCAACTCACGGCAACCGGTCGTGGAACGCAAATGGGCTTCCGGGATGTCCGGTCTGTCGGCACCGGCAACATCACTGAATTCAACCTCACATCTGTCACGAATTCTCACCAGGTCTGGGACATTACGGATCCGCTCAATGTCGCGATCCAGGATCACCGTTTTCTGGGTAATCAGATTCTCTTCACTACCGAAACATCCGTCCTGAAGGAATTCCAGTTGCTGGACGGCGTCAATTACCTGGTACCCGTCAAGGCAGGCGGTATCGCGAACCAGAACCTGCATGCCTTGCCTCAGGCCGGCATGATCATCGTCGCTCCGGAAGGGTTCTTGTCGACAGCCGACAAACTCGCCGATTATCACCGATCCCACGACGGATTGGTTGTCCATGTCGTAACCCCTCGTCAGATCTTCAACGAGTTTTCCTCCGGAGCACAGGACGTATCCGCGATCCGTGACTTCATGAAGATGTTTTATGACCGCGCAACGAGTCCGGCTGACATGCCCCGGTATCTCTTATTATACGGAGACGCTTCGTACGACATGAAGTACCGGATCACCAACAACAGCAACATCGTTACGAGTTACCAGTCGGCCGGTTCGCTCAACCAGACCCAGACGTACATGTCGGATGACTTCTTCGGTCTTCTGGATGACACGGAAGGAGACTGGACCAGCGGCGAGATCGTTGACATGGCCGTGGGCAGGTTGCCCGTGCGTACCGCGACGGAAGCGGAAGCGATGCTGAACAAGATCCTCCGGTATGGCGGTGGCGACGATCCGGCAATAGTCCTTGGCGACTGGCGCAACACGATCACCTTTGTCGGGGACGACCAGGACAGCAATACGCATTTCAAGCAGTCGGATACCCTCGCCGTTCGTAACGATCGCAACGAACCGGTTTACAACATCGACAAGATTTATCTGGACGCCTACAACCAGATCTCGACACCGGGAGGTCAGCGTTATCCGGATGCCCAGCAGGCGATCATTGACCGGGTGCAACGCGGCACGCTGTTGCTGACCTATATCGGTCATGGTGGTGAAGTCGGCTGGGCGCACGAACGCATCCTGGAAGTTTCCGATATCAACGGGTGGACCAACTTCAACAAGCAGGCCGCCTTCCTTACTGCGACCTGCGAATTCACCAGGGTCGACGATCCGTCGCGCACCTCAGCCGGCGAATTGGTCATGCTGAACCCGAACGGCGGCGGCATTTGTCTGTTCACGACCTCCCGGCTCGCCTTCTCCAGTTCCAACAACAACCTGTGCCAGCGATTCTTTACCCATGTATTCACGCCGATCAACGGACGCATGCCGACGATGGGCGAAGTGTTTGAGCAAACCAAGATCGACGTTTACACGGATCCTTATGTGCGCAACTTCCTCCTCATCGGCGATCCGGCCCTGCGCATGGCGTATCCGCAGTACGAGGTAGTTACGAGTACGATCAACGGCGTTCCCGCCAACCTGCCTACCGACACCCTGAAAGCCCTTAGCCGGATCACGGTCACCGGAGAAGTGCGTGGACTCAATGGAAGTCGGCTTACCTCGTTTAATGGCACACTCTACCCGACCGTTTACGACAAGACGGAAACGATCTACACGCTGGGCAACGACATCAACGTAACGAACGACCCCAGTTTCCCCGCTCCGTTCCAGTTGAGAAAGAACGTGATCTTCCGCGGGAAGGTCAGCGTGACGAACGGCACTTTCTCCTTCACTTTCATTGTTCCGCGCGACATTCGTTTTCAATACGGCTACGGACGCATCAGTTACTATGCCCAGAACGGACAAACCGACGCGCATGGCTATAACAACGACATCGTGGTAGGCGGATACAATTCACTTGCTGCCGCGGATTCCAAAGGGCCGGAGATCCGGTTGTACATGAACGACGAGAAGTTCGTTCGCGGCGGCCTGACGGATGCCAATCCATACCTCTACGCGATCGTCAGCGACACCAGCGGAATCAATACCATCGGCAACGGAATAGGTCACGACATGACCGCGGAGTTGAGCACCGAAACCAACAAGATCCACGTGCTCAACGACTATTTCGAAAGCGACCTCAACAGCTACCAGAACGGAAAAGTCTATTACCCCTTTTCCGAACTGAGCCCGGGTCCGCACACGGTCACTTTCAAGGTCTGGGACGTTTACAACAACTCCAGCGAATCCAGTACCGATTTCATCGTGGCGGAATCGGCCGACCTGGCTTTGAGTCACGTACTCAATTATCCCAATCCGTTCACCACGCGAACCACGTTCATGTTCGAACACAACCGGCCGTACACCAACCTGGATGTCCAGGTTCAGGTATTCACGGTTTCCGGTAAACTGATAAAAACGATCAGTGGCAAAATATTCTCGACCGGTTATCGTTCCGATGACCTGCACTGGGATGGCCTCGACGACTTTGGCGACCGGATCGGTCGCGGAGTTTACGTTTACAAACTCCGGGTTCGCGCAAGCGACGGTTCCTATGCGGATAAATTCGAAAAATTGGTGATTTTACGTTAAGGAACCATTTTGGGTACCAGCACGTATATTTGCCGACCCTTACACTGAACTCATGAATTTTAGCAGAAAAAAGGCTGTTTTTGCAGCCTTGGCCGCAGGTGTATTCAGCCTTCCGGCCAAAGCGCAAATCAGTTCCTTCCGGGACTCGTTGCTTGGGCAGATCAATACGATCACCACGGCGGTTCCTTTTCTTCAGATTGCACCTGATTCCCGCGCTGGTGGCATGGGCGATTACGGTGTCGCGACGAGCCCTGACGCCAATTCCATTCACTGGAATGCCGCTAAACTTGCCTTCGTCGAAAAGAACGTCGGTTTCTCCATCTCCTACACCCCCTGGCTGCGCGCCCTGGTGAACGACATCAACCTGGCGTATATCTCCGGCTACAAGAAGCTGAAGGACGATCAGGCGATCGCGGGTTCGCTTCGTTATTTCTCCCTGGGTAACATCGACTTCACCAACGATAATGCCGAAAAGCTCGGTTCCTTTAATCCGAACGAATGGGCGTTGGACTTCGCGTATTCACGCAAACTGGGCGAGAACTTCTCGGGTGGTCTTGCACTCCGTTATATCTACTCGAACCTGACCGGCGGAATCGCCATTCAGAACAACACGATCCAGACGCGTCCCGGCCGTTCGGTCGCTGCCGACGTTTCCGGCTATTACAACAAGAAGATCGACCTTTCCAACAAGGATGCTATCCTGGCCTTCGGTTTGAACATCTCGAACATCGGTGCCAAGATCTCCTATACCGACACCAAAGCGAAAGATTTCATCCCGATGAATTTCCGCCTGGGATCGAATCTGAAAGTCGACCTCGACAGCTACAACACTATCTCGTTCGGTGTAGACATCAACAAGCTCCTCGTACCCACTCCTCCGGTCTATTGGAAGAATTCCATCGGCTCCGACAGTCTTGACGCCGCCGGAAACAAAGTGATCCGCGCGGGCAAAGACCCCTCCAACATCTCTCCGGCGCAAGCCATCTTCAGTTCCTGGTCGGATGCTCCGGCCGGTTTCGAAGAAGAGTTGAAAGAATTCACGTATTCAATCGGCGCCGAATACTGGTACGACAAGCAGTTCGCCATCCGTGCCGGTTACTTCCACGAAGCGGCTACCAAGGGCAACCGTAAGTACTTCACCATCGGTGCCGGACTTCGTTACAATGTGTTCGGCCTTGACTTCGCCTACCTGATCCCGACGACGCAACGCAACCCGTTGGAGAACACACTCCGCTTCACGCTCATCTTCGATTTCGAAGGATTGAAAAAAGAAGCTGCTGAAGAATAAGCTTCTTCCCAACCATACTCAAGAGGCCGTGCTGTTGAACAGCACGGCCTCTTGCATTTAGGATAGGTCTGCAGTCGATTGATTAACTTTGGGGAAAAGCAAGATCCATGCGTATCGGTTTCGGATTCGACGTTCACCAATTGAAGGAAGACCACCCATTCTGGCTGGGCGGCATCCACATACCCCATACGAAAGGAGCTTTCGGTCATTCGGACGCCGATGTACTCATTCACGCCATATGCGACGCATTGCTGGGCGCTGCGGCCCTGGGCGACATTGGCAAACACTTTCCAGACACGTCCACCGAGTTCAAGAACATCGACAGTAAGATCCTCCTGCGGCGGGTACGCGACCTGATCGACAGCAAAGGCTGGCAGATCGGGAACATCGATGCAACGCTTTGCCTCGAACGACCCAAGATCGCCGGGCACATCCCAGCCATGCTGGAATCGCTTTGCGGAGTACTGGAGATTCCCGCTTCGGACCTTTCGATCAAAGCCACCACGAATGAAAAGATGGGGTACGTAGGACGCGAAGAAGGCGTAACCGCTTACGCGGTAGCACTGCTGCTGAAAAAAGCCTGATTAAAAAGTGATGCTGTAGCCGAGACCCGTGATGTATTCGTTGTAAACACGGTCTTCCGGATTACGTTTGAACATGTAGAACACGTTCAGGCTTTGGTCCTGGGTGATGGAGTAATCAATCCCCACTTCGTATCGGTATTGATCCACTGAATTACCGGGATTTTCCAGGTCACGGGTCCGGTAGAAGATCTCGGTACTCGCATAGGGCTTCCAGGAAAGATCGGTATCGTATTTCAACGACAAGCGGGTACGCAGGTACCAGGCCGGATATCTTCCTAGGTCGCTAGAATAGACATCCTTGAATTGGGACTGAATGCGTTCCCGGAGTCCTATGACCACTCTTCCGTACTTCTGCTTATAACTCAGATCAAGGAATACGCGATGACGCGTGGAAAAATAATCAAGCCGGTTGCTCTCGGTCAGGCGGTAGTTCAGTGTAGCGCGAAAGTTCCGCGTGATGAGGAATTCGCCGCCAAGCTCCGCCATGTATTGGTCAACGGTAGCCAGGTTCCTGTTAAAACGCACCTGCGGATTGACGTTCAGCGAAAACGTGCGGGTGACGCGTTTCTGAACGTTAACACTGAACCAGGCGCCAAAATCGCTGTCCGGCTCAAAGGCAGCAGCCGATGAGCCGATCAACAGGGCCAACACGAACAGCCGGATACTCCGCATCATTTGGAATGGCGCACGGTGTCTTCGTAGTAATACACCTTTACCACCGCGATGTCTTTCAGAAAGTCGATCTTGTTGATGCTGGCACGGTGGATATTCAGGCCGGTACGCTTCCGGAGGTCCTCCAGGAGCAACTGGTAATTCTCGGGACGGATCAGATCGATGTTCTCGTATTGTACCGTCTTGATCATCTCGTTGCGCACCAACCAGTTTCCATCCAGCGCATAGGTGAACCCGATCAGGATGAGGTTGATCACACCCAGTTCGAAATAGGTCGCCTTACTTACCGCACAGATCAATCCGATCGCGATCACGATGAAGAGGTAGGTCATATCCTTCGTCGTAATGCCCTCGGTACGGTAGCGCAACATGCTGAAGACGGCAAAAAGTCCGAACGCAGCTCCCATCGACATATCCACCTTGTTGAGCAGGTAGGTGATGATGAAGATGATGATGTTGAACAGGAAAAAGGTGAAGAGATAATCTTTCTTCTTGTAGATCCGGAAATAGATCAAACGCACCAGTACCAGCATCGAGACGATGTCGATGAGGAGGCGGATGAAGAACTTGTCGGAAAGCTTGTCGAATAATTCGAAGCCGGTCATTGCGTCATTCATGATGCACGAAGTAATTTTTGGAGGTATAAAAGCGTGGGTTTGAATCTGTTTCTCTTTACGTCGGGATTCAGGCTGATGACCCCGAGGCAATACTTACTGATGGATCGCTGGGGAATGGAATGCTCCCGCATCAGGTCGACGAATACGCTCTTATCGCGGGCGCTCCCCTGCTTCACTTCGGCAATCACGAGACCGTTGTAGTCGACCTGATGACCGTCGTTGCGGTACGTCAGCCTGGTATCGACCGTGAGACGCTCCTGCGAAGTCTTGGATACGAACGTGATGCGGACATAATCCACCCAGAGCTGCGCGCGGAGTGTGGAGGGATCAACATTGGAAGCACTGCGTACCATCTCCTCGGCTTTATCCGCGATCACGGGAGAGATCTCGGGGCGTTTGATGCGGTCCTTGATCGTTCGGCCCTTGTTGTTCTTGAATTTCACTTCGAAGAAGTGCAGGTTGCTTTCCACATACCGCCTGGCTCTGAACTTGAAGCGGTTGAGCTTGCCGTTGTGGTGGCGCAGGTAGAGGCCGAAATTATGCGTATCGAAGTAGAGCGTCTCGTAGTGATTGTAGCGCTGCCCGTTGATCTCCAGGACATAATATTCCGGGCGCATTCGCTCAAGAATGGCCGGGAGGAGTTCCTCGCGAAACATGAACTTCGTATCGACCCGGTCGAGCAGTTTGACATTGTCCATCTGCTTGAGGGAGATCGGATCGAACGGAGCCAGCAGTGTATCGAGCGCGATCACGGAATCAGTATTCGTATTGATATTTTTTCGTTTCCACCAGGGTACCCTTGGCGTCAAAGGTCTTACGCTCAATCCGCATGCCCTTGGCATCGTAGATCATGAGCGACTTCTCCACCGTATTGTTCTTGCCATCCAGTACGATCTCCGCCGTCCGTTCGCCCTTTGCATTGTACGTATAGACCGACTTTTCCTGCAACACATTGTTGGCGTCGAAGCGTTGTTCCTCCACCTTATCGCCGGCGGCATTGTATTTCATGACATGCCGCTTTTTCAATTTCCCGTCGCTCGTATAGTAGGCTTCTTCGGTCGGATCACCGGCCTTGTTGAAGGTCCGGGTGATTTTCGATTTGAACGCGCCTTCGGAATCGAAGTCCACCTCCTCGATGATGTTGCCCTCCGAATCGTACCGCTCATCCAGTTCTACCACGGTAACTTCTTTCCCATCACGCGTGATCGTACTGGTAATCTTCGCGGCTTTGAGCTTGTATTTCTTGGCATCCTTGCTTTTCTGCGCGGATACCTGAACCGTTGTGCCGATCACGAGGAACGACACTAATAACATCCTGTACATTCGCATTACTGATTATTGTCGAGCATGATGATATCCTTAGCAACGACTTCGGACCGGTTGGAAGTGATCTCCACTTCGACCATCGAAGGAAGCCTGGGGCGGGAATCGTTATAGGTGCCGTTGGAAGCACCGGTCGTGTCCTTGGTATAGGCGAAAATCTTGTACTTCCCTTTGCGCAGGTACTTGAATTCAAAGCTGCCGTCGTAACTGGTCTCCATTTTATCGTCATAGGTCGACCGGTCATCTCCGTAGATGATGTAGACGTCCTCCTTGAAGGCCGGATACGTGTCCTGACAAGCCTGGAAAGAAGCGTCATAATCATACACCATCACCTTGCCCTTGATAGTCGAAGTCCCCCCCTCACCCGCATCTTTATCGCAGGAAGAGAGAAACAGGCCGGAGACGATCAGCAGCGCGGCTAAAACTGACTTGATATTATGTAACATTCTCATTATCAGATCATTTCTATTAATAGGCAACTGCAAATATGCTGAATTTATCCGCCATTGTGGACCAGGATATGGCGTTCGGTCAGAGATATACGGAAAGGCGCCCCGAAATGTTGTTAAAGGAAGGGCAAAATCCTTGCCGAAACTTACTTCCTTCCGACAATTGCCTACGCGTTCTCTACCCAGTCTCCCGTCGTCTTCCTACATTCGCTCTTCCATGAAAAAAGAGATCCAACTTCAATCGACCTTTACGGAGTACGATGACATTTCCGATCTACCCGAGCAGGACCGGTTGTTAGTCGCGGAAGCCCGGAAATCGGTTGGTCAGGCGTATGCACCTTACAGTCATTTTCAGGTAGGCGCCGCGCTGCGCCTGGAAAACGGTGTCATCCTGCGGGGCAACAACCAGGAAAACGCGTCCTATCCGATCGGGCTCTGCGCGGAACGTGTAGCCGTCTTTGCGGCAGGCGCGAATTATCCCGGCATCCGCATCCTCTCCCTCGCCATTACCGCTAACTCCAATCACTTCCACGTAAACAAACCCATCACCCCTTGTGGCGCGTGCCGACAAGCGATCGCCGAATACGAGCACCGGTATCAGCAACCGATCCGGCTCATCATGGTGGGCGAGTCCGGAAAAGTCCTGGTCGCCGACAGTATCCAGCATTTCCTGCCGTACCAATTCAACGCGGATGACCTGCAAGTCAAGACCTCATGAGTGATCCGGGTGAAATCTATCTGCTGGAATGCCTCAAGAGTTTCAAAGGCATCAAGAGCACGTCCGAGAAAGCCATTATCCAGATCAAGGATGAGGAATTGCATTGGTCGTCTGATCCGGAATCCAACTCGGTGGCCATTATTCTTCGACATATATCCGGCAATCTCCGGAGCCGCTTTACGGACTTCCTGACGACCGATGGAGAAAAACCCGACCGCAACCGCGACGCGGAGTTCGTGGACAGCGGCATCTCCCGGGAAGTCCTCTTATCGGAATGGGAGACCTCCTGGAAGATCCTGTTCGATACGTTGGGACAGCTAACCTCCGCCTCGCTCACACAGACCGTATATATCCGCAACGAACCGCACACGGTCATACGCGCACTTCAGCGGCAACTGGTACACTACGCTTACCACAGCGGTCAGATCGTGTACCTTTGCAAACAAATCCGAGCCGGCAATTTCAAATCGCTCACTATTCCGCGCGGCGCTTCCGGCGATTTCCTGCACTCACCTCCCACCTCCGCGACGTGACAACCGAATATCGATTCCGCTTCAGCCAATTCCGGCTCTTCCTGCTAGTGCTGGCGTGTTCAGTCGTCGGCCGAAGTGCTTCCGCGCAGAAAAGTGTGCGGGATTCCAGCATCTCCATGACCATGATCGGCGCGATCGTCGGCGTTCAGTCGCCCGGTGGTGATCTATCGGACCGGTTCGGGACGAATTTCAACATCGGCGGCACCTTCCAATATAAGACACGCACGAACTTCCTGTTCGGAGTTGACGGGTATTTTCTGTTCGGCCCCGACGTCAAGGATGAAGGCCTCTTACGTTATTTCCTGAACAGTTCCGGCGCTATCACCGGTCTGGACGGTCAGTTCGCGAACATACTCCTCTACGAGCGGGGCATGAAATTCGACCTGAAGGCCGGCAGGATATTTCCCGTAATCGGTCCGAACCCCAACTCCGGCATCACCCTGACATTGGGAGCCGGTTGGATCCAACACAAGATTCGCATCGACAACAAATCGGAAGCCATTCCGGCGTTGAGCGGAGACTACCTGAAAGGGTATGACCGGCTGACGGGGGGATTCGCGCTCACCGGCTTTGCGGGTTACACCAATTTCGGAAACAAGCGACTCGTCAACTTCTTCCTGGGCGTGGAAGTAACCCGGGGATTCACCCATAATCTGCGTCGATTCAATTTCGATACCCGGGAGCAGGATGATCGATTGCGCAACGACTTATTTTTCGGCATCCGTGGTGGTTGGTTGTTTCCGCTTTATCGGCGGTCGCCCCGAGCTTACTATTATAATTGATGTACGCTCTTTACAACCTGGGAATTCTCCTCTACGGAGCCGGTATCCGGCTCGCAGCCTTGCTCGGAAATAAAAAAGCCCTTGCCTGGTCCGGCGGACGTGCTGAATGGGCGTCCACCCTACAGCGGGCGATCGAGGCGAAAGGTGGGACGTGGATCTGGGTGCATTGCGCTTCACTTGGTGAATTCGAGCAAGGCAGACCGCTGATCGAATCACTACGGGAACGGCACCCGGAATACCGGATCCTGCTCACCTTCTTTTCGCCTTCCGGATTTACGATCAGGAAAAATTACTCCGGTGCCGACCATGTCACCTATCTCCCACTCGATACACCCGGGAATGCGCAAAAGTTCGTACAGCTTGTACAACCGTTCGCTGCTTTCTTCGTGAAGTATGAGTTCTGGCTTAACTATCTCTCAGCGTTGCATACATCCGGCACTCCGGTTTTTCTGGTATCCGGCATTTTCCGCCCGGGACAAGTTTTCTTCAAATGGTATGGCGGAAGATTCCGTAATGCGCTCGGGAATTTCAACCTACTCTTCCTGCAGGACACCAATTCGTTTGACCTGCTGCGGAACGTCGGTGTACCCGAGGAAAAGATGATCGTTGCAGGCGATACCCGTTTCGACCGTGTCGGCTCCATCGCCGCTTCAGCAGAAACGGACCCCAAACTTGAAGCATGGCGCGGAGGAGACAGGGTCATCGTGGCCGGAAGTACCTGGCCGGAGGACGAGCGGATCCTTTTACCGGCAGTGGCTGACAATCTATTACCGGATGTCCGGCTCCTGATCGCGCCGCACGAAATCGATGAATCGCACCTGAACGATTGCCTGAGCAGGATACAAGCGACCTTCGGGAAAGACGCTGTCGTCCGCTATACGCAACTCGAGGAGACAGCCAACATCGCTTCGTACAAGGTACTCCTGCTCGATACCATGGGACAGTTGTCCCGCGCCTACCGATGCGCAACCGTCGCCTACGTGGGCGGAGGATTCGGCAATGGCATTCACAACATACTGGAGGCAGCGGTCTGGGGTACCCCGGTACTGTTCGGGCCCAACTATGATCGCTTTCGGGAGGCGCGCGAACTTCTCGCACTTCGGGGTGCACAATCCATTCGCTCTACGGAGGAATTGAGCGCAGCCCTTCGGCATTTCCTGCTCGATGAGCACGCCCGGAAAACCGCCGGAGATCATTGCGCGAATTACATCCGAACGCAAAGCGGAGCAACCTCGAGGATGCTTTTTCATCTGGAAAGCACAGGCGATGCCCCCTTGTTTCCGTAGCTACTCCGGAAATCACTAACTTCCGTTCCCATGAACGCGACCTGCCGACGGCTGCAACCCCCGACCTTATTGGGCCTATTGCTGCTGCTGAGCTTGACACTTCAGGCTGCCGGGCAGGGATCCAACTACTATTATACCAGTAAGGGATCGATCAGTTTCCGCTCCGACGCCCCGCAGGAAATCATCGGGGCGGAATCCGACCATTTACAAGGGCTTATCAGCCCCGACAAGAATTCATTCGTTTTCCGTGTTCTGATCAGAACCTTCAGCGGATTCAATTCGGCGCTTCAGCAGGAGCATTTCAACGAAAAATACCTGGAGTCAGAAAAATTTCCGGAAGCAATTTTCACGGGTAAGATCATCGAAGACATCGACCTCGCTACCGATGGAACGTATGCCGTTCGCGCGAAAGGGAAATTGAAAATCCACGGTGTGGAGCAGGAACGTATCATCCGGGCGAAGATCGAAATCCGTAACGGCGTGTTGCACCTGGTTTCCCAATTTACCGTCTTGTTGGCCGATCATTCGATCAAAGTACCCAAGGTGGTTCACGAAAAGATCGCGTCCGAGATCAACATCACCGTGCGTGCAGAACTGACGATCAAGGCAATGAAATGATTCTGCGCGAAAGAATTCACATTCAGCTTCTGTTAGTTACAGCCATCCTGGTTTGCAGTCTTGCGGGGTGGGCACAATCGCCGCTCTTCCGGCAATACGAGTTACGCGAAAGCAGGTTGAAACCCCGTATTCTCTGCATGGCGAATGACCGACAGGGTTTACTCTGGTTGGGTACGGAAGACGGCTTATTCTATTTCAACGGGCTTGAATTCAAGCGCCCCTATCTGGCCGACAGTGTGAAAAATCTGTCCGTGACCGCTCTTGCACAGGATCGTCAGGGACACATGTGGGCGGGGACGGATAAGGGAATCATCCTTCGACTGCATCACTATCAGCAAGAAGCCTTTGTCCCGGAAGAGGGATTTCCCAAAGTCGCCATCAGTGGAATCGTGGAGGAACGCGATGGAACCCTTTTCTTCTCGACACACGGAGAAGGGATCTATTATTGGAACGGGAAGAGACTGTACAATGTGGATACCGATGATGGCCTCAGTGACAATTACTGGTACTCGCTGGTACTCGGACCTGGAAACGGTGTGATCGCCGGGACGGATAATGGAATTTCCCATGTCACGGTACGTGACAGCACGAAGAAAATAAACGTAATCGGCCGCGCCGAAGGCCTTACCGATGATATCGTCAGAGTCATTTGTCCGGTCAAGGGCGGATACTGGATCGGTTTTCAGGAGGGAGGTGTCCTGTTCCTCGACCTTCGCCTGAAAACTTTATCACGAACTACAGGGTATCCCGCCGGCATACCGAGCCAGGTCAATTCGCTCTGCGCATTGGGAGAAGAGTTGTGGGTTGGCACCGAAACCGCCGGTATACAGCGACTACCTTTCAAAGGAATCGGTTCGACAGGAGATCCGACCACGCTGGAATCAACCGGTTCATGGCGAGTAACCGGAATGCTCCGGGATCCTGCAGGTAACGTCTGGATCGCCAGCGGGAACAAGTTGATACGCTGTACCGGTGAGAATTTGCGGGTGTTGAACCAGGCCGGCAAACATGCCCTGCACCACATCCATTGTATCCTGAATACTTCGGACGGCAGGATATGGTTCAGCCCGGATCAGCAACTGTATTCCATTCATCCGTTGGGAAACGATCTGCAGCTGCATCGTTATGAGATTACCAGTCCGGAACGGCTAACCGACATCGTCACGCTTTATGAAGATCCTTCAGCCGGTATATGGGCCGGAACACTTGGCGAAGGCGTCTTCCGACTCGATCCCGGAAGCGGAAAGGTCCGGCAGGTAACCGAAATCCCTGAATTGCAGAATGCCAGTATCCTCTCCATCACGGGAAGAGGCGAAGACCTTTGGGTCACCGGATTCGGCGGTGTGAACCATTTGAAACTGGCTTTTCACGATGGGAAAGTGGAGTACGCATCCGTTCCGGAACCAGCGCTCGAAATCCTGACCGGGATTTATATCTACAGCAGTCACCTCGATCGTCAGGGTGCCTTATGGCTCGGCAGCGATGAACACGGATTGTACCGATATGCGAACGGGAGCCTCAAGCAGTACACACAGGCAGCGGGTCTTCCCGGCAATAGCGTTTTGGGAATATGTGAAGACGCTGCCGGCGTCCTCTGGGTCAATTGCATCGATGGCGGAGTAGCGGCCCTACGCCAGGATAGTTTGCATGCATATGGTATATCGGACGGTCTTACCGACCTAAGCCTAAGTGCCATCTTAGCCCTTCCCGACACATCGCTGCTTGTTGTACATGCCAACGGGCTGGATCGCTTCGATCCCGCGACCGGCACCTTCTCCCCCTTCCGGCCAGACGAATTAATGAACGATCTGAATCCTGACCCCAATACGCTTTGTCTTGATCAGGCGGGGAATGTATGGCTGGGCACGGAAAAGGGACTGTTGGTCCTTGAACCACCGAACCCGGGCGACCGACCGTTCCCTCCCACCGCGCTGGAACACATCATACAATATCCCGATCCGGTCAACTTTTGGGAGCGGCGACGATTTGCCTATGATGAAAACAATTTTCGCTTTGAGTTTTCCGGCATCTGGTATGCCGATCCCGGGAGAGTCCAATATGCCATACAGCTCGAAGGATTGAGTGACAAATGGCAATTCAGCCATGAACCGGCAGCCTGGTTCAGCAATCTTGCACCGGGCAGCTATACGTTCCGAGTCCGGACATCGCTGAACAATCGCTTCCTGCGTTCGCCGGAATACATTTATCACTTCGTGGTCGAACCTCCGTTCTGGAAGACCTGGTGGTTCCGCATCCTGCTGGCCACCGGAATTGTCGGGGGCATCTGGTGGTTCGTCCAGCGTCGCGAACGGCAATTGCGGGAGATCGAACGCTATGAAAAGGAACGTATCATGTTCCAACTCGAGACCCTGCGCAGCCAGGTCAACCCGCACTTTCTTTTTAACAGCTTCAACACCCTGTTGAACCTGATTGAAAAAGATCCGAAGAAAGCGGCCGAATACACGGAGCAACTGTCTGATTTTTTCCGTGACATTATTTCCAACCGCGACCTGCCGCAAGTCAGGCTGGAAGATGAATTGAAATTGTTGTCGAATTATATCGCGATCCAGAAGAAACGATACGGTGATAATCTGAATGTCCGTATCGAGGTGGAACCGGAGCATGCCAGGGCCTTTCTTATTCCACCCATGACCCTGCAACTGCTTGCCGAAAACGCTATCAAGCACAATGTCGTTTCGCGTGATCTGCCGTTGAACATTACGATAGCATTGGCAGGAAATTCACTTTGTGTAACCAACAACCTGCAGCCACGTCTCCAACACGAGCCTTCCACCGGCCTGGGCCTGGAAAACATCAAACGGCGATTCAGTCTCATGATCGAAGAGCCCGTACGGATAGAGCAGACTGCGCATGAATTTCGTGTATGTTTGCCCCTGCAACGCATCAACCCGTCATGAACATCCTGATCATTGAAGACGAAGACCCGGCAGCCGAGCGGTTGGAAGGCTTGCTGTCGGAAGCTGCCGCCAGTGCGAAAATCCTTGCGCGTCTGGACAGCGTGGCGGCGGCCGTGAACTGGTTAAGCGCGCATCCGGCACCGGACCTGATCTTTCTTGACATTCAACTCGCCGACGGTCTCAGCTTTGAGATATTCCGTCAGACCGAGGTGAACGCTCCAGTCATCTTCACGACCGCCTACGATCAATACGCGCTTGACGCGTTTCGCGTGAATAGTATCGACTATCTGCTCAAACCGGTTAAGCGGGAAGAACTGACGCGCGCCCTGGAAAAGTTCAACAAGACCCAGGCGGCTGTCATGCTCCCGGATTTGAATCAGCTGATTCGGCAATTACAACCGAACGCGCCCGTCCGGGAATTCAAAAGGAGGTTCCTCATCCGATTCGGCGATAAGATCAAAGCGATCGATGTGGACCAGGTCATGTATTTTTATACGGAAGACAAGATCAATTACCTCCGGACGCGCGATAATCAAACCTACCCGGTTGACCAGAATCTTGACCGGCTGGAAGAATTGCTCGACCCCAAGCGTTTTTTCCGTATCAACCGGCAGTTCATCGTCAGCATAGAATCGATCGATCAGATGTACGCTTTTTCAAAAAGTCGGGTAAAAATCACACTCCGCCCGCCTTCGGAAGGCGACACGATCGTGAGTACCGAGCGCTCACCCTTATTTAAAGAATGGCTGGCGGGGGAATCTTGAATAAAGGATGAAATTCCAGCATTTCACCTCTTTTTCGCCTCTTTTTCAAGTAGCCGCCAGAATTGCACCCCATCTTTGGAATCTCTGCGCCATTGTCTATCCCATCCAATACCGGTTCAAAGCCTGATAATTCCCGTTCGGCAAGCTTGATTTCAAGCCCCTGCAGTGCCGACCGTAGTTTTACGGCAAGATTGAATCGGAATGGCTTCGATGAGAAAAAATAATCTGCTAGATATCTTGATCGCGGGGACGGCAATTCTGCTGACGATGATGTTATTGATGACATCCTGTAAGCACGAAGCCGAGGTTGTGCCGAAGAACAGTGACGACGGCAACAACAGCGGTGGCGGCAACAATGGCAGTGGTAGCGACTGCGACCCGAATACCGTCTACTTTCAAAACACGATCCTTCCCTTGTTACAAGGGAATTGCGCGAGCAGCAACTGTCACGACGCAAACGATCCGGAAGACGGCGTGCAACTCACCGATTATACCAACATCCTGGCAACCGCCGAGGTTCAGCCCGGCGACCCTTCCGACAGTAAGTTGTTCGAAGTATTGATCGATAGCGATCCTGATGACCGTATGCCACCAGCAGGTCAACCGCAACTTTCCCAGGCGCAAATCGACCTGGTCTATACCTGGATCGCGCAGGGAGCCCAGAATAATGTTTGCAACAGCGCCAACTGCGACACTTCGGCTGTGACGTATACCAATACTATCGCTCCGCTGATGCAGAACAAGTGTGTCGGATGTCATAGCGGTTCGAACCCCGGCGGCAATGTGCTGTTGACCAGCTATGCCACGGTTGTCGCGGCCGGACAGTCGGGACAGTTACTCGGCTCAGTCGAGCGGGTGGCTCCATACAGTCCGATGCCCAAAGGCGGAAACGCGTTGCCCGCATGTGAAATCGCGAGTATTCGGACCTGGGTCCGGGAAGGGTATGCGCAATGAAACCGGCCTTGAAAGACCTCCAAAAGGCTCGAATGCGTGCGTCTGCCGTAGCCTTGTTCAGTGTGATGAGCTTCAACGGTTGCTATTACGATATTGAGGAAGAATTATATCCCGGGAGTTCAGCTTGCGACACCTCCAATGTGAGTTATTCTTCGAATGTTGAACCGATCATCCGACGTTCGTGTTATTCCTGTCATGGTACCGGTATCGGCCTGGGCGGGATCACCCTGGAAGGCGCAACCAATCTCAAGACCTATGCCGATAACGGCCGACTGATGGGTTCCATCGAACACCGCTCCGGCTATAGTGCCATGCCGCAAAGCGCACCAAAACTATCTGACTGCGAAATCCGGACGATCCAGGCGTGGATCAGTGCCGGTCAACCATAATACTTAATGAGAACGAAAATGAAAAAGCTTCTGATCATCGGTGGATTGTTGGGCGTATTGACGGCCGGAGGAATCGGCGTGTATCTCTTCAACAAACCTCACCAGAGCATCAAGACGGTTGATGCAGAGTTTCAATCAACCGCGACGGAACTCGTAACACAGTTTCAGGACAACGAGGAAGCCGCCAACAAACAGTACCTGGGTAAAGTCATCGAAGTGAACGGCGTTGTCGGTGATATCGCCACCGACGAAAAAGGAGTACTGAATATCACCCTGCAGGGCGGCGACCTTTCCGGCGTGACTTGTCAGTTCGAAAAAGCGAATCAGGAGAGCGCGCTTACGCTTAAGAAAGGCCAGTCCGTATCCATCAAAGGGATCTGCACCGGGATCCTCATGGATGTAGTCCTGGTCGATTGTGTCGTTTCCTCCAACCCCAGCTAAGCCATGAAGAGTCTCGATCAACCCGTTGAGTTCCGATCTGTAGCATTTCGTGAAATGTCAATGCCTGTTCTCCGCATCAGTCCGTCCGGCAAGATCCTGTACGCGAATAAGGCCGCGACCGGTCTGCTGAAGGAATGGAATTGCATGGCCAGCGAAAAGCTCCCGGATCAGCTGACCTCCGAGTATCCGCTGTTACTGAACCTGTGGTCGGATGAGGAATTGGCTATCCCCGTTTCAGGCGGAACTTGTCGTTGCGCCGTGATCGGGTTTCCCGACGCCGACTACATTGGCATCTACGTTCACCACCTGACAGCCTACACGGATCCAACCGCCGTTGACGAACGCATCATGGCCAGTGTCTGATCTGGCACCATTCGTGCATTAACAATCAAAACCCAATAAAATCCAATGAAAACATCCATCCTGATCGCGTTTCTGGCTTTCCTGACTGCAGGCGTAAGCGCCCAGAACCGCTACTTTACCAAAACCGGCAAGATTTACTTTGACGCTACCACCCCAAGTAGCCCGGAAAAAATCGAAGCCACCAACGAAAAAGCAACCAGTGTGATCGATGCCGGTTCCGGCGCGATGGAATTCGCGGTCCTGTTGAAAGCGTTTGCGTTCGAG
Organism: Bacteroidota bacterium; assembly: GCA_016713765.1. Lineage (NCBI taxonomy): Bacteria > Pseudomonadati > Bacteroidota > Bacteroidia > Candidatus Pollutiaquabacterales > Candidatus Pollutiaquabacteraceae > Candidatus Pollutiaquabacter > Candidatus Pollutiaquabacter sp. The sequence goes on from JADJON010000003.1 coordinate 219,679, forward strand.
CGCGCGTTGATGCAGGAGCACTTCAACGAAAACTATGTGGAGTCGGATAAATATCCCAAGTCCACATTCAAAGGAAGCGTTACCAACATCAAAGAGGTCAACCTTTCCAAAGACGGTAGCTACCCGGTAAAACTGAAAGGCCAGATGACGCTTCACGGCGTAACAAAAGAAGTCGAAGCCGACGGCTCGTTGACGGTTAAAGGTGGCGCGATCGTCAGCGGTAAATCCAACTTCAAGATCCTGTTCAGCGATTTCAATATTGTCATCCCGAACCTGGTCAAAGACAAAGTCGCCAAAGAAGCAACGATCAAAGTGGATGTGAATTACGAGCCACTAAAGGCTTCTTAAAGAATACGGTTTCCTCCCCACCACGGCCCTGTAAGGCCAGTCACAACCGGCAGCATCATCGATCTGCCGCTCGTTCCAACAAATTCCGATCTGGTACCTCACGGGCCGGTGAACCAACAACTCACCGGCCCGTGTTGTATCCTATTGCCGCTGCACCATGAAAAAAAACTACTCTCTCCTGCTATTGGGTCTCCTGCTGACCACCTTAACGGTACGTGCCCAGGACGACATGTTGTCGCTGTTGGGCAATGACGCGCCCGTTCGCGAACCTGTAAAGAACGCCTTCAAATCCAGCCGGGTGATCAATGGGCATTCGATGGAAATGATTGCCGGTGGCGTACTGGATTTCCGCATCCTGCACCGCTTCGGTCGTGTCAACCAGGGAGTCAAAGAACTCTTCGGGCTCGATCAGGCCAGCATGCGCATGGGCTTTGACTACGGCATCACGGATCATTTGACCGCAGGCGTAGGCCGCAGCACGTTTAAAAAAGAGCTCGATGGTTTTCTGAAGTTCCGCCTGCTGCAGCAATCCACCGGCAAGGGAGCGTTTCCATTTTCCATCATCCTGCTATCGGGCATGACCCTTGATGGTAGCGAGTGGACACAACCGGAGCGAAACAACTACTTCACATCCAGACTGGCCTATTATCATCAAGTCATCCTTGGTAGAAAATTCAACGACGTCTTCAGTCTGCAGCTAACGCCGACACTACTTCACCGAAATCTCGTGCCTACCACCGAAGCCCCGAGTGATCTGTACGCGCTGGGCGTGGGTACACGTGTGAAATTGAACAAGCGCATTGCGCTGACAGCCGATTACTCTTACAACTTCAATCCCGGGCCTTCACCAGCTTATCGCAATCCACTCTCGATCGGATTCGATATCGAAACCGGTGGCCATGTATTTCAATTGCATTTTTCCAATACACGCGGAATGAACGAGCGGGCTTACCTGGCCGATACCGAAGGAAAATGGGGAAAAGGCGACATCATGTTCGGCTTCAACCTGTCGCGGGTCTTTACACTCGACAGCCGGGGTCGTCAAGGCAAATAGGCTTCGAGCAGGAGGTCCAGGCTCCAGCGATCCGCGGCCCACGGCATCAGCAAGAGCGCGGTAACGAACACCATCCGGGGAAAGAAATACTGCATATCCCACATCGCCTTGAAGTTCGAAAAGGCGATGGCAACGAACAGCAGGTTGAGTGACAGACAGGTTAAAGCGAATCCGCGGAACAAGCCGAAGAACAACAAGGCACCGCAGATGAATTCCACCCATGAACTGATGGTAATGAAAAAGCGAAAGAGGTTGGTGGGCAGGATATCCTTCCTATTGGCATCGGTGAAGGCCGTAGCCACGCCCGGTACCCCGATATTGAAGAGCTTATCATATCCCTGAAAGAAGAATAAAGCGCCTGCTACTCCCCGGAGCAACAGGAAGGCCATCGCGATCTGCACTTCTGGTGTAAACATGTTCCCGACTTTTCTCAAATTTACGAAATTGCCGGCAATCGGGCGGTCATCGAATGATCGTTCACCAACCTCACCACCGGGATGTTCAACCTGATCGCATTCTTGCTGCTCGCCTTCCTGTCGGAAATTGTCGGAACCATTGGCGGTTTCGGATCGTCCGTCTTTTTCGTTCCAATCGCCCAGTTTTTGTTCGACTTTCAGACGGTCCTGATGTTGACAGCCATTCTGCACGATTTCAGCAATACCGCAAAGCTCTTCTTGTTTTACCGGCACTTGGACTTCCGGCTATTGCTGCTCTACGGCATTCCCAGCACGGTATTCGTCATTCTTGGCGCCTGGTTGAGCAAGGATCTTTACCTCCAATATCTGGAATTGATCCTGGGCGTGTTTCTGCTGCTGTTCGGGAGTTTTGTCATGATGTACCCGAGCTTCCGGTTGTCACAAGACCGGGTCAGCGCGGTCACGGGCGGATCGGTTGCCGGATTCCTCGCGGGATTGATCGGGACCGGTGGCGCCATTCGTGGTATGAGCCTGGCCGCCTTCGATCTGGAGAAGTCCACTTTCATCGCCACATCCGCAGGCATCGACTTCTTTGTCGACCTCAGCCGCACTATCGTCTACTGGCAAAACGGTTTTTACCGATCGGAATTCAGTTGGTACATTCCCCTCTTGATCCTGATCGCCTTTGCAGGCTCTTATGCGGGGAAACGACTGTTGGGGAAAATAGCTCAGCCCACTTTTCGCAAGATCGTACTCAGTCTGCTGATCCTGATCGGCATTACCATGATCGTAAAAACCCTAACGGGTAATGGACTGGCTGTATGAAGCCTTGTGGTTCCGGCAACAATCCTTGGGGTTGGTCGTCAGTCCCCGGATGATCAGGAGCACGCCTATCACTACGGCGATAACCGGCGTCAATTGGCGAACCGCCTTTTGAAACCGGAAGCCGAAAAAACTGCCGGCAACCGTCATGGCAAACATGGCCGGTACCGTACCCAATCCGAACAGGAACATATAAGTCGCACTGGACACGACATCTCCCGTCGCGACCGCGGCTGCAACGGCCAGGTACACCATCCCACACGGTAACAATCCATTTACCAAGCCGATGGCAAAGAGACGTGTGCCGGAATGCGAAGAAAAAAGTTTCCGGAAACCGGAACGAATGACGCCGGTCCATTTTGCCGAGGAGGCTGAAAGCCGTTCCAGGTAGCGCGCGATCACCGGTACCGCTACCGCGAGCAGGATCAACAGTCCGGAAGCGATCGACAAGTAACGTTGAAATCCCGCCATCGCGATGGTATGCCCGATCAGTCCTGCCAGTACCCCGAGGAACGTATAGGTAACGACCCTCCCACTGTTGTACATCAATCGTCCGAAGAGGAACCGCCAGCTCGCCTTGTCCTGTAATGGAAGGCTGAGCGCGATCGGTCCGCACATGCCAACACAATGCAGGCTGCCGACAAAACCGACGATGAGTGCGGAATACAGGAACATCTTCAGTTGATGAGGACTTTCTCCTGCTGATAGAAAGGCTTACCCGCGTGATTCCACTGTACCTGGACGTTCCACCAGCCCTGCTTGACTTTCTCCGTTGCGATCCGCTGCTCGTTGGCTGATCCGGAGTTCACCGGAACGGTAAAATCAAGTTTCGCATTGTCCGGACGAAAGAAGCGCACCTCGCCGGTCATTTGTCCTGATTGATGGTCTTCCGGGTAACGGATCACGACTTCACCCGGCCCGGCTACCACGGTAAGCTTACCCGAGAGCGCGAGGGTGTTTTTCTCCTGATCGATCTGCTCCTGATACTTGAGCTCCTTTTCATAGTACTTATCCGTCACCAGGTCGACCTGCTGTTGAGAGCATTGGTAGACCAGGTTGAGAATGAACGCGACGAACAAACCGGCCGCGACGACAATTCCGAATCCCCAGTTGAAGCGCATGTTGCTATTGTTTAGTATTGGGTCCCATGAAATTCGTTTCCACACGATCGATCTCCTTACCCGCAGACTTAACGCTGATCACGACCGGCGTTTTGATCTGGTGGATCTGGTTCCGATCCAGGACAATAAAGAAAACACCTTCCGCCAATGAATCCTGCCGGACCATGTTCAGTTCCTGGCCCACATACCTGATCTCACCGGCTGGCGATACCAAGTCGACATCCAACGGAAGATCGTTAAACGTCTTGTTGACGATCTGAATGTTGTAGAGGTTGGAGATCGTACCGTCAGTTAGCTGCTGGTACATCTGTCCAGGTGTCCGCAGCACGGTCGTTTCCACATCGGAGCGGAGCACCAGCAAGGTGATCAGCGTGGTCAGCAGCACCAACAAGACCGCGATGTAGCCGATGATCCTGGCCGTAAACCGGAATCGCTCCTTGTTGGCGATATTGTTCTCACTGGCCCAGCGGATAAGTCCTTTCGGAAATCCCACATGGTCCATGATGTTGTCACACGCATCGATGCAGGCTGTACAGTTCACACACTCCAGCTGAGTACCGTTCCGGATATCGATACCCGTCGGGCAGACATTCACGCACTGGTGGCAGTCGATGCAATCGCCCAACTTCCTATCCTCGCCTTTATGGATATTACCACGCGGTTCTCCGCGCTGGTAGTCGTAGGCGATGACCATCGAATTACGGTCAAGCAAAACTCCCTGTAACCGGCCGTAGGGACAAACAACGATACAGGCCTGCTCCCGGAAGCGGGTATAGACAAGGAAGAAGACAAACGTGAATACCACCAGCCCGATGAAGCCCACCATGTGGGCGAAAGGGCCGTCCACTGCCAGTAACTTCAACTGGTCGATGCCGATGATATAGGCCAGGAAAGTATTCGCAATGACGAAGGAGATCAGGAAGAAGGCTATGTACTTACCTGTCTTCTTCAGCATCTTGTCCGGCGTCCAGGGCGCTTTGTCGAGGGCCTTTTGCTGGGTGTAATCGCCCTCAATCCAGTATTCGATCTTCCGGAAGACCATTTCCATGAAGATGGTTTGTGGGCAGGCCCATCCGCACCATACGCGACCGAAGATGACCGTGAACAGGATGATGAAGACGACGAACGTCAGCATCGCCAGCACGAAGAGGAAGAAATCCTGCGGCCAGAATGGAATACCGAAGAGAATGAACTTCCGCTCGATGATATTGAATAACATCAGCGGATGTCCGTTCACCTTGATGAACGGTGTACCAAAGAGGAAGGTCAGCAGGATGATGCTGACCCAAGTCCTCTTATTATAAAGGGGACCTTTCGGTTTCTGGGGATAGATCCAGGCCCGATTCCCTTCTTTACTAATGGTCGAGACGCTGTCTCTGAATGAACCCGGATCGCCCGGTCGAGCTTGAGATGCCATGATTACTGTTCACTTACTTCGCCGCCACTGCTGGCGCAGCCGCAGAGTCGGCCGGAACTGCCGCCGCCGAATCGGAAGGCGCCGCCCCTGCTTCAATCCATTTATCGCCCTGCGGTTCTTTCGCTCCGGGCGGATTGGTTCCATGTAAGGTAATGATGAAACTGCCTACTTCCTGAATCTGCTTGGGTGAGAGCTGGCTCTTCCAACTGATCATACCTTTAGCCGGTACCCCCTCCGTAACCGTGCGGAAAATATTCTTGATGCCTCCACCATGGATCCAGAAATCGTCGGTGAGGTTCGGACCAACCGTACCCTGCCCCTTATCGCCATGACAAGCGACGCAATTCTTCGTATAAACTTCAAGTCCCGACGCAATTGCCCCCGCCTCGGTCAAAGCAACGACGTTGGCTTCCGTCACAAAGTCAGCGCTGGCTTTCATGCGCGCTTCCTTTGCCTGCTCGGCTTCCTTCATGGCGTCCTGGTACTCGGCCAACTGAAGTTTTCCGGTGCCGCTGACGTGGTAACTCACGAGGTACACCAAGGCGAACACGATGGTGAAGTAAAATCCCCATTTCCACCAGGGCGGCAATTGGTTGTCCAATTCCTGGATGCCGTCATAATTATGATGTAACATGACATCCTCTTCCTTCTCGACCGGGACGGAAGCGGTGAGCGACTGCATCAGTTTACTCCAGGCCGTGTCCTTGCGACGATATTCCGTGGCGGCCGTGCTTGCGGCAGCCGGCAGGCCGGACTTTTCCTGAATGGTCCTGCTGAGCGAGTTTACCGCTTGAGACAGGGCGATGATCACAATGACAAGAATGAACGCGACCAACAGCCAGATGTAAAAGGATGGCTCTAGGAAGGCCTGTGGAACCTGTGCCGGAGTTTTCTGTGCGGCAGCATCTCCGGCGGCTTGCGCACCGGCGGTGACCGTCAGCAGGCTCAGCAAACCTGTAACGAGTAACCGGATCTTATAGATGGTGTTCATATGCGGGATGGTTGTTTACGGTTGTGTGGTATCGTTGGTGATGGAATCGTGCAGCGGCATTTCGCCGAGTTCCTGCATTTCTTTGTTATCGGCTTTCCAGAAGAGCCAGAAGGTCAGCCCGACAAAGAAGGCGAAGAATACGATCAGCAGGAACAGCGGATAGCTGTCGATGCCTTCGATTCCTTTGAAATAGTTCTTGAACATGACGGATCAGCGTGAAGCGGTTTCAGAAGCTTTGATATCCTTACCAAGGCGTTGCATGTAAGCGATCAAGGCGATCACTTCTTTTCCAGGATCCACTTCGATGCCGTTTTTCTTGAGGTCGGCGGCGATCATATCGGATTGCTTTTTCAGATCCGCGCCGGCCTGGTCGGCATATCCTTCCGGATACGGTACACCCAGACTCTGCATGGTTTTGATCTTCGCGGCCGTATTGGCGGTGCTGAGATCGTTTTCGATCAGGAACATGTAGGACGGCATGATCGAACCGGGCGACATCGTGGACGGATCCATGAAGTGGTTAAAGTGCCAGGAGTTCGGATAGCGACCGCCTTCGCGTGCCAGATCCGGTCCCGTACGTTTGGAGCCCCACTGGAACGGGTGGTCGTAGACGAATTCACCCGATTTGGAGTATTCACCGTAGCGTTCGGTTTCGGAACGGAACGGGCGGATCATCTGGGAGTGGCAGGTGTAGCAACCTTCGCGGATGTAGATGTCGCGGCCTTCCAGTTCGAGCGGCGTATACGGCTTGACTGAAGCTATGGTCGGGATATTCGATTTGATGGTCAGCATCGGGATGATCTCGACCAGTCCACCGATCAGGATCATCACCAGGCTGAGCAACAGCATTTGAACCGGGCGACGTTCGATCCAACGGTGCCAGTGACCCTTGTCCTCCGGAGCGACTTTCTCCAATGCTGGTGCTTCCGCATCTTCATTGGCGACAAAGCTGCCTGCACCCATGGTTTTAACAAGGTTGTAAACCATGACGAACGATCCGATGATGTAGAGCGTACCACCCACCACACGCAGTTTGTACATCGGCAGGATCTGTACTACGGTTTCGAGGAAGTTCGGGTATTTCAATACGCCGTCCGGAGTGAACTGCTTCCACATCAGCGATTGCGTAAAGCCTGCCCAGTAAAGCGGAATCGCATAGAAGAGGATGCCGAGGGTGGCCATCCAGAAGTGGAAATTGGCCAGTTTGCGTGAATGCAGGTTGGTCCGATAGAGTCTTGGGATCAACCAGTACAGGATGCCGAAGGTCAACATCCCGTTCCAGCCGAGCGCGCCGATGTGCACGTGTGCAATGGTCCAGTCGGTATAGTGCGAGATCGCGTTGACGTTCTTCGTCGACAACATCGGTCCTTCGAAAGTGGACATACCATACGCGGTAACGGCCACGACCATGAACTTCAGGATCGGATTCTCGCGAACACGGTCCCAGGCGCCACGGAGGGTCAGCAAGCCGTTGATCATACCGCCCCAAGACGGAGCAATCAGCATTACGGAGAAGACTACGCCGAGCGACTGCGCCCAATCCGGAAGTGAGGTATACAACAAGTGGTGCGGACCAGCCCAGATATAGAGGAAGATCAACGCCCAGAAGTGGATGATGGAAAGTTTGTACGAGTACACCGGACGCTCAGCAGCTTTCGGCATGAAGTAGTACATCAGGCCCAGGTACGGAGTGGTCAGGAAGAACGCGACCGCGTTGTGGCCGTACCACCATTGCACCAAGGCATCCTGAACTCCGGCGAAAACGGAATAACTCTTGAGGAAGTTAACCGGAAGCGCGAGCGAATTCACGATGTGCAACACCGCAACGGTCACCACGGTGGCGATATAGAACCAGATTGCCACATAGAGATGTCGCTCCCGGCGCTTGATGATCGTTCCGAACATGTTGATCGCAAAAACGACCCAAACGAGCGCGATCATGATGTCGATGGGCCATTCCAGCTCGGCATACTCCTTACTCGTCGTGATACCCAACGGAAGTGTAACAGCGGCGGCGACGATGATCAATTGCCAGCCCCAGAAGTGGATGCGGCTCAAGGCATCGCTGAACATGCGTGCCTTCAGCAGGCGCTGCAAAGAATAATAGACCCCCATGAAAATTCCGTTGCCGACGAAGGCGAAAATCACCGCGTTCGTGTGCAGCGGGCGAAGGCGTCCGAAATTAAAGTAGGGCGCAAGGTTGAACTTGTTGCTGGTCATTTCCAGCGCCACCCAAAGGCCGACCAGGAATCCGACTAAGCCCCAGACAATGGTGGCAATCGCGAAGTCCCGGACGATCTTGTTGTCGTAACGGAATTTTTCTGTGATCATAAATCTTCGGTTGATGTGGATTGTTGTTTTTGGGGCTCGTCTTCGAAAAGCATCCTGACGGATGGGGTGTATTCATCTTCATACTGGCCGTCCCTTACGCTCCAGATGAACGCCACGAGAAATCCGATGGCCAGCAGGAGACTGAAGATGATCAGGAGGAAGATGACACTCACGTGACGGAAACTTTTGCGTAAAAATATCCCTGACAGGCAGGCCTGAAGATGATTCTAATCAGCCTAAAATATGATTTCTGTCAGACGCTTCATTTAGTCCTATATAACTAATCTTCAATTACTTATCAACAATGCGGGCAAAGCATCGCATTTTCGCCCACCTCAGCAATTCCCATTATTTCCGGGCCGCCAGGTTGGACATTCCCGTGGTGAAACTGATGATGGTGACGGACGAGATCGGCATCAGGATGGCCGCGATGACCGGGGACAGGTTTCCCTGGACGGCGAACCACAAACCCACGGCGTTATAAGCCAGTGCGATCAGAAAACTACCCAGAATGATCCGACGGCTTGCCTTGGCTGTACGCAGGATCGAGCCCAGTCGATTGAAGCGGGAACCATCGAGAATACCGTCGCAGGCGGGTGAGAAATTGTTGATGTCGTCCGTGATCGATACCCCGACATCGCTTTGTTTCAAGGCACCGGCATCGTTCAACCCGTCGCCGATCATCAGGACGTTTCGTCCTTCCTGCTGTAAAGCCTGGATCGCGTTGAGTTTGTCGGCCGGTGATTGACGGAAACGGATCTCCGCATCGGCTCCGAACAATTGACGCAGGCGCACGGCCTCTCCAGGGTGATCACCGGTCAGTACCAGCCTGCGGAAGTTGTGTTTATTCAAGTAGTTCAATACATCTTCCAGTCCTTCCCGATACGCATTTCGGATAAAAAACCTTCCGAGGACTTTTCCATCGATATTGCAATACACCGACGACTCCGTTTCCTCCGTCTTGACCGCCTCCAGTCCGCAGAACGATGGAGCACCAAGCAGGATATTCTTTCCGGTGACAATTCCTGAAAGGCCACTTCCCGGAACCTCCCGGTACTCCTGCACCGGTAATCGATTCGATTCAGGCAAGAATCGGTAGACTTGTCGGCTCAGCGGATGTGCGGACTGCATGACGAGCGACCGGATAGCCTGTAGTTGCACGTCATCCAGACTTGTCCCCTCCCATCCCGTTTCCGCCTGATCGCGTTGCGTGATCGTGCCGGTCTTGTCGAAGACGACCGTATCCACCCGTGCGAGCTTCTCGATGACCGAATAGTTCTTCAAATAAAACTTATTCCGGCCGAACACCCGTAGGATGTTTCCGAGCGTGAAGGGCGAGGAGATGGCGAGCGCGCACGGACAAGCGATGATAAGCACCGCAGTGAAGGCAGCCCAGCCTCGATTGAAATCGCCCGTCATCATCCAATAGCCGAGCGAAACAAGCGCCACCGCCAATATGAAGATGGTGAAATAATGGCTGATCCGATTGACCAGTAACTGAAAACCGGAATCCTCATGTTTGCTGAGGTACGCGTCGTTGTTCCACAACTGCGTCAGGTAGCTTTGCGAAACCGGCTTGATCACTTCCACTTCAATCGCGGCGCCTTGTTGCTTACCGCCGGCGTAGATCCACTCCCCTGCTCGGCGCGTAACCGGAACGGCTTCACCGGTGACAAAGCTGTAGTCAATGCTCGCATCACCCTTCAGTAAGATGCTGTCGGCCGGAATCAATTCTTCGTTCCGTACGATCATCCGATCGCCGACCTGCAGTGAGGAGACCGGAATGGAAGTTTCCTTGTCATTCTTCCGGACCATGACCGCGATCGGGAAGAACGATTTGTAGTCGCGTTCGAAGGAAAGTGTCGCGTACGTCTTATTCTGAAAAGCGCGACCAATCAGCATGAAGAAGACCAGGCCGGCCATCGTATCCAGATATCCGGGACCGATGCCCGTCAGGATCTCCTCCAGGCTTCGAATGAACATGATGAGAATACCGAGCGCGATCGGCACGTCGATGTTCAGGAATCTCTGGTGGAGACTTTGCCAAGCCGCCTTAAAGAACGGAAAACTGCAGTAGAAAAATACCGGAAGGGAAAGTCCGAAGTTGATGTAACTGAAGATACCCTTGAAACCCGGCTCGATGTAATCGCTTAGTGAGAAATACTCGGGAAACGAGAAGAGCATGATGTTTCCGAACGCGAATCCCGCTACGCCGATCCGGTACGCCATAGAGCGGTCCAGCTTGACTTTCCGTTCCTTCTCCAGGTCATTCAATTGGATCAAGGGTTCGTAGCCGATGGTCGCGAGCATTTCGACCAGACCCCGCAGGCTCAGTTCCTTCTCCCGGAAACTGATGCTGACTTCCCGTTTCAAAAAGTTGACGCGTGAACGGACGACCGCCTGATTGATCCGGTAAAGGTGCTCCAACAGCCAGATGCAACTGCTGCAGTGCATCTGGGGAATGTAGAACGTTACCGAAGTCTGGGAATCGTCGCAGAACTGAATGAGTTTCTGCCGCACCTGGGCATCGTCCAGGTAGGCAAAACGCTCGTCGCGCGCCTGCTTGGGAGAAACGCCTGGTTTATCATTGAATTGGTAATAGGTGCAAAGATTGTTCTCCTGAAGAATCTCGTACACCAATTTGCAACCGTCGCAACAGAAGGTCTTGCTGTCGAAGGTGAGTGTTGTTTCACGGCATTCGTCGCCGCAATGGTAACACAAGACCCGGGAGTCGGTCAGTGTTTCTTTCATTCTAACAACCGGCCTTAGCGACCGCGTTTCAATTATAACGAATTTGCGGCTCTACTATCACTTCGCCCTTTACGGAATTGCTGACAATGCAGTAGCGCTTCGCTTTGGAAAGCAGGTTGTCGATTACATGCGGATCGGGGGTATTCGGGAATTCGATCTCCGGATAGATCCGGTAAGCCTTTGCCCAAAATCCGCCACCCGACACTTTTTCAATCTCTACCTCTCCCCTTACCCGGATATCCTTCAGTTCAACCCTTAACAACTGCGCGAAGTAGTTGAACGTGGTGAGGTAACACGAAGAGATCGATGCAACCAGCAGATGTTCCGGCGACCAAACCGTATCGGTACCGTTGAACTCCGGAGGAGCAGCGAACAATACCGGCATACGATTTCCCGTGCGGATCACCCCGCTTTGACTGATCTTATCCCACTGCAACGCTACATCGAATGTGTGGGAAGTGGCTTTTACAGCTTCGGTGGCCATGACAATTAATTTTATGTAAAAATGCCACTAAATGCCGCTTCCGCTGAATGACGCGGGTCAAGACCGGTACTGACAAAGGTCAGGTCAGACGGTCATGCTGAACAGGCTGGTCTCCGGTTGCTTCCGCCAGAGCCGGGCATCGAAGGCCATGCAAATGTTGCGAACGAAGGCGCGACCTGCTGGAGTGACTTCAACGGAAGCCGGAGTGAGACGAACCAATCCGTCCTGCTCCATTTCCGACAATTCTTCCGGGATGCGATCCAGCCAGTCCACCCGGCTTCCAGGTTCGTTCCAGGCCGTCCTCATATTACACATCAGGTTCAGGATGTGCCGGCGAAGGATCCGGTCCTCGTCGTTCAGCAGGTGGCCCCGGAATACCGGCAGGCGGCCCGCCCTCACCATTTCTAAATACGCTTCTACGGTTTTTACATTCTGGGCGAACGCCGTCCAGCAATCGGAAATGCTGCTGACGCCGAGTCCGATCATGATCCGGGAAGTCGTGGTGGTATAACCCATGAAATTCCGGTGGAGCCTTCCGTTCTTCTCTGCCTGAAATAAAGCGTCACTGCGAAGAGCGAAATGATCCATGCCGATCTCTTCGTATCCGGACGATTCCAGCATGGATCGCCCGAGTTCGTACAATCTTCTTTTGGCTTCGCCTTCCGGCAGGTCGGCTTCGGTGAAGCGCCGTTGCCCTGGCTTCAGCCAGGGTACGTGAGCGTAACTGTAGAAGGCGATGCGATCCGGCAGGAGCCGTTGAACAACGCCCAGCGTCTGCCGGATGCTGTCTTCCGTTTGATACGGTAGGCCGTAAACAAGATCATAGTTGATCGACGTATAACCGATCTCGCGCGACCAGCTGGTCACGGCTTCTACTTGTTCGACCGATTGAAAACGGTGGATGATATCCTGGACTTTGGGGTCGAAGTCCTGGATGCCGTAACTCACGCGCCGGAAGCCGAGGTCATAGAGAGTCTGCAAGTGCTCCCGGGTGGTATTGGCCGGGTGCCCCTCGAATCCAAACTCATGATCGTCGGCTATGGCACAGCCATCGAGCAACCCGAGAATAAGACGCCGCAGTTGAGCCGGATCGAAGAAGGTAGGCGTCCCGCCTCCTAGATGAATCTCTTTGATCAACGGCCGATCGCCGATCCGCTTTCTGTACATCGACCATTCCTGCAAGACCGCGTCGATATATGGACCTTCCACCCGATGATCGACGGTGATACGCGTATTACAACCGCAATAGGTACAGAGGCTTTCGCAATAAGGAAGGTGAACATAAAGACTGATGCCTTCTGCCGCGTGCGCATGTGCCTGAAGACTCAACTCCTCGGCCCATTGGTCTTGTTCCATCGCGCCCTCCCAATACGGAACAGTTGGGTAGCTCGTATAGCGTGGACCCGGAACATTGTACTTCACATATAAACGATGGTCCATGATTACCGGGGCTGATCCGTTTCGTTCCATTCCGCGAAGGCGTTCGCAGTTTCGTGCAATCGCATGCTTACCATACGGACCGAGTTCGGCAACTTCGCGGCGATCCGCTCGCGAAAATCCAATAAAAGGTTCTCGCAGGTCGGTTGATAATCGACATAGATGATCTTTTCGAAATTGTCCCTCATCCTATCCAGGTCCTTGTGCGGAGATTGTCCGTTCAACACCAGGGCGTGATCGAACTGGTTGACTACGGCTTCGTTGACGATTTTTTTCAGGTCTCCAAAATCCATCAACATTCCGTCTTTCGGATGTCCTGATTCCTGCAGCGCCTTCCCCAGCACCGTCACTTCCAGGCGATAGGAATGGCCGTGAATATTCTTACATGGACCATCATACCCATACAGGGCATGCGCCATTTCGAAGGGGAATTTTCGGGTCAGACGTACGAACATATTGCTTGCAAATTAGAATAAAAGAACACGCCGGAAAGATGATGAGCGTCATCTTTCCGGCGCATTGCACCACTAAACTCACAGAACATTACACTGATCTGACGATCAGTCCTTGTCGTCTTTCTCCTTCTCCTCCTCCTGCTCACCAGCCTGTCCGGCTTTTTCGGTGGCAGCATTTACGGAGTCGGTGGCAACAGCCGCTTCCGTGGCCGGAGCAGCGGCGGATTGAACAGTATCAGCCGGTTGATTTCCGGTTTGCTCGTTGGTACCGGTCGAACAGGACGAAACCAACATTGCCAAACAGCACGTTACGACGGGGATCAATAGTCTTTTCATGGCTATAATATTGAATTGCTTCATGCGATATTTAATCATCATCCTGTTCACCGGCAACATTTGCCGGGGCGGCGGAACTGATTTCGGAGTGACGGATCTTACCGCCCAACCAGCCAGTTCTGGCCAATGAAACGGACGACATGACGGCTAACAAATAAACCAGCACCAGGAGGCGACGACCTTTACCGGCCGGGCCGATGCCCAAAAACAAGGTTATCGCCGAGACAATTCCGGTTACGCCGATCACCCAGATAGCGGCTTCGCCCGCCTCCTCGTGCTCATGAATGGCCGACTCCGTTACGCCCGGCAGGTGTTCTACCGCTTCCTCAGCAGGTTCTCCCGTTAGAAAAACGGGAACGGCTACGATCGCCGAGAATACCAGTCCGAACAGTGCCGACTTCCGCAGAACAACCTGACCAAAAACAGATCCCGCTAACAGCAGAATGAAAGAGAAGATTGCTCCGAGAATGGCAACGTGATTGAGGAGTAAATGGATGTGGGTCTGATTCATGGCTGATGTTTGTTCAAAAGTATCCCAACGACTGACCGATCACTCATGAGCAATGTCACCCGAATGGGTTAACAGAAAGTTAATCCGTTCAAGCCAAGCCTGCCAATTGCATCAGGGCGCTCAGGTTGATCAGGTCGATCTGTTTTCCGTTCGTGTCGATCATACCTTTGTTCTTCAAGTCCGTCAGGACTTTGCTGACCTGTTCCTTGGTTGTCCCCGCAAGGTTACCAATATCCTGTCGGGAAAGTTCGAGGCAGAGCGTGCGTTGCTTCCCTTCCGCTCCGTAAGCTTCATAAATGGTCACGAGTGCATCAGCCACCTTTTCCTGTACCGTCATGGTTGCCAGTTTGAGGCTGCGCATTTCGGTCTTGTGCAGTTCGGCACGGTAAAATCGCAACAACTCAAAAGCAAGCTTTGCATCGGAATTCAGTAATTCAACAAAGGCATCGTGGTTGACATGACACAGCATGGTGTCCTCCATCGCCGTAGCGGACACTTCATTCTCGGGTCGCTCGGTATTGACACTCAGCCCGACGATATCACCTGGTTTAGCGAAGCGAATGATCACTTCCTGACCACGAACATCCGTCTTGAACAATTTCACCTTACCTTGCAGCAGGAAATAAACGCCCCGGGCCGGGTTACCTTCCAATAAGATCCGTTGTCCCTTGAAGAATCCGACTACTTTCTTGAGTTTATCGATCTTCTCAAGACAATCCTGCGTACAATGGCGCAAGACCGAACAGTCCAGTACCGGACAGTTATGACAACTGAGTTCGTAGAAAGGTTCTACAAGCTGTTTCTTATTCGCGGCAGAGGGTTGCATGTCCCAATATACAATAAAATGGGCGGCAGTGAAAGTAACCGGATCCGCCCATCTGATTATCCGTTATAGGGTTCCTCTCCTTGCCTGCTCCGCTTCGATCGATTCGAAGAGTGCCTGGAAATTACCTTTACCAAAAGATTTCGCCCCTACACGTTGGATGATCTCGAAGAAAAGCGTCGGGCGATCCTCAACCGGTTTGGTGAAAATCTGGAGCAAATAACCCTCTTCATCCCGATCGGCCATGATACCCAATCCTTTCAACACCTCGAGATCTTCCTTGATTTTTCCCACCCGTTCCGGAACGGTATCGTAATAAGAGCCCGGCACATAGAGGAACTCCACCCCACGCTTGCGCAATTCGGATACGGTGAAGATGATGTCATCCGTAGCGACCGCGATATGCTGGCAACCGGCACCTTCGTAGAAATCGAGGTACTCTTCCACCTGCGATTTCTTCCTACCGGTCGCCGGTTCGTTGATCGGGAACTTGATACGGCCGTTACCATTCGACATCACCTTACTCATCAACGCGGTGTACTCGGTACTGATATCCTTATCGTCGAAGGTGATCAGGTTCTTGAAACCCAGCACATCTTCGTAAAACTTCGCCCAGCGGTTCATCTGTCCCATCTCCACATTGCCTACACAATGGTCGACGTACTCCAAGCCGATCGGCGTAGGGTTGTATTCACTTTCCCATTTTTCGTAACCCGGCAGGAAGACGCCTTGGTAGTTCTTGCGTTCCACGAAAATATGCAGGGTCTCTCCGTAAGTATGAATACCGGATCGGGTCACATTACCGAACGCATCCGACTCGGTGGTGGGTTCCATATAGGGTTGCGCACCACGGCGAACCGTTTCGTTGAAGGCATAGGTCGCGTCATCGACCCAGAAGGCGATGACCTTCACACCATCGCCGTGCTGCCGAATGTGATCAGCGATCGGTGTGGCTGAACTCATGGGAGTCGTCAGCACCAGGGTGATCTTACCTTGGCGCAAGACGTAGGACGCCCGATCCCGGACATCCGTTTCGAGCCCCGCGTACGCCAGCGATTGGAATCCGAAAGCGGTTTTATAAAAGTGGGCGGCCTGTTTGGCATTTCCCACATACAATTCGATATAATCCGTTCCGTGAATCGGCAGAAAATCGCCTTCGGTTTTCAGTTCAGGACCTTGTTGGATCAGCGTTTCCATGGTGATGGTATGGTTTTGTCAATAATCAGGCGTTGGTAGTTTCTTTGTCGAGCCAGGAGAGGTAATACTCCGGTACCTCGAGCTCGAGGGCGGTTTCGGTGATCATGACGGGATGGAACGGGTCGATCATCACCGCGAGTTCTTTTGTTTCCTTCTGACCGATGCTTCGTTCGATCGCCCCGGGATGCGGGCCGTGCGGAATACCGGCCGGATGGAGCGTCAACTGACCTTTGTGGATGTTGTTTCGGCTCATGAAGTCGCCATCGACATAATACAGTATCTCGTCCGAATCGATGTTGCTGTGGTGATAAGGTGCCGGGATCGCTTCCGGATGGTAGTCGTACATGCGCGGCACGAAGGAGCAGATCACAAAATTCCGGCCTTCAAACGTCTGGTGAATAGGAGGCGGCATATGGATGCGGCCGGTGAGGGGCTCGGAAGTCGAAGATGGAGAACGCGTAAGGATAATGATAGCCATCCCAACCCGCGACATCGAACGGATGGAACGCGTAGGTGTACGGGAAAATCGTCCCCCGCTTCTGAATCATGATCTCGAAGTCGCCGGGCTCGGCATGTGTTTCCAGGTTTTCCGGACGGCGGAAATCTCGTTCGCAAAACGGCGAGTGCTCGAGCAATTGGCCGAAATCATTGCGGTATCGACGTGGTGTAAGGATCGGCCCATTGGACTCGACGAGTAAGAGACGATTTTCGGCATCATCGAAATTCAATTGATAGACAGTACCCCGGGGAATGACCAGGTAATCGCCGTATCCGAACCGAATCGAACCGAACATGGTCTTCAGGGTACCAGACCCCTTGTGTACGAAGAGCATCTCGTCCGCGTCGGCGTTCTTGAAGAAGTAACCAGCTGTTTCGGACGGCGCCATCAACCCGATGCGCATGTCATCGTTCATGAACAGAATCTTCCGGCTGCGCAAATAATCCTGCTCCGTGGGAATTTCCAGTCCGTGAAAACTCAGGCTTCGCATGTTGTTCTCAACGGCCACTTTCGGTAGGATGCCAAAAGGCTTTCCCGTCTGCTTTACCCGTGTCGGCGGATGCAGGTGGTAGACCAGAGAGGACATGCCACTGAAACCCTGTGTTCCGACGAGTTCTTCCTGATAGAGTTGGCCGTTGGGTTGACGAAATACGACGTGCCGTTTTGCAGGCAGCAACCCCTGTCGATGGTAGATGGGCATAACGAATCGGTTGGTTTTCAAAATTGCTTTTTCAACTAAGCATACCGAATGACCATCGTCACATCAGTTCCTGACTAAAATCATCTCACCAGCCACGTCAAGGGTCGGAACTTGGTATGCCTTGCCAGATGATGCGCGGAGCGAAAAACCCCAAATTGCCAGTACGCTCCAGAAAGCGGGACGTGAAGCCTAAAATCACGCCAATTGGGGAGTCTGAGGTATTGGCATTTCGGAATACGTTGCTCCAATTCGATGCGGATCACGCCACCGAAAAAGCGGACATCCTAAACACCCTGCTCGGTCGACCGATTCGCTCCGTCAAAGTCTTCACCGCTTACCATGACGCATTGCTATTAGCTGAAGCCTATGCTCCAGACGAAAACCTGTATGCCCGGTGTCGGCAGGAACTCCAGCGCTTAACCGATCTTTCCCTCCAATGGTGGAACAGCACGGATGAGCGAAAGCGTTATGCACTATCCGGAACCGGGATCGCGAATTCATTGCTGGTCGGATCCTTCAGCTTTGAACTCGTTCAGTGGTTGGTGAAGCGGTTTCCAGAATCGTTCGGACTGGAAGGACAAGATGAAACCGAGCTCCCCTTTCAGGAACTGCTTTATCGGGGCCTTCACCCGAGCGAGAACGGGGTAACCGAAGAACGCACGCTTGAACTAAAACCCTGGTTGGCCAGGTTCAACGGTGATCAACGACTTCTAAGCAGACTGGTCAGGATCTTTCAGGAGTTGCCGGTCTCACAAGAATTGCGCGACCTCTTGTATGAAAATCAGAAATTGTATGTAGAAGCCCGTTTGGACAAGCCGGAGTTGACCAGAACGTTGGCACGTTTTTCCGCCGAGCCAATTTACTTCCACAGTTCGCTACTTCGCAAAATTAACTTCGAGGAAGAAATATCCCGACCACTGCCAAAGCCTATTTCCCTGAATGAGAGGCAGCGACAATCCCTTTGGACAAACGCTCGCGTTACCTTGTTCAACCTCTTTCGGGAGACAGACCCGGTAACCTTTACGGATCCGGAGGAGACACGCTGGTATCCGGTCGGACGTGGAACGGGGATCGCGTTGTTCTTCCTTCGGCCGAATCGGCGCTTACCGCTTGATAGTTATGTGGGCTACGTTGCCTACAAGAATGGTTTACCACAAGCCTACGGCGGCAGTTGGATCTTCCGGGGACAGGCCAAGATCGGCATCAACATCTTCCCGGCATACCGCGGAGGTGAGTCTTCCTGGCTGTTCGCCCAACTGATCCGCACGTATTCACAAGCGTTCGGGGTGAAGACATTCGCGGTGGAACCGTATCAGATTGGAAAGAACAATCCGGAAGGGATCGAAAGCGGCGCCTTCTGGTTCTATTATCGCCATGGTTTTCGACCGCTTCAGGCGGAACTGCGAACGCTGGCTGCAGAGGAATTTGACAAGATCAATGCTATTCGTCGATACAAATCCGCGTCCTCCACGCTCCGCAGGCTGGCGGAATCGGATCTGTTGCTGTTACCCGATGGAAGCGACGCCCAACCGTTCCCGATCCGCTATAGCCGGTGGATGACGGAACAGTTCTCCAGTCACTTCGATGGTGACCGGAAAAAATTCGTTAGCAAATCGATCCAATTCTGTAAGCGGCTCGGATTGCTACCCGAACGGATTCTCAACGTTCAGGAGCGACAAAGTCTTGAACTGCTGGCACCCTTCGTCATGGCAGTGTATGGCAACACGACGGCGCCTCCTCCATCGTCCATGGTCCACTTAAGCAACTGGCTTTTGTCGCGCTATCAAAAATCCGAATCCGAGTGGCAGGAGCTTTCGGGAAAATGCGTGCATCTCTTCGAGCGACTGGATGCACTACTCTCCGGGGATAGATGAAATCCGCAGACAATAAAACAAGCGGATCCGGTTGGATCCGCTTGTTAGTTGCCTATGCTCAGCTACAACCCAGGCTCGTTCCGCAATTCAGGCACTTGTAACAACTGCCCGACCGAATGGTGATGTGTCCACAGTTATGACAGACGGGAGCGTCGCCCATCATGCCGGCAAGGTATTCCTGTGTTTGCTGACCCGCCAGCTCCGTGTTGATTTCCGAAGGTTGGGTGTGCCTGACTTCAATCGGCACGGACGACTTGTGTGAGACCGGAGCCTGGGGAGGCACCTGGACCAGGTCCGTTCGATCCAGATACTCCAACGCGAGTAAACGGAAGATGTAATCGATTACCGAAGTGGCGGAACGAATATTCGGGTGTTCCACCGGTCCGGACGGTTCAAAACGGGTGAAGATGAATTTCTCCGTCAACTCCTCCAGGGGTACACCGTACTGCAGACCGATGGACACGGCGATGGCGAAGCAGTTCAACAGCGACCGGAAGGAGGCACCTTCCTTGTGCATGTCGATGAAAATTTCCCCCAAAGTACCATCGTCATACTCACCAGTTCGAACGAAAATCGTTTGTCCACCCACCTTCGCCTTTTGTGTAAAACCGCTGCGGCGTGCAGGAAGTCGTTTGCGTTGCACAATGTTCGAAAGCTGCCGTTTGAAAACCGTATCGGAGCTCGACTGGATGATGCGTCGTGCCGCATCCAGCACCTGATCAGCGGTCAGGAGTTCGCTGTTGATTTCCTGCGTCAGTGCAGCAGGTGCAGCAGGTGCATCCTTCTTTTTGGTTCTGGCGGACAAGGGCTGCGACAATTTGGATCCGTCGCGATAAATGGCAACCGCCTTCAGGCCCTTCTCCCAGCCGAAATGGTAAGCTTCCAGGATATCCTTCCGGGTTGATTCATGTGGGAGGTTGATCGTCTTAGAAATAGCGCCGGAAATGAACGGCTGTACCGCGGCCATCATCCGGATGTGTCCGAGCGGTTCGATGAACCGCTGCCCGATCTTCCCACACCGATTCGCACAGTCGAAAACCGGGAGATGTTCCTCCCGCAAGTGAGGTGCGCCCTCGACGGTCATCGTACCGCAAACAAAAGCGTTCGCTTCCTCAATTTGTTCTTCCGTAAAGCCCAGGTGCTCGAGCAGGCTGAAGTCCGGATCTTTCTTTTGGGCCGTCGTGATACCGAGTTTTTGCAATGATTCGTCCTGCAGGGACCAGACCGTTACGGCATAGCGAATATCAAAGGCCGACAGGCACAAACTGTCAATGGCCCTGATCTCGGCTTTGGAAAGGCCCTTCGCCTCCAGGGTTTCGTGGTTGATGACCGGTGCGCCGTAGAGTGTACCGTGTCCCTTAGCGTACTGTTCAATATCCTGAATCTGCCCGGGCGAATAGCCCAATCGCTTCAGGGCCTTGGATACGCTTTGATTCACGATCTTGAAATATCCGCCGCCGGCGAGCTTTTTAAACTTCACCAAAGCAAAATCCGGTTCAACGCCCGTCGTATCGCAATCCATGACCAACCCGATCGTCCCCGTAGGAGCGATGACACTCACCTGGGCATTTCTGAACCCATGACGCTCCCCTTCCTGCAAGGCGTTGTCCCAGGCATGGCAAGCCGCTTTGAGGAGGTAATCAGGGCATCTGCCTGCATCGATCCCTTCCGGTTTGACCGACAATCCTTCATATGCATCGTCCGCATGATAGGCGGCATAACGATGGTTGCGAATTACACGCAGCATCGCATCCCGGTTCTCCTTGAATTTTGCGAACGGCCCGAGCGCGGAAGCCATTTCCGCCGAGGTTGCATAGGCGGTACCGGTCATGATCGCGGTGAGCGAAGCGGCGAAGGCTCTTGCTTCCGGGCTGTCATACGCCATTCCTGCTACCATGAGCAGGGATCCCAGGTTGGCATATCCAAGGCCCAGGGTCCGATAGTCGTAACTGTTTTGCGCAACTTCTTCGGACGGATATTGGGCCATCAAGACGGATATTTCGAGGACAACCGTCCAAAGCCGGCAAGCATGCTCATAAGCCTCTACATTGAAACGTCCTGTCACTTCATCATAGAATCGGATCAGGTTCAGTGATGCGAGATTGCATGCGGTATCGTCGAGGAACATGTATTCCGAACAGGGATTGGACGCGCGAATGCGTCCTCCATTCGGGCAGGTATGCCAGTCGTTGATCGTAGTATCGAACTGTAATCCGGGGTCAGCGCAATGCCATGCTGCATCACCGATGTCTTCCCAAAGTTTTTGGGCGCTGACGGACCGGATGACACTACCGTCGGTCCTGGCCCGAAGATCCCAATTCCGGTTCTGCGCCAGCGCGGAAAAGAACGTATCCGGAACACGAACCGAGTTGTTGCTATTCTGTCCGGAAACCGTGGCGTAGGCTTCGCCTTCGTAGTCGGACGGATATCCTGCAGCAATCAGAGCCGCTACCTTTTGTTCTTCCTTCGCTTTCCAGAGAATAAAGGATTCGATTTCGGGGTGATCGATATCCAGGCAGACCATCTTCGCAGCGCGACGGGTGGTCCCGCCTGATTTGATCGCACCCGCGGCACGGTCTCCGATCTTAAGGAACGACATCAACCCGGAAGAATAACCGCCACCGGAAAGTCGTTCGTGTTCTCCGCGAATGGAAGAATAGTTCGTTCCGACACCGGAACCGTATTTGAAGATACGTGCCTCACGCACCCAAAGGTCCATGATTCCCCCCGGGTTGACCAGATCATCCTTCACGGACAGTATAAAGCAGGCATGCGGCTGTGGGCGTTCATATGCCGAAGCCGATTGACGCAATTCCCCCGTATCCGGATCCACATAGTAATGGCCCTGCGGCTGACCGGTGATGCCATAAACCGAATACAAGCCTGTATTAAACCATTGCGGAGAATTGGGTGCGGCCATCTGAGCGAGCAGCATATACACCAATTCCTCATAGAATATGTGCGCGTCCCGCTCCTCTTGAAAATATCCGTAGCGTTTTCCCCATTCCACCCAACAGGACGTCAATCGATGAACAACCTGGCGAACAGAGGTTTCACCGCCGGTCGTTCCATCGGTTCGCGGCACGCCGGTGCGACGAAAATACTTCTGGGCCAGAATGTCGGTTGCCACCTGCGACCAACCTGCCGGCACCTCGACACCGCGCATCTCGAAGATCGGATCGCCTTGCGGATTCCGGATGATCGAATCACGCAACTCATAGGTAAACTGATCGAAGGCCGAAACACCTTCCCTGGTAAACAATCGACGGATATGCAGGCCATGCTTTCCGGAAGATCCGGCCGAAACACGATTTGTTTTTGATTTACTCATAGCTGATTGAAATTGGACAACGAAGTACCATCCAGGTCGAAATTCAAAAAATGACTTTTCATAGGTTCTCCTAAATATAATAAACAAACCGCCGGGGAAAAAATTCTCCGGCGGTCGAAAACTTTACGAATATTCAGTTAGAATGGATTTGCGAAATCCGGATTGGTCAATATGGACGTATCCGTGAACGTTTTCAAAAACGCGACCAGATCCGCCTTCTCCTGTGCCGTCAATTGCAATCCGTATTCTTTGAAGGGCTTTGTCATGATCGGATCGATGTTCAATGAATTCCAATGAACGCCCGAATTATAAAACTCCACCACCTCCTCCAGGGTGGAAAACCTTCCGTCGTGCATATAAGGAGGTGTCAATTCGATGTTCCTCAAGGTAGGGGCGCTGAACTTACCAATGTCGCTTGAATCTCCGGTATACAGGAACCGCCCCAGGTTCTGCCCGACAAAGACCGTGTCCATACCGTTATTATGAAACAGATTATTGGTCAGCAGAGCGGTACCATGACAATGAAAGCAATCGCCTCGTTCGGTAAAGAAGATATTGCTCCCATCCGACTCTTCCGGCGTGAACACTTCCTGATGCCGCATGACGCGGTCATACTTTGAATTCGAAGAAACGATGGTGCGAATAAACTGAATGATTGATCGTGCAAGCTGGTGCTTCAGTTCTTCATCACCGACAGCATATAAATCACTAATGCCCAATGCTTCATAGACATAGCGGGGATACAGGGCATGCCCGCTCAATCGTGCCCGGATCGTATCCATGTTGGAATTAAAAAACTCCGGACCAAAATCCGCCAACGGCACATGCTCCATCACCGGCTCCTGTCCGTACCACTCAAAATCCGGATTGAATGTCAGGTTGATTACCGGCGGAATGCTGACGGATTCACCTGCGGGATTTACATGGATGGATCTTGCAAACGCTTCGTCCTGTGGATGACAAGAGGAACACGACTTGCCATTGGAAGACAGGATCGGATCATAAAACAACATTCGCCCGAGCCGGACTCCTTCCACCGTCAGTGGATTGCTCTCGTAGTATTTCGGCTGGGGAAAACCGGCCGGAACATTGAACTGATACGGAGTAGGTTGATACGCTTCTTCGGGTTCATCCGTCTTGTCCTTCCGACAAGCGGAAACACTCAGGGCCAATCCGCCAACGAGCAACCAACCGGCAATGGTGAGTTGTTTCATGATCTATTAATTTAATCTGAATACATCAGGTCCGTTCATTGCCAATTTCATCATGGCCGACATGCTGCCCATACTGGAAGAACCGTCGACATTGAAATCATAGATGGCCGGGTTCCGAAACCATTCATTCAAGTTCATGGTCATGGTAAAATTGACCGCGGTGGATTGTACGGCTACCCGTTGCCAGATCGCGGTGCTCACCAGGTTCTCATTGCGGCCGAGGTGCATGGCGAATCCGTGCTGTACGGTATCGGTATAATATCCTTCAAACTTCATGAAGTGATATCCGCCACCCATCGGCACCGGCCATTCCATGCCTTGATTTTCAGAAGTCGCCGGCAAGGCATCAGTCTGATTCAAAACCGAATCCAAACCGATATTGAATTTCAAACCGATATAATCATCCAGCGGAACCGAAGAAGCTGAAAAGGAGCAGAACTGGCTTTGCTCCGCATCAACATATTGGAAGTCTTTCAACAATACCGTACTGCTGTCCGCTTTCACCAGTCGCACATCCGATAAGTAATAGAACAGCCGTGTGACGCTGTAGGAATAACTACCCGCGGGATGATTATACCACTGCGTGTTGTATACCAACGCATCACCATCCACTTCATGCTGCAGGGAGAAAGTGACTGTCGATGAAGTCGGAGCAGGTGTCGGAGT
Source organism: Bacteroidota bacterium (assembly GCA_016713765.1). NCBI lineage: Bacteria > Pseudomonadati > Bacteroidota > Bacteroidia > Candidatus Pollutiaquabacterales > Candidatus Pollutiaquabacteraceae > Candidatus Pollutiaquabacter > Candidatus Pollutiaquabacter sp. The sequence goes on from JADJON010000003.1 coordinate 244,457, forward strand.
TTCTTCCTCGTCCTTTTTACAGGAGGATAACAGCGCTAAGCCTGTTAATGCACTGATCAATCCGAGTTTATAGTTCATAGCACTCTTATTTTGGTTATTGATTAAACTACATTATTCGCTTCAATCCGTCCATGATAGCGATCAGATATGAAATGATCTTCCTGGATAATTCAAGTAAAATGAGCGGAATTCGACACCGTCAGCCATTATCGGTTACAACTTGCATTTCCTTTTCCGGTTCACTTTCAGTTTTTACGCTTTTCACGGGTTTCAGTAGCGCTCTTAGAAATCTCCAACCCACGAATCCAACCAAGGCGCCAAGGATCCAACCTGCAAAGCCGAGGTAGCGGTAATACGGAAGGAGACGTAAACCCATTTCCGCGAAAGTCAATTGTTGCCGAATGGCATCTATCCGTAACCAACCCGCCAGCAGCAATCCTGTCCAGAAGCACAATAACAAACACTGCATGGACCACAACAGCCAGGAAACCGACCGGAGTTCATTCGAAGGTTGATCCTTCGCATTGGGTTTGAATGCGAGTGAGGCAAACAATAAGTTCGTATTGATACCGATCGTTGCCCCCATGGCATGAGCGACCGTGATATGCGTTCCATGCGTAAAAGCATTCAGAGCAGGAATCGACAATAAAATCGCCAGCGCAAGGTTCAAGAGCACCCATGCATCCGCGGCAAAAATCCACCGTCGTGCTTCCGTGTTCCAATGTACTCGGGCTTGCCGTGCATCACGGAGAAAATTCCAGAGGATCCTGGCCAGGAGCAGCAGCTCCGTCATGCTGACACCATAAGCGATGTTGCGCAATACCGCCGCGACCGGCAGCGGATAGATATGATGCCCCCAGTTGAATAGTAAATTGAGAAATCCGAGCAGGTACACCAGAAATACATCGCGTTGAAAACCCCGTCCGACGTTTCCGTCGATTCGTTCCAGGATAAAAAAGCCGCCGCCATAAATCAACATGTTCCAGGAACCCACCATGGAGCCAAGGGATTTCCATTGGATCGTCAGGTCACGAACGACCGTTCCGCCAACCGACGGGATGAGCCAGGAGAATGCTTCGATGTAGGAAAACAAAAACGCAACGATACCGGTCGCGAACATCCAGGCGTAGACCGGCCAGGAACGCGGATGGCCTGCGTTGCTGAAGAATATCGCCGCGAACAACAACCAGGAGAGAAAATAGCCGATACCCAAAACCGGCGGAAACTCCAGGTACTCGCGACCACCATAACGTCCCGACAGCAGCGCAATCAGGATCAGCAGCGATGTTCCGGAATGGAGCACAAAATGAAACGATCCCCAACGAGCCGGCTTCCGGCTCTCGGCCCAACGCGTTTGTCGCTCCAGCCATGCATAGACCCCGCCAATTCCGCCACAGAAGATCCACTGCACCACCAGAAAGACATGTAAGGGACGGGATCGCGCGAATGAAAACGAATCGCGCCAGAGCGAGGGAATCGCATACTGCAGGATAGCCGTCAAGCCGAAGACCAAACCCAGCAACAGGAAAATCAATCCCAAGACCTGGAACCGTTCCCCTACCCGCTTGGGAAAACGTATGCGCGACATGCCGCCAAGAAACGGCCGAACGAAGTTTGGAAAAATGATCGGACTCAACCGACCAGATATCAATTCACATTCCTGAAATCAAAGTCGCTCGAAGTGCGCCGTAAAATGACGCAGGAATTTCGGCTCATAGCTGATCCGGAAACCTTTGGCCGCGTCCCGCTCCTTCAACGCCGCTTCAAAGACTTCGACGACATAATCAATGTGGCTCTGCGTATAAACCCTTCGGGGTATGGCCAGTCGCACCAGGTCCATCGGCGCCGCCACGAGCTTACCCTGCTCATCGTACTTGCCAAACATCACCGATCCGACTTCAACGCATCTCACCCCGCCCAATTCGTATAAAGCGCAAACCAGCGCCTGACCGGGATAGTGCTCGATCGGTATGTTCGGATAAAAACGCCTGGCATCGACATAGACGGCATGACCGCCAACCGGAAACAGGATCGGGACACCCAAGGCTTTGAGTTTATCGCCCAGATAGGTCGTGCTCTTGATTCGATAGTGGAGATAATCCGGCTGGAACACCTCGCGCAATCCAACAGCGATGGCTTCCATGTCGCGGCCGGAGAGTCCGCCATAGGTGGCAAATCCTTCCGTAATGATCAACAATTGCGTACAGGCATCGGCCAGGGACTTGCTACGCAGTGTCAGGAATCCTCCCATGTTAACCAGCGCGTCTTTCTTCGCGCTCATGACGCAGGCATCGGCCAGCGAGCACATTTCCTGTGCAATCTGCAGATAGGTCTTCCCGCTATAACCTTTTTCCCGATGACGGATGAACCAGGCGTTCTCCGCGATGCGGCACATATCGAGAATGAACAAGATACCGTGCCGGTGGCAGATATCACGAACGGCACGGGCGTTACCCATGCTGACGGGCTGTCCGCCGCCACTGTTGTTCGTAACGGTAAGAATGACTCCGGCGATTGATCCGGCACCTTTCTGTTTGATGAGTTGCTCCAGCACTTCTATATCCAGATCGCCCTTGAAGGGAAAATCACTCTCAAAGTCGCGCGATTCCTGTACCGGGATATCGATCGCTTCCGCGCCGCTGAACTCGATATTCGCCCGCGTGGTGTCGAAGTGCGTGTTACTGATAAAGGTCTTACCCTTCCCGCCGATTTGACCATAGAGGATTCGCTCGGCGGCACGGCCCTGGTGAGTGGGCAGGATATACGGCATACCCGTCAGTTCGTGCACAGCATCGCGGAAATGCTCCCAACTTCTCGCGCCGGCGTAGGACTCGTCTCCGTCCATCATCGCCGCCCATTGCCGGCTCGACATCGCCGAGGTTCCACTATCGGTCAGGAAGTCGATTAAGACCTGTTCACTCGACAGCAGGAAGGGGTTGTAATGTGCTTCGTGCAGGTAGCGTACCCGATCCTCACGGGTTGTCATGGAAATCGGCTCGACGCTTTTGATGCGGAAAGGCTCTATGATGGTTTTAAAGTTCACCGGTCTTCTACTTTAATCGTGTGAATGCTATTATTTTCTTTCGGTAGTCTGATCCTTATACTTTTTCAAGCGCCTGATCGATATCCCAGATGATATCCTGTGCATACTCCACGCCGATCGAAAGTCGGATCAACTTATCCGTAATGCCCATTCCAACCCTTGCATCGGGTTGAATGTCGCAATGCGTCATGCTTGCAGGGTGTTCCGCGAGGCTTTCCGTGCCGCCCAGGCTGACAGCCAGCCGGATCAGCTTCAGGTTGTCGAGGAACCGAAACGCTTCCGGCTCTCCTCCGCGTATATCGAAGGAGACCATGGCTCCGGCGGAATTGCATTGCTTTTTGTAGATGGCGAACTGAGGGTCGTTCGAGTCCAGCAATCCGAGGTAGTATACTTTTTCCACCTTCGGGTGGGCCTGCAGAAATTCGGCCACCTGCGCCGCGTTCCTGGCTTGTGTTTCCATACGTGGTTTCAGGGTCTCGAGGCTTCGCATGAGCAACCAGCCTGTCCAGGGCCCGGCCATGTTCCCGAGAAACGTACGCAGCGAACGAACGCGGGCCATCAACGATTTCCGTCCAAGACATGCGCCTGCAATCACATCGGAATGGCCGCCGATATACTTGGTTGCCGAATACACGACCAGATCCGCGCCTAGTTTCAACGGGTGCTGCCACAAGGGACCCATATAAGTATTATCGACCACAATGGGCACAGGACGATCAGGCTTCCGATAGCGGGCAGCCACCTTCGCGCACATTTCGATATCGATGAGCGCGTTGGTAGGATTGGCCGGTGTCTCGAGGTAAATCATCCCGAGCCGATCCGACCTGCCACTGGAATCGATCATTTTCGCGAGTTCCGTTTCTCCCTGGCCCGCATGGAACGGAACGGCCATGATACCAAACCGGCTCAGCACCTGATGGATGAAATGGTCGGTACCACCGTAGAGCGGTGTACTGAAAAGCAGCAGGTCGCCTGGAGAAAGGAATTCCAGCATGACCGTGGTGATAGCGGCAAGACCGCTCTCGAAGACCGCACCTTCCTCCGCTTCATCCCACAGGGTGAGTCGATTTTCGAGAATCTCCAGGTCGGGATTGTTCAGCCGGCTGTAGATGAGCCCCAGTTCTTCTTTGGGTCCTTTCTCCTTGATTCCATATGCCACTTCGAAAAAATGCTTGCCCGCGGCCGCGTTCTTGAAAACGAAGGTGGAGGTCTGGAAGATCGGGCACTTGATAGCGCCTTCCGATAGTTCAGGCTTGTAGCCGTAAGACATCATCAACGTCTCCGGCCGGAATCGATGATCGCTACTCATTTTGAGAATGGTTTGAACCTGGCTTGAAAGAACCGCAGATACTTCGGCTCATAGATCATTTTTAAGCCGGGAACACTACGGCGCCGGCGATAGACACGTTCGATGGATTCGGCGACAACGTCCATATGGGCCTGCGTATAGACCCGACGCGGGATAGTCAGACGAACCAACTCCAATGGCGGATAGTAGTGATCGCCCGTTTCCTTGTTGCGTCCGGCGGATACGATACCGCGTTCCATCGATCGCACACCCGAATCAAGATAGATCGCCGCGGCCAGCGCCTGTGCGGGGAACTCCAGTTGTTTCAGGTGTGGCAGGAACCGGCGGGCGTCAAGAAAGATGCCGTGACCACCGATCGGCAATACGATCGGCACTCCGGCATCGCGCAGTTTATTGCCCAGGTATTCCACCTGGCCTATCCGGGCGTGGATATGGTAATCGTCGACCGACTCGGTAATGCCGATCGCAATCGCCTCCATGTCGCGTCCCGCGAGTCCGCCATAGGTGTGCAAGCCTTCATACACTACAACAAGGTTACTGGCTTCCTGGTAGATCTTGCGGTCGTTCACCGCCAGGAACCCGCCGATATTGACGAGCGCGTCTTTCTTGGCGCTCATCGTGGCCCCATCGGTATAGGAACAGATTTCCCGAACGATCTCTGCAACGCTTTTCTTCGCGTATCCTTTTTCTCTTTGCTTAATGAACCAGGCATTTTCGGCCACCCGGGTCATGTCGTGGATGATCCGGATACCGTGCTTACGCGTATATCGATAAAGCTCCTTCAGATTCTGCATGGAAACCGGTTGTCCGCCGGCCATGTTCACACTGGTCGCCAAGGAGACGTAGGGAATCTTTTTCGCCCCATGCTGCTTTACAAGTGCATCCAGCTTTGCCAAGTCGACGTTTCCTTTGAAAGGAAACTCGCTCCTGGGATCATGCGCTTCATCGATGATGATATCGGCGAAGGTCCCACCCGCCAGCTCCTGGTGGAGTCGCGTCGTGGTGAAATACATGTTACCGGGAACGATATCGCCCGGCTTGATCAGGATCTGCGAAATGATATTCTCCGCCCCTCTGCCCTGGTGCGTCGGGATGACATGCCGATAGCCGTAGTATTTCCGGATCACCGCTTCGAGGTGATAGAAATTCTCGCTTCCCGCGTAGGCTTCATCGCCCAGCATCATGCCCGCCCACTGGCGGTCGCTCATGGCCGATGTGCCGGAATCCGTCAGCAGGTCGATGTAGACCTGACCGGATCTGAGGAGAAAGGTATTGTAACCCGCGGCTTCCAGCGCCTTCCGGCGATCTTCCGGCGACGTCATCCGCACCAACTCGACCACTTTAATCTTGTAGGGCTCGGCCCAGGATGGTCGCTTGTTCTTTAGTTGTACTGCCATTGCTTATCCAGGTTGTTGAATCAGTTCGGACCGGCCAGGGACGATCACAGCACTGCGATCCACAGCCGATAAGAATTCAAGAAGTGCAGCCATATCCGCCTCCGTCAGGTCGTACGCCGGCATCCGTTCATTGCCGGTCCGAATGACGGCATTGGCCCAACGGCTTCCCTTGCCAGGCGTCGACATCAGCCGTGTCAGGTCCGGTCCGAGATAGCCGCCAAGACCGTACACCTGATGACAGGCGATGCAATTGTGTTGTTGAAATACTTTTTTCCCCGCCAATACCGTTTCGCTATCGGTGATGGAAGGTTCCCGCGACGAAGCGCAATAGACCCAGACGGAATATCCGAGTGAAGCGACGAAGAGCGACAACCAGGCTAGTACCTTCCACACGGCCCGGGAAGTTCAATTCAGGTTGATTGTTCCGATCGTTTGCTGCAACGCAACCGCTTTGGGAAACAAGAGGTTGTTCTCCAAATGAACGTGTTGGTGGAGATCCTGTTCAAAGGCCTTTAACTCCTCAAATACGAGCCGGTACGTCGTGCAGGCATCATCCGGAGGCGTGTAAGCCGAAGAAAGTTGATGGATCTCGGCGAGCGCCGTCCCCGCTTCGTCGTGCTCGGCTTCCATCACATGGATAGGCGCCGTAATATAATGGCGATCCGGAATCCAGTGCATACTGGCACTTTGCGCTGCGCGTTCGATCTCCAGGATACGCGGAAAAAGGATACGCTCTTCCTTGAACATATGCTGATCCATGTCGTCCTTCACCTGTGCGAACAGGTGCTGAATACGGTGCAGCTCGGGATGTCGCTCCCCGTGCTTGCCGGCCACCTTTCGCAGGTGAGCATCCAGTAATGGCATCGCTGAACGTACATAGTGATGGTGCTTTCCGATGATGTATTGCACCAACTCCTCCAGACTCAGGTGGTCGAACTCGGGGTATGTGGACAGGCCGCCTTCCAAGCGGGTAACTCGTTCCACTTCGGTGGTAACCGTGTTCAACAATAACGGATCATTCTCACAGGCATCCTGCAAGGTGCGTTTGCCGCGACAGCAATAATCCAGTTTATGACGCTCGAAGACAGCGGCGGCCATGGGGTGCCGTGTCACGATTTCGGCCAGCGTTTGTTCTTTCAGCATGACAATAGCTTATGCGCGTAAAGTTCCTGTATACCAAAAGGAAAGTCGCTGACACAAGTCATGCAATCCGCTACTCAAACACCCCTATTCGTCAGAATAAAGGTGTAGACGGCACATTCCGGGCATGGAACGCCAGGAGCGGAAGATGGGAATGAAAAGCCAGCTTTCGGGTCAGGCTCTTACTGGTGAGTTTTTCGAAAAAGCCGCGACGACGCGTCGCCACAGCCAGCATATCCGCTTTCTCCGAGGTTAAGAAATCATTCAGTGCGCCTTCGAGCTCTTCCGCGTGTATCAGGTGAAAGCTGAATTTATCGTAGGGAATGCTGGCGACTACCTGAGCTTCAAACCAATCCAGCATCCGCTGTTCGATCCGGTTATGTCGGTTTTCTTCCACATGCACGACCATGATCTCCGGATTGAAGGAACGGAACATGTCCGCAAGCATATAGAGCGTCTGAAAATCGTTGTCCGCGTAATTCGTCGCGAAGACGATACGGGCGGGCGGTACAAACCGGGCATCTTCCGGAACCGCCAGTACCGGGCAATGGCAGTGACTGATGACGTCAGCAGTATTGCTGCCGATCAGCATACTCTGCAGACGTGTGGCACCTTTGGTACCCATGACCACCAAATCGAAATCTTCGTGCTCGACCAGTTCCTTGATCTCATCCACTGCGAAACCGCTGCTGATACGAACATCGATGTTCAGATATCCGGTCTCGGACTGAAGCCGGTCGGCAAACTGGCGCAACCGATCCTTCGACTCGCGTTCCAGATCGGTATTGGAAGCGGCGATCATCATCTCGTTAGAAGCGAGCACGGGTACCCGGCAAGCATGGTACAACACCACACTGGAGGCCATGTTCCTTCCCAACTCAACGGCAAAACGCGCAGCATTGGCGGCATTTTCCGAAAAATCGGTGGGAACCAAAATCTTACGAATGGACCGGGCTTTTTGGATCGTCATAGTATTTCCCCTTTTCTGATTTCAAAACTATCGAAAGCAGTGACCCCGCCCCTATGACCTTTGTCATTCATTATCATTGACCTATGGCAGTTTTCCGGAAAGGACAAGTGCACTCCATTTTCTATTTTAAATCCATTATTTTTGAAGAGGGATGCAAATGAACGCTGTTCAAAAGAGGATACTCCTGACCGGGATCCTATTGGCGCTGGGTATTTTCGGTTTGGGGTACTACCTCGGGCCTGACTATCATCTGGAGTTCCTGTACTCGCTGGTGGTCTTGCTGACCATTTTCGTACCTGGCAACCGCTCCACCTTCGATGCCAGTGTGGCGATGACGGGGCTGATCCTGGTCGGTTTCTTCCTGAGCAAGGACACGGTGGCGACCAACAACCGGGTGCTCTTCACTTTTTTTCCGGTGTTGATCATCTGGTCTTTCACGTTCGCCATTATCAAATACAAGCTGTCGCAGGAAAATCTGCTCAAAAGCACCGAACATCTCAATGCCATGTTCCGGTTTGCTACCGAAGGAATCCTGATCTCGAATTCCAAAGGCGTCATCGTGATGGCGAATCCCCGGGCCTGTCAGTTGTTCGGATATGATGCGGACGGGCTGAACAACCGATCCATCGAGGACCTTGTTCCTACCCGGTTTCGCGACCATCATGCCGGATTCCGGAAAGGCTATACGCAGGATCCCAAGAATCGTCCGATGGGAAAGGGCCGCGACCTTTTTGCTAAAAGAAGCGACGGCTCCGAGTTCCCGGTAGAGATAAGTCTCAGCACATTCGTGATCAAGAAAGAAATGTTCGTCATCTCCTTCCTGATCGATATCACGGAGCGAAAGCTACAGGACGAACTGATCCGACAGGCGAACGAAGAACTGGAGCAACGGGTAGAGCAGCGTACCGCCGAACTTGCCGCCGCGAACCTCAGCCTGGCCACCGTGAACCGTACCCTCCACGGCGAAATGGCTACCCGCGCGAAAGTGGAAGAAGCCCTGCGCGACAGCGAACGACTATTCAATACGATCGCCCACAATTTTCCGGACGGGATCATTTGCGTATTGGACCGTAACCTGCGCGTGGTACTGATCGACGGGAACGCATTGCAGGACCTCGATATTCCCCGTGAAAAGCTAAACGGCAAGTCGTTACAGGACCTTCAATTCCTCCAATTGGATGATGAAACGAAGGAAAAATTCAGGCGGGTTTTCCAGTGGGAAACGGCTTATGTGGAATTCAGCTATGCCGATCAGCGCTTCGCGCTCAATGCTGTTCCGCTCCCCGACAACAAAGGTTTTGTCAAGGAGATCCTGTTGGTCATCCATAACGTGACCGAGATCCGGAAAGCGGAGCAGGAAATGAAAGCGTCGCTCGAAAAGGAGCGTTCCCTGAATGAAATGAAGTCGCGTTTCGTTTCGATCGCGTCGCACGAATTCCGCACCCCCCTGAGTACGATCCTCTCCTCCATTTCACTGGTCGACCGTTACCACCAGGCCGGTGAAAGCGAGAAAGCCCGGAAGCACGTCGAGCGAATCAAGACATCCGTCAAGAACCTGACGGAGATCCTGAACGATTTTCTTTCACTGGAAAAACTGGAAGCCGGAAAGGTCGAAATTCATCCGGAGACTATAAACCTCGTGCGTTTTGCCGAGGATTTGTGTGAGGAACTTCAGGCCCTGGCAAAACCCGGACAGGTCATTCATTACCGGCACACCGGCGAAAAGGAGGACGTGGTATCCGACAAGCAACTGCTGCGGCCGATCTGCATCAACCTGCTCAACAACGCGATAAAATACTCCCCGGAGAACAGCAGGATTTCGTTCACAACAGACACCCGGAACGGCATCCAACTGATCGTGGAGGACCAAGGTATGGGTATACCTCTGGAAGACCAACAGCACCTGTTCGACCGGTTCTTCAGGGCCGGAAACGTGACAGCCATCCAGGGGACCGGACTAGGCCTGAACATCGTCCGCAAATACGCGCGTCTGCTGGGCGGCGACATCCGGTTCACCAGTGAAGTCCAAAAAGGCACTACCTTTACCGTCAACCTCCCTGAAACGGCAACCGCCTAACTATGAAGAAGATCCTACTGATTGAAGACAATGCCGACATGCGGGAAAATACCGCAGAAATCCTCGAGCTGGCCAATTACAAAGTGATATCGGCTCCGAATGGCCGTGTAGGCGTGGAGAAAGCCTCCAAAGAAAATCCGGACCTGATCATTTGCGACATCATGATGCCGGAGTTGGATGGGTATGGCGTATTGTACCTGCTTTCCAAAAATCCGTCGACCGCCAGCATTCCCTTCATCTTTCTTACGGCTAAAGCCGAGAAAGCCGACCTGAGAAAAGGCATGAGCATGGGCGCCGACGATTACCTCACCAAGCCCTTCGAAGAGATGGAACTGTTGAACGCGGTCGAAGCACGCCTGCGGAAGAGTGACGTATTCAGGAAGGAATTCACGAAGAACATCGAGGGGCTCAGCGAATTCCTGGCACAAGCCCGCGGCCTCGAAGAGTTAAGCAGGCTTTCGGCCGACCGCAAAGTCCACCACTTCAAAAAGAAGGAAATGATCTACATGGAAGGCGACGAGCCCAACGGGATCATTTTCGTCGTGAAAGGACGTATCAAGACCTACAAGACCAACGAAGACGGCAAGGAATTCATTACCGGCATCCATAAGGAAGGCGATTTCCTGGGTTACATCGATCTGATCGAGAACACCGAGTACCGCGAATCAGCCGAAGCGATGGACGAAGCGGAAGTGACGATCATCCCCCGACAGGATTTCTTCTCGTTGCTCTACTCGAACCGCGATGTGGCGGCCAAGTTCATCAAATTGCTTTCCAACAACCTGCAGGAAACGGAAGACCGGTTGCTCAACCTCGCGTATAATTCCGTACGGAAACGGGTAGCCGACGCGTTGATCACGCTGCAGCAGCGCTACCATACCGCCAAGGATCAGAACTCCGGGTTTTCCGTTTCGCGTGAAGATCTCGCCAGTATGGTCGGAACGGCCACCGAATCGGTCATCCGTACCTTGTCTGACTTCAAGGAAGAAAAGCTGATCGACATCAAGGAGAAGAATATCTTCATCCTGAATCCGGACCGGCTTTCACGCATGAAGAACTGAACGGCTGTTAGCCACGAAGCGCGTGAACGATCATCCCTCCCCGGATGAAACGCCACGCGCTTCTCACACAACGGCTGCCGACCGAAATCGGCGAACCGTCTATTCCCCCTTCTCTATTTCATATATCTTCCTTTTAATCTCCCGGTAGTCACGTTTTACATCGTGGAACCTGGAGCGGATCCTGTAGTGTTCCTGCATGAAAGCAGCCGTTGATTCGGGCGCTTGAACATTCGAAGCAGTGGCGAGGCGCTCGTCGTGCCGATCGATCTCTTTATATAAATCGTGCACAATCAGTTTTTCCATGTGCACCAGATGATCCAACAACACTGACACCTTCTTTGCAACGGCATGATCCTGTTTTCGCTTGAGGATGAGTCGTTCCAGAAAGCGCAGCTCGTCCGTCCAAAATGCGATCTCCTCCTTCCACGCGACCGACTCCTCGTGGCAGGCATTGACCGGCGCACCACGCTCCAAAGCGATCTCGGTTTCCGTTGTTGATTTCATGGCGATGCGCTCTTCGATCATTTAACCGCGATCTCGCGGCCCTTCGCTGTTACCGTCTGCTTTTTGGCTACGAGCAGCTTCAGGATTCCGTCAGCGTAACTGGCTTGAATATCCTCTTCTTTGACATCCTGCGGGAGCGCGAATGATCTTGAGAACGACTGGTAGTTGAATTCGCGACGCGTATACTCGCCCTCCTTCGTTTCCTTCTCCGACTTCTGTTCCGAGGAGATCGTCAGGATACCGTGCTCCACACGAATTTTGAAATCCTCTTTCTTCAGACCGGGTGCCGCGACTTCGATTTCATACTGGTCCTTACCGTCCTTCACATTGACAGCCGGCATCCAGTCCTTTCTGAAATAGTCGTCGAAACCGAGCTTATCCGTTTCGAAGAAATCCGACAACAACGAACGCATTGCCGGGAATTGGCCGATGGGTTTGCGCATGAGTGACATGGTTGTTGTTTTTAAGAATGAGATTTACCAACCAAAGTTATGGGCAGGCGAGCTGTTCGAGAATGACATTCATCAGGTTGACGAAGGGTCCATACACCTTGTCTACCGTCCTTTGAATCAGGCATCCACTGCGGGTTGACTCGGAGCCGGGAATCGTTTCAAGGCTTCCGTTCCCCGGAAGGTACCGGTTGATCCATTCTTCGAATGGCCAGCAACGGAATCTTGGACTGATGCGACATCATCCGGGTGACACTCTGGTTAAAAAGCGTTTCACCCAAACGCCGGGGATGGGTGAACATCACCAGCAGATCAGCCGGTTGTTTTTTCAGGAAGGTCTCCAATCCTTTCGTGATGCTGGGGTTCTTTGCGATGAAGCCCGAGAGTTTCGGATACTTCACACGCCGGCGGATCCGTCGCGTCATCTCTTCGATCGCTTCGTCGGAATGCAAGAGGTGCTTATCATCGACGTAAATAAACGAGAGCTCGGCGCCGAATTTTGCCGCGAACGGCGTCACGGTCATGGCTGAAGCCAGGTTATCTTCCTGCAGGTCGGTCGCGAAAGCGATCCTGTTGATCCCGTTGAATTTCGCTTCTTTGGGAATACACAGCACTGGACAATCCGCGTCGCGGATAACCGCTGCGGTCGTACTGCCGATCAGTAAACGACTGAGCTTACTGGTGCCGGTAGCGCCCATCACAATCATATCGGCATGGATGTCGCGGGCGGCATCGAGTATTCGCTCTGAACCCAAGCCGGCCAACAACTTCGTTTCGGTTGCAAGGCGGGGGTGGATTTTTTCGAGCTGTTGCACCAATTTATCCAATTTCTTTTGGGCAGCCAGCTTAATCTGCTGCTTCGCGTCACGAATGCTCGTCAAAGGAGCACTCGAAAACACGACAGGAGATTCATACGCGTGCAACAGCACCAGGCGGGCGTTGATTTGTTCGGACAATGCGGCTGCATAAGCGACGGCATGGCCGGCAGCGGGCGAGAAATCCGTAGGGCAGAGGATCTGGTTCATCGGGGAGGATTTTATGCAATTTGTTAAGGTTTTTCGGGATGCTCTATGACCCCAGTCAGGTAGGGCCTTGATTGCGGTCAGTGAAACTTCGGAGGGAAAACGTACATTGGATTAAATTACTAAATGCTCCTGATTTCATGAAATCCATTCTGGTTCCTACCGATTTTTCAGATGCCGCCTTACACGCCGCGCTTTTCGCCGCCTCCCTGGCTCGGGATACCGGAACCGATTTGCATCTGCTCAATGTTTACCACCTGCCCAATCCGCTAAAAACCCTGCCGATTGAACTGATCGTAACACCCGATGAACTCAAATCGGATACCGAATCCGCACTCAAACAGATCGCACAAGAACTGCGGTCTTCCGTCGGAGCCTCCTTGAACATTACACTTGCGAGCAGAAACGGTGAAACCCGGCGAGCGATAAACGACTACGCTACCTATGCAGGAGCCGGACTGATCGTAACGGGAATGAAAGGCAAAAACGCGGTGCAGGAAAGGCTGATTGGAAATACCGCGCTGGAATTATTGCGCAGCAGTACTGTTCCGGTGTTGAGCATTCCACAAACGGCGGAATATCGGCAACTGAAAACACTATTATTCGCAACGGACGGCAAGTCCATCCCGGATCCGGAATCCGTCACACTGCTCAGGAATCTGTTGAACCACCATCCTGCAGGATTGCACATCGGATGCGTTCAATCGCCGCATGACAACTTTGACCGGGATCAACTCATGACCAGCCTCAACCCGCTTCTTTCGGGCATGCAAGCGACCTGGCATTTTCTGTCCGACGATGATGAAAATACCGCGCTTGAAAAGCTCGGCCGGGAGATCGGTGCCGACTGGCTCGCCCTCCTGCCTCAAAAGCACAGTTTATTCAGCAGGATTTTCCAGCAAAACCACACGCGCCAACTAGCCCTGCATGCCGGCCTGCCGATTTTGGCATTGAGAAACGAAAGGTGAGCTAACTCATGCCACTGACACTTGAATGTGCTTATATTTGTTTAATCTAAATTCCTCAGCATGAGTAACGAAGGCAAATCATTTTGGGCGTTCCTTGGCGGGGTAGCCATTGGTGCGTTGTTGGGCATCCTCTTCGCTCCTGCCAAAGGAGAAGAGACCCGGGAAAAGATGGCTGATGCCGCACGCGACTGGAGCGAGCGGGCAAAGCGAAAAGCGGAAGACCTGCGCGATACGGTAAACGGCAAAACAGCCGGCTAAGCGTTCTATCAACCCTCTCATCATGGAAGATAACCATCCGATCGACCGCATCATCGACCGCGTTCAGGATTACGTTGAAACACGGAGCCGCCTGAGCAAACTTCAGGCAATCGACAAAGGAGCCGAACTTGCCGGCAATGTAACCGCCAACCTGATCCTTGTTTTCCTATTCCTGCTGGTTTTCGGTTTTTTAAGCGTAGCGGCCGCGTTCGCTCTCGGCGAACACTTCGGAAAGACCTGGCTGGGCTTCTTACTCGTTGGCGGGTTTTATCTGCTTGCCGGACTGATCTTCTATTGGAAGCAGGAAGCCTGGCTGAAGTTGCCCATGAGCAATTCCATTATCCGTCACGCACTCAAAGAGGAGGAACACGATGAAGACGAGGCATAAGGCGATCACCAATCGCGCGGAACTCCGACAGGAGGTCCGCCGGCTCAGACAAGAAGTGAAAGAGCAGGAAAAGGGATTGCGTGAGGAAGTCAAATCGATACGCGAGCAATTGCAACCCCAGCATCTGCTAATCAACGCCCTTTCAGCGGCAACCGGCATCCGGATCGACAAGAACGAGTTTCTACGGAATGGTTTGGCCGTCGGATTGTCGATGGTGCTGCAGCGATTCATCTTCAAATCGGAAACCACCATCGAGAATAAGATCTATAGTTGGATCGACGACATCTTCAACAAACTGCGTTTCTTCATGGGCAAAGCGGCGCCTGCCGGACATACCCGTTCGGGTAAGATCGAAGAAGAAGAGATCGAATAATTTCCCAGCCTATTTCCGGTAGCGCCTTAATAACTGCACCACCTCCGCATCGCTGACCGGCTGGAAGTTCGCGTAATACTGTCCCACTCCGTAAAAATCATCGGGACGTTGCAGGCATAAGAAGGTATCGCATTCCTTTTCCAACATTCCTGCAGCACGGGTCGAAGAAACAGGTACTGCCACGATCAACTCTCCGGGTTTTTGCTTGCGCAAAAGGCGTAAGGTCATGCGCAGGGTATGACCGGTGGCGATCCCGTCGTCCACCACAATGACTTTTCTTCCTAACAAAGGTAGCGGCGGTACACTTCCGAGGTACCGCAATCTTTTTTCCTGAATCGACTTCCTTATCTCGAGAATGCGTTGCTCCAGGTAATGGCCCGGTATGGAACGAAACTCCGGATCGATGAAAAGGTCATCGGAACTCACGGCGCCAATGGCGAATTCGGGGTTCTCCGGATGTCCGATCTTTTTAACCAAGGCGATATCCAGCGGCCAGCCGAGCTCCCGTGCGATGATCGCGCCCATGGGTACTCCCCCGCGCGGAATGGCAACCACGACACCGTCGAGCCCCCGGTACTGGTGTAACAACGGCAGTAACTGCATGGCAGCCTCCGCACGATCGAGATAGACGCGGTCAGCCACCATTTGTCAGGACCCATTGTGCGGTGAGGCGACCCACCTCATCCAATTTGCCGGGTTCTTCAAAAAGATGGGTCGCGCCGGGAATGAACACGATCTCCTTCTTACAACGAAGGAGCCGATACGTCTGATTGTTAATCGGAATGAGCGGCTGATCCATCTCTCCGACTATGAGCAAGGTCGCTGCCCTCACCCTGCTCACCAACTCACCGGCCAGGTCGGTACGTCCTCCGCGACAAACCACCGCGCGCACCAATTCCGGAAGCCGACCAGCGGCTAGCAAGGCTGCCGCCGCACCGGTACTCGCTCCGAAGTACGAGAGCCTGACCGAATCCATCGCGTGAATCGCGTTAACGGAACGTGTTATTTCCACCAGCCTGTCGGTAAGCAGGGGTATATCAAACCGCAACTCCGGAACGGCATCTTCCGAAGCCGTCAAGAGGTCGGTTAGAAAACTCCCGATACCGGATTGAAAAAGGAGTTTGGCGATCCTACGATTACGCGGACTGAAACGGCTGCTTCCCGAGCCGTGCGCGAAGATCACACAGCGGTCAGCGCCTTCCGGAAGAAAGAGATTGCCAGCCAGCCGGCTATTGCCGACCGGGATTTCCACTTGTATACCGTCTTCTTCCCGGATCATACTTGCAAAAGGAGTCAGGAGAAACCGTTGGCTACGGTCATCCACCCCGAATGCAAGATAAAAAAATGCGCGAGACCGGAGGGTCAGGATTTTTCCTTACCGCAGGTATTCATCCCGAACGGTAAATAGAGCGGGCAGAAACCGACCAGGCTGGTCAGGACGAAAACGACCGACAGGACGATCAGCGTAAGACCGAGAGTGCCGGTGATGGTACCGTTGTAATAAAGCACAGCCAGTACGATTGCGACGATCACCCGCAAGACACGATCCGTAGTACCCATGTTCTTTTTCATGATGCTCAATTTTGGTACCAAGGTAGGATGGTGTTCCCCGGCAGACGGTGACCGGGGTCACATTCTGGCGCTTTCATTCGCTGATGCGTATCTCCCCGCGGGCAAGGCTGAGTTTTCCATCCTGTTCCATCCGTTTGAGCAACCGGGACACCACCTCCCGCGCCGTGCCCAACTCGTCGGCCAACTCCTGGTGCGTGGTGCGTATTTCCCGCTTGCCGGTAAGCTCCACTTTCCGACTGAGTAACAATTCCAGTCGCTGTTCCATCGGGGAGAAAGCAATCGTGTTGACGGATTGCAACAACTCTTCGAACCGCTGATGATAAAGTTGAAACAGAAACCGGTTCCAGGTAGGAAAACGTTCCATCAGATCCGGTAAAGCATGGACCGGAACCAACAGTAATTCCGACTCCTCCTCCGTGATCGCTTTTATCTGGCTGGTACGTCGAAAGACCGCGGCATTGAAGGAAGCGATGCAACTTTCGCCTGCACGTATGTAGTACAGCAATAGTTCCCGACCCGACTCATCGTTGCGCATGACTTTTACCACACCCCGGATGAGTAACGGAAGAAAACGCACGGGCTCATTCTCCCGGATCAGGGTCGTTTCCGAAGGAAAGGTCTGCAATAAGGACACTTCGGCCAATGCTTCTTTCAATCCCTGCTCGCTGAAGATCGGGAAATGGTCGAGGATGATTTTTATTTCTGTCGGCATGATCAATAGAATAGGAGTGCACCTGCACAAACCGTCATCACGACCAGTGCGATCGCGCCGAGCAAATTCGCTAATCGACCGTTCACGTATTCGCCCATGATCGAGCGGTTATTGCAAATATGCAAAATGAGTCCGATCAGCACCGGCGCGGTCAGTCCGTAAAGTACCGCCGTATACAGGAGCGATCGTACGGCCGAGAGTCCTGAAAAATGGATCAGCAAAGCTATACCGACCGATACGATCAGGACCAGATAAAAGCCCTTCGCTTCGTAGAACTTCTTGTCCATGCCATATTTCCAGTCGAAGGCTTCGGCAATCATGTATGATAACGATCCGGCGAGAACGGGAATCGCGAGCAGACCGGTCCCGATCACGCCGACCGCAAAGAAGAGATAAGCGTATCGCCCCGCCAGTGGCTTCAGTGCAGCGGCAGCCTGCTCCACGGTGTCGATATTCCGGACACCTTCCGGGAACAGGATCGCACCGGCACTGAGGATGATGAAATACATGACCAATCCGGAAAAGCCCATCCCATAGTTGATGTCGGCTTTGACGGCTGCCAGCACATGCTTATCCACGATGACACTCCGGTGCTCCTTCTCCTCCACTTCAACGCTGGCCTGCCAGAAAAACAAGTATGGAGAGATCGTGGTTCCCAGTATCCCGACCAGGATGAACAGGAATTCCTTGCTGAAGCTGACATCCGGCAAGAACGTACCGTGTACAACCTGTTGCCAGTCCAGATCAGCGAAGAACGGAACGACCAGGTAGCACAATAATGTGAGGCACATCCATTTCAGTACACGCGCCAGGCGGTTATAGGAAAGGAGGATCACGGCCGGCACCAACAAGACCGCGAATCCCAATGAAAAGATGCCGGGATGGATCGATGGGAACAGCATGGTCGAAACGGCTCCCATTCCGGCGAGGTCTGCACCGATGTTCAGCGTTATGGCAGGAAAGCTAAGCACAATGACCAGGAAGGAGATCCAGCGCGGGTAGTGGCGCCGGATCACACCCATCAGGCCGTGAGAAGTGACCAATCCGATCCGGGCACACATCTCCTGCAAGCCGGCCATCAACGGAAAAGTGATGATCGAGGTCCACAAAGTTGCAAGTCCGAATCGTGCACCGGCTTGTGTATAGGTGGCAATGCCGGAAGGATCGTCGTCGCTCGAACCGGTGATCAGACCGGGACCAAGCCGGTTCCAAAAACCGGAGAACTTTCCGGCACGGCTTTTTCCTGCCTTCGGTTCAGCTTCGCGGTCCGGTTTGCTCATCGCATCGAATGTACTAATTCGGACGGGGCTTCAACCAATACCCTGACGTTTGTCAATAAACCCGCTGATACCCGACATGGCGCGCTTCCTTTATCCGGCATTTCTTTCGATCTTGAGCGAAGCGGTTTCCAACCGAACGGCTATGAGCGGCAAGCGGTACCTGTCCCCACTCCTATCCCCCGGCATTCGGGATTTTTTCCGGGAAGCCGGCGAGATCACGCGTTTCGCCCTGCGCTTTCTGAAAGAGATCTGGGTCCCGCCCTATGAATTCCGCGAAGTGATCCGACAGTCGTACCAGATCGGCTTCCGCTCTCTCTCACTCGTTGGACTGACCACCTTCATCATTGGCATGGTGCTGACCTTGCAGTCGCGGCCGACACTGGTCGAGTTCGGTGCGGAAGCCTGGCTACCGGCCATGGTGGGCATCTCCATCATCCGGGAGATCGGGCCTGTGATCACGGCGCTCATTTGCGCGGGCAAGATCGGCTCCAGCATGGGAGCGGAACTGGGCTCCATGCGCGTAACGGAACAGATCGACGCGATGGAAGTATCAGGCACGAATCCTTTCAAATATATCGTTGTATCACGCATCGTGGCCAGTACGCTGATGATCCCCATCCTGGTCGTTATCGGTGATGCCATCGCGCTCTTTGGTTCCTTTCTCGCCGTTCGGGTAAAAGGGGGTGTCAGCCTGACCCTCTACTTCAACCAGGTGTTCGAATCACTCGAGTTCGGAGACGTCATTCCCTCCTTCATCAAGGCTTTCTTCTTCGGGTTCGCCATCGGGTTGGTCGGGTGTTACAAGGGTTACTTTTCTACGAAAGGAACCGAAGGCGTTGGTCGGGCCGCGAACTCGGCCGTCGTGATTGCCTCCGTCCTCATCTTCGTGATCGACCTGATCGCTGTTCAAATAACCGAATTCCTCGGACTCATCTGATGGCAGCCTCCTCCACCAACGAACAACCGATCATCGAGATCCGCGACATGCACAAGTCGTTCGGGAAAAACCATGTACTGCGTGGCTTCAATCTGACCTTGCATCGCGGAGAAAACGTCGTTGTGCTAGGGAGGTCAGGCTGCGGCAAATCCGTACTGATCAAATGCATCGTCGGATTGATCCCATACGACCGCGGCAGCCTGAAAGTATTCGGCAAGGAAGTCAGCGAGATGTCGATCCGGGAGCTGGACGAAGTACGCGCCAAGATCGGCTTCGTTTTTCAGAGCAGCGCGCTGTATGATTCGATGACCGTTCGTGAGAACCTCGAGTTCCCGTTACGTCGACACGAACGCGACCACCGCCACGATTCGTACATCGAACTGGTCAGCAATACCCTGGAAAATGTCGGGCTGAAACACGCGATCGAACTGATGCCGTCGGAGTTGTCGGGGGGTATGCGCAAACGGATCGGACTGGCCCGCTCGCTGATCATGCAGCCGGAGATCATGCTGTACGACGAACCCACCACCGGACTGGACGCGATCACCGGCAAGGAGATCAGCAACCTCATGCTCGACATGCAACGGAAATACAACACATCCTCCATCATCATCTCCCATGACATGTACTGCGCGCGCGTTGTGGGAAACCGCTTGGTGGCCCTGATCGACGGCATCAATTACCAAGAAGGAACTTTTTCCGAACTTTCCAGCTCCAAAGACCCGATGGTGCGGGCCTTTTTCGAATAATCCATGGCAAAAGAGACCTTCAACAACATTCGGCTGGGTGTTTTCGTCATCACCGGACTGATCTTGCTCGTAGCGGGACTCTATTTCATCGGGAACAACAAGAACCTCTTCGGTGATCGATTTGAACTATACGCGACTTTCGATAATGTCAGCGGCCTGCAAAAGGGCAACAACGTACGGTTCTCGGGCATCGACGTCGGGACGGTCGACGAGATCACCATCCTGAACGATACCAGTCTTCGGGTAAAGATGGTCATCAATCAGGACCTCCTGCACCACATCCGGAAAAACTCGTATGCAGCCATCGGAACCGATGGGTTGATGGGCAACAAACTCATCAACATCAACCCCGGCACACCCGAATCGCCGGTCGTTTCGGAAGGCGATGAAATTCCCGTCATCCCGACTGTCGATACGGAAAGTATGCTGCGCACGCTGGAAGGCACCAACCAGAACGTCCTGCTCATCAGCAACAGTCTGCGCGACATCATCAGCAACATCCAACGTTCACGCGGGACGCTCTATACCGTTTTGATGGACACCAGCCTTGCCACCGGACTGCGCCGGACGCTCACCAACCTGGAAGGCATGAGCGATCATTTGGAAGGTTTTAGCGGAGATCTCGGCCTGCTCGTCGATGATGTTCGCTCCGGAGAGGGCGTACTGGGCCAGTTGGTCACCGACAGCAGCGCTTTCCAACAGCAGCTCAGCGGCACGCTGACCGATATCCGGACCTCCGGCCGGAACCTGTCGGAAGCCACGGACCGGTTGAACCGGATCCTGGGCGAGGTAGAAGGCGGAAACGGAACCATTCAGACACTCCTGAAGGATCCTGCCACAGCCGACCATTTGCGCCGCAGCATTGCGAATATCGATTCCAGCACGGCCAGCTTCAACGAAAACATGAAAGCCCTGCAGCAGAATTTCCTGTTTCGTAAGTACTTCCGGAAAAAAGCATCCGGGAACTGATTTCATTCGACATCATCCATCCACATGTCAAATCAACGATCCATGAGCCTCCTTTCCTCCGGTTTGTTTTGGGGAATCGTCATCGTATTCCTCGGCCTTTCCATCATCCTTCGGGAAATCTTCGACGTACATTTCCCCTTCTTGCGGGTATTATTCGGAGCAGTCCTCATCTGGTGGGGCGTTCGTATGATTGCCGGAGGCTTTCAGAAGAATGAAACCGTCGCGTTCTCCGAAACGGATTCCGGATGGGATGACGGGAAGAAGGAGTATTCTGTTGTGTTCGGCAGGGGAAATTTCGACCTCTTCAAAGCGCCACCGATCACGTCCGACCGGAAGCTGGAAGTCAATGTCGTTTTCGGCAATGGCAAGCTGATCCTCAACGATTCCATTCCGACCATTGTCAAAACGAATACGGTATTCGGCACGACGCGCACACCGAACGGTACGACCGCCGCGTTCGGGGAAACAGCCTTTCGCACCTCTACTTACAAGGAAGGTGAACCCGCATTGAAAATCGAGACCAATACGGTCTTCGGTCAACTCGAAATCGAAACAAAACGCTGGTAAAGCACCCCCTAGCGGGCACAATGGTGACCGGAGGCCATAAAGCGGTTCAACCGCTCCTTTGCAAACAGGTAACCGATCTCGAATAATTTATCCGCGTGATCGAGATCGTACATGCTATAGTTTTTCAGTTCTTCCGGTTCCAGGAAAAGATCACAATGATGCTTACGGGTCAGGACCGTGCCGTAGATCGAAAGCTGAATGCTCCGTTCCATCACGCTGTACGCCGATTCCGCTTTGACACCATTTGTCCAGGGATTTACGTGAACGCCGACCAGGGTGTAGTCGTCTTCCAGGAAGGGTTCCACCGGAAGGTTATTAAGAATACCCCCGTCGACCAATTGGTCCCGGTCAAGTGTTACCGGTTGAAAGATGACCGGCAAAGCCGAGGAGGCCAGTAACGGAACGATGAGATCGCCCTGGCTGAAAAAATCGGTATGACCTTCGGAAATATCGGAAGCGCTGACATACAACGGGATATTCAGGCTTTCAAAGGTGCTTTTAGCCAGATATTTCCGGAGCACTTCACCGATCTTATCACTCTTGAATAAGCCGTCGTTGAAAGACGGACGGAGCAAGTACAAGAGCTTGCTTTCCTTGACAATCTTCAGCGTATCCTCGGGCGAGTAACCCGCCGCATGGAAAGCGCCGCAGATGGCCCCGGCGCTCACGCCGGAGATCGCGTTGATGACCAGACCGCTTTCCATCAGCGCCTTGATCACACCCAGGTGGGCAATGCCGCGCGCGCCACCGCCGGAAAGTACAAGATTGACAGGTGTCATTCGGGTTTCGAATAAAGCAACGAAAGTAGTTGATCTCCCAATTCGGACAGCCCGGTACCGGTACCGGCCAGCACGAATCCACTCTTGCCGGATTCTTCCAGCACCATCATCACGGTTTGTCCCGACTCCGACCCGTTCATATACAAGACACGACGACCGTTCCCTTCAAACGTCCGGCAATGCCAACCTAACGCGATCTCCTCGTGTTCGCGAATACGGACCCGGGGGGTGTGCATATACTCCATCACCTGCCCGATCTTGCCTGCTGGATGCAGGTTGAATCGCAGGTAACGCAGAAGATCGGCAAAGGACGCTTCTCCGCCGATGGCAGCCGCATACAATCCGTATTCACCCGGTTCAGTCCCCGTTAGCAGGCGACTGGAAGCGAGTCCGAGCGGAAGGGCGACCTCCTGCCGAAATACCGAATCCAGTGTTTGGCCCGTCTTTCGTTGTATGACATGCCCCAGCAAGACCATACCCAGATCCGAGTGAACATAGTCGAACCCGATGGGTTGTTCAATCCGGTAGATCGATAGAAACTTGTAAAGCGACCCGACGGTGAAGCCGGGGTAATCGGGAACACCGTTCTTCCGCTCCAGCGTGAACGGTTGATCCGGCAAGCCGGATGTATGCGTCGAAAGGTAACAGAGCAGGATGGGCTGGGGCTTATCGGAAGGATCTGGCAGGCACGCATACGGAGTGAAGCGCGGATCATCCGGCGAAGGAGTTTGCTCCGTCCGTTTAACCGGTTGGCAGACGAGTCGCTGGTAAACAGGAGATGGAACATTCACCGGCAGATAGTCGCTGACCGGGGCATCCAGCGAAAGCAATCCCTGCTGGGAACACGAGACAAGCATGGTCGTGGTCCAGAGAGCTGTCAACCTTCCCAGACGGAAAACGGTTGCAGTGTCCGGTTGTTGTCCGCTCGTCTGATCGGCAAAGAAAAGTTCACGGCTCTTCTCCCCTTCCAGGAATCCGAAAGCAAGGCTGGACTCCGGATGGTCGATTCGGAACCGGCTGATACGCGATTCGACCGCAGATAAGACAGTCGGTTGTGCCGGGCTTGACTCCGGCAGCAACGAGAGCGAGATCAGGATCGACCAGACAATACGGAAATTCAATCTAGACACCATCGTTCTCATCCTTTCCAAAAAACACCCGGTGAAAATGCAGCAGTTGCTCCTGTTCCGAAACGTTGGTACCCTTCCAGGAATCGAACAGCCCGTTGATCAATTTCCACGCGAACTCCAGACTCTCCTTCCCGATCCTCACACGGTCTTCCACCACCTGCTGGTTGAAATGCTCCACCACGCCGGCGGTTTGCATGCCGTTCCGCACCGCGTTACGGAAACTGATCTTGGTCAGCATGGCATTCTTGAGGTGGGAAACCTCAGTAAAATCCGGATGCGCCAACAGGGCTTCGTCGATCAATTGTTCGACGATCTCCTGCTCCCGCTCCTGCACCTGACCGTCGTTGATGGCCAGGACATACAATACACGACCGAGGTCTTCGAAGAACCTTGTGTGCACCATGGCGATGCGGTTAACGCTTGTCTCCTACCTTGAATGCCAGGAGCGGAATGTGTGTGTGATACGCCATCTCTTTCGTAATGCTCCTGGTGAACAATTTCTGCAGGAAGGAACGGCGGCGCATGGACGTGGCCACAAAGTCGGCACCCGAAGAGACCAGGAATTCGCTCAAGCCTTCGTAAACATCCTTATTCTCCAAGAGATTGAAGTCGATGTTCGCGAAATGGCTGTCTTCCTTCAATCGCTCCTTAAAGCGTTCAATTGCCTCATACTCGTATTCCTTTTCAAGTTCACCTGAACTCACATGCAGCAGGCTGACCCGGGCTTTCACTCCCTTCGCGATCTCGATCACGTCCAGTACATGCTGAAAATCGCCTTCGGAATAATTGGTAGCGAAAACGATCCGGGACGGGGCTTTGACCGGAGATTCCGCCGGTACCGCGATGAGCGGAACGTCCAACACTTCGAGCATACTGGCGGTAATCGTTCCAATGAGGGCTTCGCGGATTCCCGAGGCGCCCCGGGTGCCCATGATGACCATATCCGCTTTCATGGCTTCCACTGCAGCGCGTATGGCCTCTTCCGCGTATCCGGCCTCCAGCCGGGTTTCGAAGTTCACACCCGGAAACTCTGAACGCATCCGGGTAGCCAGCTTCTCCAACGACTCCTGGGAGGCCAATCTCAAGGCCTCATCGGTTGCAACCGGAAGTGGCAGATCGGTCGCGTAAACGGGTAAGAGATAGGAATGGAAGAGCACCACCTTGGCACCAAATGGTTTCGCGAAGATGACCGCGTACCGGATAGCATGTTCCGCGTTGGCGGAGAAATCGGTGGGAACCAGGATCGTTTTCATGGGAGGAGCTGTCAATAGCGGGTAATGAGCGCGATGTGTTGTTGCTGCTCCAGACGACCGTTGCCGACAAATACGACTTCGCCGTTGTTCTGAAGCACCATTTCGATGATGTCATCGACCGCGTCGGCGATCTTATGCCGGGCCGTTTCGACGGCATCATCCACCAAGATAGTATAATTATCCTCCCCGAAACGGGCCGCGATCCGATATTCTTTTTCAACCACCAAAACCCTGCCCCGTGCTTCCGCCGCGGCCCGCCATACTTCGGCGACTCCGGCAGCATAGTGACCGTTACCGATCGCGGCGCCCAGTTGTTCCAGTGCCTGCCGTTCTTCCTGCTCGCTCAATTGCTGAAGGATCGGCTCGACCCGTTTGCGGATTTCCGGCAAGGTGATGTGTTCGTAGTTACCATCAACGTAACCGATGATATGCTTCCCGTTCCGGGTATGATTCCGGATGTAGCCGTTGATCTTCTTATCACCCAGCACGATCACCGGAAACTCGGAACCCCGGTTCTCTTCTTCGATCACCTGGTCGATGAAGCGCAGGTAATTGTGGATGTTCTTCTCATCATACGCTTTGGTGTCGAGGTAGTCCCAACCCGGAAGTGAATGCTGGTTCATCACATCCCGGACACCTTTGGGCATTTTACCATACCGTACCGGAACAAACAGGTTGCCGAATCCGAACAGGGTGCTGACCTTATTCTGGCTGATGATCAATGCCAGGAAATGCTTGTTCAACTTGGCGGCATACAGGAGGTCGCGAATCTCGAAGGAATCGTCGACGATCACTTTTTCCGTCACTTCAAACGGCAGGTTGATCACGCGCTGAACCTCGCTCGAAACATAGATCGCCAGGCCCTGCGTCAGAGCCCCGAAATTGATACCATTGACCGCGCTGTGCAAGCGATCCATGATCATATTCGCTTTCTGCTTTCCATGGTGTTCCAGCAACTGCTGTTCCGCTTCCGTAAGCAGATGCTGCAAATGATCCCGATCCAGCTTGTATTGCGGATACTGGGGATGCGTGGGCACAATGATGGATACGGCCGGAAAGGCTTTCGTGCCGATGAGGGAGGAGTCCAGGGTGGAGTTCATGATCAGGGTATAATCGGGTTCGACTTCTGTGATTTCACCCTCAAAACTACCTTTCACCGTGAAGCTACCGAATGACCCGAATCAAGGAAAACCTTGATTAAAGTCAGTATTCTCCGGTCGGAACATGAATGTTAGAAATGGCAAAAAACACCTCCATCACCTTATCAGGCATGCTTCCGTAAGCTTTCACACCATCAACCCTGTTTGACAAAACATGAAAGATCCGTCCTGAAGTTCAAACTTGTTCCAAAATGAAGAGGCGAACGGTCAGGTGATGATGTTCTCCTTTTTTCTATCTTGCTCCCGTCATGAGAAAAGTCCTGGCGGTCTTTTTCGCAATTCTATTTCTCACGCTGAATTCGGGCGTGGTCTTCGGCGCGCATTGGTGCAAAGGAGAGTTTTCCCATTTGACCGTTGTCGGAGAACTTGCCAAGCATTGTAAATGCGGTAAGAAGTCCATGGATTCGAATTGTTGTAAAGATGAAATCTTCCAGCTAAAAGCGAACGAAGAATTATCCTCGGTCGCATCTCATCTGTTTGAATTATCGCCCGTCATCCTGTTCGTTGCATCCGCAGTACCATCCGCATTTTCGGAACAGGTATCTTCCGACGGGTTGACATTCAATCCTGATTTTTCCCCTCCGGAACCCTTCAAAGAACCGCGGCATATCCTGCTCAGCGTTTTCCTGATCTGATTTTTTCCCCTGGGTCTTCCGTTCCTGCGCGATCATAGACCCTGACCTGACTCGCGTCCGGCACATGGCCTGTGGCCGGACTTTAGTTCTTACGCTCAATTTCACCTACGAATGAAAACGCTCATGATCGGCGTATTCATCCTGTTCCATACTACAGGATTGATTGCGCAAACAACAGTACCGATTCCCGATACACTGTCCGGCAGTACCATCAGCTTGATGATAGCCGACAGTTCCTACCAATTCTTCCCTGGTCAACCGACCGCAACGATCGGTTATAACGGGGCCTTCCTGGGCCCTACCATTCTCCTCAATAAAGGACAACATGTCAACATGGAGGTTATGAACATGCTCATGGATACCACGACGACCCATTGGCACGGACTCCACGTTTCACCTGCGAATGACGGCAGCCCGCACACTCCCATTTTCGCCGGAACTACCTGGCAACCGGATTTCACAGTGCTGGACAAGGCAGGTACCTATTGGTACCATCCACACCTGCACGGAAAGACGATGGAGCAGGTGCTCCTCGGCGCGGCTGGCATGATCATCGTCCGCGATTCGGAAGAAGCCACGTTGAACCTGCCGCGTCGTTATGGCATCGATGACTTCCCGCTGGCATTGCAATGGAAGACATTCGACACGTTGACCAACCAACTTGTCATGAACGATGAACTCGACAACGCCGTGATGGTAAACGGAGCGATCAACGGACAGCTCGATGTACCGGCGCAGATGGTCAGACTCCGTATTCTGAATGGCAGTAGCCACCGTTTCTTCTATCTGGCCATGAACGACAACCGTAATTTCAACGTCATCGCCGGAGACGAAAGTCTTTTGAATGCTCCCGTGAGCATGAACAGGCTAATGGTCAGTCCGGGCGAACGTTACGAGATCGTCGTTGATTTCAGCGGCCAGGCTGGCAGTACATTTTTTCTCCGTCAACTCGGAACGAGTTTGCCTGCAGGCTATCCCGGCGGACCACCGGATGGCATGGGTATGATGCCCATGGGACCGCTTGACAATACGGATTTCGATATCATGCGATTCAACGTTCAACCAACGACCGCCGATCCTATTACAAGTCTGCCAGCCGCCCTCACCACGAATACGGTGACACCCACCACCGGTGCAGGAAGTCGCTCCTTTCTCATGCAAGGCGTTCCCATGATGAGCATGACCAATTTCACCATCAACGGCGCGCAATTCGATGAAGGTGTCATCAACTTCCAGGTCGAACAGGACAGTGTATTGATCTGGAACCTTACCAATCAAAGCATGATGCCCCATCCGTGGCACATACACGGGAACTACTTTTATATCAACTCGATCGACGGGTCAGCTCCGCCCGCTCACATGCAGGGCAGGAAAGACGTGGTGACGGTCGCTCCAATGGGTGGAACGGCTCAGATCATCATGAAGTTCGAAGATTTCAGTGATGCCATGATGCCGTATATGTATCATTGTCACATCCTGAGTCACGAGGACAATGGCATGATGGGACAGTTCCTGGTCACCGCCCGCACAACGGATATTTCGATGACCGGATCGGCAACGGGCGTAAGCTCTTTCCCTAACCCGTCGAATGACAGTTGGACCATCACGGGTTCTTCAAAAGACGCGGCCGTCCGCCTCAGCCTGCTGACCATTACCGGAGTTACTGTCCAGCAGACCTTGACATCCCCGGTCAACGGAAGGTTCATGCAACGCATGGATGCTTCGGCACTACCGGCTGGTGTTTACCTGTTAAAAATTGAAGAAAACAATACGATTACCACCATCAAACTACTCAAGCGATGAAACAATTGTCAAAAAGCCTCTACGCATTTCTGTTACTACCGGTTTTGATGGCCTGCAACCTGCCGTCCAGTCAGAAATCCAGTCACGAACAGCTGGTTGTCGCGACGGATTCAACCAAGGCACAATGGCACTGCCCGATGAATTGCCAGGGTGATACCTCCTACACCGCTGCAGGCTCCTGCCCGGTTTGCGGAATGGATCTGGTAGAAGTCGAACCAAAATCGAAATAAGAAAAGTACGGATGATCGGCTCCGATCTGAAAGGAGCCGATCATCCGTTTACTTCTCGGGACGGCCCGATTGGCCTTTCTCTGAGCTCACCCGGAAGCCGGCAGCCGCCCGGTTCCTGGTAAACCGTCCGTTGATATCAAGTCCGAATGGACAAACCAACCTCAAAAAGAGAATAAGGCTCTGACAACAACACACAACCACTTGTCTTCCCACTCTTAATCCCCTACCTTTACCTGTCATGAATATCCGGCTACTCCTTCTACCTGCCGTGTTCGTCTTGTTCCTGTCATCGTGCAAAAAAGACAAGGACGACACATCCGATCCGACCCCCACCACTACCAACAAGATCACCGTACAGGTCAGCAATGTGGTGGACGGTTCGCCTGTGGTTTTTGGTCAATTGATCTATACCAACGCTTTCGGCAGTTCGTATTCCATTGACTTGCTGAAATACTACCTGACCAATTTCCGTCTTGTAGCAACCGATTCTTCCGTACACAATTTTCGGAATTATGATCTGATCAACGCGGCGGACACGACTACCTGCAATTTCGCCTATTCGGATATTCCGGAACGGACGTATTGCAAAGTCCGCTTCTACCTGGGGGTCGATGCCGACAGCAACCATACCGGCGCGCAAAGCGGCGACCTCGATCCCGTTAACGGCATGATCTGGACCTGGAGCACCGGATACATTTTCTTCAAGCACGAAGGCCAGTTCCTGGACACTGTGGGGGCCACCCAAGACCTGCTCTATCATTTCGGTACCGATGCGGTACTGACTGAAATTGAAATTCCGATTACACCGTTCACGCTTGGTGAAACAGACCAGAAGACCATTCATCTTGAATTCGACCTGAACGGCCTGTATGGGTCCAACACAATCGTCGACTTCAACGGCAACAACATCCGGCAATCCTTAAGCGTGGACGACCGACCGTGGATGAGCGACCTGATGAACAACTTCCCCGGAGCTTTTCGCATCACCTCCATCGACTGATCCGGAACATGAAACGCGTACTGCTCTACCCGGTCTCCCTTCTCTTAGTCCTGTTTTCCTGTAAAAAGGATGAAGGTAATTTCGTCGCTGCCGGCGGTCCTACTCCCTATAGCCTGGTGATTCCGCAGGGATTGCCACAACTGTCGATTCCGGTCGATAATCCGCTCACCGTAGAAGGCGTCTCCTTGGGTAAGCGCCTGTTCTATGACCCGATCCTTTCCGGTGACAACACGATCTCCTGCGCTTCCTGCCACCGACAGCAGTACGCTTTTACCGACAGCACCCTGCAATTCAGCATTGGCATCGACCTGCTGCCGGGAACGCGGAATGCCATGCCGCTCTTCAACCTCGGTTATGCCCGGAACTTTTTCTGGGATGGCGGGGCAACGAATCTGGAATCACAGGTGATCGGACCGATCATGAATCCGGTCGAGATGCACGAAGACCTGGCCAATTGCATCGCCGAATTGCAGGCGCATCCGGAATATCCGTTGCTGTTTTACAAGGCTTTCAAAACAGATTCCATCACGACCGCCTTGCTGATGAAAGCGGTCGCGCAGTTCGAACGGACCATCCTGTCGGCCGGATCGAAGTATGACGCGGTGCAACGGGGCCAGGCATCCTTTACGGCAGCCGAGCAACGCGGACTGGATATCTTTACCGACTTCCAGAAAGGCGATTGCACCCATTGCCACACACTGGGAAGCACCTTTACCGACTTCGAATACCGCAATACCGGGCTTGATTCGATTGCGGTGGATTCCGGTCGGGCCCGCATCACCCTCCTGCCTGCCGATCTGGGAAGGTTCAAGACACCATCGTTACGGAACATCGAATTGACGGCTCCTTACATGCACGACGGCCGGTTCCAGACCTTGCAAGAGGTCATGGACCATTACAATACCGGATTTCATTACGCCGCCAACCTCGATCCTAACCTGCGCAGCGCGACAAAGGGTCGCATGAGCCAACAGGACATGGATGATGTGATCGCCTTCCTGAAGTCGCTCACCGATCACTCCCTGCTGACGAATCCCGCGTTCCAGCCGGATTGATACGGGAATAAACTTACTTGATGATGAACGGGAATCGGTGTTCCCCGCTAGCTGATTTCACCGACAACAGGTAAGCTCCTTCCACAACCTCCGGCAAGGTCACGCGTAAGCCATTTCCGGTTTCACTCCAGTTGCACGAACCAAGTTGTCTGCCGGTATAATCCAGTAGTGTGATCGACTGCGCAGCCCAAACTCCACTGACGCTCACCATACCAGTCGTCGGGTTGGGATAGACGAAAGCGGATTTGGATGCTGCATCAGGGACGCCCGTAGTAACTCCAGGATTATCCAACGGATTTACCAGATTGCCGGCCGGATAAAAAACGAGGATCGCAGCCTCCCCTGCAGGTGTTGACTGCCCCCAGGAAGGAACCTGTGTAACCGGTATGTCATTTCCTAGTGGAACTCCAGACCCATCGGCCTGTTGTCGTCCGACACCTACGACTCCTCCTTCCGTTTTGAAAATCCCGAAAAGCTCGGTGTTACCTCCGCCTTGCTGTGTCAGCGTGTCCCATTGGCCGACAATGAGTGAACTGTACAGGGGAGCTGACAGGTCATTCTTGTATACACGAATAAAGCTGTTCCAGCAACTCAACCCGCCATTACCAGGCTTGACCATTTTCTGGTAGGCATTGGCCGTTGTGATCGTACGGCGTCCAAGCCCGGTTACACAAACCCAACCCGCGGCAGTCACTTTAAGATTATTCTTCGCAAGGCGTGTTGTGTTCACATCCGGCCATCCGGAATTCGGATTGGGCCATCCGTCGAGATTGGGGTCGGCCAACGGGGTGCCCAAAGCACCGGTACCTTCCGCATATTCGGCCACATAGGTCGAATGCAGGAGGACTCCGTCGCTCAGCCGCAACTTACCCAACCAACTGATGTGAATGTTGCCGTTGGTGCCGGTGAAATTATTCTGGAAACCCTGCGCTGAAGGATTAGCCGCAATCACATTGCCTTCCCACAGGTTCTCGGTGTTATTGCCATGACAGCGCGCGTCCACGACCAGCGTGTTCACTCCCGATGCGGTAGAGTAATCGATCGCCAGGCCGTCGATGTATTGATCCGGAATAGACACCATTGTATCACCCGCCGGTGTGATCTCGTGATAAAGTCGGCTCCACCAGCGCAAGGCACCGGATGGGTCCATGGCGATAACCGCCGATTCGAAATCAGGACTGCCGGTCGGACCAACCGATTTCATGTTCATGCCGATGTACAAGTCACCGGATCGCCGATCCACAACAATGCTGGAGCCGCCATATACCGGGCAGCAGGATTCCAGGCTGTATCCTGTATAGCCGGGCGAATTCGTTACCGGGTTGTTTGGATCGCATGGGCCATCGTACAACACATCGAGTGGCCAACGACCCTTCTTCCATCCACCGTTACCATCCGGTTCCGTAAGGTCGTAGTCGTTCTGCGTCCAGGAACGCAGGTCGCAACGTCCCCATGCTTTGAGTACGATGCCACTGTAGGCCAGCGAGTCTCGTCCTCCCGGATAGGCGGATGCGGGAAAACCTTTCCACTCGCCACCGGCGACTTTCCAATGCGTTCTCCAATTCTCCACTACCTTCCGCTCTCCACTCGCATCCAGACAATAGATCGCCGCCCAATCGTATGCATGCGATTGCCCGAGGATGTAGTAGATTTCACCGTTGCCATTTACATCCCAGGGATGATAGTCCTTCGGATAACCTTCCGCCCACACCCTGCGAACCCAGCTGAGCGTGGTGGGGACTCCATTCACGAAATTGTTATCCAACTTGGCAATGAAATAGCCCCCGTCGTTGGGTTCCGTATCCAGTGTGTTTCCGCTGATGTACAAGTTGCCGGTCGGCTCCCCGGGCGCATTGGAGGTCTTGATAAAACGGATGTCTTCCACTGCACCTTGGGGGAAATGGAGGACATGCAGAATCTGCGAAAGGTCAGACGAGAGGTGGAGCAGGTATCCATACTTCGATGTACCCAGACCATTGTTGATTCCGGTAGCCGGTAGTACGGCGGTGGGAACTCCCACCGGTAACCAGTTCAGGTCTGTTGCATAGCCGCATACGAGAAACGTCTGATCGGATAGCTGAACGACATCGTAGAATGTTTCATTTCCGGAATTTCCCGCGTAGGTAACAATCGCTTGCTGAGCGGAAGCCGAACGCGTCAGTAAGAGGGATACCAGACAAAAGAAGCAGGTGCGAAGCATAAGCATGTGCTGGCAGGATTTACGATGGCGAAATGAGCTCACAATTTATTCTAAGAAGATCAAAATTCCATCTGGTAACAGCGATTCGTCCGCTGCTGCTTTCACTCTGATATATAAAGCGGGCCCAATCAAACAAATCACCCTTCCTGCTGGAGCGTTAAGTGTATGTGGTTTAACCAGCAAGAAACGACGCTTTCGGAAGTACATGCCAACTTCGTTTCACCTTAACCAAGATAGAAAACATCCTTTTATTTAGAACTGTAGAGTAGTCCGACATAATCGCACCGGTGCTGACATCATTACGCAGCGTCATCTTCAAGTTCCAGTTAAACTAGAAACTGCTCCTGTGCCGCATACTCTTCTATTCTTAGCCGGGAAAAAGCAGAGTTGGCCAACGAATAACCGGACAAATCAAAGAACCCTTTGCACTCTGATTCCAGACCGGAGAAAACATTGAAACGGTCATATGCAGGGTTTCCGGCATGACAATATTCCCGTAAATTAGGCCGAATCAATCCATCTTTCATGAAAGTACGTTTCCTCTGCCTGCTCCTGCTGAGCTCCCTACTCCTGACTTCCGGATCAAACGCCACCTGCCCCGGTGGCAACAGTGAAGTGATCGTCCAGATCATTCCGGATAATTATCCCAATGAAATCAGTTGGGAGATCTACGACATCTCCGGAACCTTACTCGGTTCGGGTGGTCCGGTTGGCGACACGCTTTGTGTACCGTCGAATACCTGCACCCAGTTCATCATGCACGACAGCTATGGCGACGGCATCTATGCACCGGGCGGTTACTGGTTGTATATCGACGGAGCGCTAGCCACTTCCGGCAACGCCTTCGGCAGCCAGGCCACATTCCAGTTCAACTGTCCGCCCGGAGCCTATTGCACCGGGCCGCTGCCGATCAATACCGGCACGTACACCACGCTGTTTGACGATTCCTGGTATTCCTTTACACCTGGTCAGACCGGCACCTACAATCTATCCACCTGTACGGGTAACACCTGCAACACCAAGATCTGGGTCTATGACAACTGCCCCGGCTTGCCCTATCCGGAAGATGCGCCGGGATCCTATGCTTTCAACGACGATTTCTGCGGCACACAGGCCAGCCTGAACGTGATGCTCGTTGCCGGAACACCCTATTACTTCCGAATCGGCGACAACAACGACGACTGCAATGGTCCGATCGATTTCTCCTTCAGTTATGTGGGTCCGGTTCAGGGTTGCACCGATCAGAGCGCGTGTAACTACAATCCGTTAGCCGTGATCGATGACGGCAGTTGTATCTACTTCCCCGATCCGGGCTGTGCAGGACCCGATCTTCGGTTCGATTCCGTTTCGTTCGTGAGCAGTCTGTCAATGGCCGCTCACAATGCCGCGACCTGCGATGTGGCGGAAGGCTGCGTGACAGGTTACGGTCAGCGCTATGTGCTCCGCTTTACCTCCAAGATCGACAACATCGGTCCTCAGGATTATTACATCGGCACGCCGCAGACCCAGCCGAACATGTTCAACCTGAACAACTGCCATGGTCATGCCCACTACGAAGGCTACGGTGATTATCGCCTGTTCGACCTGAACGGTAACATCGTGCCTGCCGGTCACAAGAACGGATTCTGTGTGATGGACCTCTGCGGCATGGGACAGTATAGCTGCGGAAACATGGGTATCTCCTCGGGATGCTATGACGTTTATGGCGCAGGCACCCAATGTCAGTGGCTCG
Source organism: Bacteroidota bacterium (assembly GCA_016713765.1). NCBI lineage: Bacteria > Pseudomonadati > Bacteroidota > Bacteroidia > Candidatus Pollutiaquabacterales > Candidatus Pollutiaquabacteraceae > Candidatus Pollutiaquabacter > Candidatus Pollutiaquabacter sp. Next base: position 279,179 of record JADJON010000003.1, read on the forward strand.
ACCTGACCGATGTTCCGGATGGCGACTACCGTGTGGCGATCATCATCAATGCACGTCACCTGCCCGATGCCCTGGGTCGTTACGAGCAGAATTTCCTGAACAACGCGTTGCAAGTCTGCATCAACATCACGCGTCCCGCACCGGGTGCCATGCCGAACTTCACGCTCCTGCCTTCCTGTGCGCCCTATGTCGACTGTGCGGGACTTCCAGGCGGTGCCAGTGAGCCGGATTGTAACGGGATCTGTAACGGACCGGGATATTTTGGCGATACGTACTCCGACCAAACCCTCAACGCCCAGGATGTCGAAACCTACCTCGACATGATCCAATCAAGTTTCCCATCGGCCACCTGCTATGACCTCAATGCCGACGGAGAACTATCGGTCATGGATGCCGCGCTGGTGAACTGGTGCCGTAACGGAAACCCCAACCATCCGGGCGGAAGCGTACACAATCACTGCCAGTTCCCGCGCAGCATCGTCAACCCGAATGATTCCATGGCGTTGACCATTACCGATATCGACTTCAGCGCGAATTATCTCGACGTGGCGATCCGCAACCCGCTGTATGGTCTGAAAGGTTATCAGTTCGAAATGAGTGGCATCAACATCAGCAGCGTGGTTAGTCTTGCCAACCCGGTCGAATTCCCGGTCGACGTACGCTTCCTGACGGGTTCGTCACAAGTCTTCGCCGTCTCCTTGCAGGATTCCATGCTCGATCGTTCCACCGGCTTCCAGCCGTTGGTCCGGATCTATTTCTCTTCGATCACCGATACTACGATCTGCATCAGTCGGGTAATCGATCTGGTGAATGAAATGGCGGAAGACGCGACCCCTGTTCTGGAGAATGCCTGCCGTTCCTCGATGACCACTTCGATCGCGCCGATCCTGTCACCGGCCGACATCGCCATCGTACCGAATCCTGCAAACGATCGTGCATTCATCCATTTGCCGGAAACCGGCAGCCCGCTCACCACGCTTGAGTTACTGGACATGGCGGGTCGCAGCTTCTCCGTACCCGTTAGTCCATTGCACGATCAATGGTACAGCGCCGACCTGAGCAAGTTGTCGCAAGGAGTCTACCTCCTGCGGATCATGACCCCATCTCAACAAGGTGTAGCGCGATTGGTCCGACAATAAGCCAAGCCCACCTGAACTTCCAACGCCGGTCTGCTGCAGACCGGCGTTTTTTTTTCGTCAAACCATGGTGATCGTTCACCAAGTTACAGCAACAGCTAATACTTAAGCATGATTTAAAAAGTTGAAATTCAGTCGAAAAATCGGGTGTAGTAATTTTTAAAAATTAACACAATGATATTCGTCCTAATTATTAGCAAACAACCTGATAGCCAGTTAATTTAACTAACTTTCCCGAACTTTTTTGACGGACATTTATCATGAAAACACACGCTACACTCCCAAAGTGCCGGAATCTCATTTTCTCCGGCATGCACCCCAAACGATTCTACCGGGCTTTCCTCCTCACCCTGATGGTGCTGGGCGGTTCGCTTGCGACTCAAGCTCAAACCCAGATCACCGACTATGTCTTGTTCGGTGGATTCGGAAACTGCCCCGGCGGTGCAGGTCTTTCCACTCCTCCCTCACCCGGCTGCGCGGTACAAATCAATTCCGGTTCCAACATTCAGGCTGGACGTATCGGATCCTATACGTTGGTGAAAACCACCGGAAACGTCTTGATCAATGGCGGCATTCATTCCGGTCGTACGATTTCGCTTGCGACCAACAACACGGTCACCGGTAACATCACTGCGGCGAACGCCGGCAACGCGTCGGGCAACATCATGTCTGCCGGTTCCAGCACCGTCATTACCGGCAATATCGACGTCAACGGAAACATTACGATCTCCGGTGGCAGCGTGAATGGAGTGGTTACCCGTCCTTCCGGTAAAACCTATTCGGGCCCCACGCCAACCGGCGGTGTGGTGACCGCAAGCCCCAACCTGCCTATCCTTCCTGCAGCGCCCACCATCGTCACTTTTCCGGCTGCCGGCACCACGACCATCAATTCCACCCGAACGATCACACCGGGAAGTTACGGCAGTGTCTGTCTGAGCGGGAACAAGACCTTGACACTTGCCGGACCGGGAGTCTATGTGTTCAGTTCCATCCGGAACAGCGGCTCCTTCAACACATTCAAATTCGACTTCCAGAATTCCGCTTCAGGCAACTTTCTGATCTACGTTCACGGCGACATTGACCTGAACAAGAACCTGGTCGATATCATCAACGGCGGATCGGCCTCCCGGATATTCACGGAGACGCATGGCACCGGCAGTACCTGTGGTTCAGGACCATTCTCATTCCTCCTTGCGAACGGAACTTCCGGTAGCCGCCGTAGCCAGTGGATGGGCACCGTTTACGCTCCCTACGCCGGCATCAACGTCGGTACCGGCTCCAACAATTACGCTTCGATTACCGGAGCCTTGTGGAGCGGAACACAGGTCAATATCTGTAGCAACGTGACCATCGCGTTCGCTCCTTTCATCCAGTGCAGCACACCGAATGTTTCGGCCGGTCTTGATCAGTCACTCACCTGTCTTCAACCATCCGCTTCGTTGAACGGCTCTTCTTCGACAGCAGGCGTGACCTATGCCTGGACATCGCTGAATGGAAATACGATTACGAATGCCGGCAGCGCCGTAGCTACGGTCAGTGCCGCCGGCACCTATGTCCTCACCGTTACTACTGCCAGCGGCGGTTGCACGGCACGCGACACCATGGTGGTAACAAACAATACATCCGCTCCGAATGCGAACGCGGGAGCGGACCAAACCATCACCTGCGGTTCCACCAACGCTTCCCTCACCGCCTCTTCGACTACCGGCGGCGTGAGCTATTCCTGGAGCGGGCCCTCTATCGTATCCGGTGGTAATAGCGCCAATGCCACGGTCGATGGACCCGGCACCTATACGGTGACAGTCACCAATACCACCACCGGGTGTACGGCTACCGACCAGGTTCAGGTCGGCCTGAACCAGACCGCTCCCGACGCGGAGGCCGGCAATACCAACGCCCTTACCTGCACCATTACGGAGCTCGAACTGAAAGGCAGTTCGGCTACCAGCGGAGCACAGTTCAGTTGGACCACGACTAACGGGAACATCGTCGCGGATGCCGGAACCGATTCTCCGCTCATCAATGGCATCGGCATGTACTACCTGACGGTTACCGATCCTGCCAACGGCTGTACGGCGATTGATTCCGTATCCATAGAAGAGGGACCCTGTATTCTGCCGTACTACGTTCCCTGTCCCGGCGGCAAGTACGTCGAAAAGATCGGATGTGAATTGAGCTCGCTTTACAACAACTACTCAGTAGGCTCCGATACCATCAGCGATATCTTCACTTTCGCGGAAGACTCCGTGTACATTGAGATCATTTCGATCGAAGGCTTCACCGCACAACTGAAGAGCCTGATCTATCAGGCGCCTGGTTATGGGCTTACGGATACGATCCCCAATGGCTTGAACCCCCTGATCATCACAGGGAAATTCCCGATTGCCAACCTGATCAACCTCACGGTGCCGCCTGCTTCGGATTGGATCAACTACGTCCGTCCGGTCTATCCCGCCCTGAACAACAGTGGTATCGCCCTGTCTCAAGGTGATAAGGCACAGACCTCCGATCTCGCCCGTGCCGGCTTCCAGTTGGACGGCAGCGGAGTCAAGGTTTGCGTTTTGTCCGACAGCTATAATACGCTGCCTGGCGACAATGCCAACATCGATGTCTCGAACGGCGACTTGCCCGGTTCCGGCAACCCGTCCGGTCGCAACACACCGGTGCAAGTGCTCAAGGATTATCCTTATGGCAGCCGTACCGATGAAGGCCGCGCCATGCTTCAGATCGTGCACGATGTCGCACCCGGATCACCGCTCGCGTTCCGCACGGGTGTGATCAGTGAAGGCGACCTCGCTTCTGGAATCATCGAATGCGCCCAGCAGGGTTGCGACGTAATCGTGGATGATGTGACCTTCCTTACCTCACCGTTCTATCAGGATGGCGTGATCGCGAAGGCTGTAGATTCCGTTGCGGCAATGGGTGTCACCTATTTCACCTCCGCCGGCAACTTCGGGAACAAATCCTACGAAGGCGCTTTCAGTCCGATGGTCGCCCCCTTGGGCATCGCAGGTCAGGCGCACGACTTCGGCGGCAACGACAACCTGCTCAGCGTCAGCCTGCCTCCAGGCAACTACACCATTGTGATGCAATGGCAGGATTCCATTTACTCGCTTGGCCAGACATCCACCGGTACGGTCAACGATTTCGACATCTACCTAACCAATCAGTACGGCACCCAATACTTCGGATTCAACCGTAACAACCTGGGTGGTGATCCGCTTGAAGTGCTGCCGTTCATCGTCCCGGGCACTTCCAATGTCCAGGCGAATATCTCGGTCATCCGTGCCGCCGGCAACCAGGCTGCCCGGTTTAAATTGATCGTCTACCGCGGCGAGATCATTTTCAACGAACACACCACCGGAAGTTCGACCATCACCGGACAGGGCAACGCGAACGGCGCGATCACCCTGGGTGCGTCCAACTACTTCAATACGCCTCCCTTCGGCGTGAGCCCTCCCTTGGTGCAGAATTTCTCCTCGCGCGGAGGTACGCTCGTTGACGGCGCCATCCGGAACAAGCCGGATCTTGTCGCACCGAACGGTGGTAACACGACCGTTAATCTCGGAGCCCCGAACGTTGACAACGACCCCTTCCCGAATTTCTTCGGAACCTCGGCTGCTGCTCCGCATGCGGCAGCGGTCGGCGCACTGCTCCGTCAGGGCAAACAGAAGTTTTACGGAACCGACCTGAGTCCGTCCGAAGTCAGGAACCTGTTGCAAACTACAGCGCTCGACATGGACGCGCCGGGCTTCGATTTTGCCAGCGGCGCCGGTTACATTCAAGCCTACGCGGCCTTGAAGACCTTCGCGGCTCCGACCCCGGATCTCGATTCCCTGGTCGTGCCCAGCGGCATCACCCCCGGCACCTCCACCTTCAACACCAGCGTGTATGGCCAGTTCTTTACGACACAGTCGGTGGTCATGTTCAACGGCAGCGTGCTACCGACCAGTTTCGTGAATGGAAACGTGCTCTCGGCTACCGTACCTCCCTTCTTCGGTAACTACCCGCTCAGTGTTTATACTCCTCCCATCGTACCGAACATCAACGACGGCGGCTACTCCGACACCTTGTATTTCTTTTCGCCTGTCAAGAAGCAGGTCGTCATCACTGCCGATGACAAGACGAAAAAATACGGTGAGCAGTTGCCGGAGTTCACGGCTACCATCACGGTCGACGGAGTTCCACTGGCGTCTTCCGGATTCACGCTGACCGATCTCGGACTCGACCAGCTTACGTTCACGAGTTCCGCGACCAGTGCCAGTAATACCGGCCTCTTCTTCATCCAACCATCCAACGTCTTCACGGATCCGGGATACCAGACCCTGTTCAATTACTCATTCGTGAATGGGCTCCTTACCATTGATCCGATGCCGATCGTGATCACGCCTCGGGATACAACACTTACCTACGGCGACAAGATCGAAGGATTCCAATTCAACTACGACTACGACGACACCAACATCGATCCTTCCCTGCGCGCCAATTTCCTGGGCGACATCAAGCAGACGCACAATTCCCAGCTCTCCAACGTGCTGGCGCTTGTGGACGGCCGGGTGGTGACGAATGGCCGGGTAGTCACGAATATCGACCTGCAGAACCTGGCCATGGTAGCCAGCGGACGGGCGGTAACGAACGGGCGGGTCGTGACGAACGGACGGGTGGTAACGAACGGCATCGAGTACGACACGACGATTGTCGTGGATGTCGCGCCCGCTTCGATTTTCTCTTATGTCGATTCGATGGCCACCTATACCGGCGACACCTTGTATGCCACTTTGTACAGCCCTCGCGCCGGCGTCAACGGTCGTGTCGTGACCAATGGTCGCGTAGTAACCAATGGTCGCGTAGTGACCAACGGACGCGTGGTGACCAATGGTCGGGTTGTTACCAACGGCTACCCGGTGCTCAACAGTTCCAACGTGAACCTGGGCAGCAATGATAACATGGCGATCATCATCGACTCCACGGACATTTACGCGGCGCCTCCCGGCGATTCGCTCTATGACCTGAAGTCCGTCAACATGGTAACCGGCACCACGGTCGGTACCTGGAGCATCGTTCCCGGAGCCTTCGTGAGCAGCAACTTCTCGATTTCTTACGGCTTGGGCGAACTGACGATCGAGCCGGCTACGCTGACGGTGAAAGCGGATGACAAATCAGCTACCTATGGCGAATCGCCCGCCTTCACCTATACGGTTTCGGGTTATCAGTATCAGGATGCCGACAGCCCCGTATTCGCAGGACCTCCCGTATTCGAAGTAGTCGACGCCCAGAATGCTGTGGTCAATCCGCCCGGTGCGGGGTCGTTCGGTGTACGGATCCAATCCATGCCGTTGTTGCAGCCATCGAATTATATAACGCAATTCGAGCAAGGCGATCTGGATGTCGCTAAGGCGGACCTCCACATCACGGCTGACGATAAATCACGAACCTACGGTGCAGCCAACCCTGCCCTGACGCTCAGCTACGCGGGCTTCGTATATAACGATGGTCCCGCGGCCCTCACCGCACCTACGGCTTCTACCTCCGCCGAGGCGACGAGTCCGGCCGGCAATTATCCGATCACCCTTTCCGGCGGCCAGGCAGACAACTATAACCTCTTGTTGCACGACGGCAACTTGCGGATCGACAAAGCGAATCTGGAAGCCAGAGCCGACAACAAGACCATGGTAGGCGGAACGTCTGTCCCGTCGTTAACGATCACCTATACCGGATTCGTGAACAACGAAGGCCCATCCGCCATTTCACAACCGACGATCGCAACAACGGCTACCAGCAGTTCTAGCCCGGGCAATTACCCCATTACGCTTACGGGTGGAGCTTCTGACAACTATAACATCAGCCTCGTGAACGGAACCTTGACGGTCCTCACGCCGATCACCTGTAACATCAGCATGCCGTCAACCCTACCCCTTTGCGGCATCGGCGGAAATAGCATCAATGCTACCGCAAGCGGTGGTAACAGCTATTCCTGGAATGTCAGTTCTTCGAATAATTCCTGGAGCATGACCGGCGGACAAAACAGCCTTTGCGCTACCTACCAGGCCGGCAGCAGCGGAGTTTCCGGAACCTTCATACTTACGGTAACCAATACCACGTATAACGTCAGCAATTCTTGTTCACTTACCGTGAGTTCACGTTGCGATGAATACTGTACGTATGTTCAATCCTTCTGGGGCAGCACCACCGCCACTTCCTGTACAGGCGCTTCGAGCCTGACGCTGATCAATTCCGCGCTCACCACCCCACTCGTGAACGGAAGCGGTTCCCGACTGGTGACGATAGGCACGTCGGAAGGCAGTTGTCTCCGCTCCAAGATGCCCGGTGGAACGACGTACGCTTCGTTGCCGAGCGGCTGCGTATCCTGCTCCGGCGCAACCGGAACATCCTACCTGAGCAGCAGCAAATTCAAAAACGGTTTGTTGTCGAATACGATTGCTTTGGGTCTCAGCATTCGCCTTCAGCCGGCCTTGGGCAGTGTTCGGATCACCGCCCGCTACCTGACGACCTATAACGCGACCTCCTGCAGCGGCGGCACTGCCGTTCCCGGCACCAAGCAGGTTTATTCGCTGCCGTCCTCTGTCGTTTCAGCACTGGGAAGCGCCAATACCGTGAATGATCTGCTTGTACTGGCCAACCGCGTATTGGGTGGCGCTTGCACGACACCATCCGCTACGGATGTCAACACCGCTGTATCGGCTGTATTGACCGGCTTCAACAGTTGCAAAGTACTCGCCGGCTTCTCGAGTTCTTCGGGCGGCAGTCGGGAAACCGAAGTCGAACCGGTTCCGGACGAAGTTCCGGCTTACGAACTCGAGCCGGTCATGGTCTACCCTAACCCGACCGATGGTAATGCAACCGCTGTATTCCTGGGCGGACTGGGACAACTGACAACGCTGGAAGTCTATGACCTCAGCGGTTCCCGTATGGCAACGCTCTGGAACGGACAAACCGAAACCGGCCTACCCTATCTGGTGGAGATTCCCTCTGCACAATGGGCCGCCGGAATCTACTTTGTCCGCCTGACCAATGGTTCGGAGTCGGTTGTGACCAAACTGATCCTGACAGAGCAGCGCTAAACATCAGCGACAACATTTTTCCAATGCAAAAGGCCGTCCCGCAAGACGGCCTTTTGCATTGGAAATACAGTCTAAACACCGGTTTCAATCGCTGAAGCTTTCATTGAAATTGATTAAATTGTCCCATCATTCGCCGGTACTTCATGAAGTGTTCGCACTACCTTTTATTCATCGTCCTGCTGCTCACGCATCCCCTTTTTGCACAGGATCCCGTAGCCGACAGCCTTAAGAACGCCTTGGCAACTGCGCCAGCGGACACCAATCGTGTGAACCTGCTTTTCACCCTGGCCAAGTCGAGTATGGCTACTTCGCCAACGGAAGCCCTCGACTACAGCGAACAAATGCTCAAACTTTCGGAGCAACTGAAATTCAGCAAAGGTGTCGCGCAAGGTTACAAATGGCTCGGTATCGCCAAATTCAATCTGGGGAATTACTTCGACGCCATCCAGAATTATGAAAAAGCACAAGCCGTCTTTGATTCCATCGGTGACCGGCGCGGCGTTGCCAACATGTACAGCAACATCGGCAATGTCTATTACAACCAGGGTGAAGACTCGAAAGCCCTGGAATACTTCCTGCAATCACTCAAGATCTCGGAAGAGATCAACGACACCCTGCGGACCACGACCGCGCTGATCAACATCGGTGCCGTGTTCGCAAACAAGTCCATCACCTATCCTCAGGCACTGAAATACCTCGGACGGGCATTACCATTGAGCCTAGCAATCGACGACCTTACCACCTACGGAACCGCCTGCGTCAACATCGGCGAGATCTGGCTGAACAGCAATGAATACGATTCCGCCCAGGTGTACTTCGAAAAAGCCGCGAAGGCCTATGATGGAACCGAGGATCTGCCTTATGCCCTGAACGACCTGGGCAAGGTCTACCAGATGCGCCAGGAATACGACGCGGCCTACCGCTACCAAAAGCAGGCCTACGACATCGCCAAGAGTCTCGACCTGCGGAACGACATGGCCATCTCGATGCTCGGCATCGCCAAGACACTTCAACTGCGGGGCGAAACCCGTACCGCCCTTAACGCCTACCTTGAAGCGGAATCCCTGGCCAAGGAGACGAATTCCAACTACAGCCTCAAAGAGATCTACGAAGGCCTTTCCGGAGTCTATGCGAGACTGGGAGATTTCACCAAGGCCTTCAAGTATCAGAACCTTTTGATCGGAGTCAAGGATACGCTGTACAACATCGACACCGACAAAAAGCTCCAGGGTCTTACATTCAACTTCGAGATCGAGAAGAAACAAGGACAGATCGACCTGCTGACGAAAGATCAGAAACTCCAACAGGCGGAAATACGGCGCCAGCGCCTGGTCAAGAATGGCTTCATCGGCGGTTTCGCCGTTGTCCTGCTCTTCGCTGGTGTGTTCTTCAGCCAGCGGAACCGCATCTCACGGGAGAAGAAACGCAGCGATGAACTGCTGCTCAACATTCTGCCGGAAGAAACCGCGGAAGAGCTCAAAGCGACCGGCACCGCCAAAGCACGCAACTTCGATTCGGTGACGGTCATGTTCACCGACTTCAAGAATTTCACCCAAGCCAGCGAACGGCTTAGTCCGGAGGAATTGGTTCGGGAGATCAACGATTGCTACAGCGAATTCGATCGCATCGTTTCCCGGTACGGTATCGAAAAGATCAAGACCATCGGCGACGCTTACATGTGCGCCGGGGGCTTGCCGGTTCCCAATGGTACGCATCCGGTCGACGTGATCAAGGCCGGTCTGGAATTCCAGGCATTCATCGAACAGAACAAGCAGAAGCGGATCAGCCAGGGGCTGCCCTATTTTGAATTACGCCTGGGGATCCATACCGGACCGGTTGTGGCCGGTATCGTAGGCATCAAGAAATTCGCGTATGATATCTGGGGCGACACCGTCAATACTGCTTCACGAATGGAAAGCAGCGGCGCCACCGGCAAGGTGAACATCAGCGGCACCACATACGAACTTGTCAAGGATCATTTCGATTGCACACCCCGCGGAAAGGTTGAAGCCAAGAACAAAGGCTGGATCGAGATGTACTTCGTGGAAGGTCTGAAGTGATCAGGCCCGGGCAGCGGAACGGGATCGTTCGTATTGAGCACGGAGTGACTCCAACTGTCGGTTCAGTCCCGCTTCGCGGGTTCGCTTGGCGGAGTCCGTGAAATACCGGTGCGCACCCAGGAATTTCACTTGAAGCTCGAGCCATTCGGCCTCGTTCCGTACCGTTCCGTCGTGCAGGAATTCCGCGTACATCCGGCTGGCTAGAGGGAAATAATCTTCCCGGCCGAGGTAATCCAGATCCGCATCGCACAGGATACGGTCGAACAGATCCTGTGGTTGTTGCGGCACCCGGGTTGCCGCGATCATCCGCTCGACCTTTCGGATCTGTTCTTCGTCGATATTCAACCGGGTCAGGTAATCACGTGCGATTCGCTGGCTGATGACTTCATGTTCTTTCCTGCCTTCCAGGTAGCCGGTATCGTGTAACAAGGCCGCGGTCCGGATCAGCAGGCGATCGGATTCGTCCAAACCTTCCATTCTGGACAGGCGTTCGGCAGCCTCAATCACATCGAGCGTATGCTCGGCGTTGTGATACCGATATTCCGGAGAGAGGTCGCGGCGCAGGCGACCAATCACCTCCGCTTCCAACGAGGCGTAGGTGAGGTTGTCGATCAACATCACCCCAATTTACGAAAATCCTATATATTTACCTTCGGCGACCCGATAATTGCATGTCCCTGAACAGCGTCCCCTACGAAAAAACCCTGCGCATCCTGCAGCAGGTGGAGCTGTTTGAGCACGTTCCTACGAATGTAATCGAGGAACTCTGTAAAAAGATGCTGATTTCCAGTTTCCGGGCGGAAGACCGGATCATCAACCAGGGCGATGAAGGAAACAGCATGTACGTTATCCTGTCGGGCAAGGTGCACATTCACGATGGCGACTTTGTCGTGGCCAGCCTGCACGAAGGCAGTTTTTTCGGTGAATTCTCGCTACTCGACGACGAACCCCGTTCACTTTCTGTTTCCGCCGCTACGCCCTGTGTGACCGGCACGATTCTGCAAAACGACTTTTACCGCATCATCAACAAATACCCGGACGTTACCAAGGACATCATCAAGGTGATGCTGAAACGTCTGCGCGGTCAGAATACCACCATCATTGCGCAACTCCGTTCCCGCCAGCGCGAGCTGGAAAACATGGTACGCGAGCGGACAGCGGATATCCAAAAGAAAAACGAAGACCTCGAAAAAGCCATCGCGGAACTGAAGGTAACCCAGGAACAACTGATCCAGCAGGAGAAACTGGCTTCACTCGGCCAACTCACTGCCGGAATCGCTCACGAGATCAAGAATCCGCTGAACTTCGTGAACAATTTCTCGGTACTGACAAACGACCTGATCAAGGAACTGCACGAATGCGAGGATCCGGAAGAACGCGAAGCGATCTTTTCCGACATCCAGCAGAACCTCGAGAAGATCCGCTTCCACGGCCACCGCGCGGACTCCATCGTCTCGAGCATGCTGGACCATGCCCGCTCCAGCAGCCGGTCGCGCGAACTGATTCACCTCGATCAGCTGTGCGACGAGTACCTCAACCTCGCCTTCCACGGAATGCGAGCGAATGTTCCCGATTTCAACTGCACACTCGAGAAGAATTACGAGCCCAACATTCCGGAAACCACCTGCATACCACAGGATATCGCACGGGTGTTCCTGAACCTGTTCAACAACGCCTTTTACGCAGTCAAAGGCCGGCACCTGCCCAAGGTGAGCGTGCACGTCCGCACGCTTTTCATGCCGGGTAAAAAGGAAATCGAAATCCGTATCCGCGACAACGGAAGCGGCATCCCGGAAGATAAACTGAACAAGATTTTTCAACCCTTTTTTACCACAAAACCTGCCGGACAGGGCACCGGATTGGGACTAAGCATCAGCCACGATATCATGACCGCCCACGGCGGCAGCATCCGTGTCGAGAGCAAGGAGAATGAATACACCGAATTCGTTCTCAACCTTCCCGTTACCAATTAAAAAAGCCGCCGGAATCATCCGACGGCTTTGTCCACGTCCCTGCCGGCAAACAACCGGCACTAAGGGCTTCAAGGTTGTATGGTGAACAGGAATAGCATCATGTTGTTCTCGACGATGGAATAATCGGTCGCTTCGACCAAAAGGTCACCGGTCAGGTCAGTCGGCACATAGCCGAAGACGAAATTCAGTGCCGCGTTTTCAACCGCTGTATAATCCGAGGCCTCGATCAACTGATCCTGATTCACATCACCGCTCCAGAGCGCGAATCGACCGTTACCCAGTTCGCGCAGGTTAGCCCCGTACGCGCTGCCGGCCGAACTGGAGAAGTCATAGGACATGACCGACTGCACGGTCAGCGGTACCGCGCTCCAGGTTTCCAGGCTGTTACGATGACGCACCCGGATGTAACACCGTTCGCCGATCAGCAGGCTGTCGGACCAGGATACCGCAACTGAACCGTCATCCTGAACGATCCCCACACCTTCCAATCCAACCAGACCACTGGCGGAATCAACCAACGCGATGTTGATGGAATCCACATCCGCCGGATTCGTTGAGGTACCGTTGAGGAAGAGACAACCGCCCGAACCACCGTTGCCCATCGGTGCCGCAACGGTACCCGATAAGGTAAAGCCCTCGATCAGGATATCCAGGTGCAGATCGATCGGACAGAAAGAACGCCGCACCACGACCGAAAGCGTGGTCGAACATCCGTTCGCATCGGTGACGGTCAACGTATAGAGTCCGGCTGCCAATCCTGCAATGGAAGGCGTGGTGGCTCCATTGCTCCAGGCATACGTATAAGGTGGCGAACCACCGCTCACCGTGCTGGAAGCTGTACCGTCGTTGATACCCAGACACCCCACAGGTGTGGAGCTAAGCGTCACCAACGGACCTCCACCCGTAACGGGTGGCAGGAATACATTGCAACAGATCATATCACCATAGTCGTTCGTGATGCAAACTGTATAGGTGCCGGGAGGCACCGCGACACAACTCGAACCTGCTCCGATCGGGACGCCGGTCCAGAAATATCCCGTCACATTCCCCCGGTAACATTGCAGGTCGATGCAAATTGATCCAAGCCCTGTCGCGCAGCTGACCGGCGAAATGGAGGGCAAAACCGCTGGCACACGGAACCCGTAGTGGTGTTGACTTCCGTCACAGCCAACGATCGTAAAGGTGAGTGAATCACAGGCATTCGCGCCCTCGAAGAACGGTTCAGTGCTGTTATTCTGCCAGTGATAAGAATAATTGCCGCATCCGTTTCCGTTGATCACCGCTGTTACCATGCTGCCGCAGTTGGAGAAATTGAAACTGACGGAAGGCGGAACAAATCCGGCATCCGACAAGGTGTAGCAACAGGTGAATTGCTCTCCGTCACGATTGGTAACGGTTACACAATACGTTCCCGCACCCAGTCCTGCTATGCAGGAAGTCGTGGCTCCGTTGCTCCAGGAGTAGAAATACGGTTGCGGTCCGAAGCAACCCTCGATGCAGATACTGCCGTTGTTCAGACAACAATGCGGTTGGACCGCTACGAAATCAAAGCGCGGAACCGTGATCGTTTTCGTGACACTGCAACCACGGGCATCGGTGATGGTCACTGTACGCATAACACAACGCTCCTCCAGGGCAATGCACTGATCCGTAGTAGGGCCATTGCCCCAATCGAAGGTGTAAGGAGCACATCCGCCCTCCACTGCCACACAAACCGAATCTCCGCACTGCGAAAAATTCAGGATGGCCGTCAACGGACCGCTGGCCAAGGGGACGGTCACACTCTGCTGCGTGAAATTGCCACAGGCATCCTGAACATAGATGATATAGTTACCTGCCCGCAGGTTGCAGAAGATGTTGGAATCCGGCGTCTGCGCGATGCTGTACGATAAGAGCGGGTTGCACGGATCGAAATAGGAATAACTGAACAGGAGACAACAACCCGTGAACGTGGCATGTATGCAACCGTCGTTGAAGCAATTGTCGGGATCGACGCTGACGATGGTAATGGTCGGTGGCGGAGGCGGCGGAACATTGTTACAGTTGCATGCTGCCGTATCGCAACCGCCACACTGGATGACCGTGATCGCGTTCGTCACCGTAGTCGAGCAACCGTTGGTATCGACAAAAGTGTAGCTGACGAGGAATGAACCGATACCCGGTGGGGTGAAGACATTCGCGAAAATGCCCGGACCGGTGAAGTACCCGGTTCCGGCAGCGAGGTTCGCCGGAATCCAGGCATTTCCCTGCCAAACCAGGATCGAAGAATCACTCAATGCCTGCGGGCCCGCATCAACGCAGATGGAAGACAGGAAACAAGGCCATTGCAGGATCGGCACGGGGTTCACGGTTACACAGACAGTATCCGTATCTGAGCAACAACCGTTCGAGCACACCAGAACATAACAGGTGCTCTGCATCGGGAAGAGGTCGATGATTGGCCCCTGCCCTACTGGTTGCAATTCACCTTCGAAGATCTCGAACCAGGTCGTCGAATCACAGCCTGCCGTTTGCAAGGTGAGTGGTTGACCGGCGCAGATCACCTGGTCAGGTCCCGCATTGGCGTCACAGGTATCCAGACAACAGGCGATTACATTGATATACTTCGTAATCGACGCACTGCAACCGAGGCTGTCGGTATAGGTGAAAACAACCGGGTTGGAGCCCAATTGGTTCGGGAAGAAATAGTTCCCGACCACATTCACACCGGAGAAACTCCAGGTTCCCGGCGCGTTCGCCAACGGCACCCAGGAATTGTTGATATAAACCGTCACCAGCGCGGTATCCAGGTAAATGGAATCGCTGAATTGACATACCGGTGCCAGGCTGAACGGCCACTGGATCTGGGGTGGAGGATTCACCGTCAGACAAACCGTATCCGTATCAACACAACACCCCTCGTAACACACCAGGACATAGCAGGTGTTCTGCATCGGGAATACATCCACGATCGGAGTATTGCCGACTAATACCAGGGAATCGCCGGAGATCGCGTACCACTTGGACGAATCGCAGCCGGCCGTCTGGAGGATGAACGGCTGACCAAGGCAGACAACATGATCCGGGCCGGCATCCGCCTCGCAGGTATCCGGGCAACAGTAGATCACACTGAAATACTCGGTAAGCGAAGCACTGCAACCCAGGCTGTCGGTGTAGGTAAAGGTGACGGCATTCGGACCAAGTTGGTTCGGATAGAAGTAGTTTCCGATAACATTCACCCCGGAGAAACTCCAGGTACCCGGCGCGTTCGCCAACGGCACCCAGGCATTGTTGATGTATACCGTGATCTGAGCGGTATCCAGGAGGATGGAATCAGCGAACTGGCAGACCGGTGTGTAAGCGAAAGCCCATTGGATCTGCGGCGGCGGGTTGACCGTCAGACAAACCGTATCGGTATCGACACAACAACCCTCGTAGCAGACCAGGACATAGCAGGTATTCTGCATCGGGAATACATCCACAATCGGAGTATTGCCGACCAAAACCAGCGAATCGCCGGAGATCGCGTACCATTTCGAGGAATCACAGCCGGCCGTCTGCAGAATGAACGGCTGACCAAGGCAGACAACATGATCCGGGCCGGCATCCGCCTCGCAGGTATCGGGACAACAGTAGATCACGCTGAAATACTTGGTAAGCGACGCGCTGCAACCCAGGCTGTCGGTGTAGGTAAAGGTCACGGCATTCAGTCCAAGCTGATTCGGATAGAAGTAGTTCCCTACTACGTTCACACCCGAGAAACTCCAGGTTCCCGGCGCATTCGCCAAGGGTACCCAGGTATTGTTGATGTATACCGTGATCTGTGCGGTATCCAGGAGAATGGAATCAGCGAATTGGCAGACCGGCGTGTAGGCGAACGCCCATTGAATCTGGGGCGGTGGGTTGACCGTCAGACAGACAGTATCCGTATCAACACAGCAGTCTTCATAGCACACCAGGACATAGCAGGTATTCTGCATCGGAAACACGTCCACAGATGGCGTATTTCCGACCAGAACCAGGGAATCGCCGGAGATCGCGTACCATTTGGACGAATCACAGCCGGCCGTCTGTAGGATGAACGGCTGACCAAGGCAGACAACATGATCCGGGCCGGCATCCGCCTCGCAGGTATCGGGACAACAGAAAATCACGCCGATGTACTTGGTCAGGCTCGCGCTGCAGCCGGCAGAATCCGTATAGGTCAACGTGACAGCATTCGGCCCGAGCAGGTTCGGGTAGAAATAATTTCCGATCACATTGGCGCCGCTGAATACCCAGGTGCCACCTGCGTTGGCGAGCGGGATCCAATTGTTGTTCACAAATACCGAAACATTCGCCGTATCAAGGTAGATCGAATCACTTCCCAGACATACGGGGGTGAACGGAAGATTCCATTGCAGTTGCGGGAGCGGCCGCACGTTGACACAAACCGTATCGGTATCACAACAACAAGCCTGGTAGCCGCAACAGGTAACGACATAGCAGGTATTTTGCAAGGGCATGACATCGATGAACGGCCCGTTGTTCAACGGGATCAAAGAATCACCGGAGATCTGCGACCAGGTCGGTGTACCCGTACAACCGCTTACGTGCAGGGTGACAACCGAACCGACACAAATCGTAGTATCCGGACCTGCATCGATATCGGGCACATCCGAATTGAGACAGATATTGTCGAGCGCGCTCGCTTCATCCGGCGCGGCATTGTAATCCGCGGGGAAGATCACTTCCGTAACGTTCGACAAGACGGTTGTCCAGTCGGTCGGCAAGGTCGCTCCTACCGGCGTCCAGGCTCCGCCGGGTCCGGCAGGAGCAGGATTGCAATCCGTGATCGGCGCACAGACCGAATGCCAGCCGTTGTTCTGATTGGCATTGATCGTAGAAGTAAAGGTGAAACCGAGCGTGCCGCTCATGATGGTAACGGAAGGATTCACGTTACCACCCACTCCGCCGTCGTTCAACAACCGGAAATCAAAACAGAAACTTCCGCAACACCATTTCCCGTCGAACAGATAACTGCCCAACACACCCGAAGCGCCGGGCTGGTCCTGTACGAACAGATAATAATCACCCGGCCCGCCCTGCGAATTGACATTCGAAGTGGAGACGATCACATTCGATGCATTCGGATCAGGCCCGAAATCGTTCAGCAGGTTATCGTCGAAATTCTCACAGGTATCGAGACAGGTAAACAGGTCCGGAGCCGGACAACAATCTTCAAAGTGAATATTGAGCGTATCCGTAGTATCCGCGCAACCCCATTGGTTAGTAGCCACCAGGTTGAACTGTCCGCCCGGAGGAAGCACGGTCAGATTCTGGCTGTTGCTGTAGTATACGAACATGTTCGGGACGAAGATCTGCCAGGTGTAGGTTGCCATGCCGGCGGGACCGGGAATCGTAACCGAATCACACTCGTTGCAGAATTCATAACATCCGGTTGGCGCGCAACTCAGATCCGGACGCGGATGAATGGTCAGGATGTTGCTGTTGGCTTTACAACCGAATGAGTTGGTGACCATTACCCAATAGTCGCCCACCAAAGCAGCATTGATACTCAAGCCCAGTTGTCCGGTACTCCAGTTATAAGTGTGCCCTGCGCCTGCAGGATTGGTTACAAAGAGATTGAACAAGCTGCCCTCACACAGGATACCGCCGGGATTCGATTGAATGACCGGAGCAACCGGACTCGGATTCACGACTACATTCACCGATCGTGTGGTCGTACAACCGTTCGGGCTGGTGATGGTCACCGTATACACTCCCGCATCCGACAATTGCATGTTCGGTTGGTACATCGGGTTGGCACCGCTGACGAAATTCGGACCTACCCAACTGTAGGTGGCACCTGCTATCTGGGTGGCCAATAAACTGAGGCCCTTCCCGCTGCAAACAATGGTATCGCCGGTGATCGTGATCGCCGGCAAGGGATTGACCGTCACCGTTACCGGAGCAATGTTGGGATAGGAACATCCGTTCACCGTCTGAGCGATTACGGAATAGGTGCCACTCTGCGTAACCCAGATGAACGAATTGGTATTCGACGGGGGCGACAAAGGCGGGGTGGGCGACTTTGACCAGAGGTAACTGCCGGCGGCAGGAACAACCTGCAATTTCACCGAGTCGCCTTCGCAGAAGGTCAACGGACCTGAAGCCACGATCACCGCGGAAGATGGAACCGGATCCACCGTTACTGAGATCGTATCCGTAGCCGTACAACCATTCGCTGCTGTCAGCGTAACCTGATAAGTGAAGGTGCCCGCAGTGTTCGCGGGAATCGTCAGGTTGGGATTGGTACCGAGCACCGGTCCCGACGGAT
Source organism: Bacteroidota bacterium (assembly GCA_016713765.1). Classification (NCBI taxonomy): domain Bacteria; kingdom Pseudomonadati; phylum Bacteroidota; class Bacteroidia; order Candidatus Pollutiaquabacterales; family Candidatus Pollutiaquabacteraceae; genus Candidatus Pollutiaquabacter; species Candidatus Pollutiaquabacter sp. The sequence goes on from JADJON010000003.1 coordinate 297,728, forward strand.
ACAGGTTCCACGAAACAGTAACACCCGCCGTGCTGGTCTTCAGATCGAGGTTTTCACCCTGACAATACTGCGTTTTACCGGAGATGGACGCGTTCGGCGATTTCTTTACCGTCAGCGGACCGACCGTGGCTTTGTACGGACAACCGAAAGAAGGATTGTAACCGGTAACCGAATAGTAGCCGTTTTGCTTTACGTAGAATGGATTATCCGGTACCGGTTGACTGACAACGTTCGACCAGGTGAACGGTCCTACTCCGGATGCGGTGAGTTGAATGGAATCACAGAAGGTGTTGTTGATCGTGATCGTACCCGTACCCGCCGCGTTGATGGTGATCGGTCCGGTCGTCGAACTGCTGCAACCGTATTGGTCACCGACCGTCAGCTTGTACGTGAAGCTTCCCGCTGCCGGGTAGGTGAACTGCGGATTCTGCAAGTTGGACAAGTTGATACCGTTGTTGTAAAAATCCCAGGTCCAGGAAGTAGGCGCTGCAAACGAAGCGTCAGAGAAGTTCACCGGCGTACCCGCACAAAACGGCGGAGTTGCCGGCGGATTCGCGGCCGCCGTGACGGGTACGGGCACATTGACCGCAACGGTCAGCGTACAAGTGGCCAGGGTCCCACCCGGATCGCTGATGATCAGGGTGATGTTGTGCGGACCGGCGGCGAACAACTGATTCGCTGGAGAGTGGACCGAACTGAACGGCGTTCCGTTTCCGTCGAGGTACCAGTTCCAACTATAGGATGCCGCGCTGTTCAGATACAACGAAGTATTGTTGATGATTGTCTGCATCTGCCCCAGGCCGTTACACTGGTAGGTCACATTGAAGGCAGCGTCGAATGGAATCGTAACCGGATGCGTTCGTGCAATGGACGTGGTACACGGTTGCCCCATCGCATCCATACCAATGGCGAATCCCTGCACAGTCACATTGTAAACACCGGGTGTCGGGAAGGTATGGGTGATCGGACTGATCGGCCCGGCATTGCTGCCGTCTCCGAAATCCCAGCCGGTGAAATTGCCACTGTAGATCTTCGTGAATGTCGTGGTAAGACACAAAGGCGGCACCGAAGTGAAATCAATACTGTCGTTCACGACGCATACGCCCGGAATCGAATTGCAGACACCGCCGTTGATGGTTTTCGATCCGGTGTTGGTACACCCGAACGCGTTGGTGACGGTAACGGAATAGGTCGTCGGACCCGTCAGGGTTTGCGTGATCGACGCGGTCGTAGCGCCGGTGCTCCAGAGATAGGTATAACCACCGGTATTGATCGTATTGAAGGTGACACTGGCTGGGAAATTACAGATCTCATTCGCCGTCACGTTCACCAGTGGTAAGGGATTGATCGTAAACGTCACGTTCGTATTGGCCGTACAACCGTTCGCGTCAATGATCGAAAGACTCGCGCCGAAATTGCCGGTAGCATTGTAGGTCACCACCGGCGCTGCCTGGTTGGTGAGATTCACATTTCCCGCACCCGGGAAACTCCAGTTGTAGGTCACCCCGCCCGCTCCCGTAAAGGTCAAGGGCGCACCGATACACAGAGGGGATGGAATACCGATCGAGGCGGTAGGCAGCGCGTTGACCACTACATTCATTGGAGTAACTGGTCCCGGCGGACAACTCGACTGCACCGCCAGCGACACGGTTCCAGAGCCCGGCGAATTCCATTTCACCGTGATCGTGTTGGTCCCCTGGCCTGCCTGTAGCACCCCCGGTGCCGTGACAGTCCAGACGTAATTGGCGCCAGGAAATACCGGCTGCGTGAACGTATAAGTAACCGTACTGCCCGAACAAACCGAAGCCGGACCGGTAATCACCGGCAACTGCGGTATGTCATCGACTTGGATGGTCGTGAAGGCCGTGTCTGAACATCCGTTCGCGTTCGTCACGGCAAGGAATACATTGAAATTACCTGCGGTTACATACGTATGCGAGGCATTCTGCGTATTGGCGGTTCCCGCGTCACCGAAGTTCCAATTCCAAACCGGTCCCGGACTCGAAGTGGAGAAGTTCACCAGGCTGTTCTTGCAGACCGTAGCGGGCGCCACGATGTTCGGCACCGGCGGCAAGCCCAGCAAATTCACCGGGAACATCACCGAGTCGGCATAGCACCGCTCGATTTTCAACTTCACGAAGATCGGTCCGTTCGATGCGTCGATCCATCGGATCGTGATCTGGTTCGTCCCGTTCGCCGACAAGATATTCCCGGCAGTAGAGGGAACCACGGACCAGGTGTACGTACCGTTGCTGATCAGGGAGGGCGGTATCGAATAAACGATCGTGCTCTTCACACAGGCGATCGGTACACTCGGTGTGATGGTCGGCAGACTGAAGGGCGGCCAGACATAAACGCTGAACGTGGCCGATGCAGGACTGGTACATCCCGGAGGATTGGTCAGCGTCTGCGATACGTTTACACTACCGCCTCCCGCGTTCCACTGGATCATCACGCTGTTCCCGTTCGCGGGGCCGATGATCGTTCCGTTCGTCACGGTCCAGTTGTACGTGACACCGTTCATATTCGGAACGGTGTTGTACAGATACGAGACACCCGGACAAACGGTATCCGGCCCGCTGATCGCGGCCGGTGCGATCATGTCGAGTACGGTCACGGCCTTGAAGGCGGAGTCGTTACAGTAGACTCCCGCCGGCGCATAGGCCGTCACGTAGTACGAGCCGGGGCCGGCATTCCAGGTGTATGCATTGAAGGCCGCCGTGGTAGCGAAGTTGAGAATCGAAGGTACCGGCGTCTGTACCTTCCAACTCGTGGCAGGCTCGATGGTGTTGGTCGTGAGGTTCATGCCGTTGAAGGGCGAACTCGTCACGTTCGGGCAAACCGTAGCAGGACCCGATATCCCGAAGATGGGCTTCACATGAATGGTGATGGAAGCAGTACCGCCGCAGTTGTGGTCATCGCGACAGTTGCCCGGCAGATTACAACCCGATCCGGTGAGGATGTTCTGGTAGTTCAGGGTCAAGGTCACTGTTCCGGCAAATCCCGGCGCCCACTGGATCGTCAGGCAACAGGTCCCCTGCCCGCTGATGGTCCCGGCGTTTGCCGGCATCAGTTCCCAGTTGTGAATATTACCCGGGATGCATTCGACACAATACGTCGAGGTGGAACCGGAACAGACGATCGTATCACCCGCGATCGGTAATGTCGCGGGAACGATGCTGACGGTCTTGATCGTCGGGTTCGGGCAGTTGAGCGGCGGTGTACAACCACTGACGCTGAGCGAGATCGTACCCGAGGGACCACTGCCCCAGATCACCGTACAGGAATCCGATGTGGGAGGCGGTGGTGTCAGGAAGGTGCCGCCCGTCACCGTCCAGGTATAATTCGTACACACCGCGCTGGTGTGATAGGTAACCGTGTCGCCCGGACACTGTACCGAAATGCAGGTGATATCCGGACCCGAAGCCGAATCCACCACCACCATGAAGGCCGTATCGTGCGGTGAACCGCAATCGTCGTAGACCGTCAGAGTATCGTAATACGTTCCGGGCGGATAATGCCAGGCCGGTTCGGTATGCGTCGCGTTGCTGCTGTAATAACCATTCCCGAAGTTCCACAACAAACCACTGATACCGGTGGAGTTGTCGTTGAAGGTGATCGATTGTCCGTTACAGATGTTGATCACGCCACCGACGATCGGCGGACTGGTGGTAAAACTGATCGTATACGAGGATGGTGGATTGCGCACTACGTTCATCGTGCAGGAATCCAGTCGTCCGGGAGGAGCCCATACATACCAGGTCACGACCGTGGTACCGACCGGATACACGCCCGGCGCATTGCTCCAGATGGAATCGAACTGGCAATCGGGTCCATTGCCGATCACCGGTCCCGCCGGTGCGTAGGCGGGTGGCAGCAATTGCACCATCGAATCCGGCAGGTTGAAACAGATGGTCGTATCCCGGCATTTCAACACGCAGGGAAAACTCTGCCCCTGCGCGGTCGCCCGCTCCGTCTGGCCAAACAGAAACAGGCAGAAAAGCAGACCCGAAAGGAGTCGCGTCAACGGGCGATGTGCAAGCGTAAAGGTGGTCATGATGTGCGTGTGTTTCGTTGGACAGTTAACTTGACTCCGGGTCATTTTTGTAAATGCTCTCCGGTCATGGGTATTCCTGACTCGCGCCCGTTCAGGGAAGCAGCGCTCTCGTTCATCCAGGACTTGAGCAACCGGACTTCAATATCATATTTCCGGGCAATTTCGCTTAACGACAACCGGCCTTGCACGTGTTCCGCAAGTACCTGTTGCTTGAAGGCGTCACTGAATTTCCGGCGCATGGAGCTGGTGTTTGCCTCGGCAAATGCCCGATTATGTTGGAAAAATGGAAACTTTTGGCAGATTGAATGCACCGGATTAACCCGCGGCGGGTAAATGCAACAACTGGCTGATCAGGTTTAACCCCCGGCAGATCCGGCATCAGGCTTTCCCGCCCGCGTAACTCATACGCTCCAGGAATTCGTCCTTTTTTCTGCGGGAGATTTCGACCCTCGACCCGTCGGCCATCTCGACAAAATAGCCGTCGACCCGACTGAAATTCCGGACATGCCGCAGATTGATCAGGTGGGAATGGTGCGCGCGAAAAAAACCCTGCTCGCTCAGGAGTTGCTCATACACTTTGATGTTACGCGTACCGGTGTACTTTCCTTGCAAGGTATAGACATGCGTGTAGGTACCGTCCGCTTCCAACCGTACGATCTCTTCCGGGGCAAGAAACGCGATGCCGTCACGGATCGGGATCGCCAGTTTGCGGATACCGGCCTGCCCCAGACTCTCCAACAAGTGCTGGTGCTGCGGTGCACTGGATTGCGAACGCTCTTCCATGGCCTTACGCACCGCCTCGACCAGGTCGTCGGTGTCGACCGGCTTCAACAAGTAATCGATCGCCGAAAAACGGATCGCCTTGATCGCATAATGCGAATGCGCGGTAACGAAGATGACCCGGAAATTCCGCTCCCCGGCTCGTCGCAGAAAATCAAAACCGGTGCCACCCGGCATCTCCACATCCAAAAAGACGAGCTCCGGCTCCAGACGCTCCAATGCTTCCAAGGCCCCCTCCACCGAGTCCGCCTCGCCGACTACCTGTACGTCCGGACAATAAAGCTCCAACAGCTTCCGCAACGAATCGCGGTTCTTCTGTTCGTCGTCAACCAGCAGTGCCGAAAGAGTGCCCATGTACTAGCAAGGTAAGGAATCGGCGCGAGAAAGCACGCGAGATGAGGGACAAGGGGCGTGGGACGTGGGACGAAACAACACGCCCACCTGCCGAAGCTTTAGCGAAGGCAGGGAACTCAAAACCCAATCTCCACCCGCGTCCCCGGAAACTCCCCATCCCCCGGATTCAACTCCGAGTAGGTCGCCCGGATCTTCCGGTTAAAGGCTTTGTTGAAGGCCTCGATACGCGCGAAGGCGATACCGGTTCCGTGGGAGACATGCGCCGGATCACTGCTGCTACGATGCGCTTCCGCGGCCCGGCGTCCGACCCCGTTGTCTTCGATCAGGATGCGCAATCCGTCGCCAGCCGCTTCCAGCCGGATCACGATCTTCCCGTCTCCACCACGACGCGCAATACCATGCTTGATGGCATTCTCGACAAAAGGTTGCAAGAGCAGGGAGGGTAGCGTAAACTCCTGCACATCCACCACCGGATCCAGGTCCATCCTAAACTGAAAAGGCGAAGTAAACCGCTGCTGCTCCAGCTCCACATAAGAGCTGAGTGCTTTCAACTCTTCCTCCAGGCTTACCTCCTGCTCGTCCGAATGATCGAGGGTATAACGCACCAGGCGCGAGAACGAGGTGAGGTACTTCTCGGCGGAAGCCGTGTCTTTGTTCATCATATAACTCCGGATGGAGTTCATCACATTGAAGATGAAATGCGGGTTCATCTGCGCCCGCATGGCGGTCAGTTGCAAACTGGCTTGCTTCCGCTCCATCGCGTAACGCGCCCCGATCAGCTTCAATCTGCGTCGATACAGGAGGTAGATCAGGCTTACCAGGACCAATACCAGTAAAAGCCGGAACACGATCGTCTGCCACCAGGCCGGATGAATGTGAAACTCCGCTATCGCCGGTTGTTCACTGACGACTCCCGATGCATTGAAGGCCGTCACCGAAAACCGGTAAGCGCCCGGTCGTAAAGCCAGGAACTGCACTTCTCGTGATGTCGTGGTTCCGCTGACGGTATCGGTTCCGTTCGTCAACTGATACCGGTAACGAAGTTGTCCGCCACTCCGGAAGGAGACGGCATTGAACCGGACCTGGATGGTATTCTCGTCGTGTGCGAGACGAATTCGGCGCTCCGAAGAAATACCACGCTCATTCACGCTCATACCCGTGATCGAGATCGGCGGCGGTACGGCGTTGAGAAAACTGGTGGCACAGGCCAGCACCGAGATTCCGCCTGGACCGGCCGCATACAGCGTATCCCGCAACACCAGCAGATCATTCACTTCATCGCTGATCAGGCCGAACTCGGGGAGAATATTTCCGACCGACACCACTTGCCGCTTGCGCTCGTTGAAATCGATCCTGCCGACGCCCTTGTTGGTCCCGCACCACAACCGGTAACCGTCCACGCAGATCCGGTGGACCATATCGCTGAGCAAACCCTCCGCTTCTCCGATCACTTCCTGGCTGCCGTCCGGCTTTCGCCACAATACACCACGCCCTTTGGTGGCGACCAACAACTGATCGCCCATCCATTGCAGGTCTTCCACCCGTATGCCCACCAGGGAGGAGTCGAAGACGGATTGCTCATGCGTGCTCCGGTTGAATTTGAAAACACCCTGGTTCGTCCCCAGCAACAGATATCCCGGCGGACCTTCCGCAAGGCAATTGATCCGGTATTTCAATTCGCAGGTCACCACCAGCGAATCTCCTTTCACTTCATGCAGCGAAGCCGAGCCGGCACAGTAGATCGTCCCGTCAGCGCAACGGAGATAATTCGACTTCGTCCCCATCAAGCCCGGCGTCAGGAAAAAACGCTCGCGCGAATCCCGGATATACGACGGCCGGGCCCGGCTGATGAACACCCGATCATCGCCCGCGAAAGCGGACAACCAGCCGATCGGACGCTCTTGCGACAGCGGCTCCGAAGCAACCAGCACCTCGGGACGCCCGCCGGTATATCGGATCACCGCGCCGCTCCAGTCGGCGACGACCAGCCTTCCTTGGTCGTCCACCGTCATGCGCATCGGGCGCGGCAACATGCCGTCGGGATACGACAAACGGTTCACACCGTAACCGGGTGTATAATAAACCCCGTTCACCAGACTCGAGAACCAATACCCGCCTTCATGGTCCTCCGCGATGCAGGTGATATGGTCGCCCTGCAGATACCAGTCGGGTAGCGCGCTCATCGCCTTTTCGGAAAAACGGTACACGCCGTCTTCCGTACCTACCCAGATGTTTCCATGACGGTCCTGCATCAGGGTCAGTACATTCGCGTTGAATCGGAACAACTGCTCAATTTGTCCCGCCCGCTGTTCAAAAAGCTCCTTCCCCACACTGAAGAACAAGCGCGTGCTATCCGGTTGTAACAACCGGAAACGGTTGGAGAACTTCCCTTCGATCTTCAATTCGACGGGTCGTGCTTCTGCATAGGAGATCAGTCGCTGATCCGATTCGTAAACACCATTATAAAAGATAAGCGGATAACATACGCCCTCCCCGGTGCGCTCTATCACATACCGGTAAGGCGATCGCGTACCGTTTCGGGTACCTTCCGTGAGCTTACCGTCACGACTTACATGAAAACTGCCGGAGCCCTGCACGTTCAACCGCACCCCGCCCGCCGCATCCACCTGCAGATCGGTCGGCACATACTTGCGCGTTCGATCCGTCAGGACCTTGTTATGCGGGAACGGACGAATACTGTCTTCCTCCAGATAGAAAACACTCCCGGAATAAGTCAGCACCCAGATGCGACCACCAGCATCTTCCTCGATCCGAAACACCGTATTGTCGGTCAGTCCCTGCCGGGTCGAATAGGTACGAAAAGTGGTTCCGTCGTACGAGCAGAGACCATGGTCGGTCCCCAGCCAAAGCACACCCTGACGGTCCTGCTTCATCACATACACCTCGCTCGTCGGCAAACCGTCGGCCGTGGTAAACCGCCGGTAATTCGGCTCCCCGGCCTGTACCCGCATGCACAGCGCTATCAGGACGATTGACAGAAAACCAGCCGACAAACTCTTCCGGAACATAGACCCCTGGCGCCCTCAGGCGCTAGTTCAAGTTAACGAATCCTCCGAGGGCAGACAAGTCCTAAAAGGCTCGAAATACGTCCGCAAACAATGATTAGAAGCGGATCTGGCAAGCCCGATCACCCGCGGTCCTGCTCTCGGCTCCCTGCGGTCGCCTCCATCAGGGCTAACTTGCAGCTTGCCGGCTATCGATTGGCTGCCATTCGCCAAATAAAATGTCAGCAGACTGGTTTTTCCGAAAGGGTCTTGGAAAAAGGCATTAGCTTTATTGCCCTAACCCTTCTTCATGATGCGCTACTTCATTCTCCTCGCAGGCTTGTTTCTGTTCACCATCACTCAGAGCATCGCCCAGCGGGAAGCCAACATCTGGTACTTCGGCGCCAACGCCGGACTCGACTTCAACTCCGGCGCTCCGGTGCCGTTAACCAATGGTCAAGTCAATACGGCCGAAGGCTGCTCCGCCATCAGCGATTCTGCCGGCAACCTGCTGTTCTATACCGACGGTCTCTGGGTTTATAACCGCAACCACACGTCCATGCCCAACGGCTTCGGTCTCCTGGGCAGCAACACGTCCAACCAAAGCGCGCTCATCATCCGCCAGCCCGGCTCCTTCACGACCTACTACATCTTCACCGTCGACGGCGGTAACGGCCCCGGCGGACTCTGCTACTCGGTCGTCGACATGACGGCACAGGGCAGACTCGGTGATGTGACCTCCAAAAATGTAAACCTCTACACGCCCACCACCGAAAAGCTGGCTGCCGTCAAGCATGCCAACGGGGTCGACTTCTGGATCCTCTCGCACGAATCCACGACCAACAACTTCCAGGTGTATCTGCTCACCGCTGCCGGCGTCAACACTACGCCGGTCATCTCCTCCGTAGGAACCGTCTTTACCAACTTCGCCGATTTCAATGGAGCCCTCAAAGTAAGCCCCAGCCATACCAAAGTCGGCATGGCCGTCTGGGGCAGCGACTACGCCGAACTCTTCGATTTCAACCCCGGCACGGGCGTCCTCTCTAACCCGATCACGCTTCCTTCCATCACGACCTGGCCGTATGGTCTGGCGTTCTCCCCGAGCGGACAACGCCTCTACATCAGCACCGAAGGCTCCAACGAACTCAGCCAGTGGGACCTCAGCTCGAACAACGCGGCTACCATCAACGCCAGCCGCACGCTCATCGCGAACATCACCACCATGGGCACACTCGGAGCGCTGCAACTCGCACCCGACGGCAAGATCTACCTCGCCGGTAACTCCACCGCCGATCTCTGTGTCATCAACAACCCCGACGCCCTCGGTGCCGCTTGTAACCTCTCCATTAATTCCGTGAACCTCGGAGGCCGTTTCTCCTACTGGGGACTGCCCAACTTCTGCACCGACTACATCAACTTCCTCACCATCCTCGCGAACGGCAATTGCTTCGGCGATTCCACCTACTTCTCCCTCGCCGATACGGCCGGTCTCATCAGCGTGTCCTGGAACTTCCGGGACTCCATCACCGGCGCGAACAATTTCAGCACCAGCTTCACTCCGGCGCACGTGTTCAGCCTGGCCTCCAACTTCACCGTCATGGTGACGGCCACCTATACCACCGGTACCTTTACCGGTTACCTCACGGTCTCCATCGTGCAGTGCAGCTCGGTCGTAGCCGGCTTCCAGGCAGATACGACCCTCTGCGTCGGCTCCTGTACCGACTTCACCAACCAATCCGTCAATGGCCTCACCTACACCTGGAGTTTCCCCGGTGCAGCCACGACAACCAGTACCGATACTGACCCGACCGGCATCTGCTACAACCTCGCAGGCACGTACGACGTCAGCCTCATCGCCCACAACGGCCTGCAGTCCGATACGCTGACCCTACCGGGCTACATCCACGTGTACGCGCCGCCGACCGCGCCTATCCTCATCAACCAGAACGATACGCTCTACCTCACACAGGACTACGACAGCTATCAGTGGTACTTCATGGGCGCGCCGATCGTCGGGGCCACCGACTCGTTCTTCGTCGTGACGCAGGACGGCCTCTACAGTGTACAACTGACCGACGCGAACGGCTGTATCTTCTTCAGCCGTACTTCCGACATTGCCGTTGGCACCAGCGAGATCGAAGGGATCCACGGAGGTCTGCAGGTATTCGCGAACGAATCGGAACTCATCATTCGCTACCAGACCGATCGTACCCTTGAACTGACATTTTCCATCTACGACGCCGCCGGCCGTCTCGTCCACACCTCGCGGGAACAATCCCAGGCAGGCGCCAATACCCTACGTCTGCAAGGACTACAACTGGCGAAAGGACTCTACGTCCTGCACGTCAGCGACGGGAAAAACATACTGGTACAGAAATTCGCGGAGCGATGAACGTTGAAGGTTGCAGGTTGAAAGTTGAAAGTTGAAGGTTAATACCCCAAATCCATCCAACCCAATCACGAATTACCAATCACCAATCACTAGTTTCTAGTTTTTAGTTACTAGTTACTAGTTACCAATTACTCCCCCCCATGCTCCCCGCCACCCTCGGCCTCCGACAAAACCTTCGTCAGTTCATCCTGCTGGTGATTGTCAATGCGTTTGTTGGCGGCATGATCGGCCTGGAGCGATCCATTTTACCACTCATTGCGGAGCAGGAATTTCACTTAGCAGCCACCAGCGCGGTGCTTTCCTTTATCGTCGTATTCGGTATCGTGAAAGCGATCACCAATTACTTCACCGGAACACTGGCCAATCGCTTCGGTCGGCGGAAGCTGCTGATCACCGGTTGGATCATCGCGATCCCCGTCCCGTTCTTGCTGATGTCCGCGGATCAATGGACTTGGATCGTGGTCGCGAATATCCTGTTGGGATTGAACCAGGGACTGGCATGGTCCGCGACGGTGGTCATGAAGATCGATCTCGTGGGTGAACGGCAACGCGGGTTTGCGATGGGCCTGAACGAGTTTGCCGGTTATCTCGCGGTTGCCCTCGTAGCTTTTCTGACCGGTTACATAGCCAGTCACTATGGGATTCGTCCATACCCGTTTTACATCGGCATTCTGCTCGTGGTGTTAGGCTTGCTGTTCAGCATCTTTCTGGTTCGTGACACCCGTAAGCATGTGGAACTGGAAGCGAAGGATCATCCGGTACCCCGCCTGCGAAAAGTGTTTTGGGATACAACGATCTGGGATCGAAACCTGGGCTCGGTCACGCAAGCAGGTTTGGTCAACAACCTCAACGACGGGATGGCCTGGGGACTCCTGCCAATCCTGCTTGCAAGCAAAGGCTTCGGCATCGCCGCCATTGGCACGATCACGGCGATCTACCCTGCCGTTTGGGGCATCGCGCAATTGTTTACCGGAAAAATGTCGGATCGGTTTTGTAAGAAGAGTATGCTGTACTGGGGTATGTTCAGTCAGGGAATTGCGCTGCTATTGCTGGTCTTGGCAGACACCTTTTTTCAGTACATCTTGCTTTCAATAGTACTCGGCTTGGGAACCGCCCTCGTCTACCCCACCTTTCTCGCAACAGTCGCGGAGAATACCCACCCACTGGACCGAGCCGAAAGCCTTGGCGTATTCCGGCTTTGGCGCGACATGGGTTACGCGATCGGAGCCTTACTGACCGGTCTGATCGCTGATCAATTCGGCATCAACGCTTCCATCACGGTGATCGGAATTCTCACCCTGATTTCAGCACTTGTGATCGAATACCGCATGCGTTGTCGCACCGAAGCACCCCGCCTCACCGACTGGCTTCTGAATAGGAAAAAGAAATCCTGCAGAAAAGCTCCGGCAAACAATTACACATCGTCGGAAACACTGGCCGGGTTCAGCCTTGAATAGACTGGAAAATTGGAATGTCAGAAACTGGTAACTAGTAATTACTAATTAGTAACTGAAACCTGAATTCGAACCACTAATTACTAATTTCTAGTTACCAATTCCCCCTCCGTACCCGAGGCGGGAATCGAACCCGCACGGCCGCAATGGCCAAGGGATTTTAAGTCCCTCGTGTCTACCAGTTTCACCACCCGGGCATCTTACGTTGGAACGTTTGAACGTTAAAACGTTGTAACGTTGAACGTTGAACGTTGCAGGTTGAAAGTTAACACCCCAAATCCATCCAACCCAATAACCAATCACTAATCACGAATCACTAGTTTCTAGATTTTAGTTACCAGTTACCAGTTTCTACTTCCCAGTTCCCCCCTTCCCAAAAAAAAATCCCCCGTTACCGGAGGACTTTTTTGGAGCGGAAGACCGGGCTCGAACCGGCCACCCTCACCTTGGCAAGGTGATGCTCTACCAAATGAGCTACTTCCGCTTAAGTTCGCTTCCCGCCCGTGGCGTTGAAGCGAGGACAAAAGTACTGCTTTTTTTATTAGAAATCAACGTCTGAGGAGAAAAAAACGCCTTTTTTCGCAAAAAAACTGACTGATTTTCAACGCTTAATCACAGGAAGACTTTTCACCGCTCCTGCGCACTGGATACGTAACATATAAACGCCCGAAGACAGGTCGGTCAGGTCAAGTTCAGCATATCCGGTTTGTGTGGTTATACCGAGGTTTCGGATTACCTGCCCCTGCAGGGTCAGCAGTTGGAGTACGGCGTCGGAATAGACAGTAGGGTCATAACTAAGTTGAGCACGATCACCGACCGGATTCGGGAATACCCTCGGCTCCGTTGCGTTGGAATTCATCGGCTGGAGTCCGTTCGTTATGGAATAGCAAATCTCCAGCTTGGGATATCGGGATGGGTCTGCAGCATCGCTCGACGTGAACACGAGGCTACTGTAATAGTGCTCGTCCAACAAGGCAAATTCAAATCCGTAGCTGGACTGCGAATTTTGTATCATATCCTGCACAAGCTGTGTTACGTCCATGTTCAGGTAATCGTCGTATGGACCGATCGAGGGGGGAAGCACCACTTCGTTGACAAACGTAAACGTCGGTTGTGTAAACCAGATCACCGAATCCTCCCGCCAGGGAGAAGTGATCCGCCTGATCACGCCCGCATTCGGCCAGGAAAAAGAGGAATGTTGTCCGCCCGCGTAGGCGGTTCCCGGATTGCTGTAGAGCGACAAACCCGCCGATACAACAGCTGCATTCGTCGGTATCACATCGATATCGAAGTTCAGTAAAGACCTGCCGGTGTCCGGTATACCGGAATTCGTCCAGGCATGCGCGCCGATGCAATCCGCGCTTCCGTAATTGGTCGTGCCATTCGAAAAACCCGGTGCGTTCCAGACAAGGGCGTCGATGCCACACTCATTCATGGCCTGCAGGCGAAAGCAACCCGATGCCGGGATCTGATAAATGATCAAGAGGGACGGCCGCATGGAAGGATTGACATCATCACTGCTGGCAAAGGTGAGGGCGCGATAGTAGGTTTCATCTTCCAGACTCAGCATGAAACCGAAAGAAGAATCCGGATCGTTCACCATATCCTGTACCAAAGCGGTGACATCGATACTTTGGTAATTGGAATGTGGTCCTGCGGTCGCGGGTACAATCACTTCGTGGAGAGCGGTCGTGCTCGGCTGTGTAAACCATTTTACCAGGTGTTCATTCCAGGGCGAGATGACACGCCGGATCCGACCCGTGTTAGGACCCGATAAGGATGCATGACTTCCGTAACAATAAGCAAGAGAAGAATCGTTGTAGAGGGAAAGGTAAGCCGAGGTGATCAGGGCTCCAACCGGTATCTGATCCAGTTCGAACTCGATCAAAGACCGGCCCGTGTCCGGAATCCCGGTATTGGTCCAGGCATGCGCCCCGATGGAGGGATCGTCGCCGTAGTTAATGTTCGCGTTATTGAAACCGGGCGCATTCCAGACCAGGGCATCCTTGCCGCAATCAGGTCCGGGCCGGAGGAACACTTCGCCTCCACCGCCCTGCCCGTAGGACAGAAAAGGTGATATAGCCAGGAAGTATAGGAAACAGTAGATGAAACGCATGTGGTGAACTATACTGGAAAGGTACTGTTTTCCAGCCAACTGCGTACTGTGGCTCACCCCCCGATCAGCTTCTTGATCTCATTCAGCTTGTTCAGCGCCTGTACGGGAGTCAGATGGTCGAGGTCGGTGGAGCGGATTTCTTCACGAATCTGCTCCAACACCGGATCGTCGAGCTGGAAAAAGCTGAGCTGCACGTTCTCGTCCTTTCCGACTTTCGCTCCGCTCCTGCCCCGGCTGTCTTCCAGTTGTTTCAGGATCTCGCCGGCACGTTGAACCACTTTCACCGGAATACCGGCGAGCTTGGCGACGTGAATGCCGAAGCTGTGCTCACTGCCACCCGGGACGAGCTTTCGCAGAAACAATACCTGCTGACCGGTTTCCTTCACGGCTACATGGAAATTCCGGATGCGCGGCAACGTGGCCGCCATCTCGTTCAACTCGTGATAGTGTGTGGCGAAGAGGGTCTTGGCCCGTACGCTCGGATGTTCGTGCAGGAATTCCGCGATCGCCCAGGCGATGCTGATACCGTCGTACGTTGCGGTGCCGCGACCGATCTCGTCGAGCAACAACAGACTACGGTCGGAGAGGTTGTGCAGGATGCTCGCCGTTTCGTTCATCTCCACCATGAAGGTGGATTCGCCGCTCGAGATGTTATCGCTCGCGCCTACGCGCGTGAAGATCTTATCGACGATGCCCACACTGGCACCCGCGGCGGGCACAAACGAACCGATCTGCGCCAGCAGGGTGATCAAGGCGGCCTGCCGCAGCAGCGCCGACTTACCCGACATGTTCGGGCCGGTGATCATCAGGATCTGCTGGTTGTCGGGGTCGAGGTAAATATCGTTCGCGACGAACTGCTCACCCGGCGGCAATTGACGCTCGATCACCGGATGGCGGCCACCTTTGATGTCGAGTATCCGGCTGTCGTTCACCTCCGGTCGGGTGTACTCCCACTTTGTCGCGACGGCCGCGAACGACTGCAAGACGTCCAGCCGCGCCAGCAGCGAAGCATTGAGTTGCACCGGCGCGATATACTCGGCGATGGCCTGCACCAGCTCGGCGAAAAGCCGCGTCTCCAGCGCGAGGATCTTCTCCTCCGCGCCGAGGATCTTCTCTTCGTATTCCTTCAGTTCCGCCGTGATGTAACGCTCGGCGTTCGTCAGGGTCTGCTTGCGCGTCCACTCGGCGGGAACTTTGTCTTTGTGCGTATGCGTGACTTCGATGTAATAACCGAAGACGTTGTTGAAACCGACTTTCAGCGAGGTGATACCCGTCCGTTCAGCCTCTCGTTGCTGCACCTTGAGCAGGTAGTCCTTGCCGTTGAACGCGATCTCGCGCAACTGGTCGAGCTCCGGCGAAACGCCCTCGCGGATCACACCACCCTTGTTCACCAGCGCAGGCGGATCGGCATGCAACTCGAGTGAAATGCGGTCGCGGATGATCCGGCACGGATTCAATTGGTCGGCAATCGTGCGGATCGCGGAATTGTCGGTGCGCAGGCAGGCTTCGCGGATCTGCTCCACCAGCTCGAGGCTGCGCTGCAACTGTTGCACGTCGCGCGGCGTAGCCTTGCCGAGCGATACCCGGCTGATGAGACGCTCCAGGTCGCCGACCTGCCGGAGCTGACCGGACAGTATCCCGGAAAACTCCGGGTGGTGCAGAAAGTAGTGGACCGCTTCCTGACGTTCCTGGATGGCGGCTACGTCTTTCAGCGGTAACAGGATCCAACGCTTGAGCAGTCGCCCGCCCATGGGGGTCAGCGTTTCGTCGAGTACGTCGAGCAGGGTAACGGCTTTCTCGTTCGACGATCCCACCAGTTCCAGGTTCCGCACCGTGAACTTGTCGAGCCAGACATACCGGTCTTCTTCGATCCGGGAGATGCCGGCGATGTGCCGCAACTGGTCCTGCCGTGTATCGGACGCGTAGTGAAAAGCCGCACCGGCGGCGATCACCGCGAAGGCCAGATCTTCCACGCCGAAGCCTTTCAGCGAAAGGGTACCGAAATGCTTCAGCAACACTTCACGGGCATAGTCGGGTTGGTACACCCATTCGTCGACCGCGTACTGGTAAAAGCGGTTGCCGAGTTGCTCCTGTAATTCTTTGCGGTGCTGCCGGGAAAAGATGACCTCACTCGGCTGGAAATTCTGCAAGAGCTTGTCGATGTACTCGCGCTTGCCTTCGGCGACCAGAAACTCGCCGGTGGAAATATCCAGGAACGCGACGCCCCACACCTTTCCGTCAGTATGTACGCTCGCGAGGAAGTTGTTCTTTTTGTGCTCGAGGATCTTGTCGTTGTACGAAACGCCCGGCGTCACGAATTCCGTCACGCCGCGCTTGACGATCTTCTTCGTCAGCTTCGGGTCTTCCAACTGGTCGCAGATGGCCACGCGCATGCCGGCACGGACCAACTTCGGCAGGTAGGTATCGAGGGAATGATGCGGAAAGCCGGCCAGCTCCACAAAGGAGGCCGCGCCATTTGCGCGCCGCGTCAGGACGATACCGAGGATGCCGGCCGCCTTGACGGCGTCCTCTCCGAAGGTCTCGTAAAAGTCCCCGACCCGGAACAACAGCAGCGCGTCCGGATACTTCGCCTTGATGGCGTAATACTGCTTCATCAAGGGGGTTTCGACTACCCCCGCTTTGGTTTCCTCCCGGATCACGATATTCGCTTCAAAATCCGTTAAAGATACCCAAATTGCGTAAGACCGCCAACGAAGAACTCGGCCGCCTGAGCCTTGAAGACTACCGGAAAGCCGGTAAAATACCGGTCGTGCTGGTACTCGACCAGGTCCGCTCCCTCCACAATGTCGGCTCCGCGTTCCGCACAGCCGACGCTTTCCGTTGCGCGGGTATCTGCCTCTGCGGCATCACCGCCACCCCGCCGAACCGCGAGATCCACAAGACCGCTCTCGGCGCCGAAGAGTCGGTCGACTGGAAACACTTTACCGACACCCCAGCCGCGCTGCTAGAATTGAAGCAACAAGGCTACACCATCTTAGCCATCGAACAAACCTCTTCCAGCGTTCCGCTCCAGAATTTCCTGGCACCGCCCGACCAAAAGCTGGCGCTCGTCTTCGGCCACGAGCTCGACGGCGTCAGCAACGAAGCCCTCTCGCTCTGCGACTCCGCCATCGAAGTTCCTCAGCACGGCACCAAGCACTCGCTGAATGTGGCGGTTTGCGTGGGGGTGGTGTTGTGGGAGCTGGCAGGCCGTCGACTACCGAAGTATGGGTAGTTCCCAACTCACTGCTCACTCCCACTGTTTCTTACACTGTTTCTCCACTGCTCACTCACACTGTTTCTCACACTGTTTCTCTTTGATTAGTGTAAGTGTAAGAAACAGTGTAAGTGAACAGTGTAAAAAAAGCCCCGTTGAATCACCAACGGGGCTTGAAACTATATCGTAGTTCCACTTTACTCCGGCAACACCCGGAAATCAACCCTCCGGTTCATCCGGTGTTCCTGGGTGATCGGGGAGTTCTTGCCAAGGGAAACGGTCTGGAGGCGGGCTGCGTCGATGCCGTAGCGGTCGACGAGGTGCTTCTTCACGTTCTCGGCACGGCGCAGGCCGAGCTTGATGTTGTAATCCACGTTCGCGCGGATGTCGCAGTTACCATTCAGTTCGAACTTGAGATCCGGATTGGCTTTCATCACCAGAGCGATGGATGCCAGTGTCTCGTGGTACTTCTTGTCGATGACGTCGCTGTTGAGTTCGAAGAAGATCGAAGGCAGGTAGCCGTTGGCGGCCATGACCGAAGATGCACCGCCGGCGCGTGAACCTGCAGGACCTGTCGGAATGGTGACGCCGGTATTGTTGACCAGCGTTCCTTTCGGCGTGTTCGGCTCTAGGTCGCGGGTGTCGCCAATGCCATCGCCGTCGGTATCGATCTCGCGACCGGCTGCGTCCACTTTCGCGCCCTTGGGCGAGAACGGTTCGGCATCCTGCGCATCCGGCACGCCGTCACCGTCGATATCCACCGAGGTACCGTCGCCGTACACTTTGTTGCCTTCCGGAGTAGCCGGCTCGCGGTCGAAGAGATCGGCAACACCGTCTTTGTCTTTATCACCCGACATCAGGTCGACACGATCCTTCATGTCGTACAGGTCGGCATAGACCGTTTGCAAGGGGTTCACCCACTCGATCGGCTTCTCTTTCGCTCCGAGGTGGTAGGTAAGTCCTACGTTGAAATAGGAATAGGCGTCGTCTTCCGAAAGCAGCTTATACCAGCCGTCGAGTTTGTCGAAGTTCGTCGTGCGGAGCGTGTACTCCAGGCTAAGCGAGAACGGACGGGCGATGCGGTACTTCACACCTACCCCGAACGGAATCGTCAGCTGCGTGGTGTTGGAGTAATCCATCGTATCGTACGGCTGCTGGTACTGGCTGTAAATACCGTTGAGGTACGTCTTGCCGTCGTCAAGTGAAACCTGCGGATCGACGTTCATGACGCCTACGCCCATGTAACCGTAGATGCCAAGGTTCGGGGTCTTCTTCAGGAACGCGATGTTTCCGATCTGGATCAGGGCGTTCAGCGAAATGTCGTAGTTGACCGTGGTCTCGTAGCGGTACGGCTTGTTATTGTCGATACCGGACAGCTTGGCGTGAATGAAGGAGGCTTGCAACGCGAACGAATGCGTGAAGAACTTCGTGACATTGAAACCGAAGCCGAGCTTGTTGATCACTTTGTCGTCCGTCAGATCGCTGGCGGCGATATCGGTATTCGGATAGGTGAATCCGATGTGCGCGCCGATGTCCCAGGTACGAAACTCGTTCGACCGCGGCATCTTGTCGCCTTTGATATCAACGCGGACACTGTCCTGCGTGATGCTGGTCTGCGCGGAAACGGTTCCGGCATACATGACCAGCCCGGCCAGTAGCGTGTAGAAAAATCTCATGGAATGATAGTTTATCGGGTCTGACTTATACCGCCTTACCCGTTACAAGGTTCGCAAATTTAGCAACTTCCCGGAATGGGACAAGGCGCAAATGCCCACCCAATGCGGTTTTCAGCCCTTTGGGAGTATTCGGTGCAGCCCCACCGGAAAGTCCTGCTGGAGAATCTCGAGGATGCGGTTGTAATCGTTCATATTATGCACAAAATCCACCTCATTCGTGTCTAAAACCACGATCCGCAAGCCTTCCTGCTGCTTGAAAAAGTCCCAGTAGCCCTTTTCCAGATTGCCCAGGTAATCGTCCTGGATGTTCTGTTCATAGTCGCGCCCGCGGTTCCGGATGTTCTCTTTCAGCTTGGGTACGTCCTTGTGCAGGTAGACCAACAGGTCCGGCTTGGGCAGGTGCGGGTTGATGATGTGGAAGAGTCGCTGGTACAACTGAAACTCGTCTTCTTTCAGCGTTATGCTGGCAAAGATCAACGACTTGCTCAACACATAGTCCGCTACGGTCTGCTGACGAAACAACTCCTGCGGCATCACTTCATCGTTCAGTTGCTGGTAACGGTCGGCCAGGAAACTCAGCTCGAGCGGAAAAGCGTAACGCGAGGAGTTCTCATAGAACTTCGGGAGAAACGGATTGTCGGCAAAACGCTCCAGCACGATGCGTGCCTGGAACTGCTCCGCGATGCGCGTGGCCAGCGAGGTCTTGCCTGTACCGATGTTTCCCTCAATGACCAGGTAGTCGTATTTCAGCCGTTCACTCATGGTTGCCCGGCTGCAAAGATGCGAACGGAAAGCGGATCATCTACCCTGTCCAGAAGTTCTTTCATACTCAGCTTCAGTTCCGGATGCACCAATGCCGGTGCGATCTCCACCAGTGGCGCGAGCGTGAACCGACGCAGGTGCAGTCGTGGATGCGGGACCTGGAGATCGTTGATTTTAAGAACCGAATCATTGAAGAATAACAGGTCCAGATCCACCGTACGTGGCTCCCACTGTTCCCGTCGTTCCCGCCCTAACAGGCGCTCGATCGTGTGCAACTGCTCCATCACGACCGTTGCCGAAAGCGGTGTCTCCAGCCGCAGGACCTGATTTAGAAACGCCGGCTGGTCGGTTTTACCCCAGGCCGCCGTCTCGTACAAGGAGGACACTCCTGTCAACTCCCCGACACGACGCGCCAATTCCTTTCGGGCTTTTTCAAGAAAAAGCTCCCGTTCGCCCAGGTTGGAACCGGTCAAAACATAAATGATGTTAAGATCCACACGCCAAACCTACTGCGATTCGTCTATCCTTCAAAATGAACCGCCGAATCGGCTAACTTTGTCAATCAATCCAATCGCATGAGAGATTTCTTCAAGTATTTCCTGGCATCGGTCCTTGGTTTCGTGGTCGGGACCATCGTCCTCTTCTTCCTCTTCCTCGGCATCGTCTCCCTGCTCGTCTCTTCCCTGCAGTCGGATACGGAAGTGACGGTACGGGATAAGTCGGTTGTCGAAATCCGACTCCAGTATCCCGTAAAAGAACGCAGCTCCAAGAACCCCTTCGAGTCGTTCGACTATGACGCGTTCGAAAGCCGACAGGAACTTGGTCTCCATGATATCCTGCGCAACATCGATAAAGCCCGTCGCGACGAACGGATAAAGGGCATTTTCCTCAACCTCAGCTCCCTCAGCATGGGTATCGCGACGCTCGACGAGATCCGTGGCGCGCTCAGCGAATTCCGCAAGAGCGGAAAGTTCATTTACGCTTATGCCGACTCCTATTCGCAAGGCGCCTACTACCTTGCTTCCGTTGCCAACACCGTTGCGGTCAATCCCGAAGGCGGCGTCGAACTGCGGGGCCTCCACACGGAACTGATGTTCTTTAAAGGAGCACTCGACAAGCTCGGCATCGAACCGGAAGTGATCCGGCACGGTAAATTCAAGAGCGCGATTGAACCGTTCACACTCGACAAGATGAGCCCCGAAAACAGGGAACAGATCAGCCGCCTGCTTGGCAGCGTCTGGAACACCTGGCTCGGGAATATTTCCGCTGATCGTAAACTCCCGAAGGAAGAACTTCAGGCCATCGCCGATCAGTACCGTAGCCGCAAGGCGAAGGACGCGCTTGACCTCCGCCTGATCGACAAGACCGCTTACTTCGACGAAGTAACCGATGACCTCCGCAAGCAATGCGGCCTTGAAGAGAAAGAGAAAGTACGCTACGTCGAATTGCAGAAATACAACAAGGCGTACGTAAAACCCGAAAAGGAATTTTCCAACCGCAAGATCGCCGTCGTCTATGCGGTCGGCGAGATCCGCTCCGGACAAGGCAGCGACGAAGTGATCGGTTCGGAGCGCATCAGCGAGGCCATTCGCAAAGCCCGCCTCGACACGACCGTCAAAGCCATCGTCCTGCGCGTGAATTCACCGGGTGGCAGCGCCCTTGCCTCCGAAGTGATCTGGCGCGAAGCCTTGCTGGCACGCAAAGCCAAACCGCTGGTGGTATCCATGGGTGACCTGGCGGCTTCCGGAGGCTACTATATCTCCTGTATCGCCGACACCATCGTCGCGCAAGCCAACACGCTTACAGGCTCCATCGGCGTGTTCGGACTGCTGTTCAACACCCAGAACATGTGGAAGGACAAACTCGGCATCACCTTCGACACCGTACGCACAGGCCGCTTTGCCGATATCGGCAGCCTCTCGCGTCCGCTGACCGCCGAAGAGCGCGCCATTTACCAGGAAGAAGTGGAACAGATCTACAACGTGTTCATCGGTCACGTGGCCGAAGGCCGGAACATGACCACCGCCGAGGTCGACAGCATCGGCCAGGGCCGCATCTGGTCAGGTACGGACGCGAAACAGATCGGGCTGGTCGATGTGATCGGCGGACTGGAAACTGCGAAATCCATTGCCGCGAAGATGGCCGGGCTCGACAACTACCGAACGGTCAACTATCCCGAGCAAAAGGAATTCCTGCAGAAGTTGATGGAAGACTTCTCCGCCGACGCGAAAGCCTACTTCGCCAAGGAAGAACTGGGCGAAAGCTATCGTTACTACGCGAAATTGCGCGAAGTCCTCAATAGCCAGGGCATTCAGGCACGCCTGCCGTACGAACTCTTCATCTACTGAATCGGCGCATGACGAACAAGGAGATCGCGCGCGCCTTCAAACTGGCCGGACAACTGCTCGAGCTGCACGACGAAAACCCGTTCAAGGTCCGCTCTTTTCAAAACGCGGCCTTCAAAGTGGAACGACTGCCGGAAGCGCTCGAAACCATGGACGCAGCCGCCATCGCCGGGATCGAAGGGATCGGGAAGAGCCTGCAAGCGCGCATCCTGGAACTGAATGAACGCGGTTCCTTCGACGAACTCGACGAACTGAAAAGCAAAACACCGGAAGGTATCCTCGAGATCCTTTCCATCAAAGGGCTGGGCCCAAAGAAGGTCCGCACACTCTGGCAGGAACTCGAGATCCAATCTGTCGGCGAACTGCTTTACGCTTGCCAGGAGAACCGGCTGGTTACCCTGAAAGGCTTTGGCGAGAAAACGCAGGAGCAGGTGCGTCACAGCATCGAGTACGCGCAATCCAACAAAGGCAAGTTCCTCTATGCGGTCATCGAGCCCCTTGCGCTTCAACTGCTCGCAGACTTGCGGCAAACTTCGGGTATCGGCTCCGCCGACTGGACCGGCACACTTCGCCGCGGTTGCGAGATCATCGAAACGGCGGAATTCGTAACAGTAGCCACAACTGAAAAGATCACCGCTTTTCTCGCCGACCATCCCCTGGTGGCAGGACAACCTGTTTCCACCGATGGAACGATGGTCCGCAGCTCACTGGCCGGAAGACTGCCGCTCGTGTTTCATTGCTGTTCCGAAAAAGCCTTCGGCAACACCCTGCTTCGCACGACAGGCGATGAAGCGCACCTGGCGCGTCTCAGCAGCGCGTTCAACTGGAACGCCTCACTCGAAGGTTCAGAGGTGGAGATCTATCGTACGATCGGTTACGCGTTTCCCGAACCTGAGCTACGCGAGGAGCTATGGGAAACACGCCAGCGACCCGATACGTCAAAGCTCATCACGGAAGCCGACCTGCGTGGCATCCTGCACAACCACTCCACCTGGTCCGACGGCACGCATTCGCTCGAAGTCATGGCACGCTATTGCCAGGAGCTCGGCTATGAATACCTCGGCATCTGCGACCACAGCCGCAGCGCATTTTATGCAAACGGCCTTTCGATCGAACGCGTGGCTGAGCAGCACAAAGAGATCGAAGCGCTCAACAAGAAACTCGCCCCGTTCCGGATCCTGAAAGGGATCGAGTCCGACATCCTCACCGACGGCTCGCTCGACTACCCGGATGAAATCCTCGACACCTTCGACCTGGTCGTCGCTTCTGTCCACTCGGTCCTGAAGATGGACGAAAATAAAGCCACCGCACGCCTCATCCGCGCCGTCGAACACCCGGCAACCACCATCCTCGGCCATCCGACCGGGCGCCTTCTCCTCTCCCGCCCCGGCTACCCGATCGACCACCGCAAAGTGATCGATGCCTGCGCCGCCAACGACGTGATCATCGAACTCAACGCGAATCCCTATCGCCTCGACATCGACTGGCGCTGGATCCCCTATGCACTCGACAAAGGCGTCATGATCTCCATCAACCCCGACGCCCACCGCAAAGAAGGCTACCACGACATGCACTTCGGCGTCCGCGCAGCAAGAAAAGGAGGACTCACGAAAGAGATGACGTTTAATGCGCTGTTACTGGTGGAGTTGGAGAAGCGGCTGTGATGTACAGCAAGTGGTAGGCAGTAGGCAGTAGGCAGTAGGCAGTAGGCAGTGGGCAGTGGGCAGTGAACAGTGAATAGTGAATAGTAAATCTCGCTACCTTGAGCGGTTAACTGTCCCTCGTCCCTCGTCCCTCGTCCCTCGTCCCTCGTCCCTCGTCCCTCGTCCCTCGTCCCTCGTCCCTCGCCCCTCGCCCCTCCGCCGAAG
Organism: Bacteroidota bacterium; assembly: GCA_016713765.1. Classification (NCBI taxonomy): domain Bacteria; kingdom Pseudomonadati; phylum Bacteroidota; class Bacteroidia; order Candidatus Pollutiaquabacterales; family Candidatus Pollutiaquabacteraceae; genus Candidatus Pollutiaquabacter; species Candidatus Pollutiaquabacter sp. Next base: position 321,754 of record JADJON010000003.1, read on the forward strand.
CGCGCAGCGCGAAGGCGGACTATTGATCCAACTTCTTCGCCTCTTCCTTCTTCTCCGCCGGCTTGCTCTCCGTATTCGCGGCGTCGCGGATCTCGCGTTCCACCCCGTTCATCGCGTCCTTGAAGTCGCGCATGCCGCGACCGAGTCCCTTCGCCAACTCGGGGATCTGTTTCGATCCGAAAAAGAGCAGGACAACCAGCAGGATGACAAAGATCTCACCGCCACCGAGGTTCAGAAAGAGCAGGGATTGGAGCAACATGGTAGGATTATTTATCGCAAAGGTAGCTGCAAAGGTAGTCGGAAAGCATGAAGGTTTAAGGAGGGCTTTTTTCAGCTTTGCCCTTTGAATTCAAAAAAAAGAGCCTGATCGGGATCGACCAGGCTCCATTTTCAGGATTCGTTAATATCAGTCTTTCTTCTTGTCTTCAGAATCCAGTTTCGCGAAATCGACTACGACCGGCGTAGCGATACAGATCGACGAATAGGTTCCGATCACGATACCGATCAACAGGGCGAAGGTGAATCCGCGGATAACCTCTCCGCCGAAGATGAAGATCGCCAGCAGTACGAAGAAAATCGTCAGCGAGGTATTGATCGTACGGCTCAGCGTGGCGTTGAGCGCGTCATTGATCACCTTACGCTGGTTGTGCGCGTGGTGGTGTACGCCGACAAACTCGCGGATACGGTCGAATACCACGACGGTATCGGTCATCGAGTAGCCCATAACCGTCAGGATCGCGGCGATGAAGGCCTGGTCGATCTCCAGCGAGAAGGGCAGTACGCCGTTGAAGATGGCGAAGAAGCTCAGTACCACGACCGCGTCGTGCAGCAGGGCGATCACAGCGCCCAGACCGAACTGCCAACGCTTGAAGCGGATGAAGATGTAGATGAACATCAGCGCGCAGGAGATCAGGATCGCCCAGATAGCGGATGATTTGATATCATCGGCGATGGTCGGACCTACTTTCTGGGTGCTGAGCACCGTGTAATTGCCGCCGATGGCTTTCAGACCCTCATTCAGCTTGTCCGTCACACGCACTTCGGCATCCTGTGCGGGATCGTCGATCAGGTAGGTGGTGGTGATCTTCACCTGGTTCTCGCCGCCGAAGGTCTTTACTTCCGGAGATTTGCCGAACGGGCCTTTGAGCGCGTCGATCACGTCGACGGTCGCCATCGGCTTCTCGAAGCGCACCACATAGCTGCGGCCGCCCTGGAAGTCAACACCGAAGTTCAGACCCTTGGTCACGAACGCGGCAATACCCGCCGCGATGATGAGGCCGCTGATCATGTAGTAGATCTTCCGGCGCTCCACGAAGTTGATGTGGATGTTCTTGAAGGCGCCTTTGGAGAAGTTGTTCCAGAAGCGGATGTCCTTGTTACGACCGAGCATCCATTCGAAGATCATGCGCGTGATGAAGATAGCGCAGAACAGCGAAGTGAGAATACCGATGATCAGCGTCGTCGCGAATCCCTGGATCGGACCCGTACCGAATACATACAGGATGATACCGAGGATCAGGGTCGTGACGTTGGAGTCGATGATCGAAGAGTAAGCGTGCTTGAATCCGTCGGAGATCGCGAGGCGAAGTCCTTTGCCCAGCGCCATCTCTTCCCGCACACGTTCGAAGATGAGGATGTTCGCGTCAACCGAGAGACCGATCGTGAGGACGATACCGGCGATTCCCGGCAGCGTCAGCACGGCGCCCAGCGAGGCGAGAATGCCCATGATGAAGAACACGTTCGCGAAGAGGGCGATGTCGGCCACAAGACCGGCGTTGCTGTAATACGAAACCATGAACAACAGCACCAGCACCAACGCGATCACGAACGAGATGAGACCGGCGTTGATGGCTTCCTGACCAAGCGTCGGCCCCACGACAGTATCTTCCACAATGCGTGCGGGAGCCGGAAGTTTACCGACTTTCAGCACGTTCGCGAGATCGTCCGCTTCTTCCAGCGTGAACTGACCGGTGATGCTGGAATTTCCACCTGAGATCTCGTTCTGTACGACCGGGAAGGAATAGACGTAATCGTCGAGTACGATGGCTACCGATTTGCCGATGTTCTGACCCGTCAACCGTTTCCAGGTGCGTGCGCCTTCCGCGTTCATGCTCATGCCGATCTCCCAATTGTCGGAGAACTGGCCTTTCTGCTTACGCGCGTCGACGACCGCGGAACCGTCAAGCGGAGCCTGGAAGTCGCGGTTCGGCATCTTGATGGCAACGAGCTGCAGCACGCGGCCTTCCGCGTCGATCGGCTTCACCGACCAGAACGCCTTGAACTCACGCGGGAATTTCGAACGCACCTGCGGCATGGCGAGGTACTGGTTCACACGGGCGGTGTCCTTGATCAGCGACATGCCGATGACCGGCCCTTTGCGCAGTTCCGATTGTCCCTGCTCGTTCTGTCCGACCGAAGGGGTCAGCACAGCGAAGAAGGGATTCTCACGCGCGAAGTCTTCGAACGACTTCTGTCCGGTGGTATCCGTTTTCGCGGTATCTCCGCCTTCTTTCTTGTCGCCGAGTTGGGCTACCAGGTCTTCCGACTTGGCAGCCGTATCCGCTGCGGCAGTCGCGTCTTTCAATGTATCAGCCGGAACAGCGAGGCTGTCGGTATTGATCGCTTCAGCCTGCACCGTGGTGTCGGCAGCACCCGTCAGCTTGAGGGCCTTGTTGGCCTCCTCCAGCATCGGGTAGATCTCGGTGTTGTCATAGGTCTCCCAGAACTCGAGCTTCGCCGTACCCTGGAGGAGCTTGCGAACACGCTCGGGTTCTTTGATACCCGGAAGCTCGACGAGGATTCGTCCGTTGCCCAGCTTCTGTACGTTCGGCTGGGTAACGCCGAACTTGTCGATACGGGTCTTGATGATCTGGTAGGTACGATCAAAGGCGGCATTCGCTTCCGTCTGAATGATCTGCTTCACTTCCTCATTCGAAGAGTTGAAGTTGATGCGTTCGGACAATTCCTTGGTCGCGAAAATGGCCGCGAGACGACCGTTCGGATCGAGCTTTTGGAATTCATCGACGAACAGGGATACGAAGTCCTTCTGACTCTTCGACTGGGCGGCAACGGCGTTGTCCAGGGCCTTGTTGAAGGTGGCGTCCGTACTGTGGTTGGCCATCGAACGGATCAGATCCACCAGCGACACTTCAAGGGTGACGTTCATGCCGCCTTTGAGGTCAAGACCGAGGTTCAGTTCGTTCTCTTTACACTTCTTGTACGTGTGACCGAAGATCGGATACACCGGCTGGGTGTTCACCGAGTCGAGGTACTGACGCTCCTTCGCCGGATCTCCGTTGGCGAACGCCTTGGCATCCTTTTCAACACTGCGCGTGACCAGCGTAAATGATAGCTGGTAAACACAGACCAGGGCCAGCAGGATCGCAAACAGTTTTACAGCTCCTTTGGATTGCATGGATGATAATTGGGTTAATAGAATATGAGTGGCTTACGCCCAATTTTTTTGAGCGTGCAAAGATAGAATTTACAGGCTTAAATCCAATTTTAAACGGAAATCGGCCTTTTATCGGCAGAAGTGGAATTCCGGGCAAAAAAGGCGATTACTTTCCCTGTTCCTGCTGCACGCCACCCGAACCCGCGTCTTGCGGATGCAGGACTTCCGGATGCGTGATCAGGCTGATCAGCAGGAATAACAGGGCGTAAAAGAGAAAGACGCCGGCAAAGCGCAAGGCTCCTTTGAACGGCATTTCATGCCGGGGAGCTGCGGAAAGGGTATTGGTGTGAACTACCATAAAGTGTCTCTAAATCAATCAGATGTAAATAAAATCAGGGCTGAAGGGAGCCAAGCAGGGAGGTTTCCGACGCAGACTGGATTAGCAGGTATCCGAGCACGGCCGCTCCCAGCAAAGCCTGGAGCAAGAGGGTGGTCGGAGCGAAGAGTTGTCGGCGGTAGCGTTCGTTGGTCGAACCGATCTTGTAGCTGTTCATCGCATGCAGGTTGTTTTGGGGAAAATATACGCCCCGCCACCGGTGAGGATTACTCAATCCTACCGACCTTCTTACAGGAGGAGTTCACCCGCCCCCGCCGCTTTTTTCGTACCTTTGCAGTCCGAAAAACAGAGAAAAATGGCCTTTGACATCGAAATGATCAAAGCGATCTACGCCCAACTCCCCTCCCGCGTAGCCGCTGCCCGCAAATTGGTCGGTCGACCGCTCACCCTCACCGAAAAAATTCTCTACTCCCACCTCACGACCGCGCTGCCTTCAAAGGCCTACGAGCGAGCGAAATCGTACGTCGACTTCAACCCGGACCGCGTAGCCATGCAGGACGCGACCGCCCAAATGGCCCTGCTGCAGTTCATGCAGGCCGGTCGTCCGAAGGTCGCGGTTCCCTCTACCGTTCATTGCGATCACCTCATCACCGCTAAAACCGGCAGCAAGGAAGACCTTGCATTCGCCATCAAGGAAAGCGAAGAGGTCTTCAACTTCCTTTCGTCCGTCTCCAATAAATACGGCATCGGCTTCTGGAAGCCGGGCGCCGGTATCATCCACCAGGTGGTACTCGAGAACTACGCCTTCCCCGGCGGTATGATGATCGGTACCGACAGCCATACGGTGAATGCCGGCGGCCTCGGCATGATCGCCATCGGTGTCGGCGGTGCCGATGCCTGCGACGTGATGGCCGGACTTCCCTGGGAACTCAAGTGGCCGAAACTCATCGGCATCAAACTGACCGGTAAACTCAACGGCTGGACCAGCGCGAAGGATGTGATCCTGAAAGTCGCCGGCATCCTCACCGTGAAAGGCGGTACCGGCGCGGTCGTCGAATACTTCGGCGAAGGCGCGACGTCCATGAGCTGTACCGGCAAAGGCACGATCTGTAACATGGGCGCCGAGATCGGCGCTACCACTTCCACCTTCGGCTACGATGCCAGCATGGAACGCTACCTGCGCTCCACCGGTCGCGCCGATGTAGCCGAACTGGCCAACGCGGTGCGCGAACACCTCACCGGCGACGCGGAAGTGTATGCCGATCCGAAAAAATATTTCGACGAAGTGATCGAGATCAACCTCAGCGAACTCGAACCGCACGTCAACGGCCCCTTCTCCCCCGACCTGGCTACTCCAATCAGTAAAATGAAAGAGGTTGCCGCCGCAAACGGCTGGCCGGTGAAAGTGGAAGTCGGCCTGATCGGCTCCTGCACCAACTCCTCCTACGAAGACATCGCGCGTGCCGCTTCCCTCGCGAAGCAGGCGGTCGAGAAAAAACTGGTCCCGAAAGCGGAGTTCACCATCACGCCCGGATCGGAGCAGGTGCGCTACACCATCGAACGCGACGGCTTCATCGGCACCTTCGACAAGATCGGCGCGAAGGTATTCGCCAACGCCTGCGGCCCCTGCATCGGCATGTGGGCGCGCATGGGCGCCGAGAAGCAGGAGAAGAACACCATCGTTCACTCCTTCAACCGCAACTTCAAAGCACGCAACGACAGCAACCCGAACACCTTCGCGTTCGTCGCTTCGCCTGAACTGGTGACCGCCCTGGCCCTCGCCGGCGACCTCAGGTTCAACCCGATCACCGATACGCTCGTCAACGCGGAAGGCAAGGCGGTGAAACTCGAACCGCCTTCCGGCGACGAACTGCCGTCGAAAGGGTTCGCGGTGGAAGACAACGGCTACCAGGCACCCGCGGCCGACGGTTCGCGTGTGCAGGTCGTTGTTGATCCGAAGTCCTCCCGCCTCCAACTCCTCGATCCGTTCCGCCCCTGGGAAGGCGCCGATCTCGTCGGCCTCCGCCTCCTCATCAAGGCGAAAGGCAAGTGCACCACCGACCACATCTCCCCGGCCGGCAAGTGGCTCAAGTTCCGCGGTCACCTCGACAACATCAGCAACAACATGCTGACGGGCGCGACGAACTTCTTCAACGACAAAGCCAACTCGGTCAAGAACCAGTTGAACGGTCAGTACGACGAAGTGCCGAACGTGCAGCGCGCCTACAAAGCCGCCGGTATCGGCTCGATCGTGGTGGGCGATGAAAACTACGGCGAAGGCTCCAGCCGCGAACACGCCGCCATGGAACCCCGCCACCTCGGCGTACGCGCGGTGCTCGTGAAGTCCTTCGCGCGCATCCACGAGACGAACCTCAAGAAGCAGGGCATGCTGGCGCTGACGTTCGCCAACCCGGCCGACTACGACAAGATCCGCGAAGACGACTCGATCGACCTGATCGGTCTCACCGGCTTCGCACCGGGCGTTCCGCTGACGCTGGTGGCGCACCATACCGACGGCTCCGAAGACCGCTTCCAGGTCAACCACACCTACAACGAGAACCAGATCGAGTGGTTCAAAGCCGGCGGCGCGCTCAACATCATCCGCGCATCGGTGAACGAAGGTTGATCGTACCTTGAAGAGTTCATGCGCGCCCCGGAGCGATTCACAGACGAATCGGTCCGGGGCGCGATCTTTTCCGCCAACTGCCTCGCGGGTCATTTTACCTGCTGATCAAACCCTGTATCTTTGAACCCTTCACATCTGCTGCCCGCGCTTTTATGTCGACCACTTCACCTCCTGCCATCGCGATCATCGGCGGTGGCTTCAGCGGCAGCTTCACCGCGGTACAACTGATTCGCCAGCACCGGCAACCGCTGCGCATCCTGCTGTTCAACTGCCGTTATCCGGTCGCGCGCGGTATCGCCTACGACACCTACTCGGACGAACACCTGCTGAACGTCAAGGCAGGCAACATGAGCGCCATCGACGGCGAGCCGGACCACTTCGTCAACTGGTTCCTGCAACAAGCCGAAGGCAAAGGCCTCGATCCCGGGCAGGTCCCGTTCATGTTCCTCCCGCGATCGGTCTATGGCCGCTACCTCTCCGACGTATTCGAACAGCAACTCCTCCGACTGCCACCCAGCGTGAGCGTGGAGATCGTGCAACAGGAGGTCACCGACCTGCGCCGCGAAGACCACCACTGGTCGATCGTGACGGAACCGGGAAGACGCATCAAGGCCGAGGCGGTCGTGCTCGCCACCGGCAACAGTCTGCCGGGAACACCCTCCGGACTCACCGGCATCAGCGAGAGCAGCCGTTACTGCGGCAACCCATGGCTCGAGTCCTGCGTCGTCACAACGAATGAACGCGAAGTGCTGATCGTCGGCACCGGCCTGACAATGGTCGACATTGTCCTCGGTCTGCGCGGCAAAGGGTACACCGGAACGATCATCGCCATCTCGCCCAAAGGCTTCGACATTCTCCCCCACCGCAATTTCCCGCCGCACAAAGCGATCCTCGATGAATTGCGGGAACCCTACCACATCGATCAGCTCGTGCGCGTCTTCCGGCAACACGTCTTCGCCATCCGCAAACTGGGCATCTCCGGAGAGGCGGTCGTGGACGCCTTGCGTTCGAAGACCCAGGAGATCTGGCAACAACTCAGCAGCCGGGAAAAGCGACAATTCATCCAACACCTGCGGCACCTCTGGGGAATGGCGCGACACCGCCTGCCGTTCACCATCCACGAACAGATCCAACGTGAGATCCGCAAAGGCAGCCTCATCATTCGTGCCGGCAGGATCCTGTCCGCCTCCGAAGAGCAGGCACGAATCAAACTGGAGATTCGTCCGCGCGGCTCCGACGCGACGGAAACACTTCGCGTCGATCGCGTCATCAACTGCACCGGACCGCAACCGGACATCCGGAAAGTAGCATCGCCGCTCCTGCAGCGACTTACCGACCGCGGACTGATCGTTCCTCATGAACTCAACCTGGGTATCGAAGCGACCACCGACGGACGGATCATCGACAGTGACGGAAACGCGCAAACCGATTTTCTGACGCTTGGCACGCTCCTGCGCGGCGCCCTCTGGGAAAGCACTGCCGTTCCCGAACTCCGTGTCCAGGCCGCCGGTGTGGCCCGGCATCTGGTGAACTTGCTTGCCACGCGAACGACACCTTAACAAGCTTTAACCTCTGCCGGAAATCCAAACCTTCCCTCCCGCCGTTTGTTTCTAAAACTGATATGAGGATCCTCAGCCTTTCCATCTTCTCCCTGCTGGTCTCCGCGTTGATCGCGTGCGGACAACCGGCCGTCCAACAACAGCAATCGAACAACATGCAAGAGCAAAACGGAATTTCAAAAGACGAACTCAAAAAGAAACTCACCCCGGAACAGTATCGCATCACGCAGGAATGCGGCACGGAAGCGCCTTTTACCGGCAAGTACTGGGACAACCACGAGACGGGCATGTACCACTGCGTGGTCTGTAATGCTCCGCTCTTTTCAAGCAACACGAAATACGACAGCGGCAGCGGATGGCCGAGTTTCTACGCGCCGGTCGAGGGCAGTAACATCCGTGAAAAACGGGATTCGAGTCACGGCATGATCCGTACCGAGATCGTGTGCGCGAAATGCGGCGCCCACCTGGGTCACGTCTTCGACGACGGCCCCAACCCTACCGGGCTGCGCTATTGCACCAACTCCGGTTCGCTGCAGTTCTACAAGGAAGGCAGTAAGTAAATCATCCGATCAATGCTGCACCCGCAGTTTCATGCTGCGGGATGCAGTTTCGGAAACGAGCCGAAGCAGGTAAAGACCGGACGCCCATTCGGTCGTGGAGATGACCATTTGCTCGGCGCTGACACGCGACCGATACAGCACGCGACCTGCGATGTCCGTTACTTCCAGTTGTTCCGTCCCTTTTCCACTCAGGTGGTTGAAACTGACCCGCACTTCGTCACGTGCCGGATTCGGAAACGCGATGAAGGAAACCGCCGGCTCTTCGAGCGCCGGAACGCCGGCTGTCGGGTTGTACTGATACCACAGTTGTAGTCCGCCGGAAGCCTGTCCCAGAACCAGGTCGACAAAGCCGTCACCGTTGATATCACCACCGTTCACCGAAACATTGAACTTGATCCTGGACGATTCCGGCTTGTTGTACAGCGAATCCAGGAGCCGGAACGTACCGTTCAGGTTACCGTCGATGTTGTCGTAGAAGTACACGTTGCCGCCCATGTTCGACACTGCCAGCCGACGCGTGCCTGCGGTATCGTAAAAGAAGGGTACGGTATACCCTTCGACGTATCCCTGTGACTGCAGCAGAATACCGCCAAGCGTATCGTTATCGGGCAGGTTGCTGTAAAACGCGCTCGCCGCAGTTCCGATGTTCTTGAAGTAGTTGATGGTGGCCGACTTCTCCCCGATCAACAGATCCTGCAGTCCGTCCCGGTTGATGTCAAACAGTTGCGGGGTCGCCGTGTTACCGACATCGATGCCCATGTAATTCGGGAATGCAAGTTGGAAGCTGCAGGGATTACCCGCGCCGGCGCTGTTGTTGAAGAAGTAGAGTTTTCCGTCGTCCGCACCGATGATCATGTCGGCATCGCCATCGGCATCCAGATCACCGAACGTCGCGGCCAGGGGCGCGACGAGATTCAGTGCCGAGATGCCGGCCAGGTCGTCCGTGATGAGTTCGTATGCCGGCTGGGTGGCTGTGCCTTTGTTGCGGAACAACCACAAGCTGTTCTTATTTGCCTGCGGTGGATTCTGGAAGATACTGCCCCCGACGATCAGGTCCGGCAAGCCGTCACTGTCGTAATCGAATGGCACCGGCACAGCCGCTTCGCCGACGTCGATCATGCCGCCGACCAGAAAATCACTCGAACGGTAACTGAAGGTCGGGTTGGGATCCGTTGCGGTGTTCTTGTACCACCACATACCCTGTCGGTTCTCGTTCTCATTCGGCGCGAAGAGCATATCGCGCTTGCCGTCGTTGTCGAGGTCGATGTAGCTGTGCGCGTGGAAGCCGTTGAAGACCGCGGCCAGGTCGTAGGATGGAAAGCTGACATCCTGCGTATCCATCTCCGCGGAAAACTGCGTCCCGCCGTTGTGGACCATGAGAGTGTTGTACGAAGAGATGTCTCCGATCAGGGCATCCATATCGTTGTCGCCGTCGAGGTCGAGCAGGTAGATCGAAGAGATCGTATCATCACGACGAGCGGCATCGGAAGGATCGTAAGCCGGTTCCAGGACCGGGTTGGGCTCTTCGGTCGGCCGACCGACACGGCACGGACAATGAAAACATCCCACCTCGTTGGCGCCGCCTACTTGCAGGGCGAAATTTCCCCAGCAGGCGGAAGCCCATTCGTACACCAGCGAATCGCAGGTGCCATAGTTGTCCATGGACAGGTTACGGTGATAAATGAATCGGCCATCCGGAACCGAATTGTATCCGATGATATCCATGTCGCCGTCGCTATCCACATCCGCAAAGGCCGGGATGGAAACCGCGCTGGCGAAGATGTTCGTCGGGAAGCCGGCGAAGGTCTCCCGCATGAACGGATTGACGAGGGTGAACTGCAAACCGGAGCCAGGCGTGTAGTCGTTGCGCCAGGCGGCGATGCCTGACGGAAACTGGGAAGAGAGCATGAACAGGTCTTCCTTCCCGTCGCAATTGTAATCGTAGAACAGCGCCCACTTGTTGATCGGAGGGAATCTCTGCACCATTTCCGGCGCGTACTGCCATGCGGTGACCACATTCGTCGAGCCGGTATTCAGGAAGCAACTCACCCGGTTGTTGAAGCGGTCGAACACGAAGAGGTCTTTGCGTCCGTCACCGTCCATATCCACGGAAGAGGTCAGCGGATAATTGATCCCGCCTGACCAGGGGTTCTGCATCGGGGTCCCGGCGATCTCCACCGCGACATTATCGACCCGGTCGAAGCGGACCTGGGCATTGGACTGATCCGAGAGCAGGAACAGGAAGACAAACGGCAGCGCCGCCAGGAAACGTAAGTGCGTATTTCGCATGATTACGAAGATACTCAATAGGCAGGCGGCGAAAGCAGGACAAATGTCAATTCTTATTCATTTTCCAACATGAACAGTCCGCTCCCGGCTGGAAAATTAGGGCAGTTTTGGTCCGGCTCGCGTATCTTTACAAGACCACACACGCACGCCCATGCCTTCTTTTGACATCGTTTCCAAAATAGACGTCCAAAAACTCGACAACGCCATCAACGTGGCGATCAAGGAACTCGCCAACCGTTTCGATTTTCACGGTTCCAAGACCAACGTGGAACTCGACAAGAAGACGCTCCAGATCCACGTCCTCACTGAAAACGACATGCGCCTCAAAGCCGTGGAAGGCATCATCATCGGCCGCATGGTGAAGCAGGGCCTCGACCCGCAGAGCCTCGACTTCGGCAAGGAACTCTACGCCTCCGGCAACATGGTCAAGAAGGACATCAAGGTCAAGCAGGGCGTCGACAAAGACACCGCGAAGAAAGTCGTCAAGATCATCAAAGACACCGGCCTCAAAGTCCAGGCGTCCATCATGGACGAACAAGTCCGCGTCACCGGCAAGAAGATCGACGACCTCCAGGAACTCATCAGCATTTTGGAAAAGTCACAGGTCGGCATTCCAATGCAGTACGAGAATTTCCGGAGTTGATCGTATGCATCCAGGCGGTGCATGACAAAGATCAATTTTCCAACCACCACCCCGCCTCGTAGGGGCGGCAGTATCCTTGTACCGGTTGTCCCTCTCGGATTTTCGACCCCGTAGGGGTCGCGGTATGAATGGTTGATGCTGTGATAAAAAAATTAATGCTCCATCGCCGGTCCATCGCGGCAAACCAATTTGCTTCTTTCACCGCCCCTTACCGCGACCCCTACGGGGCCGTGATCATTGGGGGATTGCAACGGGCCAGGATACCGGCGCCCCGATGGGGCGCACGGGTGGGCGTGATTGGACGGCGGTTTGAAAACAAATTTTATTCCTTGCGCTAACAACGTTGTGTACCAGCGATGTCTTGGATGTATCATCCCGGACGACGCGGCCGTTCTTCACAACCACCACCCCGCCCCGTAGGGGCGGCGGTATCCTTGTACAGGTTGTCCCTCTCGGAATTTCGACCCCGTAGGGGTCGCGGTATGAATGGTTGATGCTGTGATAAAAAAATTAATGCTCCATCGCCGGTCCATCGCGGCAAACCAATTTGCTTCTTTCACCGCCCCTTACCGCGACCCCTACGGGGCCGTGATCATTGGGGATTGCAACGGGCTGGGATACCGGCGCCCCGATGGGGCGCACGGGTGGGCGTGATTGGACGGCGGTTTGAAAACAAATTTTATTCCTTGCGCTAACAACGTTGTTTACCAGCGATGTCTTGGATGTATCATCCCGGACGACGCGGCCGTTCTTCACAACCACCACCCCGCCCCGTAGGGGCGGCGGTATCCTTGCACCGGTTGTCCCTCTTGGAATTTCGACCCCGTAGGGGTCGCGGTATGAAATGTTGGTTCAGGGAACAATGGTCCGTCTGGCGGAATGTTAGCGCCTTCGAACAGCGACCACATGGGTATAAAGCTCCCAGCGCGTATTCCGCCGCAGCATCCGATCAGTCAACACCCCGCCCCATAGGGGCGGCGGTATCCTTGTACAGGTTGTCCCTCTCGGAATTTCGACCCCGTAGGGGTCGCGGTATGAAAGGTTAGTGCTGTGATAAAAAAAATAATGCATCATCGCCGGTGAATCGTGGCAAACCAATTTGCTTCTTTCACCGCCCCTTACCGCGACCCCTACGGGGCCGTGATCATTGGGGGATTGCAACGGGCTAGGATACCGGCGCCCCGATGGGGCGCACGGGTGGGCGTGATTGGACGGCGGTTTGAAAACAAATTTTATTCCTTGCGCTAACAACGTTGTTTACCAGCGATGTCTTGGATGTATCATCCCGGACGACGCGGCCGTTCTTCACAACCACCACCCCGCCCCGTAGGGGCGGCGGTATCCTTGTACAGGTTGTCCCTCTCGGAATTTCGACCCCGTAGGGGTCGCGGTATGAAAGGTTAGTGCTGTGATAAAAAAAATAATGCATCATCGCCGGTGAATCGTGGCAAACCAATTTGCTTCTTTCACCGCCCCTTACCGCGACCCCTACGGGGCCGTGATCATTGGGGGATTGCAACGGGCTAGGATACCGGCGCCCCGATGGGGCGCACGGGTGGGCGTAAGTCAGCGGTTTGAAAACAAATTTTATTCCTTGCGCTAACAACGTTGTTTACCAGCGATGTCTTGGATGTATCATCCCGGACGACGCGGCCGTTCTTCACAACCACCACCCCGCCCCGTAGGGGCGGCGGTATCCTTGCACCAAATGTCCCTCTCGGATTTTCGACCCCGTAGGGGTCGCGGTATGAAATGTTGGTGCTGTGATAAAAAAAATAATACATCATCGCCGGTGAATCGTGGCAAACCAATTTGCTTCTTTCACCGCCCCTTACCGCGACCCCTACGGGGCCGTGATCATTGGGGGATTGCAACGGGCTAGGATACCGGCGCCCCGATGGGGCGCACGGGTGGGCCTGATTGGACGGCGGTTTGAAAACAAATATTATTCCCTGCGCTAAAAACTTTTTTCACGAGAGATGCCTTGATGTCTTATCCCGGAAGACGCGGCCTTTGATCACAACCACCACCCCGCCCCATAGGGGCGGCGGTATCCTTGCACCGGTTGTCCCTCTTGGATTTTCGACCCCGTAGGGGTCGCGGTATGAAATGTTGATTCAGGGAATAGTGGTCCGTCTGGCGGAATGTTAGCGCCTTCGAAAAGCAACAGCATAGGCATACCACTCCCAGCGCGCATTCCGCCGCAGCATCCGATCAGTCAACACCCCGCCCCGTAGGGGCGGCGGTATCCTTGCACCGGTTGTCCCTCTTGGATTTTCGACCCCGTAGGGGTCGCGGTATGAAATGTTTATTCAGGGAACAATGGTCCGTCTGGCGGAATGTTAGCGCCTTCGAAAAGTAACAGCATAGGCATAACACTCCCAGCGCGCATTCCGCCTTACCACCGGCGATCCTTACAACTTCATTCCCACCGTCACAATCAACGTCCTCGCCTCGCCGGGCAGCAGGCCGGGACCGGGATAACCACCGGAACGTCGGGTGAAATAACGGTCGTCGAAGAGGTTCGACAGATTCACCTTCAGCTCGTAGCGCTCCTTATAAGTATAACCGGCGGATGCATCCCAGACCGTCCAGGCGGGAATGACGCCCGCTTGCCCGTTCGCGGTGGGCATCTCGGTGTTGCCGGCATCGGCATAGACTTTACCGGTGTAGCTGTATTGCAACTCAGCACGGAAGTCGCCCAGGAGGAAGGATGCACCACAACGATGGATCAGCGCGGGGGCGTACTCCACAAGCTTGCCGTCGAGGTTACTCGTCCCGTTCACGGGCGATGCGAGCGGGAAGTCGCCGTAGGTCGCTTTCATCAGCGCGAGCGAGTTCCACAGCGTGAGCTCCACGCGTGTTCGGTGGTTCAGGAAGCGCAGCGGGTTCACTTCCACGTAGGCTTCCAGTCCTCGGTGCAGGCTGTTGCCCAGGTTGGTGCGGTAGAGGTAGCTGCTGCCGTCGGCGTTCGTGCGGCTGAGGTTGCCGATGCGGTCGCCGTAGGTCATCGTGTACACGCTAACATCCGCGCGCAGCCGGTCCTGCCACTTGCCGCGGATGCCCAGCTCGGCCGAATGTCCGCGCGCGTCGCGCAGGTTGGGGTCCACCACGTCGGTCGTAGCCGGCGGGGTGAGGTCGGAAAAAAGCACCGGCCGGTAAGCCTGTGACCAGTTGCCGTACAGGCTCCACGCGCCCGGCAGTTGATACGACGCGCCGAGGCCGGCGAGCAGGAAGGTCCGCTCCCGCTCCAATGGCTGCATGCGTGACTCGCTTCCGTCGCTGTTGAACGCGTAACGGCCCTCGCCTTCGCTCCGCACCCGCTCGAGGCGCAGGCCCGGACTCAGACTCCAGCGCTGGCCGATATGAAAGACGTTCTCGAAAAAGGCCGCCAGGTTGCCGCTGCCGAACTCCAGCGAGCGCGGGAAGCGGCCGTTGCTGTTCGTGATGGCGAAGTCGGCGCCGCTGCCGGTGGTGCCTTGTCCGCGCTGGTCGCGGCGGGTGTTGCCGCGGAAGTAACGCAGTCCGGCGGAGAGGGCGTGTTCCCGACCCAGCCAGCGGTAGCGGCGCAGTCCGCGCAGCTCGAGGCCGAGGTTGGTGTAGAAGTCGCGGTCGACTTGCCGCGGCGCGTAAGTGCCGGTGGCGGGGTTGATAGTATCGGCCACGGTGACGGCGGATACAAAGCCCACCGAGTTGCGTTCTGCGATGAGGCCGTTGACGGAGAGTTGCAGGCTCGTCATCGAATCGGGAGCGTATTGCAGAGAGCCGGTCAAAACATTCCAGGGTGCGGAGAACCAGTTGCGCGCGCGCAGGCTCTGCCGGGCGTCGGCGGCGAACTGCGCGTCGGTGAGGCCGCCGGCTTGTTGGAGGCGGTTGGTGCTGCGGGTGTAGGAGAACGCAGTCTTCCACTTTTCCGAGATGCGGTAGCCGAGGGAGCCGTAGAGCACATCGGCGCGGTAGCGGCTGTGTTCGCGCCAGCCCTCGGCCTGGCGGTGGTGGTAGAAAGCGTAGTAGGACAGCCGGCCGACCGTGCCGCCCAGCGCGTTGAAGGAGCTCCACAGCCCGTAGCTGCCGCCGCTCTGCCGGCTTTCGACGGCGAGCTTGCGGTCGGTGGGTGCCTGCCGGATGCGGTAGTCGAGCAGCCCGCCGAACTGCGGACCGTATTGCAGTCCCGCCGCCCCACGCACCAGCGTGATCGACTCCACCGCCTCGGCGGGCGGGTTGTAGTAGGCCTCGGGATAACCGAAGGGATCCGCGGCGATGTCGAAGCCGTTCTGCCGCACGTTGAACTCCCAGGAGCGGTTGGGACTCAGTCCGCGGCTGCCCACGCCGATCTGCGTGCCGGAGCCGTCGCTTTCCCATACGCTGATGCCGGGCGCCTTTCCGAAGAGCTGCCGCGACTGGTTCTGCACCGTATTCGCGCCCAGGTCGTCGAGCCGGATCAGCTCGGTCTTCTTACCCGCCAGCAACACCAGTCCATCCCGCTCCGGCAACCATTCCCGGCCCCGTTCCCGGAAACCCTGAATGTCTACCGACTTCAAAGTATCCGCCCACAGGAACTTCTCCCCGCCCGGCTCCTCCGCTCGTAAAACGCTGGGAATGAACACTAAAACGCTGACAAACCCAATTCCGGCTATCCTGAAACCCATGCTTATTTTTATTTAGACTGTTTCTAAATAAGGCTGCAAGGATAGGAAATGATTGGATTGGGTTTGAATGACGGATGTCAGTTGGGGTGTTGGGTTGCCGTAAAGGGTTGATTATTAAATTTAAAAGTTGAAAGGCATCGAATCTGCCGGTGCTTTGAATCTATGTTCTCCTGGTTAACACCTCCCTCCTCCCAAGGTAGATGCACCTTAAACTACTTCAATAGAGATTTCAATGACTCGTCAATCCTATGCTTTCTCCAGATAACATGAAAAAAACTTAAATGACTAATACGCATTTCGCCAATCTGCCCGTTTGTTTAAATTTCCTAGTAAAATCATAGAGTCGAGAGAAATAAAACGAAGTAAACCTTCGTCTATTTGAGCGTTAGCTGTAATTTTAAAACCCATAAATATGGAATCAATATTTAAAGAAATAATAACAGACTACAAAGCTATATTCACAATACTTGTGACAGTAACCTACGCTGTTGCTGTAAAGTATGTTTTCGACTTGCAACGAAAAAGAAGAGTTGAGCGAAACGAAATATTTTTCAAGGCATTAACTACTGGACTCGAAAACAACGCAATTTCTTCATATGAAGACATTACAAATATTTATGAAGGTATAACAAGGACTTCTATTGATAACAGTGATTTCAAGTATGGACTTAAAAGATGGCTAAAAGAATATCTTGTTGCACTTATTTCTAAATCATTAGATAGTAAACCAGATGACACTAAGATTAATGATTGGAAAGAAAAAATAACTGGATTTATTAGAAAGAATGAAGAAATATCACCTTATGACGACATTCCACCAGCAGAGAAAAATTTACTCATTGATATATTAGCATATGACGATAAGGGAGACAAAGATGCCGTTAGAAGAAAAGTAGATGAGTTAAGCGGACTGATTAAAAGTAAGAATGAAGTATTGACAAATATTCAGAACACAAATAAATATTCGACCATACTAGCAATCGTGGGATTGATTTTGACTATTTTCTTCGGAATATTATCAATCAAATGAAAAGGAAAACTACAGCTAACAACTAAGGCTTCGTTGGGCCCAACGGGCCAACAATGAAGCCGCTGTTGCACGGAACCCCGCGATCGCGGCGCCGTGCAGGTGACTATGGGGATTGAATGAGTGGTGTGTGCTGATTCGTTGCCGTTTCCGATCACACAAAGGTTGATATCGGCGCCGTTCAGAAGAGGATCAGGGATTGAAAAAGCGTAGCGAGTCGGGTGTCAGGCACTGGTTTTTCAGGTTGGGGCAATGCAACTCCAGCCCGTGGTGCAGGTGTTTTTTTATTGTGAGGAAGTGGTGTTCAGTATTGATCGATAGCGCGCGGGCGGGCCGCGGTGATCAAACCGCAGGATGGTTTTCATCAGGGATTTTTTGCAACAGGGACAACGCACGGCCAGGGCTTTGCTGCGTGGCTGCCGGATCAGGGTAACGGTCTTTCCCTGCAACTGTAGTATGATCTGTGGGATGCTCACGGCCTTTTTGCGGCTGGAGAGGATGCCGTAATGCCGGATGCGCACAAAACCCCTGGGCAGGATGTGCTGCGCAAAGCGGCGGATGAACTCCATCGGCGTCAGCTCCATTACCTTGTTGCTGCCGTCGCGGTAGTCCTTGTAACGGAAGCGAACACGGTCTTTGTCAACGGACAAGAGCCGATGGTTGCTGATGGCGATCTTGTGCGTGTATCGGCCCAGGTAATCGATCACCGCACCGGGAGAGGCAAAGGGCCGCTTGGCATAGACCACCCAGGGCTTTGTAAAGAGCATGCGGAAGAGCTGCGGATCTTCGCCCGGGAAGGCCTTGCGCAAGTTCGCTACCATACGCGCCCGCATCACCCGGCTCAGTGCCTTTACCGGGAAGAGGAACTTTCCTTTGGAGCGTGCATTCTTCCAGAACCCGGCAGCGGTGATGCCCCCGCCGGGTACGATGCAATGCAGGTGCGGATGCAGGGAGAGGTTCTGACCCCAGGTGTGCAGCACGGCGATCATACCCGTGCGTGCTCCCAGGTGGGCGGGATCGCCGGCAAAGGAACCGATCACGCTCCAGGCTGTGGCAAAGAGCGCATCATAGACACGATCCGGCCCATACAGGCACAAACGGTTCAGCTCCCCGGGCAGGGTGAACACCACATGAAAGTACGGCACCGGCAGCAGCTCGGCCTTGCGGGCGGCCACCCAGTCTTCCCGGGCCAGGACCTGGCACTTGGGACAATGACGGTTCCGGCAACTGTTGTAGCTTATGCGCAGGTGGGAACAGGCGGGGCACTGATCCAGATGCCCGCCCAGGGCCGCCGTGCGGCAGTCCCGGATCAGGCGCAGGGTGCGCTTTTGCCAGTTGTTGAGTTGCGTACTCTGCTCAACCTGTGTCCATGTTTGCCCTATGACCTGCGCTACTTCGCAGGCCGGCCTCAAGGTGCAGGAGCGAAGAGTGTATCCAGCGGACTGAACGGCGCTTTGCGGCCGTGCTTTGCCACGTGCAGGTACACCATCGTGGTCTCGATGCGCTCATGCCCCAGCAGTTCTTTGATGGAGACAATGTCCAGCCCGTCTTCCAGCAAGTGGGTGGCATAGGTGTGGCGCAGGGTGTGCACCGAGATGTCTTTCTTGATGCCGGCCGCCTTGGCTGCCTGCTGTACAGCCCACTGCACCCCGCGTTGGGAGTAGCGACTGTCAAAATCACCGCCCTTGCGGCCCTCGGGCTTGCCGTTGAACAGGAACGTCTGGGGGTTCTCCGCTTCCAGGTAGCTGCGCACACCTCGGCAGAGCAACTCGCCCAGGGGCACATACCGGTCCTTCCGCCCTTTGCCTTTACGCACGTGCAAAAGCCGGCGGTCCAGGTCCAGGTCTTTGATGTGGATGCTGCGCACCTCCATACACCGCAGGCCGCAGCCGTAGAGCAGACCGATGAGCAGCCGATGCTTGAGCAGCGCAGGGGCCCGCAACAATCGCCGCATCTCCTCCCGGCTCAGGATCACCGGCAGCTTCTTCTCATGCTTAATGCTCGGAAGGGTGAACCGCTTATAATCCAACCCCTCGGCCTTGAACGCGAATCGAAGGCTGTACACCACGAACTTGAAGTAGGACTCCGAGGGTGTGTCGTGCTGATCGAGCATCTGCTCCAGATACTCATCCACCTGTTCGGTATCCAACTCCGTAGGCAGGCACTCAAAATGCAGTGCCATCTGCGCCAGGTAGCGCGTGTAATTACTCAACGTGCTGGGACTCTTACCCGCGATACGGATCTTGCGCGAGAGGCGCTTGTAAAAATCCTCGAATCCCTGTACCTTTAAACAGGCTTGTTTTACCAGCGTCCTGTAGGGCTGTTTTTCAGATTTGTTCTTCATACATAGAATGTTTGTGGTAAAACCTTCTACGACGATCCATCTGAAATCGGTTCTGCTCAGGTATCACAGGCTACCCCGCGATAGCGGGGTTTAGTGCAACATGGGCTTAGCGAAAGTGGCGGTTCAGTGGTTAATTGAACATTTGTGCTTCGTATCAAGTGTAGTGCTGGTTGACAGTTTTGTGCTTCGTATTCGCCACCTTCGCCAAGCCCCGGAACGTCAGACTGTGCAAAAACCCTCCCCTATTGTTTAAAGAATTTTGATCTGTTTCCGGGCGGGGCTGATTATATTGAGAGAATAATCAGCTTTTCATGAAATACCTAACCGGATTCGACCGCAGGCAGGCCACTTTATTCCCGACTTGTATCGATGATTTGATCCCGGAAGATGCGGGAAGTGCGGGTTATCGATTTATTCGTAGACGCGTTGCCGCTGAAAGAACTGGGATTTTTAGAAAATGAACCTGCGGAAGAGGGCAGGCCGATGTATCACCCGGCCGATCTGTTCAAATTGTATGTGTACGGTTATCTGAACCGCATACGGACTTCTCGCCTGCTGGAGCGTGAGTGCCAGCGGAACATCGAACTGCTCTGGTTACTGAAGGGACTACAACCCTGCTTTCGTACGATTGCCGGCTTTCGGTCAGACAACCCAAAACTGTTCCGCAATGCGTTTACCCACTTCGTCCGGCAGATCAACCGAAAGGGCCTGACCGGGGAAAACGCTGGTGGCGCTCGATTCAAGCAAGTTCAGGGCGGTCAACTCCAAGAAGAAAAACTACAACCAGAAAAAGATCGACCGGCAACTGGAGTACATCGACAACAAGATCCAATCTTACATCGAGGAACTCAACGCAGGCGATCTGGATGAGGCCAGAGAAGCCACGATCGCTGAGAAACTGAAAAAGCAAAAGGCCCAACGTCGCAAGTACAAGCGCATTGAAAAGCAGCTTGCGGAAACGGGCCTGGACCAAATCTCCACCACCGATCCCGATGCCCGGACCATGATCCTGCACGGGTCGGTAATCGAAGTGGCCTACAATGTACAGACGGTGGCAGATGAGCGGAACAAGCTCATCCCCTGAATACGAAGTCACCAAACAGAACGACCGGAAAGCCTTACTGCCGATGGCGCAGAAAACCAAGCGTATTTGCGATACGGATGCCGTGGCTGTACTGGCGGACAAGGGTTACCACAACGGCGAGCAGCTTACCGGTTGTGAGCAGGAAGACATCTACACAATCGTAGCCTACCAGGAAGTACCCCGCAGTTATCCCGTGCCGACTCCGGAGTACTACGGCGAGCGCTTCCGGTACAACCCGAAGAAGGACCAGTACAAATGTCCGCAGGGTCACATCCTGAAGACCACCGGCCATTGGTATAATAAGAAGTACGAAGAGTCGGTAACCAAAGTCAAGCACTACAAGACGACGGCCTGCGGCAGTTGCGCGGTCAAACACCTGTGCACCCGCAACCCCAAGGGGCGCCTGATCGAACGGTCTCAACATGCCGGCGCGGTAGAGCGCAACAACCGCCGGGTGCGTGAAAACACATCGACCTATTCCCTGCGCCAGCAAATCATCGAACACATCTTCGGCACCATCAAGCGACAATGGGGCTACGATCACATACTACTCAAAGGCCTCCGGAAAAATGAAGGCGAGTTCGGATTAATCTATCTCATTTATAATTTTCGGAGGGTTATAAACATTTTAGGCCTGCCAGAAGTTGAAAAAGTGGCTCACCAGGCTGCTTTTTTCTATTTTTACGGATAGGGCGCTCCGTAATGCAAGGCAATACCAAAAATATTCGTGCTGGCAGCTTGTTCCTGTTATCGTCCGGGAAGGGTGGTGCTGAATTTTTGGGGAGTTGTTGCACGAACTGACGTTGTGTGCAATTTTAACCGATTAGATTATACTGTATCGTAATATTAACCTGACCGACAAAAAAAGAAAACTATATGGGGTAGCCGAAAACCAATAAGAGTAGGCATAACAAACAAACAATTTTATTATGAAAACACTAAATCAAAATCAATCAGGTACACCAACAATTGCAAGTTGGAAACGGTCTCTTGACTTTCTTTGGTTGGAAATTACTCCGAAGTGCAATCTTACTTGTGTTCATCGTTACGCCGACTCTACACCCTTTAACCCTTTAGAAAGTAAAATGACTTTTCAAGACTGGGTAAATGTAATGAAGGAGAGTTATGAATTGGGTTGTAGAAAAATTCAGTTTATTGGAGGCGAACCGACTATTCATCCTGAGTTCTTAAACTTAGTAAAGATTGCCAAAAAACAGGTTACGAGTTCATTGAAGTTTATACAAATGGTACTGTATTAAATGAAGAAATGTTTTCTA
Source organism: Bacteroidota bacterium (assembly GCA_016713765.1). NCBI lineage: Bacteria > Pseudomonadati > Bacteroidota > Bacteroidia > Candidatus Pollutiaquabacterales > Candidatus Pollutiaquabacteraceae > Candidatus Pollutiaquabacter > Candidatus Pollutiaquabacter sp. The sequence continues at coordinate 343,543 of JADJON010000003.1, forward strand.
CGTTTACAGAACTCAATGTAAATCTTGCTTTTTCTTTTTACAGTTCAAACCCAGACACACACGATAAAATTACTTTGAGGAAAGGAAGCTATTTAAAAACTGACAGAAGTATTAAAAAGGCATTGCAGCTGAGATTGACAATTAGAGGTGGAATAATTGAGATGGAAGAAAATGTAAATCAATCTTTAGAAACTATTAATTACCTCAAAAGCTTAGGCATTAAGAATATTAACGTTGACAAAAAAAGAGAAATAGGCAGAGGGCGGGAAAACGGCAAAGACACAAATCCAATGAGCCAGCTTTGTGGTGCATGCTGGAATGGAAAATTAGCGGTTGACGCTAACGGAAATGTTTTTCCCTGCGTTTTTTCAAGATTAAATATTGTTGGCTCTGTGAATGAAGGTCTAATAAATATCTTGCAAAAAGAAACTCTGAAGCAATTTAGAGAAGAAGTGTATAAAATAAATCATAATAATAGTTGTAGTCCACCTGACTGTGGGCCGAGTAGTGAATGTACTCCTCAAGGTGACTGTAGTCCATCAAACGAATACAAACCTCTAATAAACAATTTGAATTGTTCTCCCGAGAGTGGAAAGGACTGCAATCCAGATTATGCTTGTAATCCTGACACTGGGGAGTGTGGGCCAGACCATCACCCAGCGAAAGTTCTTGTATTGAATACGTGTGGCCCTAATGATTGTAGTCCTGGCAGCGAATGCGTCCCACAAGGCGATTGCAGTCCTTCCAGTTGCAGACCTTGGGGTGGTTAAACGGACGACAAAAAACAGCACACAACATAAAGATTAACGACAATAAAAAAAGAAAGGCTTTGGTGGATATATGAAGTGTATGCAAGATATTAAATCTGTTCAAGTTCAAAAAATGCGAACTACTTTATGGCAGAAAAATATATTTTATTGTTCGCATTTTTTACGGAGAGAGTGTCGCTCCGAATCCCTTCTTTTTTACTGCGTTAATCCCTTCTTCGTTATGTGCAAGCCTAAAAACCAACACTGCAACACCGCTAAGGCGGATCTTCCACACTGTCTGTGGGCAGAATGTTAAGGACTCTGTTCAGCTACGACCGAAGCACTTAAAAAAGTATAACGCGATACACTAGGACATAAATCCTGGTCGCAATCAGAGAAACTTATCAAGCCCTCCTAATCACCGCCCCCAACTCTCCCTCAAAACTACCCATCAGCCGCTCCATGACCTTGTCGATCTGCTGGTCGGTGAGGGTTTGGGTGTCGTCCTGGAGGAGGAAGCTGATGGCGTAGGATTTCTTGCCGGCTTCGATCTTCTCGCCCTCGTACACGTCGAACAGGTTGAGGGAACGCAGCAGCTTCTTTTCGGTCTTGAAGGCCAGGGCTTCCAGTTGGGCGTAGCTGACCGTGCGGTCCAGCACCATGGACAGGTCGCGGCGTACGGGCGGGAACTTGGAGAGCTCGGCGCTCTTCACCGGCTTCCTCTTCGCGCGCTGCAGCAGGAGGTCCCAGTCGATGTCGGCATACGCCACCTCGGCCTGGATGTCGAACTGCCGGGCCACGCTGCGCTTCACCATGCCGAAACGCACGAGGGTCTTCTCCCCTGCCGTCCAGGCCAGTCCCTGCGCTAGCTCGGGATGGTCCGCCGCCTGCTCTTTCCATTTCCCCTTGTCGATGCCGCAGCGCTGCAGCAACTGCTCCACCATGGCCTTGAGGTAAAAGAAGCCCGCCGCCGCTTCCGGCGCGTTCCAGGCCGGCTCGTGTTTGCGGCCGCAGAGGTACAGCGCCAGGTGCCGGCGTTCGGTGAATTGTCCGTCCAGCTTGTGGTACGACTTCCCGAACTCGTAGAAGCGTACGTCCGCCTGCTTGCGGTTGCGGTTCCAGGCGATGGCTTCCAGGCCGGTCGGCAGCATGTCGAGGCGCAGCATACCCAGGTCGCCGCTCAGCGGGTTGAGCAGGCGTACGGCCTCCTCCGCCTTCACCGACGGACGTTCGGCATACTGTTCTTTCGTGAGTGAATTGGTGAACAACTCGAAAAATCCGTTCGAAGCCAGGAAGGCCGAGATCGCGGCCTGCAGGCTGTCGGCGTCGAAGCCCACGATCGACGGCAGCGAGACGCTCAGCTTCGCCGGCAGCGGGATGCGGTTGTAGCCGTAGATGCGCAGCACTTCCTCCACCACGTCCACCGGACGGGTCACGTCCACCTTGTTGGTCGACACCTCCAGGCGCAGACCAACTTCGTTCGACTCGACCGCGAACCCCAGGTCGGCCAGGATCCTCCGCACGTCGTGCTCCGGAATAGCGGTACCGGCGAAACGGTTCAGGTAATCGAAGCGCAGCTCCACGCGCGCGGGCGCGATCGGCTGCGGATAGGTATCGGTCACGGCCGAGCGGATGCTACCGCCGGCGACTTCGCAGATCAATTGCGCGGCGCGCTTCAGCGCCCAGAGGGTCTGGTTGGGATCGGCGCCCCGCTCGAAGCGGAACGAGGAGTCGGTCTTCAGGCCGTGCTCCTTCGCCGTCTTCCGCACGCTGCCCGGCGCGAAGTAGGCGCTCTCGAGGAATACGTTCGTAGTCTTTTCGCTGATCCCCGAATGCAATCCACCGAACACCCCGGCCATGCAGAGGGGCTTTTCGGTATCGCAGATCATGAGGTTGTCGGTGCTCAGCGTGCGCTCCACGCCGTCGAGGGTGACGAACTTCTCGCCGGCATTCGCCCTGCGTACGACGATCGTGCCGCCCCGGATCGTATCGGCATCGAAGGCGTGCAGGGGCTGACCGCATTCGTGCAAAACGAAATTGGTCACGTCCACCACGTTGTTGATGGGTCCCACGCCGATCGCCTTCAGGCGCGTCTTCAGCCAGTCGGGCGATTCGGTCACGGTGACGCCTTCGATGGTCAGTCCGCTGTAGCGCGGACAAGCCGCCGCGTCGCGTACGTCCACGCGGATCGGTCCGGCGGCCGCCACCTGCGGGAAGCCGTCGTGCGAAGGCAACTCGACTGCCAGTTCGAGGCCGGGATGCTCCGTGCGCAGTACCGCCGCGAGGTCGCGGGCCACGCCGATGTGCGAAGCGGCATCGACACGGTTCGGTGTCAGGCCGATCTCGAACACGACGTCGTCGGTCACCCCGAAGTATTCGCGTACGCTCTTGCCCACCGGCGTATCGGCGGGCAACACGAGGATGCCCGCATGCGAGGCGCCCATCCCGATCTCGTCCTCCGCGCAGATCATCCCTTCGGACACTTCTCCGCGGATCTTGGATTTCTTAATCTCGAACGGCTCGCCCGAGAGCGGATACACGGTGGCACCCACGATCGCGACGATCACTTTTTGTCCGGCCGCCACGTTGGGCGCGCCGCAGACGATGGACAGGGGCGTTTCGCCGCCGACGTCCACCGTGGTCAGGCTCAGCTTGTCGGCGTTGGGATGCCGGACGCAGGTCTTCACCTCGCCCACCACCAGGCCGCGCAGGCCGCCCTTGACCGATTCCACGGTTTCGACGCCCTCGACTTCGAGCCCGCAAAAGGTCAGGTGACGGGCAACGGTATCGGCGGGTAAATCGATGTTAAGGTAGCTTTTCAGCCAGTTGTACGAGATCTTCATAAACCGTGGATTCGCGGCCAAAGATACGATTCCGCCCCGAAGGCCGGGCTCAACTGATCCGGCCCCAGTTGCCCGATCGCTTGCGGATCGCGTCGAGCTGCCGGTGCACGACCGCGTGCTCCGGTTTTTCCAGGTGCGGGTCCTGCTCGAGCAGTTTAAGCGCCGCTTCCCGCGCCACCTGCAGGATCTGCTGGTCCTTCGCCAGGTCGGCAAGCTTGAGGTCCACGATGCCGCTCTGCCGGGTGCCTTCCGCGTCGCCCGGACCGCGCAACTGCAGGTCCGTTTCTGCGATCCGGAAACCGTCGTTCGTCTCGACCATGGTCTTGAGCCGCAGGCGCGCGTCGTTGCCCAGCTTGGGGCCGGTCATCAGGATGCAGTACGACTGATCGGCCCCGCGTCCGACCCGGCCGCGCAACTGGTGCAACTGCGAAAGGCCGAAGCGCTCGGCGTTCTCGATGACCATCACCGAAGCGTTGGGCACGTTGACGCCGACCTCGATCACCGTCGTGGCGACCATGATGTGGGTCTCGCCTTTCACGAAGCGCTGCATCTCGAAATCCTTGTCGGCGTTCTTCTGCTTGCCGTGTACGATGGACACGCGGTACTGGGGCGCGGGGAAGTCCCGGCAGATGGCGTTATACCCGTCCTCCAGGTTCTTCATGTCCGACTTTTCCGATTCTTTGATGAGCGGATAGACGATGTACACTTGTCGCCCAAGCGCGATCTCCTTTTTCAAAAAGTTCCAGACCTGCAGGCGGTGCGCGTCGGTGCGGTGAACGGTGCTGATGGGTTTTCGTCCGGGCGGGAGTTCGTCGATCACGGAGACGTCGAGGTCGCCGTAGATGGTCATCGCCAGCGTGCGCGGGATCGGCGTGGCGGTCATGACCAGGATGTGCGGGGGCGTGTCGCTCTTAGCCCAGAGACGGGCGCGCTGCTCGACACCGAAGCGGTGCTGTTCATCGATGACCACGAAGCCCAACGCCTTGAACTGCACCGGGTCTTCGATCAGGGCGTGCGTACCGATCAGGATCTTGATGCTGCCGTCCTGCAGTCCCTCGTGGATCTTCCTCCGCGCGGCCGTCTTGGTGGAGCCGGTCAGCAAGGCTACGGGCACATCGAGCTCGCCGAGCATCTTGCTGATCGTCTCGGCATGCTGGTTGGCCAGGATCTCCGTTGGCGCCATGAGGCAGGCCTGGAAGCCGTTGTCGATCGCCAGCAGCATCGACATGAGCGCGACCACCGTCTTCCCCGAGCCGACATCGCCCTGCAACAGGCGGTTCATCTGCCTGCCACTGCCGCAGTCGGTGCGGATTTCCTTGATGACGCGCTTTTGCGCGTTGGTCAGCGGGAACGGCAGGCATTCCTTGAAGAAGCGGTTGAAATAGTCGCCGACCGTGGAGAAGACGCGGCCACGAAATTTCTCGAGCCGGGCCTGCTTCATGCTGAGCAGGCGGAGCTGGATATAAAACAGCTCCTCGAACTTGAGCCGGAACTCGGCTTTCTTTTGCGCCTCCGGTGAATCGGGAAAGTGGATCGCGGCAAAGGCGTCGCGGCGGTTCATCAGCCTAAGCGACTGCACCGAATTATCCGGAAGCGTCTCGGAAAACCGGGGCGGCAGTTGGATCTGCAATTGCTTCTGCAGTCGCAGGATGCCGCGGCTGTCGAGTCCTCGGGTCTTGAGCTTTTCGGTCGTGGCGTAGATGGCCTGCAGGCTGCTGGCGAGCGCGGGGTTGACTTCGGCGGCAAGTTCCAGCTCGGGATGCACGACGCTGATCGCGCCGTTCCATTCACTCGGTTTTCCGAAGAGGATGTACTCCTGGTTCAGTTGCAGCGTCGATTGGAGCCACTTCAATCCCTGAAACCAACGGAGCTCAATGCTGCCGGTGCCATCGTCGAAACGGCCGGCCATGAACTTCTTGCGCTTATCGCCTTTGACGACAAGCGAGACGATCCTGCCCCGAACCTGGATGTAGGGCAGGTCGGCGTTCAACTCGCGGATCGAATAGAACCGCGTGCGGTCGACGTACCGGAACGGGAAATGGAAGAGCAGGTCGCCGAAGGTGAAAATCCCCAATTCCTTCTTGAGCAGGTCGCCGCGTTGCGGCCCCACGCCTTTGAGGTATTCGATGGGTTGTGAGAAGAAATCCTGCACCACGGACAAAGGTAATCCGCGGAAACGCTACGACACATCCAATGCATGCGGAGTTTTATCGGTACTTTTGAGGAAATGATGCCGGAGCAATTACCGAACGTTGACGGGACTTTTCCGATGCCGGGTCCTCCGCCTCCCCCCGTCCGGAGCGAGGTGAACTGGAAGCAGGCCGTTGCTCCTCCCCTGGTGTTTGTTGTCGTACTCTGGATCATCGAGCTGATCACCGACCTCCGGTGGATCAGCCGTCCGGTCGAATGGGGCATCCTTCCGCGCAGCCTCGAAGGGCTGGTAGGGATCCTGACCGCTCCGTTCATCCATGCCGATACCGATCACTTGCTCGCCAACACCCTGCCCTTGCTGGTGGTCGGCACAGGCTTGTTCTACTTTTACCGTGAGCTGGCGTTCCGGGTGATCTCGCTGGTTTGGACGTTCTCCGGCGCCTGGGTGTGGATGATTGCCCGGGGCGAATACCACATCGGCGCGAGCGGACTCATTTACGGTTTTGTCACCTTCCTGTTCCTCAGCGGCGTGTTGCGGCGCGACACCCGGTTGATGGCGATCTCGCTGCTGGTCGTTTTCCTCTACGGCAGCATGGTGTGGGGCATCCTGCCGATCGACCAGCGCATTTCCTGGGAGTCGCACCTGCTTGGCTCGGTGGCCGGCATCATCGCCGCGCTGTACTTTCGGAAGGACGGTCCGCAAAAGCCCAAACCCCAATGGCAACTGGACGAAGAACAGGGTTTGACACCGGAAGCCGAGGCGGAACAAGTTGCAGCGGAACAGCAACCTGACCGCCCTACTTTTCGTTACGACTACCGCCCGTCCGATGAGACGGAGGAACGGGATTAAATCCCTCTGAAAATCCGGGGTTATCAACACACTTTTTGTCGAAAGATTGCACCTGTTTTAACCCGGCCTCCGAACGGTGCGGGGTACCTTTACCCGGTTAGCTCACAAGAATCAAACTTCAACCCTCCAATAATCCAATCCATGAGACAAAACTTGACAAGGATTTCAGCTTTCCTGCTGTTGCTCCTGACGGTGTTCGCATCATCACAGCGGGCATCCGCGCAAGGTGACGCGGGCGTGATCGACATCACAGCGCCCTCGGCCAGCCTTTGCGCGGGAGCGAATGATGTGAAAGCCGTCGTGACGAACTACGGCGCCGGACCGATCACCCTGATGACGATCGGCTGGAGCGTGAATGGCGTTGCGCAGACACCGTTCAACTACACGAACACCCTGCTGCCGGGCGACAACGACACGGTCACCGTAGGCTCGTTCAACTTCCCCGGCGGCTCGACCTTCACGATCGATGCCTTTACGGCCGATCCGAACGGTTTGCCGGACACCGACGCCTCGAACGACTCCTTGTCGAAGAGCGGCTTCACCTCCGCCCTCTCGGGAACCTACACCATCGGCGGTACGACACCCGACTTCGCACGCTTCACCGACGCGGTGACGGCGCTGACGACTTACGGCGTTTGTGGCCCGGTGACGTTCAACATCCGTCCGGGTGTGGACACGATGCAGACCGTGATTCCGGAGATCGCCGGCGCTGACTCGACGAACAACATCCGCTTCCAGAGCGAATCGGGTGACAGCTCCTCCGTGGTACTGACCTACCCGACACAGCCGTCCTTCACCCCGACCAACTACCTGATCCAACTGGATGGCGCTGACTACCTGACCTTCCACCAGCTCACGCTTCAGCGTACCGGCATTGAGCCGTACGGCCGCATCCTCGAATTCCGCAACACCGCTACGCACATCACGGTCTCGAACTGTCACCTGATCGGTTCGACCACCACGGCGGTAACGAATTCACTCGCGGCGCTTGTTTACTCCTCGGCCGGAACTTCCTCCAACGACTCCTCGAACGTCTTTACCAACAGCCGCTTCGAGCGAGGCACGCTGGGTATTTACATGAACGGCATCAACACCCTTCAGCTCGAGCAGGACATCCACATCACGAACAACACCTTCGTTGACCAGTATTCGAAGGGTATCCAGATGAGCAACATCGGTGTTGCCATCATCCGCAACAACGACATCACCACGAACTCGACCTACAGCGGTTATGCCGGTATGTACCTCGATCGTTGCCAGCGCAACCACGTGATCTCGCACAACACGATCATCGGCGTTCCCGGTACCGGTCTTTACATGATCGACTGTACCGGTCTGGCCGGCATCCGCGGCATCATCGCCAACAACTTCATCACCGTGACCGACTCGGCCGGTATCTCGATGATCAACGGCGACTATCAGGACATCGTGTACAACTCCGTACTCGTGACCGGCCCGATCAGCTCCTATTCGGCCATCTTCATGCGCGGCTCGGGCCTGGGCAAGACCGTTAAGAACAACATCTTCGCCAACATCGGCAGCGGTTATGCTTATGTCGTGACCGACTCTGCCGTCTTCGGCATCGAAGCTTCCGACTACAACGACCTTTACTCGAACGGCACCAACGTCGGTAACTACGACGGCACCATCGCCGCCGATCTGGCTGCCTGGGTTGCGGCTTCCTTGAAAGACTCCAACTCCGTGAGCGGCGATCCACGCTTCATCTCGAACTCCGATCTGCACGCAACGGCTGGTATCTGCGACAACGCCGGTCAGCCCCGCGCCAACGTCACCGACGACATCGACGGGGAGACCCGCAGCCTGACTACCCCGGATATCGGCGCCGACGAATTCGTGGCCGTACGTCGTGACCTGGGTGCGGTAGCCTTAATAGCTCCTGCCAACGGCGACTGCGGTTCTTCGAACGCGGTCATCACGGTACTGGTCACCAACTACGGCGACATCGCCGAAAGCAACTTTGACGTTACCACCGACCTCTCCGGCGGCGGCAGCGGTTCACTGACCGAGACCTACACCGGCACGCTGAATGCCGGCGATACCGACACCCTCTTCTACACCGGTACCCTCAACACCTCCGCCGGTGGCGCGATGACCTTTACCATCTCGACCAACCTTTCGGGCGATGACGACACCAGCAACGATACAGTAGTGGTGAACATCACCCTGAACGCGGAACCGGCTGCACCTACCGCGAGCGGCGACAGCATCTGCGCCGGCGAGACCGCCAGCCTGACCGCTACGGGAACCGGAACCCTGAACTGGTACGACGCAGTAACCGGCGGCACCCTGCTGGGAACCGGAAGCCCCTTCGCGGTCACGCCTTCCGCTACCACTACGTACTATGTGAGCGATAGCGACGGCACTTGCGAAAGCTCCCGCACCGCTGCTACGGTTACGGTACTCCCGGCACCGAGCGTAACCCTGGGCAATGACACTTCCATCATCGATGGCGACACCTTTACCTTCGATGCCGGCCCCGGCTTCTTCTCCTACCAGTGGAACACCGGAGCAACAACCCAGACCATCACGGTAGGCACCGAGGGCTGCTATACCGTCACCGTCACCAATACTTCCGGTTGTACCGCTTCGGATGAGGTTTGTCTGGACGTGGTATTCCCGACCGATGTGGCCATTACTTCCATCATCTCCCCGGCTGACGGCGATTGCGAAAACGCCAGCGCCAACGTGGAGATCGAAGTATCCAACCTCGGCACCAACGACGTTTCGAACGTTGACGTGACGGTCGATATCACCGGATTCGCATCGGGAACCTTCACGGCCAACATCGCCGGACCGATCGTTGCCGGCACCTCGCAAACCATCGTGCTGGGTACCATCAACACCCTTGGCGGTGGCACGTTGGACATCACGGCCTACCACAGCTTCAATGCCGACCAGGACGCCAGCAATGATACCCTGCGCGCTTCGAACGATATCGTGGTGGTTCCTCCTCCCCCGACCGGTCTCGGCGGCTCGCGCTGCGGTCCTGGCCCGATCGTGATTACCGCGATCGCTTCCGATACGGTTTACTGGTACGATGCTCCGACCGGCGGTAATCTGTTGTTTGTCGGCAACACCTTCAGCATTCCGTTCCTCTCCGCTACCACGACCTACTATGCACAGACCGGCAATGTTTGTCCGAGCCAGTCGCGTACGCCGGTAATCGCCACGATCACCCCGCTTCCGCTGGTCGACCTCGGCCCGGATGTAATTGCCAACGACAGCACCATCCTCGACGCGGGTGCAGGCTTCGTCATTTACTCCTGGAGCACGAGCGAAACGACTCAGACCATCACGGTCTACAGCACGGGTCAGTATATCGTGACCGTACAGGACAATAACGGTTGCTTCAACTCCGACACGATCGAAGTCACGATCTTCACCGGTATCGAAGCCACCGCCTACCGTGGCGTACAGTTGTTCCCGAACCCTGCTGCCGACCGCATCACGCTCGACGGCATGACGGGCAACGACAACGATCTGACGGTGCGCTTCCTCGATATCCGCGGACAAGTGGTGCGTACCGATCGCTTCCGCAATGCTTCCAACCGCATCAGCCGCACCTACGACATTGAAACGCTCGCTCCGGGTGTTTACTTCGTCGAAATGTCGGGCGATTCCGGTCGTCGCGTATTCCGCCTGATCGTGGAATAATCCAATAGCGATAAAGTATGTTAAAGAAGGCCCGTCCATTGGACGGGCCTTTTACTTTTACGGAAAATCCTCTGCCATGAAACATCTTCTCCTCTGCCTGCTGCTCGTTGCAAGCGTTCTGCCCGCCCGATCACAATGGATCGGCGCGGTGGAAGACACCATCACCCATAACGCCCTGCGCGAAGAGACGCGTCGACAATCGCTCGCCATCGACGACAACAACACGATTCATCTACTATACGTACGCGACACAGGCGGCGCCTGGGAACTGGTCTATCACAAACGTCCCAATAACAGTGCCTGGGGACCGGAAGAATCGGTCACCACCGCTACGGTTGCTAACGCAGCCTTGGCGGTGGACCGCGCAAGTGGTCATGCCTATGCCGTATGGGAACAACCAGGAATTACGGGTACCGATATCCTGTTGGGAGAAGAAACGGGGGGTGTTTGGTCCAACCAACCGGTGACCTTTGGCCTGCATCAGAACATGGATCCAGCCATCTCCGTGGATGGACAGGGTAAGGTGCATGTTGCCTGGGTCCGGCAAGATTCAAACGGCGACTATTACATTGCTTATGCCACAAACCGAAGCGGCTTTTGGGAAGAATCGATCCTCAGCGCCAGTACACTCGGACCGTTCGGCAGTGGCGCAACGCCCGCCATCGTTGCCGATCAGATCGGTCGGGTACACATCGCGTACCGCGGAGGAAACTTCGGCACCTACCGCATCCATGTGGCCTATAACACCGCCCCGGGCGACACCAACTGGCAGTACCGCATTCTCACCACACCGAACGCCGAGGACCTGAGTTGCAGCCTGGCGATCGACCGCGATACGACCATTCACCTGTTGTCAAGCGGCAACGACGGCTTCGGGTTTCCAACGCATGCACATTATATGACCAAGGCTGCCGGTGCGCCCAGTTTCAATCCGGCAACTCCGGTAGCGACCGGCTTCAGTGCCGGGGTTGGCGATTTGTTTGTGACCCCGACCGGTGACGCGCATGCGGTGCTCGACGAGATCTCCGGCAACATCTACACCGGCAATGTACTCTACGCCAATGCCGCAGGAGGCTGGAATGCCTCCTATCTTCTGCAGAACGCCGGCAACTATGGCTGCAACCTCGTGCTTGATGAACAAGGATTCGGGTACTGTGCCGTGTACGCGGGCAATACCTTTAACGATCAGGAAATCGTGGTGTATGGACGAAACTTCGGTACCGGCATCAAGGATCCGGACGACCTCGGCACACGACTACAGGCCAGCCTGACTCACGGAGAGCTGAAAATCCGGTTGGAACAAGGCACCTTAAGCCGCGTCAGCCTCATCGGCCTGAATGGACAGCGAATTTTCACGGAGGACACAAGTCCAGACGCATCCTTTAGCAAATCACTCCCAGAGCTTGCAAGCGGGGTGTACATGATCGAAGTCCGGGTCGACAATCAGACTATCCGACGAAAACTGATCAACGAATAAAAAAAGAGCCGGTCAAATCGACCGGCTCTTTCGTTTCAACGCGTGGGTTTGATCAGATGGAGGCTTGTCCGAGCAGCACGACCGGATTCTCCATCAGGCCTTTGAACGTACGCAGGAAGTCGGAACCCGTAGCACCGTCGACTACACGGTGGTCACAACTGAGAGTGACCTTCATGACATTGCCCGGAACGACCGCTCCGTTCTTGACAACCGGCACCTGGCTGATACCACCCACCGCCAGGATGCAGGCATCCGGGGGATTGATGATGGCGGTAAACTCCTCGATGCCGAACATCCCGAGGTTGGAGATGGTAAAGGTGCTTCCTTCCCAATCCGCGGGCTGCAGTTTCTTCTCCTTGGCGCGTTGCGCATAGGCTTTCACTTCCGTGTTGATCTGGCGGAGCGTCTTGCTGTCGGCAAAACGAACAACCGGTACCAGTAGGCCTTCCTCGACGGCAACGGCAACACCGATATTCACATGATGATTGATCCGGATGGTATCGCCCAGCCAGGAAGAATTGACTTTCGGGTGCTGGCGCAAGGCCGCTGCCGCAGCCTTGATGACGAAATCGTTGAACGATACCTTCGAGCCGGTTACCGCATTGATGCTCTCGCGTGCGGAGATCGCGGCATCCATGTCGATGGAAATCGTGAGATAGAAATGCGGGGCAGTGAACTTGCTTTCACCGAGACGACGTGCGATCGTCTTCCGCATTTGCGAAACAGCGATCTCTTCGAAACTTTCCTGTGTCAATGCTCCGACAGCGGCAGCGCCGCTGGCAACGAACGGTCCCGGCTTGAACCAGTCGATGTCGCGCTTGACAATGCGGCCGTGTTCGCCGGATCCCTGCACCTGGGAAAGGTCGATACCACGCTCATTCGCCAGTCGCTTCGCAAGCGGAGAAACTTTCATGCGCTGGTCGCCATTCGAGCTTGCGGCAACAGGAGCAACCGGACGTGCCGGTTGCGGAGCAGGTGCGGGTGCCGGTGTGCTGACAGGAGCCGGTTTCGGCGCAGGAGCGGCGGCGGCAGGAGCAGCCGGTTGGGCTACCGGAGCCTTGACGACCGCTTTGGCCGCTTCGGCATCGAGCAGTGATTGGTATTCTTCGCCCGCTTTGCCCAGTACGGCAAGTACGCTATCGACCGGTGCGGCCTTCCCTTCGGAAACGCCCTGGTACAATAACACACCTTCCTGGTAAGACTCGAATTCCATCGTAGCCTTATCGGTCTCAATCTCGGCAACCACGTCGCCGGGTTTAATGGAATCCCCTACTTTTTTAAGCCACTTGGCGACCACGCCTTCGGTCATCGTGTCGCTCATCTTGGGCATCCGTACGATCTCTGCCATCGTTTGCTTTAGCTTGCTGGTGGTCATTCGTCAGTAACGAACGACACGTGAATCATTCTTTGATATAAGGATAATCAGCCTGAACGTAAACGTCCGTATACAATTCCGCCGGGTCCGGCCAGGGCGATTCCTCCGCAAATTTTACCGAATCCTCTACCGTATCGCGCACGCGGGTGTTGATCGTTTCGATCTCCGCTTCGGTCGCGTACTTCTTGGAACGGATCGTGATCAACACCTGTTCGATCGGATCTTTCGCCTTGTACTCTTCTACCTCTTCCTTCGTCCGGTACTTGGCGGGATCGCTCATCGAATGACCCTTGTAACGGTAGGTATTGATCTCAAGCAGGTAAGGACCCTTTCCTGAACGCGCGTGATTCACGGCGCGTTCCATGGCTTCGTGAACCGCTTCCACACTCATTCCGTCGACCGGCTCGGAGGGCATATCGTACGAAAGACCGAGCTTATACAGTTCCTGCACGTTGCTGGTCCGTTCGACGGACGTACCCATCGCGTAGTTGTTGTTCTCGATAATATACACGACCGGAAGCAACCAGGTCATGGCCATGTTGAAGGCTTCGTGCAAGGCACCCTGGCGCGTGGCGCCGTCGCCCATATAGCAAACGGTGACGTTTTTCGTTCCCAGGTATTTTTCTGCGAAAGCGATACCGGCGCCCAGCGGGATCTGTCCGCCCACGATGCCGTGTCCACCGAAGAAACGGTTCTTGGCGTCGAACATGTGCATGGAGCCGCCCTTCCCTTTGGAACATCCGGTGGCCTTGCCGTACAGTTCGGCCATGACCGCCCGTGCACTCGTGCCTTTGCCCAGTGCATGCGCATGGTCGCGGTAGGCGGTGATCATGTTATCGTCGGGTTGCAGCACACTCATCGCACCCGCTACCACGGCTTCCTGCCCGATGTAGAGGTGACAGAATCCTTTGATCTTCTGCATGCCGTACAGTTGTCCTGCACGCTCCTCGAATCGTCTCATGAGCAACAGCTCTTCGTACCACTTCAGGTATTGCTCTTTGGTGAATTTGCTTTTCGCCATAATCGGGTCTGGACAGTCGGCAAAGATAATCGGAAATCAAACTAAAAAGCGGCCTTTCTCCATTCGAAAAAGCGTGCAACTTGAATGTTAACTCTTGACATTCAACATAATACAGGGAGGGCCGAACATTCCGTATATTCGGCCTCCTTTTATATCGGCGAATGAAAAAAATTCAAATGGTCGACCTGATCGGCCAATACGAGAAGATCCAACAGGAGATCGATAAAGCGGTGCTGGATGTCATCCGTTCCTCGGCATACATCAACGGGCCGGAGGTAAAGGCGTTCCAGGCTGAGCTGGAACAATACCTCGGCGCGAAGCATGTGATCAATTGCGCCAACGGCACCGACGCCCTCCAGATCGCCATGATGGCGCTGGACCTCCAGCCCGGCGATGAAGTCATCACCGCCGATTTCACCTATGTGGCAACCGCCGAAGTCATCGCGTTGCTCAAGCTCAAACCAGTACTGGTCGATGTGAACCCCGATACATTCACCCTTGATCCGGCGGCGGTGGAACGTGCGATCACGCCGAAGACCAAGGCGATTGTGCCGGTTCACCTGTTCGGCCAGTGCGCGCCCATGGAGGCGATCATGGATATCGCCCGTAAATACAAGCTGTACGTCATTGAAGATACCGCGCAAGCCATCGGTGCAGATTATTATTTCAAAGATGGCTCAAAGCAAAAAGCGGGTACCATCGGAACCATCGGCTGTACTTCATTCTTCCCGTCTAAAAATCTGGGTTGTTACGGCGACGGCGGCGCGCTCTTCACCAACGATGACGAACTCGCGAAGAAGATCCGCATGATTGCCAACCACGGTCAGTCGGTACTCTATTACCACGATGTGGTCGGCGTCAATTCACGACTCGACTCCATCCAGGCGGCCATCCTGCGCATTAAGTTGCGTCATCTCGACGAATATGCTGCCGCACGTCGCGCGGTGGCCGATCGTTATGATCTGGCTTTTGCGAACAACCCGAAAGTGAAAACTCCGGTACGGGCTCAATGGTCCGACCACGTTTTCCATCAGTACACACTCGTTCTGAACGGTGTCGATCGCACGAAACTTCGTGAATACCTAGCCTCGAAGGATATCCCCGCCATGATCTATTACCCGGTTCCGCTGCACCTGCAGAAGGCGTATGTTGACCCGCGGTACAAGGCCGGCGATTTTCCGGTTACCGAACATTTGTGCGCGAATGTGATCTCGCTGCCGATACACACCGAGTTGAGTGCTGAAACACAGGACCTTATCATTCAGGAAGTCCGCTCTTTTTTAGCAACTTCCTGATCGGAATCGAGTAAAAAAGGCTTTTAAATAGCTACCCATGAAAATTGCCGTCGTTGGTACCGGTTATGTCGGCTTAGTCACCGGCACGTGCTTCGCGGAAACCGGTAACCACGTGGTATGCGTCGATATCGACGCATCGAAAGTCGCGCGTATGCAGCGTGGCGAAATCCCGATTTACGAACCGCACCTGGATGTCTTGTTCGAACGTAACATCAAACAAGGCCGACTCAGCTTCACCACGGACTTGTCGGAAGGTATCCGCGATGCGCAGATCATCTTCCTGGCTCTTCCTACACCTCCCGGCGAGGACGGCTCGGCCGACTTGAAATACGTTCTCCAGGTCGCCGGGCAACTCGGCGGACTCATGCGCGATTATAAAATCATCGTAAACAAGAGCACCGTTCCGGTCGGGACCGCCGAAAAGGTCCGAACAGCTATCGCGGAAAAAGCTACTACGGAATTCGATGTCGTATCCAACCCTGAATTTCTCCGGGAAGGGTTCGCCGTCGATGATTTCATGAAACCGGATCGTGTCGTGATCGGGACCAGCTCGGAACGCGCACGCAAGCTGATGGCGGAATTGTATGCCCCTTTCGTTCGACAGGGTAACCCGATCTACTTCATGGACGAACGCTCGTCCGAACTGACGAAGTACGCTGCCAATGCATTCCTCGCCATGAAGATCACCTTCATGAACGAGATCGCGAACCTTTGCGAAAAAGTCGGCGCGAACGTGGACGCTGTTCGCATCGGAATCGGCGCCGACGACCGGATCGGGAAACGCTTCCTCTTTGCCGGCATCGGCTATGGCGGCAGTTGTTTTCCGAAGGACGTGCAGGCCCTCGAGAAGATCGCCGAAGACGCGCGCTACGACTTCCGCAGCCTCGATGCGGTGATGGCCGTGAACGAAGACCAGAAATTATCCCTCATCCGAAAGGTGAAAGGACTCTTTCCGGAAGGTCTGCGGGGAAAGAAGGTGGCCATGTGGGGACTCGCCTTCAAACCGGATACCGACGATATACGCGAAGCTCCTTCTCTTTATATGATCGAAGCGCTGCTCAGGGAAGGCGCAAGCGTATCGGCGTTCGATCCGGAAGCGATGGAGAATGTGCGCAAACAGATCGGAGATAAGATTCAATACGGTAAGGATGAATACGACGTACTTGACGGCGCGGATTTTCTCATCATCGCGACGGAATGGGCGGTCTTCCGTACACCCGACTTCGAACGCATGGCCCGGTCGATGAAAGCCAAACTCATCTTCGACGGACGCAATCTCTACGACCTGAACAGCATCCGCGAACGCGGATTCACCTACTACAGCATCGGCCGGGAACCGGTGCTGTGACCGATCCACCATGAAACGCGTACTCATCACCGGCGCGGCCGGTTTTCTCGGTTCACATCTGTGTGACCGTTTTTTGAAAGAAGGATACTTCGTGATCGGGATGGACAACCTGATCACCGGCGACCTGAAGAACATCGAGCATCTGTTCAAGGAAAAGAACTTCGAGTTCTACCACCACGATGTTTCAAAATTCGTCTTCGTCCCCGGTCAGCTCGATTACATCCTGCACTTCGCCTCACCGGCCAGTCCGATCGACTACCTCAAGATCCCGATCCAAACGCTGAAAGTCGGTTCGCTGGGTACGCACAACCTCCTCGGACTCGCACGGGTGAAGAATGCCCGTATCCTGGTAGCCTCCACATCGGAAGTGTATGGCGATCCACTCGTCCATCCGCAACACGAAGATTACTGGGGACACGTCAACCCGATCGGTCCGCGAGGCGTCTACGACGAAGCGAAGCGCTTTCAGGAAGCGATCACGATGGCGTACCATACCTTTCACGGAGTCGAGACGCGCATCGTTCGCATCTTCAATACCTATGGCCCGCGCATGCGCCTGAACGACGGGCGTGTACTCCCCGCTTTCATCGGACAAGCCTTACGGGGTGAAGATCTGACGATCTTCGGCGATGGCAGCCAGACCCGTTCGTTCTGCTATGTGGACGATCTGGTCGAAGGCATTTATCGTTTACTACTCAGCGACTATCACCTCCCGGTCAACATCGGAAACCCCGACGAGATCACAATCCGCGACTTCGCCGAAGAGATCATCCGCCTTACCGGAACCAATCAGAAGGTAGTCAATCACCCGCTTCCACAGGACGATCCCAAACAACGTCAACCGGACATCACCCGTGCCCGGGAAGTGCTCGGATGGGAGCCCGGGATCGACCGTTCTGAAGGCCTGCGCCGGACTTATGAGTACTTCCGCGGGCTGAGTCCGGAAGAACTCCGGAATAGCGCCCACAGGTTCGCTTGATCATATTTACATAATTGATTATCAGAATAATACATTCCTTCCCGATTTCGTAACTTAGCGGGAATAAGCAGACTATGGATAAGAACTACTTCGCTCACGCGACTGCGGTGGTCGACGACAAAGCGGTAATTGGCACCGGAACGAAGATCTGGCACTTTTCGCACATCATGGATGGAGCCACAATAGGCGAGAACTGCAACATCGGACAGAACGTGGTGATCTCACCCGACGTCACGCTCGGAAAGAATGTCAAGGTTCAGAACAACGTATCAATCTATACCGGCGTGACCTGTGCCGACGATGTATTCCTTGGCCCATCCATGGTCTTCACAAACGTCAACAATCCGCGCAGCGCCATCACGCGCCGAAACCAATTCCTCAAAACGCATGTGGGTACAGGCGCGACCATTGGGGCCAATGCGACGGTCGTGTGCGGACACAACATCGGTGAGTTCGCGTTCATCGGTGCGGGAGCCGTGGTAACGAAGGATGTTCCTGCCTACGCGCTGGTAGTCGGCAACCCCGCCCGGCAACTGGGCTGGATGAGTGAATACGGTCATCGCCTGAAGTTCGATGCCAACGGCATTGCCGTTTGTCCCGAAAGCAAACAGGAATATAAATTGGAAGGCAATAAGGTTCGTCGCATCAAGTGAGCATCATCGATTCAAACAAACGCGTCCGCTTCGGAGTAGTCGGTGCCGGCCACATCGGAAAACGGCATGCGGAAATGATCCGCAGGAACGGCGAATCCGAACTTGTCGCCATGTGCGACGTTCGACCACAGTCGGAGGTTCAGCTGGATCCTTCCATCCCGCTCTACCCCTCGCTCGAGGCCATGCTCGAAGCCCATCCGGATCTGGATGTCATCAATGTATGTACCCCGAACGGTCTTCACGGCGAACACACGCTGAAAGCGCTCGAAGCGCGCAAGCATGTCGTTATTGAGAAACCGATGGCGCTCACGGTAGCTGAATGTGAGAAGATCATCTTCAAAGCACTGCAGGTTTCCCGGCAAGTGTTCTGCGTCATGCAGAATCGCTATTCCCCTCCCTCTGTCTGGATCAAGGAACTGGTTGAGGCGGGCACGCTCGGTCGCATCTTCATGGTACAATTGAATTGTTACTGGAACCGCGACAACCGCTACTACACCGGAAAGAACTGGAAAGGAACACCCGACCTTGACGGCGGGACGCTCTTTACCCAGTTTTCACATTTCATCGACATCATGTACTGGCTGTTCGGCGATATCACGGAGATCCAGGCACGATTCGACGATTTCACGCACGAGAACCTCACCGCCTTTGAAGATTCCGGTCTGGTGAACTTCCGTTTCGTCAACGGCGGCATGGGCAGCATCAACTACTCGACCGCGGTTTGGGACAAAAACCTTGAATCGAGCATTACCATCATCGGCGAAAAAGGCAGCGTCAAGATCGGTGGACAATACATGAATGAAGTGGAGCGTTGTCATATCGACGGTTACACCATGCCGGAATTACCACCGGCAAGCCCCGCCAATGATTACGGAGCCTATAAGGGTTCTGCCGCCAATCACCACTTCGTCATCGAAAACGTTATCGACACCTTGAAAGGCCGCACGAGCGCCACGACCAACGCACTGGAAGGCCTGAAAGTGGTCGACATCATCGAGCGCATTTACGCTTTGCGCAAACTACCAAAACTCAATCGCTAAATACCTTTCGGAATTTTCCGGAAGAAGCATCCATATGGTTCAGGAATTACTCAAGAAAGAAAAAAAACTTGCCATTCTGGGACTCGGCTATGTCGGGCTCCCGATCGCGCTGGAGTTCGCCAAAAAGATCAAGGTCATCGGCTTCGACATCAACGAAGCCCGGTTGGATAAGATGCGCAATAGCATTGACCCGAGCGGCGAACTGGACACGGAAGCTTTCAACGGATGTGATATAGAATTCACCTCATCCATCGATAAACTCCGCGAGGCAAGTTTTTTCATCGTAACGGTACCAACGCCGATTGATGAGCACAACCTGCCCGACCTGAAACCACTTCTGGGAGCCACACGCTTTATCGGCAAAGTGCTCAAGAAAGGTGATTTCGTGGTGTATGAATCCACCGTCTATCCCGGATGCACCGAAGAGGATTGCCTGCCGATTCTTGAGGATGAATCAGGCCTGAAGGTCAACGCTGATTTCAAATTGGGATACTCTCCGGAACGTATCAATCCGGGCGACAAGGAACATACGATCACCAGGATCCTCAAAGTGGTTTCGGGATCCGACAAGGAAGCGCTCGATACGATCGCCTCCGTTTATGAGATCATCGTAAAGGCCGGAGTATTTCGGGCATCCTCCATCAAGGTCGCAGAAGCCGCCAAGATCATCGAGAACACGCAACGCGACGTGAACATCGCGCTGATGAACGAATTGTCCATCATCTTCAACAAGATGGGCATCAATACCTACGACGTACTTCAAGCCGCCGGGACCAAGTGGAATTTCATCCGCATGCAACCCGGACTCGTCGGCGGTCATTGCATCGGCGTCGATCCCTACTACCTGACCTACAAAGCGCAGGAACTCGGCTACCACGCCCAGGTCATCAACAGCGGCCGCTACGTGAACGACAGCATGGGTTTCTATGTGGCAAAGCAAACGGTCAAGAAGATCATCGCCGCGGGGAAAGATGTCTCCAAGGCCCGCGCCCTGGTCATGGGCGCCACCTTCAAGGAAAACGTAGACGATATCCGTAACAGTAAAGTCGCCGATGTGGTCAAGGAACTCCAATCCTACGGGGTGCAGACCGATGTAGTCGACCCGCGTGCCGATTCGAATGAACTTCAACACGAATACGGATTTGGATTACTGGAGAAACCTGGCACTGGATACGACGCCGTGATCGTAGCCGTTAACCATTCCGAATACCAACAACTCGACGAAGCCTACTTCCGCAGCCTCTTGCAACCGGACGGCCTGGTCGTCGATATCAAAGGCATGTACAAAGGAAAGATCCAATCCATCAACTACTGGAGTCTCTGACATGAACATCCTGGTTACAGGCGGAACCGGTTACATCGGCTCGCACACCGCGGTCGAATTGATCCAACGAGGGTACAATGCCATCCTACTCGACAACCTCAGCAATTCCCGCGAAGAGGTGGTGCACGCCATTGGAGAAATTACAGGAAAAAAAATCGATTTCTTTAACATCGACCTCTGCGACAAAAAGGAACTCGACAAGTTCTTTTCGGTTTATAAGATCGATGCGGTGATCCACTTTGCCGCCTTCAAAGCGGTAGGCGAATCCGTCGAAGATCCGCTGCGGTACTACCGCAACAACCTGGAATCGCTGATCAATCTGCTGGAGATCTACCGCGATCGCGGACTTGATAATTTCCTCTTCTCGTCTTCCTGTTCCGTGTACGGTCAGGCATCCAAGCTGCCTGTTTCTGAAGATGCCCCCCTGCTGAAAGCGGAATCACCTTACGGCAACACTAAACAAATCGGAGAAGAGATCTTGGCCGACACGATACGGGTCAGCAAATTCCGTGGCATCGCCCTCCGCTATTTCAATCCCGCGGGTGCCCACCCCAGCGCATTGATTGGTGAATATCCGCTTCAGGCACCGAACAATCTGGTGCCCGTCATTACTCAGACCGCAATCGGTAAACGACCCGGCATGACCGTTTTCGGAAGCGACTACGATACTCCGGATGGCACCTGCGTCCGGGATTATATACATGTGGTGGATATCGCCCGTGCGCATATCGCCGCTATGGAACGTCTCATCCAGCGCAAGAATAAAGTACCGTTTGAGATCTTCAACCTGGGCACAGGAACCGGATTTACCGTTCTGCAAACCATCCAGGCCTTCGAAAAAGTGACCGGGAAACCACTCAACTACACCCTGGGGCCGCGTCGCCCTGGCGATGTGGAGAAAGTCTGGGCCGACACGACGCTTGTTAGCAAAGAACTTGGCTGGAAAGCGGAGCTCGGCATCGAAGAGATCATGCGTTCCGCCTGGGCGTGGGAGCTTCGTTTGCAGGAAGAGTCAAAAAAACAATTGGCATGAAGAATTTCCAACGACAGGTGCTCGTCACGGGCGGAGCAGGATTTATCGGCTCCCACGTTGTCAGACTGCTGGTAAACAACTACCCACAGTACCGGATCATCAATCTGGACAAGCTGACCTATGCGGGCAACCTGGCCAATCTCCGCGATGTAGAAGATCTTCCAAACTATTCGTTTGTCCGGGGCGATATCGTCGACGGGGATTTCATCCAATCCCTATTCGATCGCGAACAGATCGATGCGGTTATTCACCTCGCAGCGGAATCGCATGTCGACCGCAGCATTGCCAATCCGATGGACTTCGTGATGACCAACGTGGTCGGAACCGTCAACTTACTGAATGCCGCCCGACACGCCTGGAAGGATGCTCCGGAGTCAAATGATCGCAGGATATTCTATCACGTTTCCACCGATGAAGTGTACGGCACGCTCGGCGAATCCGGAATGTTCACGGAAACGACTCCGTACGATCCGCATAGTCCATACTCGGCTTCCAAAGCCGGCTCCGACCACCTGGTCCGGGCCTACCACGACACCTTTGGACTTCCGGTGGTGATTTCCAATTGTTCGAACAATTACGGCCCCTTTCAATTCCCGGAGAAACTCATCCCACTGGCCATCCACAATATCAAGAACAACCGGTCCATACCGGTTTACGGAAAAGGGGAGAATATCCGCGACTGGCTCTTCGTGGAAGACCACGCTCGGGCAATCGACCTCATTCTCCACAAAGCGGCCATCGGATCCACCTACAACATCGGTGGGCACAATGAATGGAAGAACATCGATCTCATCCGCCTGCTCTGCAGGATCATGGATAAACAACTGAAGCGCCCCGACGGCACCTCGGAAAAACTGATCACCTTTGTGAAGGACCGTGCGGGTCACGATCTGCGATACGCGATCGACGCATCCAAATTGAAACACGATTTGGGTTGGATGCCCTCCCTTCAGTTTGAAGAAGGATTGGAAAAAAACCGTAGCCTGGTACCTGGCCAATGAAAACTGGATGGAACAAGTCACGTCCGGAGACTACCTGCATTATTACGAACAACAATACGCCGGCCGCTAACGGTTTATCCGCCCTCCCACTCCATGTATTCATCTCCTTTCCATCCCGGTTCGTTGCGCGATACCAGCTTTCTGGTCACCGGAGGCTCCGGCTTTATCGGTTCGAATATCGTCCATTACCTGGTTCGACATCAGGCGGGAAAGATCCGCATCCTCGACAACCTGCTGACGAGTTCCATAGCCAACCTTGAACCCTATCTGAATCTTCCCAACGTGGAATTCATCGAAGGCGACATCCGGGATCTCGATACCTGCCACAAAGCCTGCAAGGGAATCGACCTGGTCACACACCAGGCTGCCCTCGGTTCCGTCCCTCGTTCCGTCCGGGATCCGCTGGCCACCCATGCGATCAATGCAACCGGATTCCTCAACATGCTCATAGCCGCGCGTGACGCCGGCGTGAAACGCTTCGTTTATGCCAGCAGCAGTTCCGTGTACGGTGATCATCCGGTCTTACCAAAGCGGGAAGATGAAACGGGAAATCCGTTATCACCTTATGCTGTCAGCAAGAAGACGAACGAGCTCTATGCCCGGGTCTTCGCCGAAACCTACGGTATGCAGATCATGGGGCTGCGCTACTTCAACGTCTTTGGCCCTAACCAGAGCCCCGACGGTCCCTACGCGGCGGTCATCCCGCTTTTCATGAAAGCCGCCTTGGATAAGACCGCTCCGAACATCGACGGCGACGGGGAACAAACACGTGATTTCACCTTCGTGGAAAATGCCGTACAAGCTAACATCCGTGCGCTGTTCACCCCTGATCCGGAGGCCAATAACCGGGTGTACAATGTAGCGATCGGTGAACGCATTACGGTGAACGAACTATACGACATTATCGCGGAACTGACCGGCAGTGAAGTCCGTCCGACCTACCGGGAACGTCGCGCCGGCGATATTCGCGATTCGCTCGCAGACATTTCGCTCGCTAAAAAACACCTGGGATACCAACCCACCGTCCGGATCCGCGAAGGCCTTCAACAGACACTGGCCTGGTTCCGTCAAACCGTCGGACAATGAGTCTCTGGAATCGGCTGACCGGTAAATCACGCACTCCCGAATTTCCGGAACTCACGGATTTCGCTTCAATCGGAACCGATATCCATTCCCACCTCATTCCCGGAATCGACGATGGTGTCCAGAACCTCGAAGAGTCCATCTCCATGATCCGACAATTGCGGGAATTGGGGTTTAAAAAGTTGGTCACCACCCCGCACATCATGAGTGATTATTTCCGGAACACACCGGAAACGATCCTGGGTGGTCTCGAAACCGTACGATCCGCCATTGTGCAGGAAGGCATCGACCTCACCATCGACGCCGCTGCGGAATACTATCTCGATGAAGTCTTCGTCCAACGCATCGAAGGCAATGAGCCGCTGCTGAAGTTCGCGGGCAACTACATCCTCTTTGAAGTATCTTATGTCAATCCGCCGGATAATCTCCACCGGATCGCTTTTGAACTGAAGATTCGCGGGTATTCACCCATTCTCGCCCACCCTGAACGTTATCCCTACTGGTACAATCGCCT
Source organism: Bacteroidota bacterium (assembly GCA_016713765.1). Classification (NCBI taxonomy): domain Bacteria; kingdom Pseudomonadati; phylum Bacteroidota; class Bacteroidia; order Candidatus Pollutiaquabacterales; family Candidatus Pollutiaquabacteraceae; genus Candidatus Pollutiaquabacter; species Candidatus Pollutiaquabacter sp. The sequence goes on from JADJON010000003.1 coordinate 367,954, forward strand.
GACCGAATTCGAGAAACTGAAAGAAGCCGGACTCCTGTTCCAACTCAACGCGAACTCATTGGCGGGATACTATGGCCCAGGGGCTAAAAGAATTGGCGAATGGATGATCGATCAGAACATGATTGACTTCATCGGCACTGACCTCCACGGAGAACGACACCTGGAAGCGCTCCGACGAGTTGTTCGGGAACGTTACTTCTGGAAACTGGCTTCGAACGGCGTAAAGAACAGCTTGCTCTAAGCTTTTCAGAATTGGCGGAATACAAAACCCAGTTGTACATCCCAGGACATCCAGTCCTTGTCACCGAGCTCCGCAGCTCCATTGGTTGCGTACAAGATTCCACTCGACAAGCTGATCATCAGCGGAAGATGTTGGGAGACCAATAAGCTCATACCGGCCTCGCCCTTGGCGGCAAATCCCCAGGATTTATATTCCTCCAGGAAGTCACCGTAATACAATTGTTGCAAGCTGTATTGCCCGCCCATGGAAGCGCGGGTCCAGGGAAAAAATCGGTTGCTTTTTCCAAAGTACCACTGCGCACAGGCCAGTAGCGGCAAATTGTATTGATAAGCGTAATAATCGGTCGTGATCGCGCTGTTACCGTTATCGAAATAATAGGTGGCGGTAGGCGTATAGGTATCGTAGGTTGACCATTCAATTTGCAGGCCGACCATCAGTGGTTTCTTACCGGGCTTTACCAGAAACTCGACTTGCCCGCCCGACACTGTAGTCCCCTCCACGAAGTCTCTCCCGATCGGTGTCGCGATATTCCAGGAAAGTCCGTACTGAGCGATCCAGTCGGATTGTCCCATGGAACGCGGTCCGGATAATATCAGCAATAGAAGAAGCAGGAAGCGCTGCATATCACTTCTTCAAATAGGGTGATTGACGAAAAGCCTGCTGGAAGCCGGCAATCGAGCGGTTGATGTTATAATTCTCGCTCCCCTCGAATGCGCCCAACAGTGTCGCTTCCCAAATGATCCGCAAAGCTTGCTGCTGATTCGCGTTTTTCAGATCGATCAGTTCGCAGATCACGGCCCCGCTGCTGACGGAATAATTCTGTACATAGTATCCGTACGTGTATGGATAATTGTAACCGTAATAGAAAGGATCAAAGTAACCGGGTGCACCCCACCAATAACCTACGGGGTAAACTGCGGAGTAATAATCGGTATTCTCGATGATCGTCAATTGCACAGCAAGGTCAGGGCTGGAATCGAGCGGCACCGATGAAAATCCACGGCTGATCAATTCGTTTCTGACACTCGATGCCAGATTCCCGGCGCCCGGTCCGGTCAGGATGCTGTCGTACGGATTGTCGTTGATATACGTGATCGTATCCGAAAGGAAGAAAGTTGAATAGGAACTGAAATCCGCGCCCGGATCCCGGTTCGTGAGGACCGTAAAGGTCTCTGCCAGTTGATCAGTCGCTGGTTCTTTTCTGCAGGAGGTAAAAAGTGCTAGTACCAGCGAAAAGAAGATCGCCGGCAAGATCCCGGAGTTACCGGGTATCAGGACTCGACCACGGCCTTGTCGATGCATTGGATAAAATCATCGAATAGATAAGAGCTGTCGTGAGGTCCGGGCGCGGCTTCCGGGTGATATTGTACACTGGACGCAACGCGGTCTTTCACACGGATCCCTTCGATCGTCCCATCATTCAGATTGACGTGCGTGATGTCGAGGTGTTTGGCAGCTTTGACGTCTTCGGCATTCACACTGAAGCCGTGATTCTGCGACGTGATTTCAGAACGACCGGTGATCAGGTTCTTGACGGGATGGTTGATACCCCGGTGCCCGTTGAACATCTTAAAGGTAGAGATACCGCAAGCCTCCGCCAGCAATTGGTGGCCCAGACAGATACCGAAGATGGGGGCATTATCTTCCAACATCAACTTGATCTCGGCGACCTGTTTCGGCATCACGGAAGGATCGCCAGGGCCGTTGGATAGCAGTATGCCATCGGGATTCCACGAACGGATCTCGCGGAAACTGGTATCGGCAGGAAATACCTGCAGGAAACTGTCACGCTCGACAAGATTACGTAGGATATTCTTCTTTACTCCGTAATCCATGACTGCAATGCGACGACGTGCGGAAGGGTTACCCAACGTATAGGGCTTCTTGGTCGTCACCAGACTCGACAATTCCAAGCCGGCCATGGAAGGTACCCCGGATAGTTGCTCCTTCAAGGCGTCAAGGTCCAGCACCGAGGAAGAGATGATACAGTTCATCGCTCCTTTATTGCGGATGTGACGGACGACTGCACGGGTATCGATATCACAAATGGCTACGACGGATTGACGGTCGAAATACTGCTGAATACTCTCGCTCGCACTCTTCCGGGAAGGCGTAACATTGAATCCACGACAGACCAGCCCGCTGATCTTGATCCCGTCACTTTCCACCTCGTCCGCATGGATGCCGTAGTTGCCGATATGGACATGCGTGGCCACGAGCACCTGTCGGAAATAGGATGGATCCGTAAAGATCTCCTGGTACCCGGTCATGCCGGTGTTAAAGCAAATTTCCCCAGTGGTGGTTCCGATGGCCCCGGCAGCATGGCCATAAAAAACGGTACCGTCCTCAAGGAGCAGTACCGCCGGTTTTCTTTCGATGTATCCCATCGGAATACAAAAGTACGGAATCCCGCGTCAAGCACGGCTCGTGTTAACAACTTCAAATAATGAAAAAAGGCCGGAATTCGCATTCCGGCCTTTTACAGGAGTTGATTCCCTTATTCTTCAGACTTCTTGTCGTCGGATTTCTTGGCGCGGCTGCGGGTAGCCGCCTTCTTGGCCGGAGCCTTCTTTTCCTCAGCGGCAGGAGCATCTCCTTCCGCGGTCGCCTTCTTCTTGGCACCGCCGCTACGACGGGTTCCTTTGGATTTCTTGGCAGGTGCTTCCTTGCCTTTGCCACCCAGGAGGGTGTTGAAATCCACCAGTTCCATCATGCACACTTCGGCATTATCGCCAGGACGGTTTTCCAGTTTGATGATGCGGGTATAACCACCTGCACGTTCAGCCACGCGGGGAGCGATCTCGCGAAACAGTTCAGCGACAGCCGACTTGTTCTGGAGATAACGGAACACCATACGACGGGAATGGGTGGTGTCGTCTTTCGAACGGGAGATGATCGGTTCCACATAGGAACGAAGGGCCTTCGCCTTCGCCAGGGTCGTATTGATCCGCTTGTGCAGGATCAGGGACGCAGCGAGGTTGGACATCAACGCATGGCGGTGACTGCTCTTCCGTCCAAGGTGGTTGATCTTGCGGTTATGTCTCATTTCAGTAGGGTCATTACGGCCTGTGGTTACGCAGGCGGATCGGTATTCGGTAAACGATTAGTCTTTCTTCTCTTTCTTCTCGAGGTACTTCGAGACATTCATGCCGAAGGTGAGATTCTTGGAACGGACCAGCTCTTCCAGTTCAGTGAGCGACTTCTTACCGAAGTTGCGGAACTTGAGGAGGTCGGCCTTGTTGTAGGAAACCAGGTCGCCCAGCGTCTCTACATCGGCTGCCTTCAGGCAGTTCAGCGCGCGAACCGAGAGGTCGAGGTCGACCAGCTTGGTGTTCAGCAACTGACGCATGTGAAGCGTATTCTCGTCGAGCTCTTCGGTCGGGGTCTTCTCCTTCGTCTCCAGCGTGATCTTCTCATCCGAGAAGAGCATGAAGTGGTGAATGAGGATCTCGGCCGCTTCCTTCAGGGCTTCTTTCGGATGGATCGAACCATCGGTCATGATCTCCATAACGAGTTTCTCGTAGTCGGTCTTCTGTTCGACACGATAGTTCTCGATGGCATACTTCACGTTTCGGATCGGCGTGAAGATGGAATCGACGAAGATGGTCCCGATCGGAGCGCTGTTGGTCTTGTTCTCCTCTGAAGGAACATAACCGCGCCCCTTGGCGATCTGGATGTCGATGGTGAGTTTCACCGAAGGTTCCATGTTGCAGATCACCAGCTCCGGATTGAGCACCTGGAACGCCGTGGTGAACTTGCTGATGTCGCCTGCCGTGAACTGGCTCTTGCCACTGACGGTAACCGTGACACGCTCGGTGTCGGTTCCGGAGATCTGCTGCTTGAAGCGAACCTGCTTCAGGCTGAGCACGATCTCGGTCATATCCTCGACAACACCTTTGATCGTCGAGAACTCGTGATCCACACCGGAGATCTTCACCGAAGTGATGGCGAAACCTTCCAGCGAGGAAAGGAGGATGCGACGAAGAGCGTTGCCGACGGTAATTCCATAACCCGGCTCAAGCGGGCGGAACTCAAACACGCCGGAGCGGTCGTCCGAGTTTACCATGATCACTTTGTCCGGTTTCTGAAACGCGAGGATGGCCATTGTATCGTTGGGGAGTTAAGTATTGTTTGATTGAACAGGTTGGATCGGATGCCCGATCGTCAGATTACTTCGAGTACAATTCGACGATGAGCTGTTCCTTGATGTTCTCCGGGATCTGGTCGCGTGCCGGCAGGTTCAACACCTTGCCGCTCATCGTCGACTTGTCCCAGTCAAGCCAGGAATGCTTGTTCACGTGACCCGTCACAGCTCCGGTAATGGCTTCCAGCGCCTTCGACTTCTCGCGAACCGCGACGACGTCGCCGGCCTTGCAGTTGAACGAAGCGATGTTAACCACCTTGCCGTTGACGGTGATGTGACGGTGTCCGACCAACTGGCGAGCGGCCCGACGGGTCGGGGCGATACCCAGGCGATATACGACGTTGTCAAGACGGGTCTCCATCAACTGGAGCAGGTTCTCACCCGTGATGCCCGTACGGCGGGATGCGCGATCGAAGATCTTCGCGAACTGGCGCTCGAGGATGCCATAGAGGAATTTAACCTTTTGCTTCTCCTGGAGCTGAACTGCGTATTCCGATTGCTTCGCACGCTTCTTGGTCTGGCCGTGCTGGCCGGGAGCGTAATTCTTGCGTTCGAGTGCCTTGTCCGGGCCGAAGATCGGCTCGCGGAATCGACGGGATACTTTGGATTTGGGTCCGGTATAACGTGCCATGAATCTTTGTTGTCAGGTGTTAGAGGATTGTACTTCCGGTCGGGTTAGACGCGACGACGGCCGGGAGCGCGACATCCGTTGTGAGGGATCGGGGTGATATCCATGATCTCGGTCACCTCAATTCCATTCTGGTGGAGGCTACGCATCGCTGCTTCACGTCCTGCACCCGGTCCGCGAACGAACACTTTCACTTTGCGGAGACCCATGTCGTGGGCCACCTTCGAAGCGTCCGCTGCTGCCATCTGGGCGGCGTACGGCGTGTTCTTCTTGGATCCTTTGAAGCCCATCTTGCCGGCGGAACTCCAGGAAATCACCTGGCCCGACTCGTTGGTCAACGAGATGATGATGTTGTTGAAGGTAGCGGTCACATAGGCGCGACCCGTGGCCTCCACTTTCACCACTTTTTTCTTGGCCGTCTTGGCGGCCTTCGCTGCGTTGGTTTGCGTTGCCATGATGATCAATTACATTTTAGATGCCTTCTTCTTGTTGGCAATGGTCTTACGTTTACCCTTACGGGTACGACAGTTGGTACGGGTGCGCTGACCACGAACGGGCAGACCGTTCCGGTGCCGCATGCCGCGGTAGCTGTTGATATCCACCAGACGCTTGATGTTCAGTTGCGTCTCCGAACGGAGCGCACCTTCCACCTTCATCTCGTTGATGATCGATCGGATCTTGTTGAGTTGGTCGTCGTTCCACTCCGACACCTTGGTGTTGAAGTCGATACCGGCTTCCCGGAGGATCCGTTGTGCAGAGGTGTGACCGATCCCGTAGATGTAGGTCAGCCCGATCTCTCCGCGTTTGTTTTTTGGTAAATCGATACCAGCAATACGTGCCATTATCTTGAGGAGTGTTTAGTTGTTGAAGTACAGGAATCAGCCCTGGCGCTGTTTGAAACGCGGGTTCTTCTTGTTAATGACATACAAGCGGCCCTTGCGTCGCACAATGATGCAGTCTACGCTGCGCTTCTTGATGGCGGGTTTTACTTTCATCGCTTTGTTTGCTCTTCATGATCCCGGATTAGGGGATCGTTATCGTTTATAGCGGTAAGTGATTCTTCCTTTCGTCAGGTCGTAAGGCGACATTTCCACCTTGACTTTATCCCCGGGCAGGATCTTGATATAGTGCATTCTCATCTTACCGGAAATATGGGCGATGATCTCGTGACCGTTCTCCAATTCCACGCGGAACATGGCGTTGGAGAGGGCTTCGGTGATCTTCCCGTCCTGTTCGATATTTGCTTGTTTGGCCAACTTGTCAGTTGATAACCTTAATGTTAGTATTCGTTTTGAGCGCTTCCTCCACGTAGTCGAAAGAACTCAGTATGTCTGCTTTTTCCTTGCCAATCGCGACCGTGTGCTCGAAGTGCGCCGACGGTTTGTTGTCCGCCGTCCGGATGGTCCAGCCATCCCGCTCGTGCACCACCCCCTTCGTTCCCATATTGATCATGGGTTCGATGGCGATGACCAGCCCTTCGCGCAACACCAGCCCACTCCCCCGCTTGCCGTAATTCGGCACCTCGGGTTTCTCGTGCAGGTGGCGGCCGATCCCGTGACCGACCAGTTCGCGCACTACGGAGTAACCGTTTGATTCAGCATACTCCTGAATGGCGGAGCTGATATCCCCGAGCCGGTTTCCCGCGACTGCTTTCGCGATCCCTTCGTACAGGCATTCCCGCGTGATGCGCAACAGGTTCAGGGTCGATGCCGCTACATCCCCTACCGGAAATGTATAAGCGGAATCTCCATAGAACCCATCTTTCAACACACCACAATCGACCGAGCAGATATCACCATCCTTCAATTCCGCCTTTCCCGGAATGCCATGTACCACCTGCGAATTCACAGAGATACAAAGGCTGTTGGGAAAGCCATTGTAATTGAGAAAGGCTGGAACGGCACCCTGGTCACGAATAAACGTTTCCGCGATCCGGTCCAACTCAATCGTCGTTATGCCCGGCCGGATGGATTTCGCCACCTCGGCAAGGGTCTTGGCAACAAGTAAAGAACTCTGCCTGATCAGTTCGATCTCTTCGAGCGTCTTATAGTACAGCATCGCTCTTGGTCGGCTCCCCGGATTTTTGACGCCCGGGAAACCTGATCAGGTTAAACAGCGGAAGCAACGGTCGAACGACCCTTGATCCGCCCACTCTTCATGAGCCCGTCGTAATGACGCATCAGCAGGTGGCTCTCAATCTGCTGAAGTGTATCCAGTACTACACCCACCATGATCAGCAGGGAGGTCCCGCCGTAAAAGTGAGCGAAGTTGTTGTTGACATTCAATAACATCGCAAAGGTCGGCAAAATCGCGATGAGGGCAAGGAAGATCGCACCCGGAAGCGTGATCTTCGACATGACGTCATCAATGAAATCCGCCGTGCTTCGACCCGGCTTCACACCCGGAATGAATCCGTTGTTCCGCTTCATGTCATCCGCCATCTGGTTCGGGTTGACGGCGATTGCCGTGTAGAAGTAGGTGAACAGGATGATCAGCGTAGCGAATACGAAGTTGTACCAGAACGAAGTGTAGTTTCCGAAGGTGGTCAGAATTCCCTGCGAAGCAGAGGACTCCGGGAAATACTGGGCGATCGTTGCCGGGATGAACATGATCGCCTGCGCGAAGATGATCGGCATGACACCGGCTGCATTCACTTTCAAGGGGATATACTGACGTACACCGCCGTATTGCTTATTGCCGACAATCTTCTTGGCGAAATTCACCGGAATGCGCCGCGTACCCTGCACCAGCAGGATCACGAAGGCAATCACGGCAGCAAGCGCTACCAGTTCGATCAGGAGCACGACCAATCCGCCACCCTGGTTCATGCGCGATGCGAATTCGTCGCGGAACGACGCGGGCAGTCGGGCGATGATGCCGATCATGATGATCAGGGAAATACCGTTGCCGATACCCTTATCCGTGATCCGCTCACCCAGCCACATCACGAAGATGGTCCCGGCCGTCAGAATGACGATGGAGGTCAGCCAGAACTGGAACGGCGACACCAATTCCGGATTGGATACGGAGATGATGGCCGAAGGAACCTGAGCCTGCAGGTTAACGATGTAACCAGGGGCCTGGAAGCCGGTGATGATCACCGTCAGCCAACGGGTGATATTGTTGATCTTTTTACGACCGCTTTCGCCTTCCTTCTGGAGCTTCTGGAAGTACGGAACTGCCATACTCAACAGCTGGATCACGATCGAAGCGGAGATGTACGGCATGATACCGAGCGCGAAGATCGACGAGTGCGAGAACGCGCCGCCGGAGAACATGTCGAGAAGACCCAAGACACCGCCGGACGTCTGCTGACGCAGGGCATCCAGTTGCAACGGATCCACACCCGGAAGCACAATGTGCGAACCGAGGCGGTATACCAGCAGGAACAGCAGGGTGTTCAGGATCCGGACCCGGAGGTCTTCGATCTTGAAGATATTCTTAATCGTCTGGATCAGGTTCTTCATGCCTCGATGATGGTCGTGGTTCCTCCTTTAGCTTCAATGGCGGCCTTTGCGGTAGCGGAGAAGGCGTGCGCCTTGACATCCAGCTTGGACTTCAACTCTCCGCGACCGAGGATCTTTACACGGTCACGCTTGCTGACCAATCCGCTCTCCAACAGGGAGGCGAAATCAATCGAACTGAGTTTCTTGGCTTCAGCCAGCTTCTGGAGCGTGTCCAGGTTGATGCCGTTGTATTCCTTGCGGAACGGATTCTTGAAACCGAACTTCGGAACACGACGCTGCAAGGGCATCTGGCCACCTTCAAATCCGCGCTTCGCGCTGTAGCCGGAGCGGGACTGGGCGCCTTTGTGACCGCGTGTAGCGGTACCGCCCATACCGGAACCGGTACCACGGCCGCGGCGTACGTTGTTTCGAACGGAACCTTTCGCAGGTTTAAGGGACGACAAATTCATGAGAAGGTCTTTCTTCGGATTGTTAGTGATTAGGCTTCCTTCACCTCTACCAGGTGCTGGACCTTGTTGATCATGCCCCGGATCTGGGCGGTGGCTTCCACCTCGACGCTGCGGTGCATCTTCGTCAGGCCAAGTGCCTTCAGCGTACGCTTCTGGCTCTCGGGACGGTCAATGCCGCTACGGACAAGGGTGATTTTAACTTTTGCCATGGGATTCGTATAGAGGGTTCTTAACCGTTGAATACTCGGGCCATCTTGATGCCACGTTGCTGAGCAACCGTAGCCGGATCACGCATCTGCGCCAGCGCGTCGATCGTAGCTTTCACCACGTTGTGCGGGTTGGAACTACCCTTCGACTTCGCCAGTACGTTGTGGATGCCTACGCTCTCCAGAACGGCACGCATTGCACCGCCGGCGATTACTCCGGTACCGGGTGCTGCCGGCTTCAGGAACACGTATGCGCCACCAAACTTACCGTGCGCTTCATGCGGAATGGTGCCTTTCATGACCGGCACTTTTACCAGGTTCTTCTTCGCGTCGTCGATGCCTTTCTGTACAGCATCGGATACTTCTTTCGCTTTGCCAAGGCCGTGACCGACTACACCGGACTCGTCTCCTACCACCACGATGGCGGCAAAGGTGAAGGCGCGGCCACCTTTGGTCACCTTGGTGACCCGGTTCACGCCGACCAGGCGGTCCTTCAGTTCGATTTCGCTCGACTTGACGCGTTTAACGTTTGTTTCAGACATGGTTTGTCTTCCTAATGAGAATGATCGTATCGTTTAGAATTGGAGTCCGGCTTCGCGGGCCCCTTCGGCCAGGGCTTTCACCCGGCCATGGTACAGGTAACCGCCACGGTCGAACACGCAGGTCTTGATGCCGCTCTGGACAGCCTTCTCGGCGATCTTCTTGCCGACTTCGCGGGCCAGATCGACCTTCGGTCCTTTGGTTGCAGTCATCTCCTTCGCTGCCGATGATACGGCTGCCAGGGTTACCCCCTGCACGTCATCGATCAACTGGGCGTAGATCTGCTTGTTGCTGCGGAACACCGACAGGCGGGGACGCTCGGCGGTGCCTTTAACCGTCTTGCGGATGCGGTAGCGGATATTGCTCCGGCGTTGTTGCTTCTTCAACATGGCTTCAATTATTTTTTAGCGGCCGACTTACCGGCTTTCCGTCTGAGGACTTCATTCACAAATTTGACACCCTTGCCCTTGTAAGGTTCCGGCTCGCGCAGCGAACGGATCTTCGCGGCAACAGCACCCAACAACTGCTTGTCGGCGCTCTCGAGAATGATCATGGGGTTCTGGCCCTTATCCTGCTTCGTCGAGACTTTCACCTCAGCCGGGATGTCGAAAATCACGTGGTGCGAATAACCGAGGACGAGATCGAGCAATTGACCCTGGTTGCTGGCCTTGTAGCCGACACCCACGAGTTCCTGCTCTTTCTTGAAGCCCTGGGACACACCGATCACCATGTTGTTGATCAGCGAGCGATACAAGCCGTGCTGGGCACGATGCTCTTTCGATTCGGTTGCACGCTCGACGGTCAACGTGGTTCCGTCGATCTTGACGGTGATACCGTCGTTCAGCTTCTGCGTCAGCTCGCCCTTCGGACCTTTCACTTGAACGGTTCCGTCGGCGACCTTGATCTCCACCTTAGCAGGCAGGGTGATCGGAAGTTTACCTATGCGGGACATTGTAGTTGGATGCTTGTTGAATTAATAAACGTAGCAGAGTACTTCTCCGCCTACACCGGCCGTGCGGGCCTCTTTATCGGTCATCACGCCCTTCGAGGTCGAGAGGATCGCAATGCCCAGCCCGTTGAGCACGCGCGGCATGCGCTCCAGACCCGCGTATTTGCGGAGACCCGGTTTGCTGATGCGCGAGAGGTTCCGGATGGCCGGAGCCTTGGTCACGGGATGGTACTTCAGGGCGATTTTAATAAGGCCCTGCTTGGAATCGTCTTCGAACTTGAAGTCCAGGATGTACCCCTTCTCCTTCAGGATCTTGGTCATCTCCTTCTTGAGATTCGAAGCCGGGATCTCCACGACACGGTGGTTGGCCCGTACGGCATTGCGAATCCGGGTGATGAAGTCTGCGATCGGATCAGTCATCGTATTAAGGGTGTTGTAGTCCGTTAGTCTATTGTTATGAATTACCAGCTGGCTTTGGTTACGCCAGGAATCTTGCCTTCCAACGCAAGTTTGCGGAAGGTCACGCGGGAAACGCCGAAGATGCGCATGTATCCGCGGGGACGACCCGTGAGCTTGCAGCGGTTGTGCTGACGTACCGGAGAAGCGTTCTTCGGGAGTTTGTCCAGAGCGATGTAATCGCCAGACTGCTTCAGCGCCTCACGCTTGGCTGCATACTTCGCGGCCATTTGCTGACGCTTTACTTCCCGTGCTTTCATTGATTCTTTTGCCATGTCGATATCCGTGTTGGATGTTATTGTCTGCGATTAATTGGTCCGGAACGGCAGTCCGAATTCACGGAGCAGCTCGATCGCCTCTTCGTCCGTCTTTGCCGACGTAACGAATGTGATGTCCATACCCTGGATCTTGTTCACCTTGTCGATGTCGATCTCCGGGAAAATGATCTGTTCGGTCACTCCCAGTGTATAGTTGCCGCTGCCGTCGAATCCTTTCGGGTTGATGCCGCGGAAATCACGGATGCGGGGAAGCGCAACAGAGATCAAACGGTCCAGGAATTCGTACATGTTCGTCTCCCGAAGGGTGACGCGCACGCCGACCGGTACTCCGGCACGCAGCTTGAAGTTCGCAATGTCCTTGCGCGATTTGGTCGCTACGGCTTTCTGACCCGTGATCATCGACATCTCGGCTACGGCGGAGTCGATGAGCTTCTTGTCGCTCACAGCATCGCCGACACCCTGGTTAACGCTGATCTTGAGCAGACGCGGAACCTGCATCACGCTGTCGTAATTGAATTTCTTCATCAGTGCCGGAACGATGTCATTCCGGTACTTGTCTTTCAGGCGCGGTACGTAACTCATTTCTTGATTACCTCCCCGGACTTTTTAGAGTATCGAACTAGTTTTCCACCCTCTTCACGGCGTCCTACGCGGGTCGTGTTACCCTTGCCGTCGACGACCATCACATTCGAGATGTGAATCGGCGCTTCCTGCTTCACAATGCCGCCCTGGGTGTTCTTGGCGTTGGGCTTGGTGTGCTTGGTCACCAGGTTCACACCTTCGACCAGCACGCGGCGCTCGCTCACGAGCACCTCCAGCACGCGTCCCTGTGCGCCTTTGGAGTCACCGGCAATCACTTTCACGGTGTCCCCTTTGCGGACGTTCAGCTTCGCTTGCTTGTTGTTTTTTCTTTCCATCGTTTCTTGTCTAAAACGGTTGAGATCAGAGTACTTCCGGAGCCAGGGAGACGATCTTCATGAACTGCTTATCACGAAGTTCACGTGCTACCGGGCCGAAGATGCGGGTTCCGCGCAATTCGTCCTGTGCATTCAGCAACACGACGGCGTTGTCGTCGAAACGGATGTACGACCCGTCAGAACGCTTCACTTCTTTCTTGGTGCGGACCACGACGGCTTTCGAAACCGTACCCTTTTTGATATTACCGGAGGGCAGCGCGTGCTTTACCGTGACGACGATCTTGTCGCCCAACGAAGCATAGCGCTTCTTGGTGCCGCCCAACACGCGAATGCAGAGTACTTCCTTGGCACCGCTGTTGTCGGCTACTACGCACCGGGATTCCTGCTGGATCATGACTTTCCTTGGTTAACTGATTAATGATTCTGCTGTCCTACGGGATTACTTAGCCCGCTCCAGGATCTGGGCGAGGCGCCAGCATTTGTTCTTACTCATCGGACGGGTCTCGGTGATCTTCACCAGGTCGCCGACGTTCGATTCGTTCTTTTCATCATGCGCCATGAACGTGGTCGTCTTCTTGATGAACTTCCCGTACATCGGGTGCTTCACCTTACGCTCGACAGCCACCACGATGCTCTTGTTCATCTTGTTGCTGACAACGACGCCGATTCGCTCTTTGCGCAGGCCGCGCTGCGGGGTTGCGGTTTGTTCCATGATTCTCCTTCGCGGTTATTATTTCGACTGTTCTGCTTTGGCGCGCTTCGTTAGCTCGGTATGGATCCGGGCGATGCCGCGGCGCATGTCGCGCATCTTCATCGGGTTGTCGACCGGCGATACCGCATGGTTCATGCGATACTTCACGTAGTTCGCCTTCTCCTCCTGCAAACGCAGCTGAAGCTCCTCAGACGTTAATTCCTTGATATCCTCTTTTTTCATGACAATCTTCCTTAGATGGTCCGTTATGGATTTATGCTTCGAAATCGCGGCGGACGATGAACTTGGTCGTTACCTGCAGCTTCTGGGAGGCCAGACGCAAGGCTTCACGTGCCGTTGCTTCCGATACACCCTCGGCTTCGAAGATGATGGTACCGGGCTTCACGACGGCCACCCAAAATTCCGGGTTACCTTTTCCTTTACCCATACGTACCTCGGCAGGCTTGCGGGTGATCGGCTTGTCCGGGAAAATCCGGCACCACACCTGACCTTCACGCTTCATGTAACGCGTCAGCGCGACACGAGCTGCCTCGATCTGCTTGGACGGCAACCAGCCGGTCTCCAACGCCTTGATTCCAAAGGAACCGAAGGCCAGGGAATAACCGCGGGTCGCGTTGCCCTTCGGCACCATTTTATGCTGTTTGCGGAATTTGGTCTTTTTCGGTTGTAACATGATTGCTACTGCTTATTCGTTATTTAATGCCGCGATCAATATTAGTTCTTACGCTGTCCGCCACGTCCGCCTTGTCCTCCGCGGCCGCCACGGTCACCACCGCGTCCACCCCGTCCTCCACGATCTCCACGGTCACGACCGGTTGCGGTCAGACCCTTGGGAGCCGGCGAAGATGCGCCTGAACCGATGTTCGGAGAGAGATCACGCTTGCCATAGATCTCGCCTTTGCAGATCCACACTTTCGCGCCGATCTTTCCATACGAGGTCTGTGCTTCCGCGATAGCGAAGTCGATATCGGCACGGAAGGTGTGCAGCGGAATACGACCGTCCTTGTACTGCTCGGTACGTGCGATTTCAGCACCGCCCAGACGACCGGCTACCATGACACGGACACCCTCGGCGCCCATGCGCATCGTCGACGCGATGGCCATCTTGGCTGCGCGACGGAACGAGATACGGGCCTCGATCTGACGACAGATGCTGTCGGCAACCAGCTGCGCATCCAGTTCAGGACGCTTGATCTCAAAGATGTTGATCTGGACGTCCTTCTTGGTGAGCTTCTTCAACTCTTCCTTCAGTTTGTCCACTTCCTGACCACCTTTACCGATCACGATACCCGGACGTGCCGTGTGGATCGTTACGGTGATGAGCTTCAGGGTACGCTCGATCACGATCTTGGCAACGCCGCCTTTGGATAGGCGTGCAAGGAGGTATTTACGGATCTTCTCGTCCTCTACCAGCTTGTCAGCATACTTCTTGCCGCCAAACCAGTTGGAGTCCCAACCGCGGATGATCCCCAGACGGTTGCCGATCGGATTTGCCTTTTGTCCCATGAGTTGTTTCTTCAGACGCTTCGCTGTTGGAAGCGGATTATCGTGATGATGGTTTTACGAATTAGGCTGCTTCTTCCTGTTGCTTCTTACCCTTTGCCGGCGCCGCAACCATGCGGTCCAGGATAATGGTCACGTGGTTCGAACGCTTGCGTACACGGTAGCCGCGACCCTGCGGGGCCGGACGAAGACGCTTCAACATACGGGCGCTGTCCACCTGTACCATCTTGACGCAAACGGTACCCTCGTCGATCTTGTCGCCGGTCTTGGCTTCCCAGTTTGCAATGGCCGATTGCAACAGCTTTTCCAGGCGGGCTGCAGGCGCCTTCGCGTTATAACGCAGGATGTTCATCGCCTGCATCACTTCTTTTCCACGGATCAGGTCCGCTACGATGCGCATCTTGCGCGGAGACGTCGGCACATTCACCAGGCGGGCGATGGCCGTGCTCTTCATCACTTCTTTGCGCTTATCAGCGGATTCACGTTTTCTTACTCCCATGACGTATCAGGATCGTTAATGAGGGTTTATTTCTTGTCGTCCTTACGGTTTCCGCTATGACCACGGTAGGTGCGGGTCGGAGCGAATTCACCGAGTTTGTGACCCACCATGTTTTCCGTCACATACACCGGGATGAACTTGTTCCCGTTGTGAACCGCGAAGGTGTGACCGACGAATTCCGGTGCGATCATCGAAGCACGTGACCAGGTCTTGATCACCGTCTTCTTCTTGCTTTCATTCATCTTCGTCACCTTCTGTTCGAGGTAATGAGCGATGTAAGGACCTTTCTTAAGCGAACGAGCCATAGTATTGCTGTGTTGTTCGCCGCGGCTTCCCGATACTCAGGCTGCCGCCGGCAACATATTATTTCTTGCGTCTTTCGATGATGTATTTATTCGTCGGATGATTCTTGCGACGGGTCTTGCGTCCCTTCGCGTACAAGCCCTTGCGGGAGCGCGGGTGTCCACCCGAAGCGCGGCCTTCGCCACCACCCATGGGGTGATCAACCGGGTTCATGGCCACACCACGAACACGCGGACGACGACCCGCCCAACGGTTACGGCCGGCTTTACCCAGGCTCTCTTTGTTGTGGTCCGGATTCGATACGGTACCGATCGTCGCGAGGCAGGAAGCCAGTACCTTACGGGTTTCGCCGGAAGGCATCTTGATGATGGCGTAATTACCATCGCGGGCCGCGAGCTGAGCGAATGATCCGGCGCTGCGCGCCATGACCGCTCCCTGTCCAGGACGCAACTCGATGTTATGGATCAACGTACCCAGCGGAATGTCCTTCAGGAAAAGGGCGTTCCCGATCTCCGGGGTGGCATTGGTACCGGAAAGGACTTTCTGACCAACCTTCAGACCTACCGGCGCTACGATGTAACGCTTGTCACCGTTCTTGTAATTCACAAGAGCGATACGGGCCGTACGGTTCGGATCGTATTCAATGGTCTTGACCGTGCCTTCGATACCGTGGTTATCGCGCTTGAAATCGATCAGACGGTACATCTTGCGATGACCGCCACCGATGTAGCGCATGGTCATCTTACCGTCGCTGTTACGGCCACCGGAACGCTTGATGCGTACAACCAGTGACTGCTCCGGACGGGAAGCTGTGATATCTTCAAACGAGTCCACCGTCGTGTGACGCTGGGTCGGGGTCATCGGGCGGAGTTTCTTGACTGCCATGATTCAGATGCTTGCTGGACTCCAGGTTAGATGTTACTGTAGAAATCGATGGCGTCGCCCTTCTTCAGGGTCACGACTGCCTTCTTGAACGAACCGCTGCTGCCGGATACGACTCCGGTTTTGGTGTAACGGGTCTTCGCCTTGCCGGGAGCGACCATCGTGTTCACGCTTTCAACGGTGACATTGTACATTTTCTCGACGGCCTGCTTGATCTGGATCTTGTTCGCCGTACGATCGACGAGAAAACCGTATTGACCCAGCTTCTCGCTGGTCTTCGTCATCTTCTCGGTGATGAGGGGTTTCTTCAGGACGCTCATGATAAGAATCGGGTTTCGAGTGCGGGAACAGAGCCCTCAACCAACACCAGGTGCTGGGCGTTGAGGACGTCGTAGGTATTCAGTTCACCGGCGGTGACCACCTTGTTGCTCTGCAGGTTGCGCGCCGACAGGTAGATGTTGTGGTCGTGTTGCGGAAGTACGACCAGAGCCTTCTTGTTCTCCAGTTGGAGATTCTTCAGGATATCCGCGTATTGCTTCGTCTTCGGCTTGTCGAAGTTGAAGTTTTCGAGGATCGTTACGCTCTTACCCTTGGCTTTGTACGTCAGAGCCGAGAGGCACGCGAGGCGCTTCAGCTTCTTGTTCAGCTTGAAGGAATAATCGCGCGGACGAGGACCGAATACGCGTCCACCACCCACGAAGAGCGGGGATTTCATCGAACCGGCACGGGCGCCGCCCGTACCCTTCTGACGCTTCAGTTTCTTGGTCGTGCGGGCGATCTCTGCGCGCTCCTTCGACTTGTGCGTTCCCTGGCGCTGGTTGGCGAGGTATTGCTTCACGTCGAGATAGATCGCGTGATCGTTCGGCTCGATCCCGAAGATCTGGTCGTTCAACCGGACCTTCTTGCCGGTCTCTTTACCGGCGGTGTTTACCACTACTGCTTCCATCTTATTTCTCCACAATTACAATGGAACCTTTATGTCCCGGAACAGCACCCTTCACAACGAGGATGTTCTGCTCAGGAACCACTTTTACTACCTGCAGGTTCTGCATCTTCACACGCGCTACGCCCATGTGACCGGCAGTACGCTGGCCCGGCCATACGCGGGATGGGAACGAGGACGCTCCACGCGAACCCGGGGCACGAAGACGGTTGTGCTGACCGTGGGTCTGCATACCGACACCGCTGAAGCCGTGACGCTTCACAACGCCCTGGAAACCGCGGCCCTTCGAGGTGCCAACGACATCCACGAAATCGCCTTCTGCAAAGAGATCGGCTTTGATCTCGCTGCCCACTTCCGGAAGCTGTTCGAAGTGACGGAACTCCATCACGTTACGCTTCGGGCTGGTGCCTGATTTCTTGAAATGACCGGCTTCCGCCTTGGTCGTGTGCTTTTCTTTCTTGTCGCCGAAAGCCAGCTGAACAGCCGTGTAGCCGTCCTTCTCCTTGGTCTTCACCTGGGTGACGACGCAAGGACCCGCTTCAATCACGGTACACGGGATGTAAGTCCCGTCCGCGCTGAAGACGCTGGTCATTCCGATCTTCTTTCCGATGATTCCTGACATGGTGTTAGTACTGTTGTGCCAGCGGTTTGGAGCACGTTCCAAACATAGCCGTTGTTGAATTGCTTAGGATGCTTTGATCTCTACTTCCACACCGCTCGGAAGCTCCAGCTTCATCAACGCGTCGACGGTCTTGGCAGTCGAGTTGTAGATGTCGAGCAGGCGCTTGTATGAGCACAATTGGAACTGCTCGCGAGCCTTCTTGTTGACGTGCGGGGAACGCAGCACGGTGAAGATCTTCTTGCCGGTCGGCAGCGGAATGGGTCCGTTGACGACTGCGCCGGTGACTTTCACCGTCTTCACGATCTTCTCGGCCGATTTGTCAACCAGATTGTGATCGTAGGACTTGAGCTTAATGCGGATGCGCTGAGACATGTTGAAAGAACGTTGGTAGGATATGTCTTGTTGAGGTATTGCTTAGTTGACTTTCTCGGCTTTAGCTTTGCCTTTCGCCTTGGCGATGACTTCCTCGGCCAGGGTACGCGGGCATTCGCTGTAGTGTGAGAACTCCATGCTGGAGGAAGCACGACCGGAGGTGATGGTACGCAACGAGGTCACGTAACCGAACATTTCCGACAGCGGAACTTTCGCTTTGATCACCTGCGCGCCGGCACGGGTATCCATGCCTTCGAGCTGTCCACGACGCTTGTTCAAGTCGCCCATGACGTCACCCATGTACAAGTCTGGGGTAACGACTTCCACTTTCATGATCGGCTCCATGAGGACCGGCTTCGCTTTCGCGGCGGCTTCACGATAACCCATCTTGGCGCAGATTTCGAACGAGAGTGAGTCGGAGTCGACCGCGTGGAACGAACCGTCGTAGATCCGGACCTTCATTGACTCGAGCGGATAACCGGCAAGAACACCGGTACCCATGGCGGCATCGAATCCTTTCTGGATCGCCGGGATGAATTCACGCGGAATAGAACCACCGGTGATCTCGTTCACGAACTGGAGGCCGGTATGACCTTTGGCCAGCCAATCGGCATCAGCCGGAGAAATCTCGAACTGGATGTCGGCGAACTTACCGCGACCACCCGTCTGCTTCTTATACGTCTCACGGTGCGAAGCACTGCCCATGATGGCTTCTTTGTAAGCCACCTGCGGTGCACCCTGATTACATTCTACTTTGAACTCGCGCTTCAGACGGTCCACGATGATCTCCAGGTGGAGTTCACCCATACCGGAGATAACGGTCTGACCGGTCTCTTCGTCGGTGTGTACGCGGAACGTCGGATCTTCTTCGGCAAGTTTGGCAAGCGCCATACCCAGCTTGTCTACGTCGGCCTGGGTCTTCGGCTCGATGGCGAGTCCGATAACCGGGGTCGGGAAGCTCATCGATTCGAGGATGATCGGCGCGTTGACATCGCACAGCGTGTCACCGGTCTTGATTTCCTTGAAACCAACGGCAGCACCGATATCACCGGCTTCGATGAAGTCGATCGGGTTCTGCTTGTTGGCGTGCATGCGGATGATACGCGAGATACGCTCGTTCTTGCCGGTACGTGCGTTGAGCACATACGAACCTGCATCCAGGCGACCGGAATACACACGGAAGAACGCGAGACGACCTACGAACGGATCGGTCATGATCTTGAACGCAAGTGCTGCGAATTTGTCCTTCGGATCAGCCTTACGCTCTTCCTCCTGGTCGGTGTTGGGGTTGACACCCTTCACGTTCTCGATCTCGTTCGGAGCCGGGAGGTACTGGATCACTGCGTCCAACATCGCCTGAACACCCTTGTTCTTGAAGGCGGAACCGCACATCATCGGGGTGATCTTCATGGCAATAACCGCCTTACGGATAGCCGTACGGAGCTCGTCTTCGGTGATGCTGTTCGGATCTTCGAAGAACTTCTCCATCAGGTGGTCGTCGAATTCAGCCACGGCTTCAACCAGGTTGGCGCGCCAGTGGTTCACATCGGCTTGCATGTCGACCGGGATCGGTACTACGTCGAACGTAGCGCCTTTGGTCTCTTCATGCCAGATGATGGCTTTGTTGGTGATCAGGTCGACCACGCCTTTGAACATGTCTTCGGCGCCGATCGGGAGCTGCAGGGGAACGGGATTACCGCTGAGGCGCTCTTTTACCTGAGCGACAACGTTCAAAAAGTTCGCGCCGGCACGGTCCATCTTGTTCACGAAACCGATCCGGGGAACGCGGTATTTGTTCATCTGACGCCAAACGGTCTCCGACTGGGGCTCCACACCACCAACGGCACAGAAAAGGGCGACAGCTCCGTCGAGTACGCGCAGGGAGCGCTCTACTTCAACGGTAAAGTCAACGTGACCAGGTGTATCAATGATATTGATCTTATACTGGTCATTCAGGTAATTCCAATAAGTCGTGGTGGCTGCGGATGTAATGGTGATACCACGCTCCTGCTCCTGAACCATCCAGTCCATGGTAGCAGCGCCTTCGTGTACCTCACCGATCTTGTGCACCTTACCGGTGTAATACAAGACACGTTCCGTAGTAGTCGTCTTCCCGGCGTCAATGTGTGCCGAGATGCCGATGTTGCGGGTATTTGTTAGCTCTTTGCTCATTTGATTACTTATCCGTTAATCATAACGATAGTTGTTTCTATTCCGCGATAACCGGACACTTTGAGCGGCGCCTGCGCGCTTGTCGGAGACGTCCTCCGCTCAGTTATCCAGTCTGTTACCTTGCCATGCTGGGCAAGTCAGGGGGTTATCCCGTTAAAGAAAGAACTATCCGAGTTGGACCGACCGTTGTCGGCCCGGGCATTCGTATTATCAGGCACGGAAGTGCGAGAAAGCCTTGTTGGCTTCTGCCATCCGGTGCGTGTCTTCTTTTTTCTTAACAGCTGCACCTTCACCCTTTGCAGCGGCGATGATTTCACCGGCCAGACGATCCGACATGGTCTTCTCGTTGCGCAGGCGGGAGTAGTTGATCATCCACTTGATCGAAAGACTGATGCGGCGGTCCGGACGAATTTCCGTCGGGATCTGGAAGGTAGCTCCGCCGACACGACGGCTCTTTACTTCTACCGTCGGCATCACGTTCGCCATGGCTTTTTTCCAGGTGTCCAGTCCGTTCTCCTTCGTCTTGTCTTCTACCTTCTGGACGGCGTCGTAGAAAATGGCGAATGCCGTGTTCTTCTTACCGGATAACATCATCATGTTCACGAAACGGGTTACTGCCGTGTCGTTGAACTTGGGATCCGGTAACAGGATGCGTTTTTTCGGTTTTGTCTTCCGCATGGGATGATGCAGCTATACGCTATTCGTTATTTCTGATTACTTCTTACCTGCAGGTGCAGCACCCGGCTTCGGACGCTTGGTTCCGTATTTCGAACGCTGCTGCTTGCGACCCTCAACACCAGCCGTGTCCAAAGAACCACGAACGATGTGGTAGCGAACACCCGGAAGATCCTTCACACGACCGCCGCGGATCAACACGATGGAGTGCTCCTGGAGGTTGTGACCCTCACCCGGGATGTAGGCCGTCACTTCATACTTGTTGGTCAGACGAACACGCGCCACCTTACGCATGGCGGAATTCGGCTTCTTGGGAGTGGTGGTATACACGCGGGTGCAAACACCACGACGCTGCGGACACGAGGTAAGAGCAGGTGATTTACTCTTATCGATCAATTTTTCGCGTCCCTTACGGACCAACTGTGAAATTGTCGGCATTCGGGTAACTGGCTTTCGGGTTAACGTTCAGTCTATTAGGCGCTTTTCGCCTGATTTTGAGGAATGCAAAGGTACCACAAACTCCCTATTTACCAAATGCTGTTCATAAAATATTTCACACATTTTCACGGCTCAACACAAGGCCGCCGCTGACTGGCTACCCGGCTATCCCCCAGTCAATCTGCAAATCGCTCATTATCAATAAAATAAAAAGGGCCCCGGCATGCGGAGCCCTTTTCTGTTGATTTTCAGCTATTTAAGCTACTTTCAGGCGGTTGATGTTCGCTTTGGAGAATTTCTCCTTGGCATAGGCCAAAGTGAGCGTAAATTCCTTGATTCCCTGCTTGTTAGAAGGAACTTCAAACATGGCGTCCAAAAGAATGGCTTCGCAGATTGACCGCAGGCCGCGGGCTCCCAGTTTGAATTCGAACGCTTTTTCAACAATGAAGTCAAGTACACCCTTCTCAACCGATAGGCTTACACCCTCTAATTGGAACAGTTTCTCGTATTGCTTGATGAGCGCATTCTTGGGCTCGGTCAGGATCGCCTTCAAGGCGGGCTTGTCAAGCGGATCCAGGTGGGTCAATACCGGCACGCGCCCGATCAGCTCCGGAATGAGTCCGAAGGCCTTCAGGTCGGTCGGACTGATATATTGAAGATAATTCGACCGGTCGATTTTTTCAGCGTCTTTGGACGATTTATAGCCGATCGCGTGCGTCTCCAAACGCCGGGCGATCTTTTTGTCAATCCCGTCAAAGGCGCCTCCACAGATGAACAGGATATTGGAGGTATCCATCGAGATCATCTTCTGCTCCGGATGCTTGCGGCCTCCTTGCGGGGGGACATTCACCACGGAACCTTCCAGGAGTTTCAACAAGGCTTGCTGCACCCCTTCCCCGCTTACATCCCGGGTAATGGACGGATTGTCGCCTTTCCGGGCGATTTTATCGATCTCGTCGATGTACACCACGCCCCGCTCCGCCGATGGTACGTCATAATCGGCTGCCTGCAATAAACGGGTAAGAATGCTTTCTACGTCTTCCCCGACATAGCCCGCCTCTGTCAATACGGTGGCATCCGCGATGCAGAAAGGCACATTCAGCATTTTAGCGATCGTACGGGCCAGGAGGGTCTTGCCGGTACCCGTTTCACCGACGAGTAATATGTTCGATTTCTCGATCTCTACTTCGTCCTGCTTCTTGATCTTGCTGGAAATGCGCTTGTAGTGGTTGTAAACGGCGACGGCTAACACCTTCTTGGCTTCGTCCTGACCGATCACGTATTGATCCAGGAACTTCTTTATTTCGACAGGTTTCAGCAGCGTGAGATGGGAATTCAGCGAAGTTTTCAACTTGCTGTTCATCTCGTCATTCAGAATATTCTGAGCCTGCTGGATGCACTGGTCGCAAATATGACCCGTTATGCCCGCAATCAGCACATAGGTCTCACTCTTGTCCCTGCCGCAGAAGGAACATTTGATCTCTTTTGGATTCTTCATGTTGGATGGAGAGCCGCGAAAAATTAAACGCAAGCTAAGGAATTTTGTTCGACCGGGTCAAACAAGAACACCTTAAAACTTGCGTTTAAAAAATGCGGTTTTACCGCTTATTTCTTTCGCGTCAGTACTTCATCGACCATGCCGTAAGCCTTGGCTTCTTCGGCGGTCATCCAGTAATCGCGGTCGGAATCTTTCCACACTTTCTCGTACTCCTGACCCGAATGCGAAGCGATGATCTCGTACAGTTCTTTCTTCAGCTTCTGGATCTCCCGTGCCGTGATTTCGATATCGGATGCCTGACCTTCGGCGCCGCCCAGCGGCTGGTGGATCATGATCCGGGAGTGCTTCAACGCTGCCCGCTTGCCTTTATCGCCGGCACACATCAATACCGCGGCCATCGATGCGGCCATGCCGGTGCAAATGGTACCAATGCTCGGCTGTACCAACTGCATGGTATCATAGATGCCCAAACCTGCATAAACGGATCCGCCCGGACTGTTCATGTAGATCTGAATATCCTTCTTGGCATCCACCGACTCCAGAAACAGGAGCTGCGCCTGGATGATGTTCGAAACATAATCGTTGATCCCGACGCCCAGGAAGATGATGCGATCCATCATCAGACGGGAAAAGACGTCCATCGTCGCGATGTTGAGCTGACGTTCTTCGATAATCGTCGGTGAGATATAATCGTTGCGCACAGCGGAAACAAAACTGTCGACGCTCAGGCTGCTGATGCCCTGGTGCTTGACCGCATACTTGCGGAACTCGTTGGTGTAATTCATGATGTGTTCGTTACTGTTGAAAGACGGGAACTCCACGGAAATATTGCCGGGAAGTCCAAAATTACTGGACGGAGCGGGGCGCTATGCCACACGATTCCGAACTTTTCAACAGCGGAAACCGATCCAGGGTTACCTGACCCTAAAAAAGAAATTGGAAACCCGATCGGAACTTACTGGCTGTTTCGGCCAATCCGCTGGTTTCCAATTCCTGCCGGAAAATCCGGATCAATGGTGGTGCTCCAACTCGTGCTGGGTCTTCTCCTGCAGGCGGGCTACGTATTCCTGATAAGGCAATTCGATCATGTCCAGCTTGACGACGCCTTTGAGGTGCGCGAAGACCTTGTTTTCACGGATACTGCGATCGAGTCGCTCACGGTTTCCGTCTTCGTTCAGGTAACGCTCCGACACTTCTTCCAGCTTGGCATCATCAATATCGTAGTAGCCGTATTGAGCAAACTGTTGACGAACCAATCCCCGCGCCAGTTCTTTCAATTCATCTTCCGTCACATCGAATCCTTGATCCGTTGCCAGTTTGGTCACCATCAGGTTCCAGCGGAGGTCTTCGGCCAAATGATAGTACTGATGATCGAATTCTGAATCCGCCATCGGTTTCTCCGCATTCGCCTTCAACATACGCTTCAGAAAATCATCCGGTAACGGAAGATTATTCTGATTGAGCAATTCATTGCGCAGGTCCTTCCGCATCTTCCGGTCGCTTTCCCGCTCAAAGTAAGCGAGGATGCCTTCACGGATCTTAGCGCGGAACTCCTCCTCGTTGGTCACATTTCCTTCGCCGTAGATCTTGTCGAAAAACTCCTGGTTCAGATCCGCCAATTCGATCCGTGAAATGGTCAAGACCGTCAGTCGGTAGTTCGATTGCATTGCCGGCGACTGCTTCTCGAGGCGCAGCATGGCGGCAACTTCGGGTTCATTTCCGATGACCGTCATCGGATGGAAATCGATGGTATCGCCTTTGGCAAGCCCAATAAAGGGCTTGCGGTCATTCGCTTGCGGGATGCGCTCAATGCTGAGCGTGGTGGTGGTCTTGTTACCGCCTTCCTTCACGTTGCCAGCCTCGTCGAGTTCGTTGAACTCGCCGTAGAGGATCGAGTTCTCTTCGGACTTCTCGGGATTCGAGAACTTTCCGTAACGGCGGCGCAGGTCATCCGCGTCGTCGTTGATCATCTTCTCATCGACCTTGACCAGGTAATACGGGATTTTTCCGGTCGGAATCTGAACGCTGAACTTCGGCGCAAGACCTACTTCGTAACTGAATTCGAACGTGTTCCCGTCTTCCAGCGACTGTTGATCCAATCCGTTTTTGGGCATCGGGGAACCGATGACCTCCAACTTTTGCTCGAATACATAATTGCTGATCGACTCGGAAACCAGTTTGTTGAGCTCATCCAACAATACCGGCTGTCCGTATTGCTTCTTGATCAGACCTGCCGGAACATGTCCCGGACGAAAACCGGGTATCTGGGCCGATTTCTGATAACGCTTCAGGATGTCCTTAACCCGGGTCTGATAGTCTTCCGGTTGCAAACGGATCTTCAATACCGTAAGAAGTTCGCTCTGTTGTTCTTGGCTGATCTGCATGGTCGTTTATTTGAGAAGATTCCGGTAAGAATTATGTGCGGTCGAAGGGACTCGAACCCCCACGGATTGCTCCACCAGATCCTAAGTCTGGCGCGGCTACCAATTACGCCACGACCGCTTTTCCCGGAATTTGGGAGCGCAAAGGTAGGTTTTTCCCCGCTTTCCGCCTAATGGGATTCCTTCTAAATTGCTGAACTCGAAGAGATAGCCGGGCTTGCGGCAGAATTGTACGGAGTTTGTGAAATGTCGTGCTTCCTGGGCTCGTTAGCTGGAAAGGAAAGCATCCGCAAAACAGCGAGCCCGCTAAAGCGACAACGATCTGTGCGATTCCTCAAATCCAGAAACCAAGACCCAGCCACCGACGAGGAGCTCATCCTGGCCTATCGACAGGATCGTGACCCGGCCCGTATTGGTTTGCTGTTCGATCGCTATTCGTCTCTTCTGTTCGGCGTTTGCATGCAATACCTGCGGGATGAGGATGAAAGCAAAGATGCCGTCGTCCACTTGTTTGAACGGTTCCAACATGACTTATTGAAGTACGAAGTCCGGAACTTCGGTTCCTGGGCCTACCGGGTTAGCAGGAACTACTGCGTTCGGTTACTGGCAAAACGCAAGGAGGTCCACGATGAGTGGGCCTTGAAAAACCTGGTGGCGGACGAGATTAACAAGGAAGAGCAACTCTACACCGAACTCAGAATCGAAGAATTGGAGCGCGCCATGGGCATGCTACAAGTGCATCAACGCAGGTGCATTGAAATGTTCTTCATACAGGAGTTAAGCTACCAGCAGATCAGCGATCAAACGGGCTTTTCGCTGAAGCAGGTAAAAAGCTATATTCAAAACGGTAAACGAAATCTCAGGATCCGTCTGGGAGGTACTGGCCATGACGAGGATTGACCTGCACAAAATTAAGCCCGGCGAACACCTGACCGGTGACCGCTTGCAGCGCTATCGCTCCGGACGCATGAGTTCCGAAGAGCGTGCTGCAGCCGATCGTCACCTGCAATCGTGTCAGTTCTGCAACGAAGCGGTGGAAGGCATCGGCAGGCTCGATACGCCGGAACAATTGGACCGCATCCGGCGCGACCTACACCGCAGGGTCGCCGAGCGATTGCGCAATCCGAGGCGCCTCTTTCCGGAACACTACCTGCCGATTCTCCTGATCACCATGGTCGTCCTGGCGATCATCGTCTTGCTCGGATTCTACATGACGACTCGCCTTCACTGATGCTTCGCCGAATGCCCGAAGGGCGTTACCTTTGCGGTGAATAATTCAGCTGCATGCGTACCATTGATCCCGGTTCCGTCAAGACCAGTGTATTCCACAGTTATATGCTGGGCGCCATCGCTCCGCGTCCCATCGCGTTCGCGAGCACGGTCGATAAAGACGGAAAGGTGAACCTTTCTCCCTTCTCTTTTTTTAACGCTTTTGGCAGTAAGCCGCCGGTTATCGTCTTCTCCCCTGCCCGACGCGTGCGCGACAACAGCATCAAGCATACACTCGAGAATGTTTATGAAACCATGGAAGTGGTGATCAACGTGGTCAACTATGCCATGGTCCAGCAGATGTCGCTCGCTTCCACGGAATATCCAAAAGGTGTCGATGAATTCGTCAAGGCCGGGTTCACGCCGGTGGCGTCCGAACTGATCCGTCCTCCGCGGGTAAAGGAATCACCGGTGCAAATGGAATGCAAGGTCCTTCAGGTCATCGAAACCGGAACGGAAGGCGGTGCCGCGAACCTGATCGTTTGCGAAATCCTTCGCATGCACATCGATGAATCCGTGATGGCCGACGACAAGATCGACCCGTTCAAGATCGACCTGGTTGCCCGTATGGGCGGCGACTGGTACTGCCGCGCGTCGGGAGCCGCGCTGTTCGAGGTTCCTAAACCGAATGTGAAGCTGGGCATCGGCTACGATCAGATTCCCGAACCCATTCGCAACAGCAAAGTGCTGAGTGGAAACGACCTGGGACAACTCGGCAATATCGAAGCGCTGCCTCTGGAAGAAGCGGTGCGCACCTACCGCCAGCGTGACTTCATGAAAGAACTCGAATCGAAATTCGGTCACCATCCGGAAATGCTGGAAGAGAAACTACACGCGTTGGCAAAGGCCCTGCTACAGCAGAAAGCCCTGGAAGAAGCCTGGTTGACCTTGTTGGTTTCGCTTCAGGTACGCTGAGCAGTCACTTTTTGGCGATCGCAGAAAACAAGAGCGACTCCAGAAAGTTCCGTATTCCTTCCGGCGTTTTCGCGTCACCGAAATCAGTCAACGACGGTAGGTGCAGCATGAAAAAATACTGGAAATGGGACATCTCCAGTAAGGTGGTCGCCATAGAGTGCGGGTAACGATACCGGGAATTATATTCCAGGATCGCGTCGGAAATTCGTGCACACAAATCCTTGTACGGTTTGAACAACTTGTGCTTGTTCAGTTGATCGACGTCCTTGGTCAGATACGATTTACTGCCTTCTGAAATGACGATTTGAAACAAGGCGTTGAAGTCGATCTCACTTGCATCGGACATGAGTTCCGGTCGACGCGTAAGAAGATCGATGATCTTCCGTAATTTCTTTTCAGGCTCGCTCAGGTTGTTGGTATGAAACACCACCTGGTACTCGAGCCAACTCCAGTACCACGCCAACAGGTACAGGAGCAACTTGTGCTTGTTCTCAAAATAGCGATAGACGCTGGCTTCCGTAGTGTCGATCGCTTCGGCGAGTTTCTTGAACGTGAACTGTTCGAAACCCATTTTGTTGATCATGCCGATACTTTGCCGGACCATTTTTCTGCCGATGACCGACAACTCCGGATCGCGGAGATACAACTTCTCGTTGTGCTTGATCTGAAACTGGACTTCCATGTGGTGGTGGTGGGAAATTCGATCAAAACTAGAGAATTCGACTACCACCACCAATAAATTAATAACCCTTTAATGAATAGTAGTATTACTATTATTCAGTAAGTTTGCAGGATATCCATTCGGTTGAACAAATGGACACCCCCGCAGGTGTGGTGCGCTACCGGGTACGTCAATGCGCATTTCGGGTTTTGGTGATGCGTGTTAATGGGTTAGGGAAACTATTCCGGTAGCGCACCACGCCTTTTTTCTGACCAAACGGTCGGTTTCCGCTCATCTTCCGCCCTCTTCATAAAGGATTCATCCTTTCCCGGCCGGCTTGGCACGGATTTGGAAATAGCCCGGGTACATTAAAACCCGGGAGGAATTCCCATGAAAAAGACCCTCTTCACTCTGTTGATCCTCACCTTTGCGCTGAGTGCAGCCGCGCAGTACGGAGGATCGGTCATCCACCTGCACCAGTACAACAACAAACGTTTCGCGCTTCGCGTCGACGGCGTGCCGTTCGGATCCGGAGAGCGCAACTATACGGTAACCGGATTACAGCCGGGCTACTATATGCTCGAAGCAACGACATGGTCAGGAAACGGCCATCATGGTCATTACCCTGTTACCAGTTTCATAGGTCAGGTGTACGTGCCCGCGATGACGGAAATGACAGCGCGCATCGAACGTTATAACAACCTCGCGATCCTGTCGTCGGTCAGCATGATCCCCGTACCGGCCTACCCTGCTCCCCACCTGCCCGTGCACAATCCCGCTCCCTGCGCTCCGGTTGTACCGGTATGCACCGGCCCGGTAGCCATGAGCGACTTTGAATTCCAGGATATGCGAGCAGCCATCGCCAGCCGCGATTTCGAAAGCACCCGCCTCAGCATGACCCGTCAATTACTGTCGCAAAGGAATCTGAGCACACGGCAGGTCATGAGCCTGATGCAATTGTTCGACTTCGAATCCAATCGACTGGAAGTGGCCAAGTTCGGGTACTCCCGAACGATCGACCGCAACAACTACTATCAGACTTTCGCGCTCTTCGACTTCGACAGCAGCGTACGGGAATTGAGCCGATTCATGGAAACGTATAGTTGAACCAGTCCCATGGTTCGTTATTGAGTGGTGTGTGTGTAAACCGGGTGCCCGTAAGCACCCGGTTTTTTATTGTACCCGTACATTAAATGAAAAAGCCAGCTTTCGGGCCGGCTTTTCCTATTGAGTTGAGTGGTTGATCAGAAGAGGCCGTTGATCTCGGCGTTGATCTTGTTAACGATCTTGCCCATGTCTTCAGGATTGTCGGCGAAATTCAGGTCGTCGACATCGATGATGAGCAACTTACCCTGCTCATAGGTGGAGATCCATGCTTCGTAGCGTTCATTCAGGCGCTTGAGGTAATCGATCCGGATCGAGTTCTCGTAATCACGTCCCCGCTTGCCGATCTGGTTGACCAGGGTCGGCACGCTGGCACGGAGGTAGATGAGCAGGTCGGGAGGACTGATGAACTTCGTCATCAGGCTGAAGAGCGATTGGTAATTGTTGAAATCGCGGGTGGTCATCAGGCCCATCGAATGCAGGTTCGGCGCGAAGATATTGGCGTCTTCGTAGATGGTGCGGTCCTGAATGACGGTCTTGCCGCTCTGACGGATCTTCATCACCTGCTCGAAACGGGCATTGAGGAAGTAAATCTGCAGGTTGAACGACCAACGCTGCATATCTTCATAAAAGTCGTTGAGGTAAGGATTATCGTCCACGTCCTCGAAATGAGGTTCCCACTTCATGGTTTTCGCCAGAAGATTGGTCAACGTGGTTTTACCTGCTCCGATGTTGCCGGCGATCGCCAGATGAAGCGGCGCAAGTTGCTTCTTGGTAGGCGCGTATTTTTCGGTGTTTTTTTCGGTAGCAGTTGCGCGTGAACCAGAGGTTTTGGTGGAGGTCACTTTCGCTTGATTTTTGGAAGCGGACTTCCGGAGTGTTATAGGCTTTGATGACATGCGAGGAAAATCCGGTTACAGTGTGTGTGTAGAGGGCAAATTAAAATGAATAGATGCTAAGCGCGTCGGTTGTTAATAAATAAAGTTCCTGTTGCTCGAACCGGAAATCCCGGACAGCGCCTTCGTGTGAAGGAAGTACAACGGGATGTTCTTCCAACGTCTTGCGGTTCACCGCGAAGACGGAATCGTTCCGCAAGTAAAGTACTTCTTCACCGATCACCTGAAACTTCCGCACACCCGGAACCGGAAGTGTCTTATCGTAATTACCAAACCGGTCGAATACGAGAATTCCCGCTTCAGGGTCAGCCAGGAAAACGCTCTCCTGCGATTCCAGCAAGGCCATCGGAACAAGGCGCTTACGTAACAACTGGTTCAGATTGCCGCTTTGAAACTGGAGTTGCAGATCCAGACCGATCTTCTTCAATTGGGCATCCTGCAAATCAAAGACCCAATAGCCATCGTTCAATGAGGAGCAGGCCAGCCAGGGCTGCTGGATGTCCAGGTTACGCAAATTAATGGTCGACTGAACCGACAATTGTGTATTCAGCAGGATGATCTGGGCGAAATCAGGATAGAACAGCAGGACCTTCAGGGGATTCAGCGCGTCAACGCCTCGCAGTTCGCCCCGATCAACTTGAGCGAAATTACTCAGCGGCTTGCCTTTCGGATCGAACTTCAACACCTGGTTGCCTACTGTCAGGTAACAATTTCCCAAGGGGTCGGTGGTCACGGTCGCATTTCCGCTCACCGGCAATTGATGCAGCAAGTGAAAATCATCCGCTGGCCGGAATGCACAAGCCGTGAACAGGAACAGGATAACTAAAAGTCGCTTCATGCCTGGATCGGACGCTCCCGTTCGCGCAACAATTGAAGAATCTCCTCTACATGCTGGCGCTCGTTACTCAACCGTGGCACCTTGTGTTGGCCGCCAAGCTTGCCTTTCATCCGCAACCACTCGTGAAAAGTCCCCTGCGGAACCTCCCGGATGACCGGAAAGCGCAAAGCCATATCCCGGTAGCGCTTCGCTTCGTAGTCGGAGTTCAGGGATTTGAGCGCATTGTCGAGAAGTTCCTTGAAATAGTCCAGGTGATCCGGAGACCGCTCGAACTCGATGAGCCATTCATGGGCGCCGTTCTCCCGCTGGTTAAAATAGACCGGCGCTACGGTGTATTCCCGCACAAGGCAGTTCGCCTTCTCGCACGCGATGCGGACGGCCATATCCGTGTTCTCAATGATCACCTCTTCTCCGAACGCATTGATGAATAATCGTGTCCTTCCGGTAATGCGGATCCGGAAGGGATCCAGGGATGTAAAACGTACCGTGTCTCCGATGACATAACGCCACAATCCCGCGTTTGTTGAAATGACCAGCGCATAGTTCCTGCCGATCTCCACGCCCTCGAGTCCGACGGTTTCCGGAAATTCCTTTCCGTACTCTTCCATCGGCATGAACTCATAGAACACTCCGTAATCAAGCATCAACAGCAACTCCTCCGAATTGCGGAGGTCCTGAATACCGAAAAAGCCCTCCGAAGCATTGTAGGTCTCGAGGTAGTGAAAGCTGTCTGCCGGACAAAGTGATCGGAACTGTTCCCGGTAGGGAGTAAAGCTTACCGCTCCGTGAATGAAGAGCTCTAGGTTAGGCCAGACTTCCAGCAAGTTCCGCTTTCCGGTAATTTCCAAAACACGATTGGCCAGCACAGCTGTCCAGGTGGGGACACCGCTGATGGACGTTACGTTCTCCTGAATCGTGGCGCGAGCCATCCGCTCGATCTTCTCTTCCCATTCGTCCATCAGGGCTATGGAAAGATCCGGCGTACGGATCATCTGCGCCCAGAACGGCATGTTCTGCATCAGGATCGCGGAGATATCGCCCGCAAACGCTTCGCTTCCATCTTTCGCAGCCCGATGGCTGCCTCCCAGGGTAAGTCCTTTGCCGGTAAAAATCAGCGTGTCAGGATAGTTCGAACAATAGATACTCAGTAGGTCTTTCCCTCCTTTGTAATGACACTCATCCAGGGCTTCCTGGCTGACGGGAATGAACTTGCTCTTTCCGGCTGTAGTTCCGGAAGATTTGGCGAACCATTTCACTTCCGAGGGCCATAGGATATTCTGCTCCCCTGCCATCAGGCGTTGAATGTAAGGCTGTAAACTGTCGTAGTTCTGAACCGGCACCCGGGATTTGAAATCTTCAAGAGTCCGGATACTTCGGTAATCAAAACGCTGACCCCATTCGGTATGCTTTGCACTGTCGACCAGCCGCCGAAACCATTCCTGCTGCACCTCGATCGGATACTTGAGGAACAGGTCGATCTGGTGCATGCGTTTCTTCATCCACCAGCTGATAAAGGAATTGATAAGCGGCATCGTTCCGGTATTTAATATTCCGAACGTCAGGCGGAAACGGCTTCCATGTCTTTATTGATCTTCTTGACCAAACCTTGCAGCACTTTCCCGGGGCCGACTTCCACGAAAGAAGTTGCGCCATCCGCGATCATGGCCTGGATGGTTTGTGTCCAGCGGACCGGGGCGGTCAATTGCGCGATGAGGTTTTCCCGGATCGCGTTCGTATCGGTAACAGCCTGTGCCGTCACGTTTTGGTAAATCGGACAGATCGGTTCACTGAACGTTGTCGTGCGGATACCTTCCGCCAGCTCGGCTCTGGCCGGCTCCATCAAGGGTGAATGGAATGCTCCTCCTACCGGCAACACCAGTGCTCGCTTGGCTCCGGCCGCTTTCAGCTTTTCGCAGGCTTCGTTGACTCCTTCGATCGTTCCGGAGATCACGAGTTGTCCGGGACAGTTGTAGTTGGCTGCCACGACAATCTGGCCGCCGGCCGATATATCCGCGCAGATCTGTTCTACGACCGCGTCCTCAAGGTTCAGAATGGCCGCCATGGTGGAGGGTCGGAGTTCACACGCCTTCTGCATCGCGAAAGCACGGGTCTTGACGAGTCGAAGGCCGTCCTGAAAGGAAAGTACTTTGTTTGCCACCAGTGCCGAAAATTCGCCCAATGAATGACCGGCTACCATATCCGGCTGGAATTCATCGCCCATGCAAAGCGCATGAACGACCGAATGCAGGAAGATGGCCGGCTGAGTGACCTTGGTTTGTTTCAAGTCTTCATCGGTACCGGAGAACATGATATCGGTAATCCTGAAACCCAGAATTTCGTTGGCTTCGTCGAACAGACGCTTTGCGAGCGCATGTTGTTCGTAGAGCTCCTTGCCCATGCCTACGAATTGAGAACCTTGTCCAGGAAAGAGATAAGCTTTTTTCATAAGGAGGAACGCTAGTGATCGTTGATTCGTCTGGATTCAAATTTAACAAATGCACCCCAAACCACTCCCGAAAAGCGGACAAAAAAAGAGGCCGGATAACCGGCCTCTTTAATAATTTCAAATGAAATCAGTCGCGGCGACCGCCGAAGATGCGGAGCAAGGCGAGGAAGAGGTTGATGAAGTCCAGGTAGAGTGTCAACGCTCCCATGATGCTCAGTTTGGCTGTTGCTTCCGTACCGGCTTCCGTCTGGGTACCGATCTGCTTCAACTTTTGAACGTCATAGGCAGTCAGACCGGTGAATACGATCACCGCAATGAAACTGATCACGTAGCTGAAACCCGGGCTGCGCAGG
This sequence comes from Bacteroidota bacterium, assembly GCA_016713765.1. Lineage (NCBI taxonomy): Bacteria > Pseudomonadati > Bacteroidota > Bacteroidia > Candidatus Pollutiaquabacterales > Candidatus Pollutiaquabacteraceae > Candidatus Pollutiaquabacter > Candidatus Pollutiaquabacter sp. The sequence continues at coordinate 401,711 of JADJON010000003.1, forward strand.
AACATGTTCACCAGGGAAGCGATCACGATACCGATCAGGGCCATGAACAGGAGCGATCCGAGTTTGGTCAGATCTGTTTTCGTGGTATAACCCAGGAGGGCCATTACACCAAACATGGCGGCACTGATGAAAAAGACCTGATAGATGACCGATTGCGTGTATGCCAGGAAGATGAAACTCAGACTCATGCCCATCAGCACCGAATACACCAGGAACACCCCGGTCAGGGCAGGTACGGACAGGCGGTTGATACCGAAACCCATGAGTAGGACGAGTCCGATCGGAGCGAACATCACGATATAGCCAAGGACCGAAAGACCTCCGCGTTCGGTGTTGATGAGATAGCTCATGTACGACGCGTCCGTGCCGAATACATAAGCGGTGATAGCGGAGATAGCCAGTGCAATTCCCATCCAGGAGAAAACTCCGGAAATGAAACTACGAGAGACCGCCTGCGATGCAGGAGCGGCCGACTGGCCAAAGGGAGAATTCCATTTATTTTCCATTCGTTGAAGATACGGTTTATGGCAGGTTAAGGTTGTTATGGATTTTTTAATTGTTCAGCGCGCATTTTCATCAAATCTCACGCCAAAGTTCCCATTCATGAAAGATTGGCAGCGATCAGTCGGATGAACTCGGAGCGTGTTTTTTCGTTCTCGAATGCGCCGGTAAAAGCGGAAGTGGTGGCAACGGAATTCTGCTTTTGAATTCCCCGCATGAGCATGCACAGGTGACGAGCCTCGATGACGACCGCAACGCCCAGCGGATTCAGGGTTTCCTGAATACAATCCCGTATCTGGGTCGTCAGGCGCTCCTGCACTTGCAGGCGACGAGCGAATGCATCGACGACCCGCGGGATCTTACTCAACCCCACGATATGGCCATTCGGTATGTACGCGATGTGCGCCTTTCCAAAGAACGGTAGCAGATGATGCTCGCAGAGCGAATACAACTCAATATCCTTCACGATCACCATTTGCTGGTATTCGTCTTTGAAAAGCGCTGAACGGAGGATCCCGGCCGGATCCAGGTCATAACCATGGGTCAGGAACTGCATGGCCTTCGCTGCGCGCTCAGGGGTCTTGGCCAGACCGTCGCGTTCCGGCTGCTCGCCTATCCGACGGATGATGTCTTCATAGTCGGATGCGATCTGCTTGACCAGGACCGGGTTGTACTGGTCGATCTTGGCGTAGCCATCCATTTCATTTTCCTCGTGCATATGGGAATCGATCGGCATGGGCGGGTCAATTATCCGAAATACTCAACCGAGTTCTTTTCGGTCTCCTGTAATTTAACACAGTGCAACGAACAGCCGAGCGCATTGATCGGTTGCTGCAATTGTTTCCAGATCTCCATCGCAAGCACTTCGGTAGAGCTTAACTTCCCTTTCATGAAATCCACATCCAGATCGAGGTTTCGATGGTCCACTTTATCCAGGACATTAACCCGGATTATGTTGCTGACTTCTGCCAAATTGGCTACGAAACCTGTTTCCGGGTTCACTTCACCCTTAACAGTGATCCACAAGGTATAGTTATGTCCGTGCCAGTTCGGGTTGGAGCATTTTCCAAATATTTCCAGGTTCTTTTCCAGCGACCAATCGGGCCGTGATAACTTATGGGCGGCGCAAAAGGTCTCTTTTCGGGTAATATAGATCATGACGGGACAAAGGTAGGAAATCATCGGGTGGGCCTCAGCGCCCGGAATCCTGCCCGTTCGTACCTTTGTACCATGCGAATTTTGGTCGTTTCGGCGACCCAGGCGGAAGCCGCTCCTTTGCAACAATTGTTGACGGAACATCCCGTCGATCACGATGTTCAGTATCTGGTTACCGGCATCGGCATGACTGCAACGGCCTATGCCCTCACCCGGTATTTGCTGACGCTTCCCGTCGACCTTGCGCTCAACATTGGGTTGGCCGGGAGCTTTCGACGCGACCTGGAGCCAGGCGCAAGCGTATGGGTCAAAGAAGATCGATTTTCTGATCTGGGCGCGGAGGATGGCGAGACCTTTCTTGGCCTTCGTGAGATGGGATTTACCGACCCTGTGAACGTGTTACCCTATGGGCTTGACCGAATTTCCCCTCCAGCCGGAATCCCCGGAGCGGTTGGCGCCACCGTTAATACGGTGCATGGGAAGGAGACCACCATTCAGGAATTCCGGAACCGGGAACAAGCCGACATCGAGACGATGGAAGGCGCCGCGTTCTATTACGTCTGCGAACGGGAAAAGGTCGCTTCACTTCAGCTCCGCGGCATCTCCAATTATGTGGAACGCCGAAACAGGGCAAACTGGAAAATCGCCGAAGCGCTGACATCCTTGTCGCGTGCAGCACATTACTTTATCGGGAAACTCTGAACATGCGAAAACTTCCTGACGGCACCTTGCAAATCGATCTGGCTTACTCCCCCTGCCCGAACGACACCTTTATGTTCGATGCCCTGGTGAATGGACGGATTGATACCGGCCCCTACCGGTTCGATGTTCATCTGGAAGATGTCGAGACCCTGAACCAAAACGCGTTTTCCGAAAAGCGAGACCTGACAAAGCTATCCTTCTTCGCTTTCGGCAAGGTGATCGATCGTTATATTCTGCTGGATGCCGGAAGTGCGCTTGGAAACGGCGTAGGCCCGCTTCTCATCACCCGGCCGGGCACGAGGCTGCAGCCTGGCGATGAAACGATCGTTGCCATCCCCGGAGAAAACACCACGGCCAATTTTCTGTTCAGCTTGTATTACCCGCATCTTACCAGAAAGCAGCCCATGGTTTTCTCCGCGATCGAAGACGCTGTTCTGAACCGAGCGGTGCATGCCGGTGTCATCATTCACGAGAATCGCTTTACGTACGAACAAAGAGGGCTGGAAAAGATCCGTGATCTTGGAGAGGCCTGGGAACAGGAAACCGGTAAACCGATCCCGCTGGGTGGTATTGTCGCAAAGCGCAACCTGCCCGCAACTGTGCTGCACGACCTGAATCGCCTGATGGCCGAAAGTGTTCGCTACGCATTCGCGCACCCTACAGCCGCCGCCGACTACGTCGCCTGCCATGCCCAGGAAATGGATCCGGCAGTTCGGCAGCAGCACATCGACTTATATGTCAACCCATACTGTGAAAACCTGGGGATAACCGGTCGTGAAGCCATTCGCTACCTGCTGCTAAAAGCGGCTGCCACCGGCATTCTTTCCGTCAACGCCAATGATCAGTTGTTCATCTCCGAGCTGCAACCATCGTTAACGGATAATTCCTGAACTTTGACCTCCACGTCCGACCTATGATCGTCATCACCGGTGCCGCCGGATTCATCGGCAGTTGTCTTGTTGCCCGACTCAACGAAGCCGGGTATAACGACTTGATTCTGGTCGATGATTTCTCCCGCCTCGACAAAATCAGGAATCTCGAAGGAAAGATCTTCAGCCAGAAAGTTGAACGATCGGAATTCCACGACTGGCTGCGGAAGGAACATCGTTTCGTCCAGTTCGTCTTTCACATCGGCGCGCGTACGGATACCACCGAATTCAGAAAAGAGATCTTTGATGAGCTGAACGTTCGTTATTCTCAGGAAGTCTGGAATAATTGCGTTGAATTCGGCCTCCCGCTCGTTTACGCCTCCTCCGCAGCAACATATGGAGCGGGTGAGTTGGGTTACTCGGACGATCATGCGATCGTATCCAAACTACACCCGCTGAACCCGTACGGCGATTCCAAGAACGAGTTCGATCAATGGGCCTTGACACAGGAGCGCGCACCGTACTTCTGGGCCGGGCTGAAGTTCTTCAACGTCTACGGTCCGAACGAATACCACAAAGGACGCATGGCTTCGGTCATTCTCCATGCCTTCCGGCAGATCAACTCCACTGGGGGCATGAAACTCTTTCGCTCGCATCGCCCCGACTTTAAAGACGGTGAGCAGTTACGCGATTTCGTCTATGTGAAGGATGTGACCAACGTCTGCATGTTCCTCATGCAGCACCGCAAGCACCCGGGCTTATACAATCTTGGTTCGGGCAAAGCGCGCACTTTTCTGGATCTGGCGAAGAGCACCTTCAAGGCCATGGGAAAACCGGAGCACATCGAATTCATCGACACGCCTGCCGATATCCGTGACAAGTACCAATATTACACGGAAGCCGATATGAGAAAGCTGCAATCGATCGGGTACGATCAGCCTTTCTATTCGCTGGAAGCGGGCGTCGAAGACTATGTGCGGCAGTACCTGTTAGCCGACAAGACCTGGTAAAATTCCTTAGCGCTTCTTTGCCGGAGGGTTTCCGGTCCGGATATCCATTTCCCGGATGAATCGTTCCGCCTCTCCATATTTGCTGATCACAAATAGGACGTAGCGAATATCACACGAGATGTTTCGGCTGAAGTCGGGTGCAAAATCGTAATCGCTCATCACGCCTTCCCACACCCGGTCGAAATTGATCCCAACCAATTCGCCCCGTGCATTGAGTACGGGCGAACCCGAATTTCCTCCCGTCGTGTGATTGCTGGCCAGGAATGCGACGGGTAGTTGCTCTTCACCCCTTGCAATGGACCGGAGACGCTGCGGGATGCGGTAATCTTCTTCTCCGGTTGCCGCCTTTTCCAGTACTCCCTGCAAATGGGTTTGCCAATGATAGGAAATACCATCCCGCGGTTGAATGGCCTGCACGCTTCCGAAGGTGATGCGCAGCGTACTGTTCGCATCGGGAAAGATGGGTTGTGATCCGGCACGCGTCATGAGGGCCGCCATGTAGGTCCGTTGCCATTGGTTGATTCGCCGCTGGATCAGCGAGGTGGGACGATCGATCTTGTCTGCCTGAAAGGAGCTTACCGATCGGGCGAAGGAGATTGCAGGATCGGTCGACAACAGTGCCCCGAATGCCGGTGTCCAATTCTTCAATAAGGTGAAGAGCGAATCCGGATGGGTTATTATCGAATGTTGGTAAAGCGAATCTACGCCCCGTTCATTGATCCAGCCGCCCTCTCCGAAAGCAGGTGCGCGCAAGTGATCCGGCAAGGCCTGAAAAGTAGTGGCCAACAACCGCCTTGCGACCAAATTATCCAGCGGTGCATGATAGTTCCTGAAAAAGGCTTCCAGATTTTTTACCAGCTTATTCGCCAAACGCTGTTGCGCATCCTTCGATGAGTCGGCTTCTACCGCCTTCAGCAATGGTTGAAACGAAAGGCTGGTGTTCATCAACTCGATCCCGAACAAGCCTTCCGTATAATAATCGGCCGCATGACTGAGCGGCCGCAGTTCACCGTAGGCCAGGTTCAGTTCATCGAGGCACTGCCGGTAGGATGCTGGAAGGTGCTTGTTTCCTGCCAGCCATTGACGGAAGTCCCGCTCCTCCCGTTGTACCCGGGAAAGCGTTTCGTTCCTCCGCATGCCGATGAGTTCTCCTTTCCACTTCTTATAGGCGTTCGCCAGCGTCCGGTTCTTGGCTGCGTACTGAAGACGAACGGTATCGTTCGCACTCATGGCGGCATCCCATGCTGACAGGCGGGCCTGCCGCAAGGCAATCCTGTTCGGATTCGTTTGGTCATAAACGGTCCGGAGTGCGCTGTACGGCAGATAGGCATTGGTCTTACCAGGAAAGCCCACCACCATCGTAAAATCACCTTCCTGCACACCGTTTGTCTGGATCGTAAACCATCGCTTCGGTCGATAGGGAACATTATCGGCAGCAAAAGGAGCGGGCTGATTATCCTTACCGGCGTAGATGCGAAAGACAGCGAAATCACCGGTATGCCGCGGCCATACCCAATTGTCGGTCTCACTACCGAAATTCCCGATGGACTCCGGTGGCGTACCAACGAGCCGTATGTCACGAAACACTTCCGTTACGTATAGAAAATACGCATTGCCCTGATAAGCCGAGCGCACATAGGATGTCAGGCCCGTTTCGGCATTCACCCCTTCGATCAGGATATCAGAAACGGCGCGAACTGCTTTTTCCCGGTCCTCTTCAGACATGGTATCACCGATCGCCTCCAGGACTTGCATCGTCACATTTCTTACTTCCCGAATGAAGGTTACGGTTAATCCGGGACAAGGTAATTCGGCTTCAAGGGAGCGTGCCCAGAATCCGCTGTCGAGGTAGTTCCGTTCCAGTGTACTCAGGGCTTGTATCTGGCTATAGCCGCAGTGGTGATTGGTCAGCACCAGTCCTTGAGATGAGACTACCTCGCCGGTGCAATTGCTTCCAAATTGTACGACGGCATCCTTGAGACTGGATGCATGCTCCTGATATATGGAATCCGGCGAAAGAATCATACCGGCTTTCCTGAGCTGATTTCCAATCGTAGAGGATGCCGATTGCACCATCCACATGCCTTCTCCCGCCCTGGCGGAAAGGATGTTGACCAGTAACAGAATCAGCAGGAAGGAATGGCGTTGTGTAAGCAGCTTCATGGCGGATGGTGATAAAATTACTCCGGCTGGAGTAAATAAAAAACGACCGCTAAGGGCGGTCGCTTTTCGTAAGATCGGATTCTTCAGGCTGTCAGAACTGCATCCAACTCACGGTCGAGCTCGAGGAGGGTCGAACGCATTTTATGCAGAGAGTCGCGGATCGCCATCTTATCGACATAGTCGCCGGAGAAGAGGCTGCCGGCAAACGGCATAGCAGAAGCCTGATCGACGGGTTGATCGAGTAAGGCCGGGGCTTCCTGATCGGGCTCATTCGAACGCTCACGGTGCCGCTGTTCTTTCAACTCTGTTTTTGCCCCTTTGAGGGTGTAGCCCTTCTCCTTTACGAGATGATAGATCTTCCGGAAGTTATCGATGTCCGCCTGCGTGTAAAGGCGATTGCCTTTTTTATTCGTCGCGGGTTTAATGACGTCGAATTCCTTTGACCAAAACCGGATGTGGGAAGTATTGACCTGAAACAGTTGCGCCACCTCACCGATGGTGTAGTACAGCTTCTCGATTTCTTTCTCTTTGTACGGCATTGTTCAGGGTTCTTTTTTTACGAATATAAGACGGTGCGGGGAATTTACAAGGTTCCGGGGAATCGGTTATGAACCGGGGGAAGGTGAAAAACCCTGGCCATTAGGCCATTAGTCGAAAGATTGTCCAGCTTTCGAAGAAATTTCCAGCATCGTCTGATACTCTTCAGGTGTCAAATCGTTGTAGTAATAGTTGACCGGATTGACCGGTTTACCGCCCTTCAGTACCTCATAATGCAAGTGTGGCCCGGTAGAAGTTCCGGTGTTGCCCACATAGCCGATCAAGTCGCCGCGACTGACCTTTTGCCCGGGCCGAACGAGGATCTTGCTCATGTGACCGTACAAGGTCTGGTAACCGAAACCGTGGCTGATGATCACATTGTTCCCGTAGCCGCGTCCGTCGTATTCCACCTTGTTCACCACACCGTTGCCTGTCGCGTGTATCTCGGTCCCAACAGGTGAGGTGAAATCCATGCCGGTATGCATCTTCTCGGTTTTGTAGATCGGATGGATCCGCATTCCATAGCCCGAAGCTACGCGGGTGAGATCCTTGTTCGCTACAGGCTGTATCGCCGGGATGCTGGCGAGCATGTTGTTCTTGTTCTTCACAAGGTCCCAAACCTCGTCGAAGGATTTGGACTGCACATATAATTGTTTCGACAGTTTGTCGATCCGTTTGGTCACATCCACCAGCAACTCTCCGTTGTAATCGGACCGCAGATTACGGTAGCGTTCCGCTCCTCCAAAGCCAGCCTCCCGCACCGACTGTGGGATCGGTTCCGCTTCGAAGATCACCCGGTAGATCGTGTTGTCGCGTTCCTGAAGATCGCCCAAGACAGCCTCCACCTGGTCGGCTCGTTGTTTGAGCAGTTCCAATTGTAAGGTAGATTCTTCCAACTGACGTTTCAGGCGTTTTTCTTTTGGTGAATCAAAGACGTTATAGGCAACCAGCATGATGAGCGCCCCAAACACCACGGCCGTGGCCAGCCAGCCGAAGACGCGGAGGAGTCGCTTCTTCCAACTGACGATGACCCGCTCGTACTTGAGCGTGGAGGTGTTGAAATGGTATTTGATCTTGGCCATCGGCTCGAATCCCTGAAAAGCTGCTTATCTTCGCCTTCCGTTGCAAAGATACGCCCTGAGCGGCTCTCTCCCAACCCAAGCTACATGCTGACTTCCAACGAAATACGCAAGGCATTCCTGGAGTTTTTCCGGGAACGGGGACATCAGATCGTCCCCTCCGCTCCTATGGTGGTCAAGAATGACCCTACCCTGATGTTCACCAATGCGGGCATGAACCAGTTCAAGGATATCTTCCTGGGGAATGCTCCCGCCAAATACAAGCGCATCGCCAATACTCAAAAATGTCTGCGCGTCTCCGGGAAACACAACGATCTCGAAGAGGTTGGCATCGACACGTATCACCACACCATGTTCGAGATGCTCGGGAACTGGTCGTTCGGTGATTATTTCAAGAAGGAAGCGATCGCCTGGTCCTGGGAGTTGTTGACCGGCATCTATAAACTTCCGGTGGATCGCCTGTATGTTACCGTCTTCGAAGGTGACGCGAAAGACAAACTCGCGTTCGACCAGGAGAGCTATGATCACTGGAAAGCGGTGATTGCTGAAGACCGTATCCTCCGGGGCAACAAGAAGGATAATTTCTGGGAAATGGGCGATACCGGCCCATGCGGACCCTGTTCGGAGATCCACATCGACCTGCGATCCGACGAAGAGCGAAAGAAAGTTCCAGGCAAGGACGTAGTAAATACCAGCCACCCGCAGGTGATCGAGATCTGGAACAACGTGTTCATGGAATTCAACCGCAAAGCGGATGGAAGTCTGGAACCCCTCCCGGCACGCCACGTCGATACCGGTATGGGATTCGAACGCCTTTGCATGGCGCTGCAGGGTAAGACGTCGAACTACGATACGGATGTCTTCCAGCCCACGATCCAGTTCATCGCCGCACGCTGTGGGATCCACTATGGCGCTGCCGAGAAGACTGATATCGCCATGCGGGTGATGTCCGACCACATCCGTGCGATTTCCTTCGCCATTGCAGACGGACAATTGCCCTCCAATAACAAAGCAGGGTATGTCATCCGACGCATTCTGCGACGCGCGGTCCGATACGGCTTCACTTTCCTGAATTTCAAAGAACCCTTTCTTAACAAACTGGTTCCGATCCTGGGTGAGCAGTTCAAGGATGTATTCCCGGAATTGAAGGCCCAACAAGACTTTGTTCAGCGCGTCATCCAGGAAGAAGAGACCGCGTTCCTGCGCACACTGGACACCGGTATCCGCAAGTTCGAGGAATACAAAGGCAAGTCCGTGAGCGGCACGTTCGCCTTCGAACTGTACGACACCTTCGGATTCCCGATCGACCTGACGCAGCTGATGGCGCGGGAAAAGGGAATGGACGTTGACATGACCGAATTCCAGCGTTGCCTGGATGAACAGAAAGAGCGTTCACGTGCGGCTGCAGCGGTGGATACCGACGACTGGGTAGTTGTACGGCAGGAAGAAGAGTCGGTGGAATTCGTGGGCTATGACGCGAATCAATGCTCCTGCGAGATTCTCCGGTACCGGAAAGTCAAGGCAAAAAACAAGGAACAATATCAACTGGTCCTGAACCGGACTCCGTTCTATGCGGAAAGTGGCGGCCAGGTGGGTGACACCGGTACGCTGACCGCTGAGGGCGATACCATTCGTATTCTGGATACGCAGAAGGAAAACAACCTGATCGTTCACTTCTGCGACCGCTTGCCCAAGGACCCGGCATCGACGTTCACCGCAACGATCGATGACAGCCGCCGGAAGCTGATCACGAACAATCACAGTGCAACACACCTGTTGCATGCCGCGCTGAAAGAAGTGCTGGGCACCCACGTCAACCAAAAAGGATCGCTGGTCAACGAAGCCGTTACACGCTTCGACTTTTCGCACTTCGCCAAAGTGACCGATGAAGAATTACAACGCATCGAACACCGGGTCAATGAAAAGATCCGGGAGAACATCGCCCTCGATGAGCGGCGCAACGTTCCGGTACAGGAGGCGATGAACATGGGCGCGATGGCCTTGTTCGGCGAAAAGTATGGTGAATTCGTCCGTGTGATCACATTTGACCCCGCATTCTCCCGCGAGTTGTGCGGCGGTACACACGTCAGTGCAACGGGTCAAATCGGACTTTTTAAAATCATTTCGGAAGGAGCTGTCGCAGCCGGCGTTCGTCGGGTCGAAGCCATTACGGCTGGTGCGGCGGAACAATACATGGAAGAGCAACTCCGGCAACTGCACGCTGTACGGGAGGCGCTGAAACATCCGAAGGATGCCGTCGAAAAAGTGAACCAATTACTGGAGGAAAACGCGCGTTTGCAGGAACAGGTTAAGGCGCTCATCGGAGAGAAAGCCCAGCAAGTGAAAAAATCCATCAGCGAACGTGCCCGGACCGTGAATGGACTCCGCGTTATTGCAGAACGCATCGACCTGCCCAGCGCAGATGCGATCAAGGACATCTCGTTCGAGTTGCGCAATCAGTTCGACGACCTTGTGTTCCTTGCCGGAGCCGAGATCGACGGTAAGGCGCATCTGTCGCTGATTCTATCGGACAAGGTGGTCAGTGAAAAGAAACTGAATGCTTCCGCCTTGATCCGTGAACTTGCCAAGGAGATTCAAGGTGGTGGCGGTGGCCAGGCCTTCTACGCTACAGCCGGCGGCAAGCAACCGGAAGGAATCGTGAAAGCGTTGGAGAAACTGACCGGACTGATCTCCTGACCAGCTTCCGAATCCATTAATAGTACTCGTATTCGTACCGGCTGCCGTAGTGCTTGTCACGGCCGCCACGGGATGTGTCGATCTCGTAGTTCTGCTCCGTCAATAGCCTGCCGTCGTTGTCGTACTCGTAAACGTTCTTACGCAGGAGCAGTCCCGATCCATCAAACAACTCCTGGGTCAGGAGCCTGTGCTGCTCATCATAAGTGAAGCGGGTGATCTTGCTGTAGAAATCCTGGTGCTTGCGTTCGAGGATGTTCCCGTGCTCATCGTAGACCGAGCTGACGGATGAAATCAGTTTCCCCTGCACATTTCGTTGCACGGAACTTACCTCTTTTCCATCCTTGTTGTAAACCGATACGGTCGTGGATACGGGCTTACCTGCCTCGTCAAATTCCTCCTCTTCCAACTTTGTGCCCTCTCCTTCCGGACTGAAACGCATCCGGCTGACCACGACCCCACCTCCACGCTTGCGCTCCCGCATCGTCAGGCTGTCATTGGCATCGTAAGAAAACGATTCTTCATAGTCGAAATCGCCTTCTTCATCGTACCGCTTTAACGATACCAGCAGGTCCTTGTCGCCATAAGTATACACCAATCGTTCGCCAGTATCGTCGCCATAATAACGCACCTCCTCCAACAGCAATCCCTTCTCATCACGCTGAAGCACGCGCCGCTCTGTCACATCGTCAACCGCATAGAACAAAACATGCTCCTCGAGCTTTCCATGAGGACCGAAGCGGTAGGTGTTCCGTTCTTCCAGTTCACCGGACGAGTCGAACTTGGACTCTTCCACGATGTTCCCCTTGGCGTCCATCTCGGTTACGCTTTCGAGGAATTCTTCGTCGGCTTTCGCCATCAGTTCGGAAAAACTGAAATTGCGATAGAGCTGATTAAAACGGCGGACGGTCTTGATCGATTGGGCCATAGCGTAGTAGCATCAACGGGAAGCGAACTGTTTCACATCCTTATCGGTTATCTTTTTATCACAAAGGATCACAAGGCGCTCAACGATATTGCGCAGCTCTCGAATATTACCGGTCCAGTCGAGTTTTTGAAGTTCCTTGAGGGCCTCCGGGGAAAACGATTTACGGGCCATTCCGTAATCGTCGCAGATCTCATTCATGAAATGCTCTGCCAGCATCGGTATATCATCCCGGCGTTCGTTTAGGGAAGGCACATGGATCAGGATGACGCTCAGACGATGGTAAAGGTCTTCCCGGAAATTGCCTTTGGCGATCTCCGATTTCAGGTCCTTGTTGGTTGCCGCGACGACGCGCGGACTTACGCTGATCTCCTTCTCTCCGCCTACCCGCGTGATCTTGTTTTCCTGCAAGGCACGCAGGACTTTGGCCTGGGCTGAAAGGCTCATATCGCCGATCTCGTCGAGAAACAAGGTGCCGCCGGAGGCCTGTTCGAACTTACCGATCCGCTGCTTGATGGCGGATGTGAAAGCTCCCTTCTCATGGCCGAACAATTCACTTTCGATCAACTCGGACGGGATGGCTGCACAATTGACTTCCACCAACGGACCACCTGCACGGTTACTTTTCTCATGGATCCAGCGCGCAACGAGTTCCTTACCGGTACCATTACTGCCGGTAATGAGGACACGGGCCTCGGTTGGTCCCACCCGGTCGATCATTTCCCTTATCTGCGCTATAGACGGAGAATTCCCCACCATCTCGCGGGTCTTGAACACTTTTCGTTTGAGCGTCTTGGTTTCCTGGACCAGGCTATTTCGGTCCAACGCATTTCGAACCGTGACGAGGAGCCTGTTGAGATCCGGTGGTTTCGCAATGTAATCGTAAGCGCCTTTCCGGATTGCATCGACGGCCGTTTCGATGGTCCCGTGGCCCGAGATCATCACTACCGGAAGGTCGGGGTTGTATTCCAACAGACGGGCAAGCACTTCAAGCCCGTCCATCTTTGGCATTTTAATGTCGCACAAGACCAGATCGTATCCGCCTTCTTCGGCTTTCTTGATTCCCTCAGCGCCATCACCGGCCTCGTCCACTTCGAATTTCTCGTATTGCAGAATTTCCCGGAGCGTGTTCCGGATCGGCTTTTCGTCGTCGATGATCAGGATCTTCGGCATAAGTTTGTTTGATTTCCGTGCCCGAAGATACGAAGGAACACGAAGGGAGACTATTTCCGGACAAGCGAAGCCAGCATACCTTCCTTCAGGGCGTACCGGGAAACCATCATTGATCCGACGCCTGATAATTCAAGGACCGAGGCCGTGCAAATACTTGCCATCACGATCAGGTCGCGGCGCATGCGGATGAGGCCGGGCATCTGCTCCCTTTCCCTGGCAGAGGATTTGAGCAAGTCACGGTGAAGCGACCGGTATTCATCCAAACGGAACGTATGACTTTTCCGGCCCTTCAAATAATCGCTACCGCGATGTCGAAGGCCCAGCATCGCCGCATACGTATCGAACGACCCGGAAGAGCCGATCAACACTTCGGGTGGATGCTTCTTCATGGCGGCAGCCAGGGGATCCAGTGACTCCCGAAAGTAGCTCTTCAGGGCGGCCAATTCGGACCGACGGATCGGGTCGGAAGGATTGAAATGTGCCAACATCCGGGCTGCACCGATATTAAAACTTGACTTCCAAAAAACGCGACGCTGATCGGCCAGTATGAATTCCGTCGAGCCCCCGCCAATATCCATTATAAGGGCAACACGATCTCCCCAATCCACGCAGGCCCGTACACCTTGGGCAATGTAATCCGCTTCTTCCTCACCGCTGATGATACGGATGCGGATCCGAGTATGCTTCCACGCTGCCTGCACGAAATCCTTCCCGTTTCCGGCACTGCGGATCGCCGAAGTGGCGAAAGCAATGACCTTATCAACCGCCAGCGTATCTATCCGCTTTCGAAAATCCTGCAACGTCTTCAAGCCACGCGCAAAGGGTTGGGGAGCAATCTCATTTCGATGGATTGCTCCTTCTCCCAAACGGACTACACGGCGTGTCTTGAAAATACGGCTCCAGGAACCATCGGGCTGCAAATCGACCACCAACAAGTGAAACGTGTTGGTGCCGAGGTCAAGTACCGCAACCCGCATCGGAATCAGTTATGGTAACGGAGCCACTTCCACATCTCCTTATAGGAGACTTTCTTACCATACATCAGGATACCGGTACGGTAGATCTTGCCGGCCAGCCAGGTGGTGAATAAAAAACCGCCGATCAACAGTACCATCGACAGGGCCACATGCTCCCAGGGAACGCCAAAGGGAATCCGGACCATCATGACGATCGGTGATGTAAATGGAATAATCGAAAACCAAAAAGCGATGTTGCCTTGCGGGTTGTTGAGCACGTTGATGGCCGCGACGTAGGCCAATATCAACGGGATGGTGACGGGAAACATGAACTGCTGGGTGTCTGTTTCAGAGTCCACCGCAGCGCCAATGGCCGCAAAGAGCGCACTGTACAACAGGTAACCGCCCAAGAAATAGAAAATAAACATGCCGATCAGCAGTGGAAAATTGATCGACCCCATCATCTCCCGCAACTTCGTCCCGGCTTCGTGCGTTTGCTCCGACATGGCCTCGTTCATTTGCGGATTCTGCTGCATGCCCGGCTGAACTTTCATCATCGTTTCGATCTTCTCCTGATCGGACTTTCCGGCCAGCATGACATTGGTGATTCCGGCGTATACGATCATGGTCAGCACGACCCACAGGAGGAATTGCGTCAAGCCCACCAGGGCTACTCCTATGATCTTGCCCATCATTAACTGGAAAGGCCGGACCGAAGAGATCACAACCTCTACGATGCGGCTCGTCTTTTCTTCCAGGACGCCGCGCATCACCATGGCGCCATAGATGAAAATGAACAAGTAGATCAGCAGACCGCCCGCGAAACCAAGTCCGGCCGTCAACGGCGTACTGGTTTCCTTGTTCTCCATATCCCGGGTATTGATCTCTACGTCCGTCTTGATCTTTTCCAGCTTCGCCTGATCAATGCCGGCCTCCACATATTTATAATTGTTGATCTCTTTTTCCAGCGTGTACTTGATCTTGCTGATCACATCCATGCCGGGCTGAGATTCGGAATAGAACGTAACGGCCTTCTCCAAACTTGAAAGATTCTCCGTCGCCGGAATCATCAGAATACCGAAGTACCCGGAGGCCTTGCTGGCACTGCGAAGGCTATCCACCGGACTATCGGAATACACGAACTCGATCCGGTCGTTGCTTTTGAACTTCCCCTTGAAAATGTGGGTGTTGTCGACCACGACAATCGTTTTCTTTTCCGTATCGACTTTGTCAAGCAGGAACATGGAGACGAAGAGCCCACCCATCAGGAGCGGACCGAGGATTGTCATGACCAGGAAGGATTTTTTCCGGACACGGGTCAGGTATTCCCGTTGGATGACCAGTAGTACTTTGGACATGGCGCTACTTGCTTTCGTTTAAATCGTTGAATCGGTTCAATGAATTTCCTGGTTGGAAGCTCCAACCTTCTGGATGAAGATATCGCTCATGGTCGGGATGATCTCGCGCAGTCCGAGGACCTCCACATTCGGCAACAACAATTGCAGCAGTTGGTTCGGGGTATGCCCATCCAGCATCTTGACAAATGCAACCTGATGGTCGTCCTCCTCCTTCACATCGAGCAGCTCGAAACCGGTCCAAAGCGCGTGCGTGAAAGAAATGCGATTACCCCGGAACGAAAGTTCATAGGTGTTGCTCTTATGCGCTTTGCGGATATCGCGTACAGGGCCCTGCAAGACCAGTTGAGAACGATTGATCAGTCCGATATGGCTACACAGTTCCTCCACGCTTTCCATACGGTGCGTGGAAAGGATGATCGTTGTCCCTTTGGATTTCAGCTCCAGCAGCTCGTTCTTGACCAGTTCGGCATTGATCGGATCGAAGCCGGTAAAGGGCTCGTCGAGGATGAGGAAGCTCGGCTCGTGCAATACGGTGGTGATGAACTGCACCTTCTGGGCCATCCCTTTCGAGAGTTCCTCGACTTTCTTTTTCCACCAGGCCTGTATCTCGAACTTTTCGAACCAGTATTTCAGTCGCTTCATGGCATCCGCCCGGCTCAGCCCTTTCAGTCGGGCCAGATAGAGCGCCTGCTCTCCGACTTCCATTTTCTTATACAATCCCCGCTCCTCCGGCAGGTATCCCATCCGCGCGATATGTTCTTCCGAGAGTGGCTTGTCCTCGAACAAGATTCGTCCACTGTCGGGCGCGGTGATCTGCGTGATGATCCGGATGAGTGAGGTTTTACCGGCACCGTTGGGGCCGAGCAGGCCGAAGATGCTTTGCTTCGGTACCTGGAGGCTGACATTATCCAGCGCCTTGTGGGCCGCATAGGACTTGCTGACGTGCTCGATCGTTAAAATATTCATAAGAATCCGGCGATTATTGACCTTCTGGAAACCGGATACGAAGAACGCAGGATCGGAGGACTTTCACAATAGAAAAGGCCGCTTGTCCGGCGGCCTTCATCTTTTCTTTCAGCATGATCAGGAATGGAAAAACTCCCGCATCTTCTCGTAAAAACTCTTATCGTTCTTGCCCGGGTTGGGGCGGAAGTTCGGAGACTCCCGAAGTTTCTCCAGCAGCTTCTTTTCTTCAGAAGACAAGTGTTGCGGCGTCCAGACATTGATGTTCACGAGGAGGTCGCCGCGGCCATACGCATTCACCGAGGGCAGGCCTTTTCCTTTGAGTCGCAGCACTTTCCCGGCCTGGGTGCCCGGCTCGATCTTCACCTTGGCTTTTCCTTCCAGTGTCGGGATCTCGACCGCGGTACCCAGGGAAGCGTCGGCGAAATTGACGTAGAGATCGAACAACAAGTTACTGCCGTCGCGTTGTAAATGCTGGTGGGGCACCTCTTCGATCACGATGATCAGGTCGCCGGGAATTCCTCCGCGTTCTCCCGCATTGCCCTTCCCGCTCATGCTCAACTGCATGCCTTCTCCCACTCCGGGCGGAATATTGATGGAGATCACTTCTTCCCCCTTCATGATACCGGCACCCGAACAGGTTTTACACTTATTGGCGATCGTTTGACCTTCACCGTTGCAAGACGGACAGGTAGTCGTCGTCCGCATCTGCCCGATGAAGGTGTTGGTGACACGATGTACCTGACCACTGCCGTTACAGGTCGTACAGCGGTTGAAGGATGCGCCTTCGGCAGCGCCGCTGCCGTGGCAGGTGCCACAGCCGACATACTTCGCCACCTTAACTTTTTTCTCAACACCATGCGCGATCTCCTCCAGCGTCAATTTCACTTTGATCCGCAGGTTGGATCCGCGGTTCACACGCCGCCCACGACCGCCGCCGCCACCTCCTCCAAAGAAACTTTCGAACGGGCTTCCTTCACTAAAAATATCTCCGAAGTGTGAGAAAATGTCGTCCATCGACATTCCACCACCACCACCGAACCCGCCGTTTCCGCCCATTCCCTGATGGCCGAATTGGTCGTAGCGCTTTCGCTTATCCGTATCACTCAGGACTTCGTAAGCTTCGGCAGCCTCTTTGAACTTTTCTTCCGCCTCTTTATCGCCGGGGTTTCTGTCGGGATGGTATTTCATGGCCATCTGACGGTAAGCCTTTTTGATATCGGCTTCCGACGAGGACTTCTGTACTCCCAGAACTTCGTAGTAATCTCTTTTGGCCATGTCTTAAACGCGAATGGTTCTCAATTATAGGATCATTGACCGACCACCACTTTCGCGTGGCGCAATACCCGGTCATGCAGAAAGTAACCCTTCTCCACTTCGTCCAACACGGCGCCTTTCATGCTATCATCCGGAGCTGGCATACGGGTAATGGCGTCGTGTAATTCCGGATCAAACGGTTTTCCGATCGCATCCATCGGCTTCAGGCCACGCGCCTCCGTTATGGATTTCAATTTGGAATAGATGAGGCGAATACCATCCAGTGCCGGATCAGCGGCAGCCTTTGACTCCATCGCTTTGATGGCACGCTCAAAGTCATCGATCACCGGCAGGATGGCCGACCAGGTATCGGCAGCAGCCATCCGGCTTTGATCGACCCGATCACGCGCCACCCGCTTTTTATAGTTCTCAAACTCCGAATAAAGGCGGAGGTATTTATCCTGCGCTTCGGAGAGACTCGCTTCCAAGTGCGCCACCGGGTCCATTTGTTCGACCTCGGCGTCCGGCAATGCGGCCTCGTTGACCGATTCTGGTGCTGACTCGGCGGTCTTTTTTCCATCATCCATCGGCTTTCCCTCCGTAGCTTCGTGCTCCGAATTGGTCTTCATGTCAGCTATCTTTTGTTTTTATTAGCAAACAGCCCTTTTACAAGGATGCTGCCACTGGTCGAGCCAGGCCAAATTGGCAGTATTCCCCTTTAAACGGCTGCAAAGTTCGCCATTTTCTAAAAAAAAAGAGGCCAAATCATTTGGCCTCTTTCAGCATGAACTCTGGTTCAATTATTTTACTTCCAGCTTTTCCAACTCTTGAGAAAGAGCGGCGCCACGGAGATTCTTCGCTA
The DNA here is from genome assembly GCA_016713765.1 of Bacteroidota bacterium. Classification (NCBI taxonomy): domain Bacteria; kingdom Pseudomonadati; phylum Bacteroidota; class Bacteroidia; order Candidatus Pollutiaquabacterales; family Candidatus Pollutiaquabacteraceae; genus Candidatus Pollutiaquabacter; species Candidatus Pollutiaquabacter sp. The sequence continues at coordinate 419,915 of JADJON010000003.1, forward strand.
CGATGATGCCTTTATCGTCGATCAACCAATTGGTCGGGATGGCATTCACGCCATAGTTTTTCGCTGCGTCAGAATACCACCACTTAAGGTCGGAGACGTGATTGGTCCATTCCAAACCATCCTGGCGAATTGCGTTCATCCAGGCGGTTTTGTCCTTGTCAAGCGACACGGAATAGACGGTAAATCCTTTTCCTCCCTTGAATTTGGAAGCCTTGAAGCGCTTATAGGTCTGTACAACGTTAGGGTTTTCCATCCGGCAAGGTCCGCACCAGCTTGCCCAGAAGTCGATCAGGACCATTTTACCTTTCAGGGATGATAGCGGAATTACGTTGCCTTCCGGTGAGCTGAGTTTGATGTCCGGAGCGAGGTTTCCTACTTCCGTACCGGTCTTCGGGCTCTGGGCATTTGCGACAAAGACCGAAAAGAACATGATGAGGGCAAATAAGCCTGATTTTTTCATTTTTTGGGTTTTTCGTGGTGCATTTTTGGCAAATACCCTGCCAAGTTAATCAATTTCGGGTCTGTACGCACTTAGGGTTTAGGTGGTTCAGACCCTGCGGATCTGTGCACCGATCGCGTTGAGACGTTCATCGATTCGTTGATAGCCCCGGTCGATCTGCTCGATGTTGTGGATGACGCTCTTTCCTTTGGCAGACATGGCCGCAATCAACAAAGCAACACCTGCCCGGATATCAGGCGACGTCATCTGTATCGCGCGAAGCGGCACCTTACGGTTAAGGCCGATCACGGTAGCGCGGTGCGGATCACAAAGGATGATCTGCGCTCCCATATCGATGAGCTTGTCGACGAAGAACAACCGGCTCTCGAACATTTTCTGGTGCACGAGCACCGTTCCTGCTGCCTGCGTCGCGGTGACGAGGATCACCGACAACAGATCGGGTGTAAAGCCGGGCCAGATCTGGTCGGCCACTGTCAGGATCGAACCGTCGATGAAGGTTTCGATTTCGTAGTGGTCGTGCTTTGGAATGTAGAGGTCATCGCCGCGGAGTTCCATCCGGATACCCAGGCGTTCGAACACACTGGGGATGATTCCAAGATTCGGGTAGCTGACTTCTTTGATCGTGATCTCCGAACGGGTCATCGCGGCCAAGCCGATGAACGAACCTATTTCGATCATATCGGGCAACAACTTGTGTTCAGTACCGCGCAGACTACTCACTCCCTGGATGGTCAGCAAGTTGGATCCGATACCGCTGATCCTGGCGCCCATCCGGTTGAGCATGTTGCACAACTGCTGCACATAAGGTTCGCAAGCCGCATTGTAGATCGTTGTCGTACCCTCCGCCAACACGGCAGCCATCACGATGTTCGCGGTCCCGGTTACCGATGCTTCGTCGAGCAACATGTAGGAGCCCCGGAGCTTCCTGGCTTCTACCGTATAGAAGCTGTCGCCTTCCAAAAACTCGAAGGTCGCACCCAGTTGCTGGAAACCGATGAAGTGCGTATCCAGACGGCGGCGACCGATCTTATCTCCACCGGGTTTGGGAATTCGCGCACGGCCGAAGCGGGCCAGCAAGGGTCCGACGATCATGATGGACCCGCGCAAGGCTGCGGCTTGTTTCTTGAACTCAGGCGTCTCGAGAAAATCAAGATTGATGTTTTTTGCTTCAAAGGAAAATTCCCCTTTGAGTACACCCAGTTGCTCCACATGCACACCCAGGTGCTGCAACAGCTCGATCAGCTTATTCACATCCCGTATGTCCGGGATGTTACGAATGATCACTTTCTCCGGAGTGAGCAATGTCGCACAGATCACTTGCAAGGCTTCGTTCTTCGCGCCCTGAGGTACTAATTCTCCCTGCAGTACTGTCCCGCCGGTGACTTCAAAACTATTTCCCATCGTTCGGTTCTTTCCGTTGCTGTTCCCCGGCATGGGGAACCACGCTACGAAATAAGAACCGGTGCGGTATCCCGCGGTTCACACTGCTGAATAGTTTTAAACAACCCGCATCTGACAGCGGGAAAGCCAGCGCCAGGATCAGTCCTGACCGGGTGTGCGATCGGCGCGCAACATCCGGGAATGCAGCGTGATCGACGGATCAAAGAGAAAGCGGAAAAAGAGCAGGGTCCAGGACCGATGTGCTTTGAGGGTGTTGTAGAATTCCGGCGCACGTTTCCGCAATTCCGGTAAGCGATTCCAGGGAACCGACGGCAGATCGTGGTGTTCGTTGTGATAGCCTACATTGAACGCGATCGTATTGAGGGGTCCGTAGTAGCTATAGGTCTCCTGCACGGGATCAAGTGTAAGATAGTGTTCCTGAATCCAGCGGGCACCCAGGGGATGCAGACCAACGGAGAAGAAGAAGCTCAACAGCAGAAATAAAACCGCCTGAGGACCGAATACGATCCAGATGAAAGCATCGAAGGCGAATTGGACGATCCAATTTGTTACGATCCATCCGTCCAAAGGGCGAATGTGCTTCAATCTGAATGTACGAAACAATTGAAAGAAGGGAAACAAGAGCAACCACAGTGCTTTCGAAAAGGGATTGTTACCGAACCAGGCGGCCTCCTTGCGTCCGGGCAAATCGGCATCCCATAGAAATTCACCCTGGTGCGAATGGTGGATGATATGATACCGCGTGAACGACACGGCACTGGGCAACCCGTGCGGCAGGTTAGCGAGAATGGAAGCCAGGTAATTCCAGGACTTCTTCTTAAAGAGCAGGTTATGCGAACACTCGTGGATCAGCACGAACAACGAATGATTAAAAAATGCTCCGACAAAATAGGCCAGCAGGAGCACCCAGTACCAGGCAGCATCCCGAACCAACCAGGCCAGTGCGACCATGGAGCCGACACAGAACAAGATCGCCAAAAAGGTGGTTGGGTTCTTGCCGATCAGCTCCCGTACTTCCGGGTGACTGGTCAATATCGCTCTGGTCCGCTGCTTATGCGGCTCTGGCTCGTTGGAAAACCGAAAATCCTGTGGTGACATATCCGGGAAGGAAATGCGAATTACTTCTTCCGCTTCTTCTTCATCATCATCATCCGCCCGCCCTTGTTGTTCTTGTTGGTGCCTGCGCTTTCACGCACCTTTTCCTTACTGAGCGCGAGGATCTCGGCGGTGTGATTCAACCGAGCCGACTCCGACATTCTGAGTTTTCCGTCTGAAAGATCTTCCAGGTGGTTGAAGATCGTTTCATCATCCACGGTATCCTTGTTCCAGGTCAGGTACGACATCTTCATGAAGTTGGCCAGGTTTCGCGTAATGATCTCGCGCTGTTGCCCTTCTTCCATCTCACCGATCTTTTCGATCATCTCCTGGGTCGTCTTGCCGTAATACTTATAGCGGATGTCACCGGAAGGATATGCAATCCGTTTGGGCTGCAACCGCATGGCTTCTCTTTCGGGAACCGGATACGGCGCATCGACATCCAGTTTGAAATCCGACATCACGAAAAGATGGTCCCACAGCTTCTGCTTGTAATCAGCGGTTTCCTTCAATTGAGGATTCAACACAGCCATCGCATTGACGATGGAAGCGGCCACGCGGGTGCGCAGGTCGCGATCCGGAATCTCCACGCAATGTTGGACCATTTTCTGGATCGCACGACCGTATTCGGAAATGATGAGTCGATCGCGCTGCGTGTTGTACTCGATCGTATCCACAGGCGGACGTTGAGTAGTCCGGACGGATTTAGCCATTATGAAAGGTATGAGGGAACCGGGAGCGTATTCCGCGTATTCGCAGATGCGAGCTGCCGGGAGCTTTTCACAAATGTAATTGTTGATTCGGTATCAACCAAGAATGCGCAGTTTGGCGAATTTTAGCAGCAATTGCTTATTCCCGACGCCCTGGAAAAATACGGTTGCCTTGCGGTCGTTTTCCCGACCCTCAATGAGCATGACCTTTCCACGACCGAACTTGGGGTGTTCAACCTCCATGCCTTGCTGGATCTGGCTGGTATCATCACCTTCAAAATCCCGCACTTCGGCCGTATTTACTTTCTTCAGGTTCGTCGGAACCGTTCGAGGCGGAGGAACCGGCGCAGAAGGTTTGTTCTTCGGGGGGGTTCCATAGACCGGTTTCGAATTTCCACCATTCCGTAAGCCGGGGCGCTCCCAACGATCTTCCAGGAAATCATCCTGATAACGGGGCTTGGGACGAAGGTTCTTCACGGCTCCCTCTTCGAGGAACTGGGGATCGATCTCTTCAATGAACCGGCTTGGCTCGCAGGAAATCAGGTTACCCCAGCGATACCGCGAATTGGCATACGAGATCGTCAGCTTTTTCTCGGCGCGTGTAACCGCTACATAAAACAATCGGCGTTCCTCTTCCAGGTCGTCCCGGGAGTCGAGCGACATCTGGGATGGGAATAGGTTTTCTTCGAGTCCGACCACATAAACCGCCGGAAACTCCAGGCCTTTCGCAGCGTGGATCGTCATGAGCGATACCGAATCCTCGTTCGCTTTCTCATCGTCGTCGGCATCGGTCAGCAGGGCAATGTCCTGCATGAACTGTTCCAGTGTCCGCAATTCGGGATGCGTTCCCGGTACGACTTCGTCTCCATCCGGAGTGATGCTTCGCCCCGACTCCGTAAATTCCCGGATACCGTTCAACAATTCCTGGACGTTCTCGTATCGGCTGAGGCCTTCCGGCGTCTTGTCGGCGTATAGTTCCCGCATGAGTCCGGAAGCTGACGAGAGCTGACTGGCCAGTTCATAAGCATCCGTGGTTTTCACACGGGCCGCGTACGATCGGATCATGGTCACAAATTCGTTGATGCGGTTCAACGTACCGGCATTGAATCCGCAGGGATTCGCGGAAGGTTCGGCGATCAGTGACCAGGGATTGGTGTCCTTTTCCGCTGCGACCAGGAGGATCTTCTCAATGGTTGTCTTGCCTATCCCCCGTGCGGGCACATTGATGATCCGCTTCAGGGCTTCTTCGTCGTTGAAGTTGATGACCAGGCGGAAATACGCCAACAGGTCCTTGATCTCCTTGCGCTTGTAGAAGGACAGGCCGCCGTAGATCCGGTAGGGAATGTTCCCTTTCCGCAACGCTTCTTCCATCGCGCGCGACTGGGCGTTGGTCCGGTAGAGTATCGCAAAGTCCTTGTTCCTCCACTGCCGGTTCATCTTGGTATTGAAGATGTCGCTGGCGACCATGACGCCTTCTTCGTTATCGCTCAGGGCACGCAGCAACTGGATCTTCTCGCCGATTTCATTCTCCGTCCAAACCTCTTTCCGGATCTGGCGCTCGTTCTTCGCGATGATGCTGTTGGCGGCATGGACGATATTCTTCGTCGAGCGGTAATTCTGTTCGAGCTTGAAGACATTCAGATCCGGGAAGTCCCGCTCGAACGACAGGATGTTGTTGATGTTGGCTCCGCGGAAGGCATAGATCGACTGCGCGTCGTCGCCGACGACACAGATGTTCTCGAACGTTTTCGCCAGCTTCTTCAGGATGACGTACTGGGCGTAGTTGGTGTCCTGGAACTCATCGACCAGGATATAGCGGAATTTATGCTGGTACTTGTGCAGGACATCCGGGAACTTCTGGATGAGGACGTACATATTGTACAACAGATCGTCGAAATCCATTCCCGACGATTTGAAGCAGCGTTTCACATAGAGCTCGAACAACAGTCCCATCTTCGGTTTCCCGGAGCTGTTATCATCGGCGATGAAATCCGTGTTTTGATGATACTCCATCCAGGAGTAAAGATTATTCTTGGCGGCCGATATGCGGTTCAAGACCACATCGGGTTTGTAGACCTTGTCGTCGAGACCTTGTTCACGCAGGATGTCTTTCATCAGACTCTTGGCGTCATCGGTATCGTAGATGGTGAAATTCGACGGGTAGCCGAGTCGCTCCGCTTCGATCCGCAGGATTTTGGCGAACACAGCGTGAAAGGTGCCCATCCATAAGTTCCGTGCTTCCGTTCCGGCGACCTTTGAAATACGTTCGCGCATTTCACGCGCGGCCTTGTTGGTGAAGGTCAGTGCCAGGATGTTGAACGGATCGACACCGGAATGTAACAGGTGGGTGATCCGGTACGTCAATACGCGTGTCTTACCGGAACCCGCACCGGCAATGATCATGACCGGACCATCGGTGTGGGTGACCGCCGCCCGTTGGGGCTCATTCAATTCATCGAGATAATGCTGCATCCGAATTCAGAGACCGGCAGAAAAATTCAGGCCCCGCCCCCTGGCAGGGAATTTCGTACATCCTGTAATCCGCTGGAGATTGAAATTTTTGCAAAAATACGGGAATACAGCCGGTCTGGAGCAGGTTCTTTTCAACAATCCCATCAGGGGTCAATTTCGGTTATTCTATTGAAGCAGAAGGGGCAAAATCTTGGAAATCCGGGAAGAAAGTCGTTTCTTTGCCGTCCTTTTAAACGCGTATCCGGAGAATACGCATCCGCCTGGGTCGGTGGAAAGGATCCGATCAACCATCAAAATTAACAGAAGATGCCTGCAAAGATTCGTCTGACACGTCATGGTAAGAAGCACAATGCTTACTACCACATCGTGGTCGCGGACGGTCGTGCTCCGAGGGATGGTAAGTTTATCGAGGTCATCGGTAACTACAACCCCAACACGAACCCCGCCACCATCAATCTCGACGCTACCAAAGCGTTGAATTGGCTCAACAAAGGAGCACAACCGACCGACACCTGTCGTGCTATCCTTTCCTACAAAGGTGTACTGTACCGTAACCACCTCAACAAGGGTGTCCTGAAAGGCGCGCTCACAGCTGAACAGGCTGATGCAAAATTCGAGCAGTGGCTGCAGGAGAAGAACCTGAAGATCGACGACAAGCGTAAGCGCGTCTCTTCGGAATTCTCCAAAGCAACCGAAGCCCGCATTGCCGATGAATCCAAGAAGAAGGAAGCAAAGCTCGAGGCGATCAAAGCCAAGAACACGCCTCCTCCGGCCGAAGAGGCTCCCGCAGAAGATGCAGCTCCCGCTGCTGAAGGCGAAGCTCCGGCAGAAGCCTGATCCGGTTTCCTCCTTTATATCGAACGGCGGCCTTCTGGCAGCCGTTCTTTTTTTATGCCTGATCCAAAGTCCCTAACTTTCCCCTGTGAAAAAGAGAACACTTCCCGCTTTGCAAGCTGTCGGCTTCGTGGCCCGGCTGCATGGCTTTAAGGGTGATCTGGTGCTTGCAGTGGAAAACGGCGACCCGGAAAAGATCGGTCAGGCGCCGTATCTCTTTTTGGAATTGGAAGGAATACCGGTACCATTCAAGTGCATGGAACACCGGATGCACCGGGGAGATCTGATCATTCACCTCGAATCCATCGATTCCTCAAAACTCGCCGAGCCGCTTCTTCAGTCTGTGGTCCTGGCTGAACGGAAATATAGCCGACAGACCGCCGAACAACCGGGATGGGAAGAATTGACGGGGTACCATGCGATGGACGCATCCTTCGGCAACCTTGGCCAAATCCTGGAGGTGCAGGAATTCCCCATGCAATATCTGGCGCGCTGTGAAGTGTATGGGCAGGAAGTCTTGCTACCCCTGAACGATAGTACCGTCGATACGATCGACGAAGAAAACAGACAGGTGAACTTTCGCTTACCTGCCGGCCTGCTTGATGTCTACCTCAAGCCCGGGGATGACGAAGAAGAAGAGCTGGAATAGCAACCCGAATTGCTCCGCCTGATTTTATGTATCTTGTATCAGGCATTTTATGAGTGAAACCATTTTCCACTTCAAGTATTTCACTGTCCACCAGGATAAATGCGCGATGAAAGTCGGCACGGATGCCGTCTTGCTCGGCTCCTGGGTTAACCCACCGGTTGAAGGGAATATCCTGGATGTCGGCACCGGCACTGGTCTCATCGCGCTGATGCTTGCACAAAAATCAAAAGCGCTTATCGATGCAGTCGACATCGACGAAGGGGCTTACCTGCAGGCGAGGGAGAATTTCCTGCTATCTCCATGGTTTTTTCAATTGACACCGATTCATGCGTCGTTTCAGGATTACGCAGCAAGAACCCGAACACACTATGACCTGATCGTTTCCAATCCGCCCTACTTCCAGCATGCATCCAAACCTTCGGAGGAAGCAAGGGCCGCCGCCCGTCATACCGATATGTTGGCATATGGAGAATTGATCGAGGGGGTGAAAAAATTACTCCAGCCGAACGGACGTTTCTGCGTCATCCTGCCCTTCAAGGAAGGCATGGACTTCCTGGACATGGCCCAACAGCACGGTTTGTTTTGTCAGCGCCTCGCCCGGGTAAAAACGAAGCCGGGCAAACCCGAGAAACGGGTTATGATCGAATTCGGATTTCGTTTTGGCGTCATGACCGAAGAGGAGATCATCATCCAGGAAGAGGACAACAGTTTCAGCGCCCAGTATGTTCGCCTGACGGAAGATTACTACCTCAACCTGCGGTCACCTGCTCCAGACGCTCACTGAAGCGAATGCCCAACGCTTCCAGTTCCTCCAGGATCGGTCGATAGATGTCGGCAACGACCGGAACCTGAACGCCTGTCATCGAGATAGTACCGGCCAGGATGCGACGAGCCGCGATGGCGACTGGCAGTCCGACGGTTTGCGCCATGGCCGTAAAGCGATTGTCCTTTCCTTTCACGATCAGCGAAGCATACTGGCGCCAGGATTTACCATCCGCCCGATACTCGAACTCATGCTGCATGACAATCATGTCCTTATCCGACGGACGTAACAACCAGCGTCGTTCGAGGAGTTGTTGCAGCGCTTGCGCAGGCGTCACGTTGTGGAGACCAATGGTGACAGGTTCAAAGATGCCGGTCCAGCGGACCATGTCCATTTCACGGCCATTCGGATCAAGGTCACACAAAGCGGCAACTTGCGCAGGGAGGTCTTCGCCCTGAAAGCCATCCGGGAGCAAGGCTTCGACCAGCTCCGCATAGGTCATGCGAGCGGATTGCTCGAGGATATAGCTGTCGTCCGTCAGTCCCAGACGTACGAAGACATCCCAGGCAGCACAATAACCTTCCTGCCGGAGCGTACCGCGTATCATGGTCGGAATGTTCTCGATTCCGTAGACTTTTCGGTAGGACAAGGAATCGCGGTTGGCATAGCCGTCGAATGTTCCGGCTCCTTCCACTACGATCTTTCTGATCTGGCGAAAAAGGCGTTGATAAGGAATGTACTTGTAATTACCCTTCTCGATGAATCGGGCAGTACCCTGCCCGGCCAGTATTACGTTACGCGGATTCCAGGAAAACTTATAGCCCCAGGGATTGTCATTCGACTCGGGCGCGACCAGCCCTCCGGTATAGGAACGGAACGCCAGCAATTCACCATCCTGTTGGCGGATCCGGTCGATGACCTCCATGGCGCTCATATGGTCAATACCGGGATCAAGTCCACACTCGTTCAGTAACAACACACCTGCCTGCTTTGCTGCGGTATCAAGCGCTAGCATTTCCGGAGACACGTAAGAAGCTGTGACCAGGTGTTTACCAAAACGAACGCAGGCTTCTGCAACGGGTACATGCATGTGTGCCGGCAGTAAGGAAATGACCAGATCGGCCGCTTTGATCTCCTCATCCCGTAGGCGGGCATCGTTGATATCGAATCGAATGCACCGGGCGGCAGGATGGCCGCCTGCTTTCTCGCTTGCCGAAGCCTCGCTGACATCCCCGATCGTAAGCCGATAGCCGTCCGAATCCGCATGTCGTAACAGGTATTCGATCAGGGAAGCGGAGGAGCGGCCTGCACCGATCAGAAAAATGGATCGCATTTTCAGGGAAATTTCTGCGAAGGTAAATGATTCCACTGCATCAGCCGGTAACACGTATTCTGAAGTCCGGATTATTTAAATTTGCACCTGTTTGGCACGATGTTGGCTTTTCGCCGCATCCGCAATTTCCAGTAAACCAACCCATGAAAAAAGTCCTACTACTTCTTTCGCTCTTGTCCGCCATGATCGGTCGAGCGCACGCACAAGCGAATAACGCTATTCTGTTCACCGAAAACGGCGAACGATTCCAGGTTATCCTGAACGGCGTGTTACAAAATGCCAGTCCGGAAACCAATGTTCGGCTCACCAGCCTGGTCGCACCGAATTACAAATGCCGTATCATTTTCGAGGATACGAAACTGGGGCATCTCGACTTTAATATGTTTTTCAATGATCCCGGTTCTGAAGTAACCTGGAACATCAAGAAGAACAACAAGGGCGAATACGTTACCCGTTGGGTAAGTTCGGTTCCGCTTGCACAGGCTCCGCCGGCACCGGCGAATCAGACGGTTGTCGTTTATACCACCACTCCCCCACCTCCTGTTGCTGTTGCCACACCGGCAACCACCACTACCACAACGACCGTTCAACAATCCCAGTCATCTTCTTCGGGTAACATGGGTATGGGTGATGAAAACATCAGTCTGAACATGGGCATCAACGTGGGCGGCGAAGGCGGCTCCATCTCGATCAATGCCTCCGGTATGGGAATGGATGACGGGATGAGCAGTTCTTCCAGCAGCAGCACGACCACCACCACTACGACGACTCACTCGGTTACCACGACCACGACCGGCGCTCCCGGTACGGTGGTAGTGGCTCCGGCTCCCGCACCGGCTCCTCCCCCTGCACAAGTCGTTTATGTGGTAGGTTATAATGGTCCGATCGGTTGCCCGGTACCGATGGCTCCGAATGATTTCCAGTCCTTCAAACAGAGTGTTCAGTCGAAAGATTTTGAAAACACCAAGCTAACGATCGCGAAGCAGGTCATCCAAAATAATTGCCTCACCGCCGACCAGGTCCGTGAAACGATGACCTTGTTCGACTTCGAGAATACCAAACTTGATTTTGCCAAGTTCGCTTATGACCGGACCTATGACCGTGCCAACTACTACAAGGTGAACGACGCATTCGAATTCGAGAGTTCGATCGAAGACCTCAACCGGTATATCGGTGGTCGCTGATCCCCATGAAAAGCCCCGGCCTTACCGGGGTTTTTCATTAGAACCTATTGATTCGCGCAACGTATCAGGTTCCTGCCCATTGCCTTCGACCGGTATCTCCAACTCCTTCACACGAAGACCTTCTGCCAACGATGACCTCTAAAACGATTTTGATTTCCGGCGCCATCCTGGCGGCAATCGCAGTAATACTCGGGGCATTCGGAGCACACGCGTTGCGGGAGAAACTTCCGGTGGATCAACTCCAGGTATTCGAAACAGGCGTCCGTTACCAATTTTATCACGCATTCGCCCTACTTCTGACCGGAGTTCTGCTGATACTGCTTCCGCATCCGGCAATTCAACGAGCCGGAGTGTTTTTTCTCCTTGGTATTCTACTCTTCTCGGGTTCAATCTATCTGTTATCGACACGAGAACTACTCGGCATTGCCGGATGGAAGTCAGTACTCGGTCCGCTCACGCCGCTGGGCGGGCTTTCCTTCATCATCGGTTGGATCATGCTGACCTATGGCATTCTGAAAAACGCCTATTGGTCAACACATTAAAAGCCCAACGTTTTCTGCAATTCGTCGAAAACGGTTGATTATCTTCACTCACTCAATCAGAACCCGCCACATCCTATGACACGCTACCTCCTGTTGATGCTTGCACTACTTGCATTTGGCAGTTGCAAACAGAAAAAACAGATCACGGCTAACACCCGGACGTTGGGTAAACTGCAACCCTCATCAAACCCGATGCCTCCTAAGCCTGTCGCGGATGTTGCAGAAACTGCCAAGGCCGAAGCTCCCGCTACTCCGGCAGCAGCTCCCGCCGCAACCGATTCGGTTGAACGGGTTCGGCTTGTCATTTCCTTTTACTCAATCGGTATGGGCTCCGATAACAAATCCATCCTGGCCTATGAGGATTTCATCGGAACTTACGCAGGCGAAGTGAAGAAGACCATTGACTATGAGAAAACGGCCTGGGGCCGGGAAGGCGAAACCGATTTTTGCCTCGGTTTGGCAGAACTTAGTCAATCCGAACAAGATCAATTCATTGCGCGATCCCGGGAGAAATTACGGGACGCTAAGTGGGTCAATCTCTACGAGAACAGTCCCTGCAGGCACCGCCGGGCCAAGTAATTGGCCAAACCGGCCTTTTTTACTACATTTGCGCCATCTTTCAGTTACCAAATCACCTGATCATGAACGAATTCGGATTGAAAGCCAAGGATGCCACGATTGCTGATCTTGGCCTTCGTAACGTTGCTGACGCCTATTGGAACCTGACTCCGGCCGAACTGGTCGAAGAAACGATCATCCGAGGTGAAGGCATGCTGACCGACACCGGTGCGCTTGCAGTCGATACCGGCAAATTCACTGGCCGTTCCCCCAAAGACAAATTTGTGGTCTGTGACGCCAAGACGGAAAACTCCGTATGGTGGGGCGACATCAACATCAAATTCGACCCTGATAAATTCGATCGTCTTTACGAGAAAGTTGCAGGATACCTTCAGGGTAAAACCATTTATGTACGCGACGCTTATGCCTGTGCTGATCCGAAGCACCGCCTGAACATCCGGGTCGTGACCGAATCACCCTGGCAAAACCTGTTTGCGTATAACTTGTTCCTCCGTCCGACGAAAGAGGAGATCCTACAAACGGTAAAACCGGAGTGGACCATCGTCGCGGCTCCCGGCTTCGAAGCGGACCCAAAACTGGACGGAACGCGTCAAAGCAATTTCGCCATCGTCAACTTCAGCAAGAAGATCATCCTGATCGGGGGCACCGGGTACACAGGCGAGATCAAGAAGGGTATCTTCTCGGTACTCAACTACATCCTTCCGCACGAGAAGAATGTGCTCTCCATGCACTGTTCTGCCAACATCGGGAAGAACGGCGACACCGCGATCTTCTTCGGTCTCTCCGGCACCGGCAAGACTACCTTGTCCGCTGATCCGAACCGCGGCCTCATCGGCGACGACGAACACGGCTGGGGCGACACTTCCGTCTTCAACTTCGAAGGCGGTTGCTATGCCAAGTGCGTCAACCTCTCGAAGGAGAAAGAACCCCAGATCTTCAACGCGATCCGTTTCGGCGCGCTCGTGGAGAACATCGAGTTCTATGAAGGGACAACGACGGTTGATTACGACAACATCAGCAAGACGGAGAACACCCGGGCCGCCTATCCGATCCATCATATCGACAACGCGGTCGAGCCTTCTGTAGCCGGCACTCCGAAGAACATCTTCTTCCTGACGTGCGACGCTTTCGGCGTCCTTCCTCCGATCTCGAAGTTGGATGCCGGTCAGGCGATGTATCACTTCATTTCCGGATATACCGCCAAGGTTGCCGGTACGGAAGTGGGCATCACCGAGCCGACCACCACCTTCTCCGCCTGCTTTGGCAAAGCCTTCCTGCCGCTTCACCCGACCCGCTACGCGGAGCTGTTGGGCGAAAAATTGAAGAAGAACAAAGTAAACGTCTGGTTGGTCAACACCGGCTGGTCGGGCGGATCGTATGGCGTGGGATCCCGCATTAAACTGTCGTTCACCCGTGCCTTGATCACTGCTGCCCTGAACGGAGAACTCGATAAAGTCGAGTACGATACCATGCCGGTTTTCGGACTTTCCATGCCGAAAACGTGTCCTGGCGTACCGACGGAGATCCTGAATCCACGGAATACCTGGAACGATAAGAACGAGTTTGATGCGAAGGCAAATACGCTTGCCGCCTCGTTTGTCAAGAACTTCGCACAATATGCTGAGTACGCGAATGCAGAGATTCTGGCAGCAGCACCGAAACTCGCTGTCAACGCCTGACTGCTCAACTGATTCGACAAGAAGCCGCCCTCAACGGGGCGGCTTTTTTTTGCGGTCGATTTTTTCATCCAGCATATAATGGTTGGACGACTACCCGGACGTAGGTGAATTTAGCCGCTCATTCGACAACCATGAATCATTCATCCGCTAAAGTCCACACCCATACGGCCATGGTCACCATCCTGGAACTTGAGGACGGAGACGAACTGGCCGGATCCTGGAGCACGCCTGATCATGACCGGTTCGGGACTTTCCGGTTGCTGCTTAAACGCACACCTGACAACCGATTGCTTTGGGCACATTACATCCAGGCACCGGACGGAACAACCGGCATGGTCATGCGTGGAGTGCTTCGGCATCCCGACGAGCTGAAGCAATTGCAGGATACGATCCACCGGACCATCCGGAAAGTCACCGGGGAGGAATTACGTTTGGAAGACTCCGACTATCTTGCGTCTTCCGCCGACGGGATCTCGCTCCGACCCGTACAGGAATAACTGCATGGAACTTTTCTTCTGCAACGCGATCGACGACAATCCGGTTATGCTGGGTCCGGACGAATCCTGGCACCTTTCCAAGGTGTTGCGGTTGCGTGTTGGAGATGCGGTAGCCGTAACCGACGGGCACGGAGGATTCGGGACCGGGGAAATAATGGATATCAATCCCAAGGCAGCGCTGATTCGTTTGAAAGAAGTCAGAAAGGCCTACAACCAACGCCCCTACTCCCTGCACATCGCGATCGCCCCCACAAAAAACATCGACCGGTTGGAGTGGTTTCTGGAAAAAGCGACCGAGATCGGCATAGCTGCCATCAGTCCGATCCGTTGCCAGCGCTCCGAGCGTAAGGATGTCCGCATCGATCGGCTGGAAAAAGTCGTAATGGCTGCAGTGAAGCAATCGCTGCAAGCCTATTTGCCGCAGATACATCCGATGGAAAGTCTTTCAAAATTCCTGGAATCCAACCCTGCGGGTCAACGATTCGCCTGCATTACACATCAGACGCCTGAAGACGGCCTTCAGTTCCTTGCCCGGCCGGGTGGTCGTGTGGTTATCGTGATCGGACCGGAAGGCGATTTTACGGAAGATGAAATCAACCTATTGGTGCAACACGGATACCGAGGATGCTCACTGGGACCCAACCGGCTCCGTACGGAAACGGCCGGTTTAGCCGCCTGCCATACTATCGCGTTGATCAACCAGGTTCGAACGAACGCCTGAGTATTCGTACCTTCGATTCATGGTGCGCATCGTATCGCTGTTGGTTCTGCTAATCTGCCTGACTTCGGCACGGCCGGTGGAACGCTCTTTTCGACTGGGCTTGTTGAAGTACAACGGTGGCGGTGACTGGTACGCCAATCTGGAATCTTCCCTGCGCAACCTTGCGGTCTTTGCCAATGAGCAGCTTGGAACAAACATCGATCCGGAGCAGGGCATCGTAGAGGTTGGGAGTTCCGACCTGATCAATTATCCCTTTGTCCATATGACGGGTCACGGAAATTGGGTGTTAAGTCCTGCCGAAGCCGCCAACCTGCGGAAGTACCTCATCGGAGGTGGGTTCCTGCATATCGACGACAATTACGGGCTGGACCCCTACGTACGTCCGCAACTAAAGAAGGTGTTTCCGGAACTGGACTTTGTTGAACTGCCCTTTACTCATCCGATCTATCATCAACGATTCGATTTCCCGAACGGCCTTCCGAAGATCCACGAGCATGACGGTAAGGCGCCGCAAGGATTCGGCCTCATTTACGAAGGACGGCTGGTTTGCTTTTACACCTTTGAATGTGACTTAGGTGACGGCTGGGAGGACCATGATGTACACAAAGACTCTCCGGAAACTCACCTTCAGGCATTGCGTATGGGAGCCAATCTGCTGGAATATGCCTTTGACCGGGAGTAAATCGCCTGATTTCTCCTAAATCATCCGCTTATTTCAAAAAAATCAAAGGCATTTTGTCGGAATAGAGAAATGTCTTTAATTGCGCCTATCAACGAATACACACCGCTTACTTTTCAGGAAACTTACATGAGCCTTCGGATCGAGAAGCATCCGGAGATCGATCGCATCTCCGAGTATTTCCGCAAAGTCGAGGAACTGGCGAAGCGCATGGGCGTCGATATCGACGATCTTGCCCAGAGCAGGCCGGTTGGATCACTGACCGTACACGTCCCGACGCGTGACCAGCAGCAACGGCTTGCACGTGAACGAGCCAATGTATTCGTTGGTGAGAGCCCGGCTCCGGAAGTGATCCGGGAGATGAGAATCCTTTTTGATCTGCCGACAAAACCGGGAGAAAGCATCTGACCAACTCTACCGCATTCCGCGATGCGCCAAAAGAAAAAGGGTGTCCGACCAAGCAGTCGGACACCCTTTTTTAATGGTGTTCTATGAGTGGATTACTGGATCGAAGCCTTGAAGCCAGCGTCGTTGAACCACTTGATGAATTCGCGGTCTTCAGCGGCAGCAGCCTTGAGGGAAGCGTCTTTTGCACAAGCGTTGCGGAGGTTGTCCGTTACACCGGCAGCGTTTCCGTTACGGGCAGCGATAATGGCTTTGAGGTAGTAACCGATCGCACTGTCTTTGTCGGGCGAAGCCTCGAGCGTCATCATAGCGCCTTCTTTGTCACCCGAGAGCAAACGAGCAAGCGCGGCGTTGAAGGTGGATACTCCGGAGTAGTTGGAGACAGCCGAGCTGTAATTACCGTTGCGGATATCGAGGATACCCATGTTCTCTTTTACTTCCGGACCAGCGTTTCCTGCTGCGGCGTAGGCTGCTGCGGCATTGGCGCGATCACCTTTGCGGCTGTAGCAGGCACCGATGTTGTTCTTCACGATACCGTTATTGGAATTGAGCTGGTCAGCCTTGTTGAACTCGGCCATGGCGCCGTCGACATCACCCTGCTGGAAGAGGATCATACCGGTGTTGTTGGCTGCGCGCCACTCTTGCGGGTACAAGCGCTGTGCCGTGCGGTAGATCGAGAGTTTTTCGTTCAGGTCCTGCGTGAGGGTACCGGCATAGAGGATCTCCTCAACGCTCAGGGAATCCGGATTCGACTTCGCGAGGGCTGCGATCTGTTCGTCGGAGCGACCCACTTTCTCGCCATTGATTGAAATCGCGGAGCGACGCAGTTTCGGCAGTACGCCTTCAGCGATCTCGGTGTAGGCTTTGCCCATTTTCTTGATTTCCATTTCGCGGGCTTCCGGATCAGAGTTGGAAGCTACGATGCGGAGGATCATGTCCTTCTGGGGCATGTTGCCAGCCTGCATCAGGTTTTGGAAACCAGCCCAATCTTCGTTGGTGGAGTTGAGGGTGAACAGGGAGCTGTCGGGGCTCACTTTCATCTTCATTTTCTTGAAGAGACCCGAAAGGTGTTTGGCAGAAGCTTTACCGCGGTTAACGGCAAGCTCGGTGTTCAGTTTCTCGGTACCGTCCGGGGAAGCATAACCCATGATGGAGATGCCCTTCAGGTTGTACGGAGCGATCGTCATGGCCTTGAGGGCGCTGTCGATGGCTGCGAACTCCGGCTTGTTGGAGATGCCGCACTCCTTCACTTTGAAGTTCGGGTTGACGTTGGCCGTGTTGATCAGGTAGTACATGGTGCCTTCGAAAGACACCGGCACGATGCGTACGAACTGATCTTTACCGACGATCGTCTTCTCGTCGTTACGGACCAGCAGCGGGGTCACGATCGTTCCGTCGGCGATCTTCATCGAACCGAGTTCCTTCGTGGTCTTGCCTTTGGTACCGGAAGCTTTCACCATTACATCAGCGGCTTTCATATCAGCCGTGTAAGCGATCTTGTCGCTATAAGTGAAGCTGCCACCCGTCTTGTAGTTGATCTTGTTTCCGGCGGTGGTGGATTTTTCGCCGACGTTGGTCACCGACTTAAAGTTATGCTCGCCGGTGGACGATTTCACCATCGGGGTGACGGTAGCGTCAACCTTTTTGGCGAAGTATTTAGCAGGATAAGAGCCTTTGACAGCGATTGCAACGCTGTCGCCGTGCATTTCCAGCGGGTTAGGCGTGACTTCATACTTCACAGTATTGAAGTTCTTGGCCATTTTGCCGAGTCCGTTACATCCGGCTACTGCCATTCCCAGCAGGATGTAGGAGAAAACTTTGATCTTACTCATGGTGTGGGTGTGAGGACTATCGAGGTTAAGTAATTCGAGGCCGCAAAGATTAAAATATTTTCGTATCGGGAAAATGCTGTAAGTTAATTTTTTGCAGCACGTTTACGATCATTCTCATCGAGCAGGATTTTACGCATGCGAATCGCCTTTGGTGTTATTTCGAGGTATTCGTCCTTCTCGATGTATTCCATCGCTTCTTCGAGCGAGAAATCGATTTTAGGAGTAATGCGCACGTTATCATCACTACCGGCCGCCCTGAAATTCGTCAGCTGTTTTGCGCGTGTAACGTTCACTACCAGGTCACCCGGACGCGTTGCTTCGCCGATTATTTGACCCATGTAGACATCTTCTGTAGGATCTATGAAGAAACGACCCCGATCCTGAAGCTTTTCGATGGAATAAGCGGTGGCTTTACCCTTATCCATGGAGATGATCACTCCATTAATACGACCCGGGATCTCCCCTTTCCAGGCTTCGTATGCCTTAAAGCGATGCGCGATGATCGCTTCACCCTGGGTTGCCGTTAAAAGAGAGTTTCGCAGACCGATAATTCCACGAGCGGGAATACTGAACTCTAAATGAAGAACGTCGCCCTTCGGTTCCATGATCTGCAGTTCACCCTTGCGTTGCGTGACGAGGTCGATGACGGCTCCTGAAAATTGTTCGGGCACATTCACCGTCAGCGCTTCCATCGGTTCCATCCGTTCGCCATCCACTTCCTTGATGATCACCTGCGGTTGTCCTACCTGCAATTCATATCCCTCTCTGCGCATCGTTTCGATGAGGATGGACAGGTGAAGGATACCACGGCCATATACATTGTATGCATCCGGCGAAGAGGTTTCATCAACGCGGAGCGCCAGGTTCTTCTCCGTCTCCTTGAATAAACGATCGCGGAGGTGACGTGAGGTCACGAACTTGCCATCCTTTCCGAAGAAAGGCGAATTGTTGATCGTAAAGAGCATGCTCATCGTCGGTTCGTCAACCGCGATCGGCGGAAGCGGTTCGGGATTTTCAAAGTCGGCAACGGTGTCACCGATGTCGAAGCTCTCCAAACCAACCAACGCGCAGATATCGCCGGCGCTAACCGACTCGTTCTTGCTACGACCCAACCCTTCAAAAGAATGGAGTTCCTTGATCCTGGCTTTGGTAATAGCGCCATCGCGTTTGACCAGGGAGATCGGCATATTCTCGCGCAGTTGTCCGCGGAATACGCGACCGATGGCGATGCGGCCCACATAGCTCGAGTAATCGAGTGAAGAAATGAGCATTTGCGGTGTTCCCTCCGGAATCACCGGTGCCGGAATATGTTCAATGATAGCATCGAGCAAAGGCGTGATGTCGCTGGTGGGTTGCTGCCAGTCGGTGCTCATCCATCCCTGCTTCGAAGAACCATAGAGGGTTGGGAAGTCCAGCTGCTCCTCGGTGGCATTCAGGTTAAAGAACAAATCAAAGACCTGTTCGTGCACCTCGTCCGGGCGGCAATTCTCCTTGTCAACTTTATTGATCACGACGATCGGTTTCAAACCCGCAGCCAACGCTTTTTGCGTAACAAAGCGGGTCTGAGGCATTGGACCTTCGAAGGCATCCACCAACAACAACACCCCGTCCGCCATGGTCAGCACCCGCTCCACCTCACCGCCGAAATCGGCGTGACCAGGTGTGTCGATAATATTGATTTTCACATCCTTATATCGAATCGACACATTTTTTGCCACGATGGTAATCCCTCGCTCCCGTTCCAGGTCATTATTATCCAGAATCAATTCGCCGGTTTCCTGGTTGTCGCGGAAGAGTTTGGCCTGATGTAGCATTTTATCCACCAGGGTAGTCTTTCCGTGGTCGACGTGGGCGATAATGGCAACGTTGCGGATTTGCATTTTCCTTTGAAATTTTGCTAAAAAGCGGGAAAGGGCTTTTCCCTCGCCCTCCCTTCAGCGGGCCGCGAAGGTACGGACTTAAATCCGAAGAAGATAGCCTGTCGTGACATTTCCCCGGTTAACCGATCTCTGGCCCGGAACAGGAGCTTTTTCATTTACCGCGCTGGCGGACTTTACTACTTTCGGCCCGGCCAAAACGGCTGAACCATCATGAAAAACTACCTGCGCATCGGATCACTCCTGACCCTGCTGCTTCTGCAGCTAACCGTTTCCGCCCAGCAACGCGTCCGTTGCTTTACGGAAGAACACAAAACTTACCTCCGGACGAAACAACCCAAGTTGGACGAGCAACTGCGACAAGCCCGAGCCAAAGCGGAACAATGGGCCGCGGCGCATCCTGATTGGCGAAACGAATCCGGCGGCCTGATGACCATCCCGGTTGTCGTGCACGTGGTGTATAATACCACCGGACAGAACATCAGTGATGCGCAGGTGGAATCCCAGATCGATGTGCTCAACGAAGATTTCGCGCGCCTGAATGCCGATACTGCCAACACACCTGCACCCTTCGCTTCCATTGCCGGGCCTACGCCGATCCGCTTCTGCCTCGCGCAGCGTACGCCGGACGACCAGCCCTCTACCGGCATTGAGCGCCGGCAGACCGGTACGAGTTCGTTCTTCGACGACGATGCCATCAAGGCATTCAGTTCCGGCGGACTCGATGCATGGGATCCGACCCGTTTCTTCAACATCTGGGTTGGTCCACTGGGTGGCGGTTTGCTGGGTTATGCCGAGTTCCCCAGCGGAACCATCAGCAACACCTATGGCGTCGTGATTGCCTATGACGCTTTCGGTCGTATCGGAACCGCGGCTTCTCCTTTCGATCTTGGCCGTACCGCCAGCCACGAGATCGGTCATTGCTTTGGTCTCTACCATATCTGGGGGGATGATGGCAACTCGTGTAGCGGCAGTGACGGCATCAGCGATACCCCCAACCAGGGCGGCGCAACCTTCGGTTGCAGAACTTTCCCGGCTACCGACGCCTGTACTTCGACCGGCAACGGCGTGATGTTCATGAACTATATGGATTACAGCGACGACAACTGCCTGAACATCTTTACCGAGGAGCAAGCCACCGTGATGGTCGGGACGATCAACAGCTTCTATTCTTCCCTGCTTTCTTCTGATGGTTGTACGCCCGTCAATATCGCGGCGCTCGACGCGGGGATCAACGCCATCACCTCCCCGACAGGCGCTTTCTGCGACACCACCATCGCACCGGTCGTGACGCTGCGTAATTACGGCGCCAACGTGTTGACCAGCGTCAACTTCAACTATTCCATCGACGGCGGAACGGTCAATACGTATGCCTGGACGGGCAACCTGGCCAGTCTGACCTCCGTGGCTGTCAACCTGCCGGCAATCAGCGTAACCGGCGGACCTCACACTTTCACCTGTTATACCAGTGATCCGAACAGCGGCACCGATGCCAATGCCGCCAATGATTCGGAATCATCCAATTTCAACGTGAACACACTGGGCGCTTCGCTGCCGGTCGTAGAAGGATTTGAAGGCACGTTCCCGCCCGTCAATTTCACGATCGAGAATCCGGATGCCGCTACTACCTGGGAACGTTCCACAGCAGCGTCCCATAGCGGCAGTGCCGTCTCTTTCCTGGATAACTACAACTACAATGCGGTCGGCCAACGCGACGATCTTGTCCTACCCGCCTTCGACCTGACAAGCATCTCCGATCCTGAACTTTCCTTCTGGCTTGCCTATGCACACTACGACGGATCGCTTGGCGTCCTGACCGATTCACTGGAGATCTCGATCTCTACTGATTGCGGCAGCACCTGGACCACGCTTTTCCATGACGGAGGCGCATCGCTTAACACAACGGCGGGCGGCGCGTCGGTCACCAACGAATTCGTGCCGACCGCTGGTGAATGGGAACGATTCGCCATTGACTTGAGCGCCTATTCTTCCGTAACCAGCGCGATCCTGCGATTCACCAACATCAACGGCTATGGCAACCAGATCTACCTCGACGATATCAACATCGACATTGCCACCGGACTTTTTTCCTTTGGCAACAAGAGCAAACTGCTCGTTTATCCGAACCCGGCTCACCATGCCTTTACAGTACAGACGCCGCGTCACCTCAGTGGCAATGGAGAATTGGTCATCCGCGATCTTTCCGGGCGTGAGTTGCGTCGCGAAAATGTCGAGCTTCAAGGACAATTGCTCCAGATTGATGCTTCGAACTGGAATTCGGGAGCTTATCCTGTCGAACTGACTACTGCCGCAGGTCAATTCCGCGTAGTGGTACTTATTCATTAATGATAGTCTCGTCATTTGTTTGATCAAAACAGGCGATCCATTGGGATCGCCTGTTTCATTTCTGCGGATTTCCTGTTAAATTGTCAACGCTAAAAAGGAAATCATGCGCTATCTGCTACTCTTCACCATCACCTGGTTGTCGCTGCAGCACCCTGCATCAGCACAAACTTTCAACGGAAGTGGTGGCCCGATCCACGATCTGAATGGAACACCACAGGCCCAGTATTTTCCGTGTGTCGTGAGTGGCCTACCGAACAGTATCGACAGTACAACCTTCGGACTCGAACGCATTTGCCTCGACATTACCCATACGTATACCAATGACTTGCGACTGCAGTTGATGAGTCCCGATAGTTTGCTGTTGGATCTTTGCAACCGGCACGGCGGTGGCGGTGACAATTTCACCGGGACTTGTTTTCGCGGGATGAGTGTGAACGGTATGATCTCCGCCACCGGCAATATTCCGCCTTACACCGGAGAATATGATCCGGACCAGGATATGGCCTTGTTCAACAACGGGCAGGATCCAAACGGCACCTGGTTCCTGGTCGTAACGGATATGGCCGGAGCCGATTCGGGTACGGTGGATACCTGGTCGCTGACCTTTGGCAGCGACCCTACTCCACACGGTCTGGAACCTTGTAACATGCTGCGACCAGCACTCTGCATTTGCCCGGATGGCACGCAGGATTGCGATTTACTGCCGGACATGACCGCATCCGAACAAGCCATTTTGGATGGATCCTATGAACGCAACGACACCCTGTTCGTCAACAATGCCACGCCCAACATCGGCTGGGGTCCACTCGAGATCCACGGCACCGGTGATTGTTATTGCGATACCGTTCCCGTGAATTGCAGCACTACTTGCCCCGACGGAAGTTCGCCAAAGGAAATCGTACAGCAGACCGTTTATCACAAATCGTTCAATACGATGACCTCCTATGTTCGCCAAGCAGGTACGATGGCCTATCATCCTCAACACGGTCACATTCACCTCGACGGCTGGGCGGAATACACCCTTCGGAAAGCCTGGCACGGCAAGACTCCGCCGGATTGGCCCGTCATCGGCACCGGTAACAAGCAAAGTTATTGCCTGGTAAACCTCGGACAGTGTACAGCCGGAAATGGTTATTGCGTTGATACCACCGGTCAAATCCGCTACAATGCCAACATCGCGAATTACGGTCTTGGATCAGTGACGGGATGCAGCCGCGATCAGGGCATCTTTGTCGGCTCATTGGATATTTACTCGGCCTCACTCTATGGTCAATGGATCATTTTGGACAGCGTCTGCAACGGCGATTATTATATCGTTTCGATCACCGACCCCAACAACTGGATCCTCGAGACCGACGACAGTAACAATTGGGCCGCAGCGCCATTTTCGCTCACCGGCCAGCTCAACGCTCCATTCCCGACCGTCAATTTCACGTACAGTGCTACGGGTTCATCGGTACAGTTCACATCCACCTGTGCCGATTTCGATTCACTCTCCTGGGATTTCGGCGATGGCGATACCAGCACCGCGCTGAACCCCTTGCACACCTATGCATCCACCGGCACCTACGAGGTGGTATTGACCGCCTTCAATCACTGTGGGTGGGAACAGCAGGTGCAATCGTTCACGATCACTGTTTCTGGCCTGGAGGCAATCGGTCATGAAGATCTGTTCGGTCTTCGTGTATTTCCGAATCCTTCGTCCACAGCATTCAATATCGATTTCAGCACGGCAAGCCGCACCGATGTTCGCCTGGAGTTACTCGACATCATGGGACGACCTGTGAGCGTATTGAGTGACCAATCCATGGCCGCCGGCAGTCACCGGTATCGGCTGGATGTTGAATCCGGCAACCTGCAAGCGGGTGTATATTTCCTGCGGGTTCAATCAGACGGTGTAGCACGGTTGGTGCGGCTGGTTGTCGCCCGTTAATTCAAGGCTGGTAATCATCCTGCGAAACTTGCAAGGGCTCCTGCGGGGACCTTGCAAGTTTCTGTTTTTCAGGGCCTTTTACCTTCAAGGGCAATTTGGTTTTTTGCTCTGATGGCTTACCTTTGCAGCCCTTCAAAAAAGCGTTAAAATGGAAAATTTCTTGTACGTCGTACCGGTTCTGGGTGTCGTCGGTCTTCTGTATATGGCCCTGAAAGCCAAGTGGGTAACCGCGCAAGATGCCGGTGATTCCAAGATGCAGGGCATCGCCACCGCCATCGCCGAAGGCGCCATGGCCTTTTGCGTGCAGAATACCGGATCCTGGCCATCTATATGGTGATTGCCGGTACCGCGTTGGGAATTCTGTCTCAAATCGTTGAGTCCTCGCACATCCTGATCGTACTTTCCTTTGTGATCGGCTGCATCTTCAGTGCATTGGCCGGTTTCATCGGAATGCGCATCGCGACCAAAGCCAACGTTCGCACCACGCAGGCCGCCCGCACTTCGCTGGCCCGGGCCTTGAATGTCTCCTTTTCCGGCGGACTCGTTATGGGACTCGGCGTTGCCGGCCTTGCGGTACTCGGCTTGAGCCTCTTGTTCATCTTCTTCTATCAGTACTTCATGAATGGCCAAATGGCCGGCTACGAGCAAATGACCCAGGTGCTCGAAGTACTAGCCGGATTCTCGGTCGGTGCGGAATCGATCGCGCTGTTCGCTCGCGTCGGTGGTGGAATCTATACCAAAGCCGCTGACGTTGGCGCAGACCTCGTCGGCAAAGTGGAAGCGGGTATTCCCGAAGACGATCCCCGCAATCCGGCCACGATCGCTGATAACGTTGGCGACAACGTCGGTGACGTTGCGGGTATGGGAGCCGATCTCTTTGGTTCGTATGTAGCAACGGTGCTTGCGTCGATGGTGCTGGGCAACTACATCATCCGCGATATGGGCGGCATCGAAGACGCTTTCGGCGGGATCGGTCCGATCCTCCTTCCGTTGTCCATTGCCGGTGTCGGTATTCTCGCATCGATCCTCGGTTCTTTCTTCGTACGGGTTGCCGACAATGCACAGGCCAACACTGACACCGTGCAGTCGGCCCTGAACAAAGGCAACTGGTTTTCCATCCTGCTGGCCGTAGTAGCTTCTTTCTTCCTGATCCGGCTCATGCTTCCTGAAACGATCACGATGAGCGTGTTCAACGCAGGAGAGTTCAGCGAGATGACGACCACGTCCATGAACGTCTTCTGGGCGGTCGTGATCGGCATGTTCGTCGGCGGCGCCATTTCCTACATCACCGAATTCTACACCGGACTCGGCAAGAAGCCGGTCCTTTCGATTGTCCAGAAATCCGCTACCGGCGCGGCAACCAACATCATCGCGGGTCTCGGCACCGGTATGCTTTCGACAGCCATGCCGGTCATCCTGTTCGCCGGAGCGATCTGGGGCGCTTACCTGCTGGCCGGTTTCTACGGTGTGGGTATCGCCGCCTCCGCCATGATGGCGACCACGGCTATGCAGCTTGCCATCGATGCATTCGGACCGATCGCCGACAACGCCGGCGGTATTGCCGAGATGAGTGAACTTCCTTCCGAGGTACGCGAGAAGACAGACGTACTCGACTCGGTGGGCAACACCACTGCCGCTATCGGTAAAGGGTTTGCCATCGCTTCCGCGGCACTGACGGCTCTTGCACTGTTCGCCGCATACGTGACGTTCACGGGCATCCAGGGCATCAACATCTTCGACGCGAAGGTGCTTGCCGCGCTCTTCATCGGAGGCATGGTGCCGGTCGTCTTCTCCGCGCTTGCCATGAATTCGGTTGGCAAAGCTGCCATGGACATGGTGAACGAAGTTCGTCGCCAGTTCCGGGAGATCCCGGGGATCCTCGAAGGAACCGGAAAGCCGGAGTATGGTCGTTGTGTACAGATCTCCACCGCCGCCGCTCTTCGTGAGATGATGCTTCCGGGTATCATCACTATTGTCACGCCGATCATCATCGGCCTCGTCATGGGTCCTGAAGCGCTGGGCGCTTATATGGCCGGTGTAACGGTGAGTGGTGTCCTTTGGGCTATTTTCCAGAACAATGCCGGCGGCGCCTGGGACAATGCCAAGAAGTCGTTTGAAAAAGGTGTTGAGATCAACGGCCAGACTTATTACAAGAAATCCGAGCCCCACAAAGCGGCTGTAGTCGGTGATACGGTTGGTGATCCTTTCAAGGATACTTCCGGCCCTTCGATGAACATCCTGATCAAGCTGAGTTCACTGGTCGGCTTAACCATCGCGCCGCTGATTGCCGTAAACGGCGGCGGTCATGGCGCCGGTATGGGCGACGATTGCTGCAAGGCGAAAACCGAATGTCACGGTGAGATGAAATCCTGCGACGGCATGCAGTCGGAGTGCGCGATGGATTCCCTGGGCAACTGCGTGATCGATTCCACGACCTGTGCGCAGTGGATGGCGGAAGGCAAACTCGACAGTACGGATTGTGTCATGACCGAGAACGGCAAGTGCCACGTCCGTCAGGCCGCTTGTATGAGCGTTTGCAAATCGAACGGTTCCGGTTGTCACGGCGAAGCCAAGGCCTGTGACGATGCTTGTAAAAAGCGTTGCGAAGAAAAAGGCATCGATTGCGGAAACGGCAAAGCATGCCCTGAGCATCAAGCTGCCTGTGACGAGGCCTGCATGAAGGCCTGTAAAGAAAAAGGCATGGATTGCGGACACGGAAAAGCTTGTCCGGCAAAAGATAGCCACCACGATTGCGCATCCGGTTGCGATGCCGCCTGCATGAAGAACTGCGAACAAAAAGGCATGAATTGCCATGGCGGCGGCCAATGCAGCGAAGCCTGCATGAAAGCCTGCGAAGCCAAAGGCATCAAATGCGGAAGCGGAACGCCTTGTCCGGAAAAGAAATCCGATTGCTGCAAGAAGTAACTTTCAACCAGCATTAAAAAAAATGTCCGCCAATGGCGGACATTTTTTTTGCAATCACTTCTTTCGTTCGAAGAGCGTAAAGGTACAGGGGTACTCGTTCTTTTCATCCGCAGGAAAACGCTCTTCCCTGATGACCTGCCACTGGTCGGGATCCAGATCGGGAAAATGGGTATCGCCGGTAACCTGACAATGAACGCGTGTATAGTAGATCCGATCCGTGACAGGCAAAGCGGCCCGGAATATCTCGCCTCCGCCAAAAATGAACGACTCCGAATCTGTCTGACTCACCTCGATCGCCTTGTCCAGTGAACCCACCACGATACAACCCGGAACCTGTAAATCCCTGCTACGACTGATAATCACCGTGGTACGGCCCGGTAAAGGCCGACCAATGGACTCATAGGTTTTTCTGCCCATGATGAGGTGGTGTCCCATGGTGATGGCTTTCACGCGCTGGAGGTCACCCGATAACCGCCAGGGCAACTTGTTCCCGGTACCGATCACGCCATTCTCCGAGGCTGCAACTATGATGGATAAGATCATCGTGACAACAGGATCAAACGGCTACCGCCGCTTTGATGTGAGGATGAGGATCGTAGTTTTCGATCACCAGGTCTTCAAAACGGAACGCGAAGATATCTTTCACCTCGGGGTTGAGCCGGAGCGTCGGTAAGGGACGCGGCTCACGGCTGAGTTGGAGCCGGACTTGTTCAAAGTGATTCGTATAGATATGGGCGTCACCCAGTGTATGGACAAAATCACCTACCTGCAGATCGCAAACCTGCGCGACCATATGAACCAGGGCGGCATAGGAAGCGATGTTGAACGGAACACCCAGGAAGGAATCCGCACTACGTTGATAAAGCTGACAGGACAAGCGACCGTTGGCGACGTAAAACTGAAACAGCAGGTGGCAGGGGGGTAATTTCATTTTATCGATCTCCCCGACGTTCCAGGCGCTGACGATGAGTCGGCGTGAGTCCGGATTCTTGCGGATCTGATCGATCACCTGGCTGATCTGATCAATGACACGACCATCCGTCGCCTTCCAGTTCCGCCACTGAGAACCGTAGACAGGACCCAGGTCGCCGTTGGCATCCGCCCATTCGTCCCAGATCGTCACCCCGTTCTCCCGCAGATACCGGATGTTGGTCTCTCCCTTGAGAAACCACAAGAGTTCATGAAAAATGGACCGGGTGTGGAGCTTCTTGGTCGTTACCAGGGGAAATCCTTCCTGCAGGTTGAACCGCATCTGGTATCCGAAAACGGAACGTGTACCTGTACCGGTACGGTCCTGTTTATCGGCACCATGTTCCATGATGTAGCTGAGTAGCTCGTGATACTGTTTCATCCTGCGGTAAAGATACGCACCAACAGCGGGTCTGCTGTTGCTGTTGAAAAGAAGCCCCCGCCCGGGACCGACCCGTTTGTTTCTTCGTCAATTCGACTAACTTTCGACCTCAAATCGATTCCTATGGGCATCAAGCTGCGACTGACCATTCTCAACTTCCTCCAGTTCTTCGTGTGGGGATCCTGGCTGATCTCGATCGGCGGGTATCTGTTCGGCTCCCTGCATTTCAGCGGAGAGCAGATCGGACGTGTCTTCTCTACCCTGGGCATTGCCTCGATCATCATGCCGGCCATTACGGGAATCATTGCTGACAAATGGATCAACGCCGAACGGCTGCTCGGTATTTGCCACCTGCTGGGGGCGGGCATGTTGTATTGGGCTTCCACCGTTACGGATCCCGACACCTTTTTCCTGGTCATGCTCCTGAATTCGTTCTTCTATATGCCCACCATTTCGCTCAACAATACCGTGTCCTACATCGTATTGGAAAGCAACAAGTACGATATCATCAAAGTATTCCCACCGATCCGGGTCTGGGGAACGGTGGGCTTCATTGTTGCCATGTGGACGGTGGACCTGGCCGGCTGGAAGTCGAACAACATGCAACTGATCTTTTCCAGTGTTTCAGCGCTCTTTCTCGGACTTTACGCATTCAGCATTCCGGCCTGTAAGCCCTTGCGGGCGAATAACGGTTCCTCGCTTGCCAGTAAGCTCGGTCTGGACGCATTCGTCCTCTTCAAAGACCGGAAGATGGCGATCTTCTTCTTCTTTTCCATGTGCCTTGGTGCCGCCTTGCAGATCACCAACGCTTTCGGCGGTGCCTTCCTCGACAGCTTCCAGTCGACCTTCCCCGACACCTTCGCCGTTCAACATCCGATCCTCTTGCTCTCCATTTCGCAGATCTCCGAAACACTGTTCATCCTGACCATACCTTTCTTCCTGAAGAAATTCGGCATTAAGAAGGTCATGTTGATGAGTATGTTCGCCTGGGTTTTCCGCTTCGGCTTGTTCTCCATCGGCAATCCCGGCAGCGGACTACCTTTGCTGATTCTATCGATGATCATCTACGGCATGGCGTTCGACTTCTTCAACATCTCCGGGTCGTTATTCGTCGAGAAAGAAGCGCCGCAGAGCATGCGCGCCAGTGCTCAGGGACTGTTCATGTTCATGACCAACGGCATCGGCGCGATGATCGGCGGCTATGGCAGCGGACTCGTGGTGGATCATTATACGTTGAACGGCGTCAGCGACTGGCCCAGCATCTGGATGGTTTTCACCATTTATGCCCTGATCCTCGGGCTGATCTTTCCATTCGCCTTCAAGTACAAGCACGAAACGGGTGCCGTTACCGAAGTCCGTCACTGAACCGCTTCATCGAAATAAAAAAAGCAGCCTGTCCGGGCTGCTTTTTCATTTTCATGAATGCTGATCAGTTGCTCTTTCGTTTGTTCAACTCGTCCCGGATACGGGAGGCGCGTTCGTAGGCTTCCTCTTCGAGCGCTTTCGTGAGCATCTCGTTCAATTCGTCCGTGCTGGCTGCGGACAATTCGCCTTCCGACAATTTCGTGGTGGTCACCGCGGGTTTCTCCACTACCTGTTGCTCTTCTCCGCCTTCAGCGCTCTCGTCAACGATGATGCCGGCGGTAGAGAGGATGAACTCGTATGTGTAGATCGGACAGCCGAAGCGAACCGCGATGGCGATGGCGTCGCTGGTGCGGGCATCGATCTCCATCCGTTTTTCACCGTTGTTGCAAATGAGCTTTGCATAGAACACGCCTTCGAGCAGGTTGAAGATGATGACCTCTTCGACGTCGATGTCGAACGATCCGGCCATGGACTTGAACAGATCGTGGGTCAACGGCCGGGTGGGCGTCATGTTTTCGAGTTCGATCGCGATTGCCTGCGCTTCGAACGCGCCGATGATGATCGGCAACCGGCGCTTCCCTCCTTCTTCACCCAATACCAAAGCATAGGCCCCGCTTTGCGTCTGGCTGTAGCTGAGGCCGATGATGTCCAGTTTTATTTTTTTCATAGAAAAGCTGGAGCTGGTACCCCGGCATTACCTAAACGAATATAAGAAAATTCTCCTGAGTTCTGGGTGAAACGAATCAATTCTGGCTTGCTTTGAACGTCTTGGCAGCCTCGATGAGCTTCGGCACTACTTCGAACGCGTCTCCGCAAATTCCATAATCCGCCGCTTTGAAGAACGGGGCTTCAGGGTCCTTATTGACAACAACAATCACTTTCGACGAACTGACTCCGGCCAAATGCTGGATGGCTCCGGATATACCGACAGCAATGTACAGATTCGGCGAGATGGCGATACCGGTCTGCCCCACGTGCTCACTGTGCGGGCGCCAGCCGGCGTCGGAAACCGGTTTGCTGCAAGCAGTAGCTGCACCCAATACGTCAGCCAACTGCTCGATCATTCCCCAGTTCTCCGGTCCTTTCATTCCGCGTCCGGCGGAGACGACGAGTTCAGCGTCGGGCAGGGAAACTTTATCGGTAGCGCGAACCGTTTCTTTCACCTGCAAGGCAAAGTCGCTGTCGGGAACAGCAGGCGTAAACACTTCTACAGTACCGGCAGCAGCGGCCTCCACTACCTTATAGGAATTCGGCACCAGGCTGATGACCTTGCTCTCGGAGACAACTTCCACGAAGGCGTAGGCCTTGCCCGAGTAAGCACCCTTTTTTACGATGAACGCACCATCCATTTGCGGAAGATCGATCGCGTTATCGGCATAACCTGCACCGAGTTTCACTGCAACCCGTGGAGCGATGGCCTTACCGGAAAAACTGGCCGGCACCACTACGATCTTCGCTCCGGCCGATTTCGCGGCTTCGGCGACCACCGTGCTATATGGCTGGATGTTGGTTTGCCTGAGGCGGGCGTCGGTCGCGGATAGTACTTTCGCCGCACCGTATTTGCCCAGGCGGGCAAGTTCTTCCGCGCTGACCTCGCCAATGGACAAGGCCGTGAGTGGCATGCCGAGTTTGCCGGCAATGGCATTGGCATAGGAGACCAGTTCGAAAGCGGATTTCTTGAACCGTCCCTGGAGATTTTCAACGTAAACGAGTACTGACATGATGATCTGCTAAAAGTGATTGGCCGTGGACCGGATCAGATGACTTTTTTCTCTTCGCGAAGGATATCGAACAACTTCGCCGCATCTTCGGCAGCGATCATTTTCACCGCGCTGCGCGGAGCGGGTTTGTCGTATGAGACGGTCCGGACAAGTTGTGGAACTTCCACCGGCTCGACTACCTGCAAGGGTTTCGTACGCGCGGACATGATCCCCCGCATGTTCGGGATCTTCCATTCGGCCATGCCTTCGGAAGCGCCGACTACCAGCGGTGTGGGGCAGGCAACGATCTCTTTACCGCCTTCGATCTCCCGCTCCATCACGACCTGTCCGCCTTCCACTTGCAAACTCTTGGCGGAGGGCACGCAGGGAATACCGAGCATTTCGGCGATCATCGCCGGAACAGTCGCGCCATTGTTGTCTGACGACTCGCGGCCGCACAGGATCATATCGAAGGGATTCTTTTTCACATAGTCGGCGATCTGGGCGGCAACAAAGTAGCTGTCGCGTGGAGCCGCGTTGATCCTAACTCCGTCGGTAGCACCAATTGCCAGCGCTTTCCGGATCGTCGGTTCGGTGGTACCGTCGCCGATGTTGATCACCGTCACCGTACCGCCGGTGGCAGCAAGGTCCACCGCTTTGGATAAAGCGATCTCGTCGTAGGGATTCAGGATGAAGGTCACGCCGGAAGAGACGAACTCTTTGTTATCCGGAGTGAAATTGATCTTCGCCGTGGTATCCGGCACGTTGGAAATACAAACCAGGATTTTCATGATGACACGTCTGTCGTTGGCGGTCGGACGAACCGAACGTCCGGTTAGTTGAACAGCGGATCCGGAATAAGGTTCCGGCAATACTTCGTAATTTCGTACGAAAGGCCGTTTTTCTTCGACCGCTCAGGCGCGCGAAGATAAGGAATTACCCCTTTTGACCACCGGATGTCAACAGACCGAATCCCATTGCTATTGAGCTACTTACAAGACGATCCCCTGGATTGTTTTTCCCGTTATGCATTGGGACTTGAATATTTCAAAATGAACGAGTTAGACAAAGCCTGGGGATGCTTTGACCACTTGTTGAAGCATGCACATGATTACCTGCCGGCGTACTACCAGGCAGGCCAGGTATTGCTCCGGCTGAACCGACCGGGAGAAGCGGCGAAAGCCTTGCGGGAAGGGCTCGTGGTAGCCAGCCAACAACGAGATGAACATACGCGATCGGAATTGCAGGGAGCGTTACTTCAACTGGAAGATCCCGACGAATGATAAACCCGGAATTACCTACTTTTGCCGTCCGCCGAAGTGATCGTGACGAACGATTGCGAAGAACGATAACGCTATGCGCGAATTACAATTCCGAGAAGCCCTGCGAGAAGCCATGAGCGAAGAGATGCGCCGCGATGAGCGCGTCTTCCTCATGGGTGAGGAAGTTGCCCAATACAACGGGGCATATAAAGTAAGTCAGGGTATGCTGGACGAGTTCGGTGAACGGCGTGTGATCGACACCCCGATCGCGGAACTAGGCTTCGCCGGTATCGGTGTCGGAGCCGCGATGAACGGACTTCGTCCCATCATCGAATTCATGACCTTTAATTTTTCACTGGTAGCCATCGACCAGGTCATCAATTCCGCTGCCAAGATGATGAGCATGAGTGGCGGACAGTACCCTGTGCCAATCGTGTTTCGGGGCCCGACCGCCTCGGCCGGCCAGCTTTCCTCCCAGCACAGTCAGGCATTCGAGAACTGGTATGCCAACTGTCCGGGTCTGAAGGTCGTAGTGCCGAGCAATCCCGCTGACGCAAAAGGCTTATTGAAAACGTCCATCCGCGACAACGACCCGGTGATCTTCATGGAGAGTGAGCAGATGTACGGGGACAAAGGCATGGTTCCCGACGGAGAGTACCTCATTCCGATCGGGGTTGCTGAAATCAAGCGCGCCGGTCGTGATGTCACCATCGTTTCGTTTGGAAAGATGATGAAAGTCGCCCTGAAGGCTGCTGAGGAATTGGCGAAGGACAACATCGATGCGGAAGTGATCGATCTCCGCTCCGTTCGGCCGATCGATTACGCAACCCTGATCAATTCCGTGAAGAAGACGAACCGCATGGTGATCGTGGAAGAATCCTGGCCTTTGGCTTCGATCGCTTCCGAACTGGCCTTTGCCGTGCAGCGTCACGCGTTTGACCATCTCGACGCGCCGATCCGACGCGTGATGGGTGGCGACGTGCCGCTTCCTTACGCTCCCACCCTCATCGAGGCCTACCTGCCGAATCCGGCACGTGTGATCGCGGCGGTGAAGGAGGTTTTGTACCTGTGAAAGGGGTTCCGTGTTCCGTGTTTCGTGTTCCGTGTTTTGAGTTTCCTGCCTTCGCTAAAGCTACGGCAGGCGGGCGGTTTTAGGGCTATTAGTCTGTAATTACTAATTACAAATTACTAGTTACTAGTTTCTTTTTTCCCGTCCCCCCTCCTTTCCCTATTTTCTAATCTCCTAATTTTCACTACCTTTGCACCCGCTATTCCATAACTATGTCCAATTTCCCCGAATTGGGGTTGGGCGAAAAGGTGTTGAAAGCCGTAGCTGCACTTGGATTCGAGCAGCCCACACCGATTCAACAACAAGCCATTCCGCTCCTCCTGAAAGACCGCACGGATTTCGTGGGTCTTGCTCAAACCGGTACCGGTAAGACCGCAGCCTTCGGACTGCCTTTGATCGACCGGGTTGATTTCAAATCCCGCGAAACGCAGGCCCTGGTGCTTGCACCGACCCGCGAATTGTGTGTCCAGATCACGACCGATCTAACCAAGTTCAGTCAGTTCGAACCCGCTGCGCACATCGTGGCCGTTTACGGCGGCGCGAACATCGGAACCCAGATCCGTCAGTTACGCCAGGGCGCACAGATCATCGTCGCTACTCCGGGTCGCCTGATCGACCTGATCGGCAAAGGCGCGGTGGACCTGGAAACCATCCGCTTTACCATCCTCGACGAAGCGGACGAAATGCTGAACATGGGTTTCCAGGAAGACATCACCGAAATCCTGTCGCATACACCGGAAGATAAGAATGTCTGGTTGTTCTCGGCGACGATGCCGCGGGAAGTCCGTTCGATCGCCGAAGAATACATGCGCGACCCCGTCGAGCTGACGATGGGTCGTCAGAACGAAGCTGCCAACAACCTCGAACACCATTACTACGTTGTTCATGAACGCGACCGTTACGCTGCCCTGAAGCGCATACTCGATGCGAGTCCGGGCATCTTCGGCGTGGTGTTCTGCAGGACGAAGATCAATACCCAACAGGTTGCCGAACAATTGATCAAGGACGGATACAACGCCGACGCCTTGCACGGCGACCTGAGCCAGCAACAGCGCGACAAGGTCATGGACCGTTACCGCAACCGCGCTTTGCAAGTGTTGGTCGCGACGGACGTAGCCGCACGCGGTATCGACGTGCGCGACATCACGCACGTGATCCATTACCACCTGCCCGACGAATCGGAAAACTATACCCACCGCAGCGGCCGTACCGCACGGGCCGGTCGATCGGGCCTTTCCCTTGCCTTGGTGAACGTGCGCGAGCTGGACAAAATCCGGCAGATCGAAAAGAAGATCAACGCAAAATTCCACCTGTCACGCATTCCGGACGCGCTGGAGATCGGCGAACAGCAACTGATCAACTTCATCCGTAAAGTTCACGAGGTGGAAGTCGACGAACGCGGTGTGGAAAAATTCACCGAGATCGCGATGCATGAACTGGCGGATCTCAGCAAAGAGGATGTACTGAAGCGCATCATCAGTATGGAGTTCAACCGTTTCATCGATTATTACCGGAACGCTCCCGATCTGAACGTCGACCTGGCGCATCAGGGGAAGCAGCGACAAGACCGGTACCGTTCGAACGGCCCGAAAGTGTTCATCAACCTCGGCACCGTCGATGGATTCGACAAAGGCCGCATGTTGGGATACGTCTGCGACATCACGGGGCTGAAAGGTTCCGACATCGGTCGCATCGAACTGAAGGGGGTTTATTCCTTCATCGAAGTGACCGATGAAAAGATGATCGCCGTGTTCGAACAATCTTTCCAGGGAGAATTCCATCGTGGCCGACCGGTCCGGATCGAACGCACCGGAGGCGAAGAGAGCGGAGGCGGGAAAAGAAATTCGAGCGATTTCAAGGGCAAGGGCAAGCCGGCATTTTCGAAACCTTCCTACGAACAGGATCGTGGTAAGAAAAAAGGTTATCCGAAAAAGGAATACGGCGGAGGAAAGTTGGGCTTCGCGGATAAGAAGACCGGCAAAAACGCCAAGCAGGATAATTACGCCCCAAAAAAAGAAGGATTCTCCATCCCGGAACGCAAGTATTCCGGCTATGGCGGCAAGAAATCTGTGAATAAGAACAATAAAAAACAGGGGCGCTGGTAAATAGCCGAATAATCCGGTCGCTTATCTTAGCAGCAGCCTGTAATACATCTGCATGTCTACTTTGAAATTCAGCGGTAATCATTCCGCCTACTACCTCGAACTCAAGAGTAAAGTCGAAGCCTACTTCGCCGAGCACAAAATCGAAATGCATGGCGATTCGCGCAACGTGATCAAGTCGATCGTGTTGCTTTCGGCGTTCCTGACCTGCTACATCCTGCTTGCCTTCGCGATTGTTCCCGGCTGGTGGGCGGCGCCGATCTGTGTCCTTTTCGGCATTGTTACTGCCGGCATCGGCTTCAACATCATGCACGACGGCGGTCACGGTAGCCTATCGGCCAACCCGGCCCTGAACAAGCTTGCAGCCTTGTCGCTCAACCTGCTCGGCGGAAGCTCCTTCTTCTGGAACATCAAGCACAACGTCATCCACCACACCTACACGAACATCGACGACCACGACGACGATATTCTGATCGAGCCATTCTTCCGGATGACGAAGGCGCAAAAGAAGATCGGCATCCATCGTTGGCAGTACATCTATTGGCCGCTGGCCTACGGCACGATGTACCTGGCCTGGGTTTTCATCCTCGACTTCAAGAAGTATTTTTCACGCCAGATCGGCCAGCGCGACAACATCAAGCTGCCGTTGCAGATGCACATCGGATTCTGGCTGACCAAGATCCTGTATGTACTGTTCTATGTCGTGTTGCCGCTGCAGTTCCATAGTATCACGGCCTTCCTCATCGGATTCGGGATCTACACCTTCACCACCGGCTTGATCATCAGTGTCGTATTTCAATTGGCTCATGCGGTGGAAGAAGTCAACTTCATCATCCCGGCGGCTGATCAGCATCACCTGGACACCGACTGGGCAACGCACCAGTTGCGCACCACGGCCAACTTCGCGACCGGCAACCGCATCGTTTCCTGGTTCACCGGCGGACTCAACCACCAGGTGGAGCACCATCTATTCCCGCGGATCTCCCATGTGCATTACGGAGCCATTAGTCCGATCGTACGCGAAGTGAGTTCGCGGCACGGATTACCGTACTACGAAGCTCCGAGTGTCCGACACGCGATCCTATCGCACGTGCGGTTTCTGCGTCGGATGGGACGATAAGTCCGATCCAGGCAGACAGGCTGCCATTCATTTTATCGTTCCGAGTCTTTTCTCCAAAGCGGGCAACTGCTTCTTGTACTCTTCCACGTCCCATACCAGGCCGAAGTTCAACAGGTAGTCGGAGAGCGGGCCCAGTCCCACCTCGGCTCTGCGCTGATCGACCTGATCGGGATCTTCTAGCGGAGACAGGTATTTCTCGCCCGTCTCCGGATCAAGACCGATCTGGCTACCATAGCGTTGTCGGCCACCTTTCCGCAGTGCAACCCGGTCTTCCAGCAATGCAAGGCTTGATCCGCTGGCTTTCCCGGCCCTTACGGCTTCGCGCATCATGGGCAGGTACTTTTCCTGTACCGGAAGGTCGGCATGCTGAATGACCAGGAAGAGCGCCTGACTTCCTTCTGCTCCTACCAGGTCGGAGCCCAGCCAACCGCGCGTCTCCAGCACCGCGATCACTTTCTCCTGATTCACCGAATCGTGGAACTGGATGCTCCTCCATAGCGAGTCCATTTGTTTGGAGCCTGCGCCGTATCTGCGTTCCACCTCCGCGATCATTTGACGACCGGCCTGGTCTTGCTCAAAGACGGAATCGAGCATGGGCGCCAGGACCGGATCGAGTTTTGCTTCTGCGGCCTTTTTATTCGCCTCGACACGGCTGATCAATTGTTGCCATCGTTCATCCTGATGGATGGGCTGCAGGTCCGGATCCGTCGTGAGATGCCCCAGGTTGGTATAGTTCGCTTTTTCCGCGAGTCGAAAGAGGTGATAGAATGCGGAGTCCGGTCGCCCGGCCAGGGACCAGCTACAGGCTGCATTGTAGCGATCATCGAGGAGTCCTTTCCCATCGAGTGCGGCAAATGCCTGATCGTAGGCACGTGCGGAAGCCAGAAAATCTCCGGTCATATACAATTGCTCCGCTTTTCGCTTCCACTCGTTGTACACCGCATTTTGTGCAGACATGGTGGACGGTGGGAGCAGGAGTAAAAAGATTACCAGGCGGGTCAGCAAGGAAACGGTTACACGCAGTTTCATGATCAAATGTACAGGATACGGTACCAGCTTCGGGCAGGGTGTATTTCCCAACATTCCACCCCGGACCCCCTCATTTTTCAAATACTCCTTCCAAAAAAGCAGGCTTTTCGGACCACCCCTCCAAAAAAATCGAGTCTGGATAGGGAAAAAGTAATGTTTTGAGCATTATTCGCTCCAAATCCCCCTGTTTTGACCGTTACTTGCCATGCATCAAGCCTGGCGGAGACTTTAAATTCAATATTCTAAACCCGATGACTGAAATTTTAGGGGGTCTGTTTAAAAATAATATCATTTTTATTGACACACCCCCCTCTTTTATGATATGTTTGCATCCGAAAATACATTTTTAACGTTAAACCCCTAAAAAAGTAACCCATCATGAGTCACGCGCGCTTTCGGGCCCTGGAGCTGATGTCTGTTCGTCAGCCGATTTCTGTGAACCTGCCATCCGGCAAAGTGTCCGATTATTAC
The DNA here is from genome assembly GCA_016713765.1 of Bacteroidota bacterium. Lineage (NCBI taxonomy): Bacteria > Pseudomonadati > Bacteroidota > Bacteroidia > Candidatus Pollutiaquabacterales > Candidatus Pollutiaquabacteraceae > Candidatus Pollutiaquabacter > Candidatus Pollutiaquabacter sp. Next base: position 458,300 of record JADJON010000003.1, read on the forward strand.
GGGCAACACGTGTTCAGCCAGGACGCCATGCAGCGATTCCTTTCCAAGGATGCGTACCGGGCTGTCATGGATGCCATCAATCATGGCGGCATGATCGACCGGAAAATGGCGGGACAGATCGCACTGGGCATGAAAGAATGGGCGAGCGGAAAAGGCGCCACGCATTACACGCATTGGTTCCAGCCGCTCACCGGCCTGACGGCCGAAAAGCATGATTCTTTCTTTGAACTGAACGACGGTCGGGCCATTGAGTTGTTCTCCGGCAACGCCCTGGTTCAGCAGGAGCCGGATGCGTCGTCCTTCCCATCGGGTGGCATCCGCAATACGTTCGAGGCACGTGGTTACACGGCCTGGGACCCGAGCTCCCCTGCCTTTATCATGGAACGTGCCGGCGGTAAGACGCTGTGCATTCCGACCGTTTTCGTTTCCTACACGGGAGAGACACTGGACTACAAAGCTCCTTTGCTGAAGGCCTTGCACGCGCTCGACAAAGCCGCTGTCGATGTTTGTCAGTACTTCGATAAGGATGTCACGAAAGTCATGGCCACGCTGGGCATTGAACAGGAATATTTCCTGGTCGATGCCGCGCTCCTGCAGTCGCGCCCCGACCTGGCCATTACCGGTCGCACCCTGTTCGGCCATTCCCCGGCAAAAGGCCAGCAGCTCGAGGACCACTACTTCGGATCCATTCCGGAGCGGGTGCTCGGTTTCATGCTGGACCTGGAGACGGAGGCCTATAAACTGGGCATTCCGCTGAAGACCCGCCACAACGAAGTTGCCCCGAGCCAGTTCGAATGCGCGCCGATCTTTGAAGACATCAACCTGGCGGTGGACCACAACTGCCTGTTGATGGACGTCATGGACAAGATCGCCCGTCGTCACGGCTTTCACATCCTGTTACATGAGAAGCCGTACGCCGGCATCAACGGTTCCGGCAAGCACAACAACTGGAGTCTTGGCACGAACACGGGCAAGAACCTGCTCTCGCCCGGCAGCACGCCGAAGAGCAACCTGATGTTCCTGACCTTCTTCATCAACACGATCCGCGCGGTCTTCGAACACGCTGACCTGTTGCGCGCCAGCATCGCCTCGGCCAGCAACGACCATCGTCTCGGCGCCAACGACGCTCCGCCGGCGATCATGTCGATCTTCCTGGGCGGTCAGTTGAGCAAAGTGCTCGATGATCTGGAAAAGAGCGTGTCGGAGAAGAAGATGACACCGGACGAAAAGACCGAGTTGAAACTGAACATCGGGAAGATCCCGGAAATCCTGCTCGACAATACCGACCGTAACCGTACTTCTCCTTTTGCTTTCACCGGTAACAAGTTCGAATTCCGGGCAGTCGGCTCCTCCGCCAACTGTTCCAACGCGATGACGGTACTGAACACCATCGTCGCTTCCCAGTTGGCCGCTTTCAAGAAAGAAGTCGACGGGCTGATCGAGAAGGGCACGAAGAAAGACGAAGCCATCCTGAAGGTGTTGCGCCGTTACATCGTCGAGTCGAAGAATATCCGCTTCGAAGGAAACGGTTACAGCGACGAATGGGTGAAAGAGGCGAAGCGCCGCGGACTCTCGAACGTGACCACGACCCCACCCGCACTGGACGCGTACGTTTCCAAGAAGTCGCTCAAACTGTTCGAGGAAGTCGGCATCTTTTCTCACCGCGAAGCGGAAGCCCGCCACGAGATCATGCTGGAGACCTATATCAAGAAGATCCAGATCGAGGCGCGGGTTATGGGAGATCTCGCGATCAACCACATCCTGCCGGCGGCGGTGAAGTACCAGACGATCCTGGCTGAGAACATCACGGCTTTGAAATCGGCCGGTATGAAAGCGGACACGTACAGCATGCAGCTCGAGCAACTGAAGGAGATCTCCGGCTATATCGCCTCGATCAAGTCGAATGTTGACGCGATGGTGGAAGCACGGAAACGTGCCAATAAGCTGGAGAACGTCCGCGACAAGGCGATCGCGTATTGCGACAAGGTGAAGGCCTACTTCGATCCGATCCGCGACGATGTCGACCATCTCGAAATGCTTATCGACGACGCGCTGTGGCCGATGGCGAAGTACCGGGAACTGGTGACCATTCGTTAACAACGAATACAAAATGAAAAAAGGCCTGTCCGAATCCGGACAGGCCTTTTTTTCTTCCTTGCGGAAATCATTGGATTAGTTCGTGAGCGGAAATCCGCGGTCGCGCATCAGTCCATCGATCTTCGCGTCACGACCGCGGAAGTTGCGGTATGCCTCTGCGGGATCAAGGGTGTTTCCTACAGAGAAAATCTCCTTCTTCAATTTCGCGCCAACCGATTTGTCATAGGGCCCACCGGCTTCGGTGAACGCCTCGTACGCATCGGCCGTGATCACATCGGCCCACAGGTAGCTGTAATAGCCGGCGGAATAGCCGTCGCTGGAGAATACGTGACCGAATTGGGGAGTGCGGTGACGCATGACGATCTCCTTGGGCATCCCGAGCTTTTCAAGCGTTACACGCTCGAATTTGTCCGGATCGATCTCCGCTCCGCCCTCGAGGTGCAGTTTCATGTCGACCAACGCGCTTGCGAGGAATTCGGTCGTGATAAAGCCCTGGTTGAAGGTGGCAGCCTTTTCAATGCGTGCGACAAGTTCACCCGGAATGGGCTCGTTGGTCTTGTGATGCAGGGCAAAACGCTTGAGAACCTCGGGAGTCGAGAACCAGTGCTCCAGCAACTGGGAAGGGAATTCTACGTAATCGCGTACAACATTCGTTCCTGACAAGGAGGGATAGGTTACGTTCGAGCAGAGACCATGCAGCGCGTGGCCGAACTCATGGAACAGGGTGTTGGCATCATCCCAGGAGATCAATACCGGCTCACCGGGTTTGCCCTTGACGAAGTTGGAGTTATTCGATACGATGGTCAAAATCTCCCCATCGACGCGTTGCTGGTTGCGGTAGGAGTTCATCCAGGCACCCGATCGTTTTCCTTCACGGGCATAGGGATCAAAGTACCAAAGGCCAATGGCTTTGCCGGAGGTCTTTTCTTTTACCTGCCATACGCGGACATCCGGATGATTGACCGGAACATCGGTAACCGGGGTGAATTCAAAATCGAAGAGTTCACCGGCAACCCAGAACATTCCTTCGCGGAGTTTTTCCAGTTGGCAATATTGCTTCACCTCATCCTGATCCAGGTCGTACTTTGCCTTACGGACCTTTTCAGCATAGTAGCGATAGTCCCAGGGTTCGATCGTGATCTTATCGCCCTCTTTCTCCGCCTGCGCCTGCATATCAGCTACTTCTTCCTTTACCCGGGCAACGGCCGGCGTCCAGACCTTCTCCATCAGTTCGACCGCGCGCTCCGGAGTTTTAGCCATGGAATTTTCGAGGCGCCAGTGGGCATGCGTCGAATATCCGAGCAGTTTGGCTCGCTCGGCGCGCAGCTTCAGAATGTTGGTGATGATCGAATTGTTATCGAACTCGCCACCGTTGTCGCCACGGTTGACGAACATACGCCAGGCCTTTTCGCGCAGGTCACGTCGGGAGGAATAGGTCAGAAACGGTTCGACAGAAGAACGCGTGTTGCGGATCACCCAGGTACCCGGCTCCTTCGCTGCAGCCGCGGCTGCGTCGACGAGTGATTGGGGCAAGCCGGCCAGATCCTCCTTGCTGGTCAGTACCAGACGAATCTCCATCTCGTCGTGGAGCTGATTCTGACTGAACTTGGTGAAGAGCGAAGCAAGTTCCTGGTTGATTTCCGACAGACGCGCTTTCGATTTAGCGTCCAGCTTGGCACCGGCGCGGGTGAAGTTGGTGTAGTAGTTCCAGGTCAGACGCTTCTGTTCGGGCGTCAAAGCCTTCATCGCCGCTTCGTCGGTATAAACCTTTTCGATCCGCTGGAAAAGCTTTTCGTTCTGCACGATCTGGTCGTAGAACGCCGCGAGCTTCGGCTCCATCTCCTCCTCTACACCCTGGAAATCCTTGGTCGACATGGTCGAACTCCAGATACCGTAGATCGTCTGCACACGGTCCAGCAATTTTCCGGAACGTTCCATTTCAACGATGGTATTGTCAAACGATGGCGCTGCGGCATTCGCCGTGATCTTGTCGATCTCGGCAAGGTTTTCCTTCATCGCGGCTTCCAAGGCCGGCTTAAAATGGGCAACCTGGATCTTATCCAGGGGCGGAACCCCGCCGTAATTTCCCGTCCATTTCTCCATGAGCGGGTTTGTGGTAGCGGAACTTTGCTCCGTTTGCAGCAGCTCACCTGCCGCAGTGGCGTTTTGGAAGTTCATCGGAATTGCCATAAGGCAGAGGCTGCCGCCCAGCAGAAGCCGGCGGAACATTCGTGTTTTGTTTTGCATGGATGGAAGTAGCATTTCGTGTGAGGTGTGAGGACACATTGACCTTGACCAAAGGTAAACAATCGTGTTTCCCACCCCAGTTAAAGGATGTTAAACAAAACGTGGGAAACGTCGTAGAACGTCCTCAAAAACGAGCGGAACTTCCATATTTGCCCCCTCGAAAATTCTTCCTTTCTTTGCTTACACGGGAAAATTCCCAACCAATTTCAGGCACCAAATTACCATCCTATGAAATCAAGCAAGAAGCTGATTTTCACATGCTTATTTGCAATCTGCAGCCTCTTTGTCAGCGCCCAGCGCGGACCCACCTGGCAAGCTGACCAGGCCTGGACCAAAGGCGACTATTACGACGCTGCCTTGTTGTACAAGAAGGCTTTCACAAAGGAGAAGAACAAGGCAAAGAAGGCCGAGATCATTTTCAAGGTTGGCGAAGCCTACCGGATGGTCAACGACAGCAAGAATCAGGAGGTTTGGTACGCCAAGGCGATCAAAGCCAATTACAAGAATCCGGAGGTTTTCCTGCGTTATGCCGACGCCTTGAAACTCAACAGCAAGTACGACGAAGCGATCGTTCAGTACCAGAAGTATGTCGCAGCCAATCCGGCCGACCCGAGAGGCGACTTCGGCGTTCGTTCCAGCCAACAGGCGCAGAAATGGAAAGACAAACCGACCCGTCTGAAACTGGAGAATACCGCGATGATCAACACCAAGTACAATGATTTTGGTGTTACGTATTCAAAGAAAGACAAGCGCTCCATTCTCTTCACTTCTTCCCGTCAGGAAGCGATGGGTAAGAACAACGATGGCGGAACCGGCGAAAAGTTTCAGGATCTTTTTGAAGCTACGGTCGATAAGAAGGGAAAATGGTCCTCGCCCAAGCCGCTGCTGGAACCGGTCAACTCCAACGACAACGAAGGCTCCGCCTGTATGGACCCCAACGGCAATCTGCTTTATTTCACGCGTTGCGAAGTGGAGAAAGGTAAATACGGCATTTGCCAGGTATGGTTTACCAAGCGTAAGGGCCAGACCTGGGAAGACCCTAAACTGATTCCGCTTGCAGCCGACAGTTTCACGGTCGGGCAACCCTGCCTCTCTGCCGACGAACAAACACTCTATTTCGTTTCCGATATGAGCGGTGGACAGGGCGGCAAGGACATCTGGCTGACCCGCTGGAATAAGGACAAGAAATCCTGGGGCACTCCTGAAAATCTGGGCGGCCGCATCAATACCGAAGATGACGAGATGTTCCCGTTCATCACCAGCGACGGCACCTTGTACTTCTCTTCGAAAGGCCATTTGGGCATGGGCGGTCTCGACATCTTCTCCTCGAAGATGAGTGGCAGCAACTGGAGCGAACCACAAAACCTCAAGTATCCAACCAACTCCGCGGCCGACGACTTCGCTTATGTATTGAATGAAGTGGCGGGCGACCGTGGCTTCCTGAGCTCGAACCGCGAAGGCGGCAAGGGCGGTGATGACATCTACGCCTGGACGCTCCCTCCGCTCGTCTTCACGGTTTCCGGTAAAGTATTCGATGCCGACACCCGTGAACCAATCGCAGGCGCATCCATCGAATTGTTCGGCAGCGACGGCAGCTCGATCCCGTTCAAGACCGATGCGACCGGCACCTACAAATTCGACCTGAAGCCGGAGACCAGCTACAAGCTGAGCGCCATCATGTCCAATTACCTCAACAAATATCTGGAGGTTTCCACGGTCGGGCTGGAGCAGTCCAAGGACTTCATCGGTGATTTCGACTTCGCTCTCCGCTCCACCTTGCGCGCGATCGAATTGCCGGAAGTCTACTACGATCTCGCCAAGTGGGATCTTCGTCCGGAGTCCAAGAAAGCGCTCGACGGACTGGTGTCGGTGCTGAAAGAAAACCCGACGATCGTGATCGAACTCGGATCACACACCGACTCCCGCCCGATCCCGATGACCAACGACACGCTCTCCCAGCGTCGCGCAGAGTCGGTTGTGAAATACCTGATCAAATCCGGCATCGAAGCCGAACGCCTGGTCGCCCGTGGTTACGGCGCTTCCCAGCCGCGTTCACTCGATCGTGACATGGGCAGTTTCAAGAAGGGCGATGTGCTGAACGACCCGTTCATCAGCGGCTTGAAATCCGTCAAACTGAAAGAAGAGGCGCATCAGCTGAATCGTCGTACCGAATTCAAGGTACTGCGCACCAACTTCGTCAAAGGACAAACCGGCTCCGAGAACATCAACCTGAACGAACCGGCCAGTGGTCTGATCATCGAGAACAACGACCTGAAGGCGAAAGAAGACGCCAGCGCACCCACCAAGGTCGAAGTGAAGGAGGTCCAGAAAACCGAAGCGCCTAAAGTGGAGGAGAAAAAAGGACCCGGCGAGATCTACACCTGCAAGAAAGGCGACACGTACACCGCCGTAGCCAAGCAGTACAGCATGACCGTGAAAGACCTCAAAGCCCTGAACGGCCTGAAGTCGGAAGTGATCTATGAAGGCATGGAACTCAAAGTGGATCCGGCCGGCGATTATTCCGAATACGATAAGAAGTTCACCACGCTTGAGAAAGGCGACGACAGTTGGAAAGCGCTTGCAAAACGACTGAGTCTGAAAGATTCCGATCTCAAGAAGCTGAACAAGGGCATCGACGACGACAGCTTCCGACCAGGGAAGCGGATTCGGATTGCGAAATAATTGAAAGAGAAAGGCCACCCGAACGGTGGCCTTTCTCTTTTCGGCACATGGACAGCATGGGAGCCATAAACCCATCCACCTTCTTCCATCGCCTTTCCGTATCTTTGCATACTCATGACAGGCGGCGATTTATACCTTTCCCGTGGCGCCAGCGCTTCCAAGGAAGATGTGCATAACGCCATCCGCAAGCTCGACAAGGGCCTGTTCCCGAAAGCGTTTTGTAAGATCGTTCCCGACACCCTTTCGGGAAGCGAGGACCACTGCCTGATCATGCATGCCGATGGCGCCGGCACCAAATCCTCCCTTGCCTATGCCTATTGGAAGGCCACCGGCGACCTGAGTGTATGGAAAGGTATCGCCCAGGATGCGATCGTCATGAATACCGATGATCTCCTTTGCGTAGGCGCGACGGACAATATCCTGCTCTCCTCTACCATCGGACGCAACAAGCGACTGATTCCCGGGGAAGTCATTCAAGCCTTGATTGAAGGTACCGAAGCCATCTGCGAACAACTGCGTTCGTTTGGCATCGATATCCGGCTCACCGGAGGCGAGACCGCCGACGTGGGCGACCTGGTCCGTACGGTGATCGTTGATTCAACGGTTGTAAGTCGGATGCGCCGCGACCAGGTGATCTCCAACGACCGGATCCGTGCGGGTGATGTGATCATCGGGCTGGCTTCCTATGGACAAACATCCTACGAGACCGAATACAATGGCGGTATGGGCAGCAACGGCCTTACCAGCGCCCGACACGACGTCTTCTCCAAAGCCGTCGCGGAACAGTTCCCGGAAACTTATGACCCGGAGTTGGACCCCAACGTAACCTATTGCGGCAGCCGCAAGCTCACCGACCCGGTTGATATCGGCAACGGCAAGACGATGCATGCTGCCAAACTGGTTTTGTCACCCACACGTACCTATGCGCCGGTCATCCGCCAGGTGCTGGCCGAAATGCGACAAGACATTCACGGCATCGTGCATTGCAGCGGCGGTGCACAGACAAAGGTGTTGCATTTTGTCGACGGTCTGCATGTGATCAAAGACCAGCTTTTCGCCATTCCTCCGCTCTTTAACATGATCCGTGAATCCAGCGGAGCCGATTGGAAGGAACTGTACAAGGTCTTCAACATGGGCCATCGCATGGAGCTTTATTGCGAAGCCCGACATGCAGAACGCATCCTGGCCATTGCCACAGCCTTCCAACTGGAAGCGAAAGTGATCGGGCGATGCGAAGCGGCGACAGAAAATCGCCTCAGCCTGACCACACCGGAAGGCGTCTTGGTGTATTAGCGACCGGACCGTCGATTTCGCTTCCTTAGGTTTCTCCATACTTCCTTACCTCCCGTTGACCCTTCATGTTGTTAGAACAACTCGACGCTATCAAGCAACGCTTCTTCGACGTAGAGCTTGCCATCAGTTCGCCGGATGCCGTATCCGACCGTAAACGCTTTGCCCAGTTGAACCGGGAGTACAAAGACCTGAAAGCGTTAGTGGATAAAGCGGACGAATACCGGACAGTCGTCAGTAATCTCGAACATGCACGACAGGTTGTCCAGAACGAGAAAGACGAAGAATTCCGGGAAATGGCTCGCCTGGAACTTGATGACCTCAGCGCACGATCCACCGTTCTCGAGGAAGAGATCCGACAACTCTTATTACCCGCCGATCCCGAAGATACCAAAGACGCCATCCTGGAGATACGCGCGGGCACCGGCGGTGACGAAGCCAGTCTTTTTGCAGGCGACCTCTACCGCATGTACACGCGTTACTGTGAACGTCGTGGCTTGCGCGTCGAAACGGTTGACTTCACCGAAGGTACGGCGGGTGGGTTCAAGGAAGTGATCCTGAACATTCATGGCGATAGCGCATACGGAATCCTCAAATACGAATCCGGCGTGCACCGGGTCCAACGCGTGCCGGCGACGGAGACGCAAGGACGCATCCACACCTCGGCCGCCACGGTGGTCGTATTGCCGGAAGCCGATGAATTCGACGTGGACATCAAGGCGAACGATATCCGCAAGGACCTGTTCTGCTCCTCCGGCCCAGGCGGGCAATCGGTCAACACCACCTACTCCGCCGTCCGGCTGACACACCTTCCGACCGGTATCGTCGCGCAGTGTCAGGACGAAAAATCACAGATCAAGAATTACGAGAAGGCGCTATCCGTGCTTCGTTCACGCATCTACGAGATGGAATTGAACAAGCGACTGGAGGAACGTGCGAAAAAACGGAAGACCATGGTCAGCACCGGCGACCGCTCCGCCAAGATCCGCACGTACAATTATCCGCAAAGCCGGGTCACGGACCACCGGATCGGCATGACGGTTTATAACCTTCAGGCATTCGTCGACGGCGACATCCAGGACATGATCGACGCGCTACAAGTTGCAGAGAACGCGGAGCGGATGAAGGAAGGGCGTGGGTGAAGATTGGTGATTGGAGATTTGTAATTGAAAAATGATACGGAGCCGGATTAAGATGGAAGAAAAGTTGGTAACTAGTGATTTGTAATTAATAATTAGAAACTAGAAACTAACTTTAAAAGCCGTGTTCAACTCATAAACGTAATTTTTCTAAGATAACTTGGCTGAATGTGATTTTGAGACATATGCAATCCGTAGATTCAGCTTCTCAGCCAAAAAATACCCCCTGGACCCTATGGTCTTGGGGGTGTCTTTTTATCTTTGGTGTTGCATTTATGACTTGAACTCAGGACTAGTTACGAGTTACTAGTTGCTAGTTATCAATGTATCATTGCCTAACTAGGGTTGACCGTTTTTAGTAACTCCTTTGATTGTTTTTTTGCCTAGTAATTGCGTACTTTGAAACAAATAAACCTGGGTCGCCATGAAGAACATATCTTACAAATTTAGAGTTGTCACTAATTGCGATATGTGTAAAAGTGATTCTTCAAATTTCAAATTGCTTGGTAGGAGGATGAACCGGTCGCAGGGACTAAGCCCGCGAAACAAAGTAGCCTTAATTACATCGATCGAAAAATGTAAGAAGTGCGGATTGATTTTCTCTAATCCACAACCAATTCCATTAAACATTGAGGATCATTATGGGATGGACCCGGTAGAATACTGGCAAGAGGACTATTTCAAACCGAACGTCAACGGCAATAAGGCAATAATAGAGAAGGCGATTCTATATGGCGGAAAGAATGGAAAAATACTAGACATAGGAATTGGGATTGGATTAGGAATGAAAGCCATGTTGGATGTCGGTTTAGACGTAATTGGCGTCGAGCCTTCTGCGGAGTTTAGAAATTACGCAATATCCAAAACAGGCATTCCTGGTGAAAGAATCGTGCTCAGCCCTATTGAAAATGCCAAATTTCCCGAAGATCATTTTGATTATATCAACATGGGGGCCGTGCTTGAGCATCTAGCTGATCCATCCGACTCTATCAAATTAGCTCTCCAATGGTTAAAGCCTGGTGGTAAAATAGAAATCGAAGTTCCCAATGCGGAATGGATGGTGGGCAAACTTTTTAACTTGTATTATTTTCTCACGCTTCAACCCTATGTAGCCAATATTAGTCCTATGCATCCTCCATTTCATCTTTTTGAATTTAATCTGAAGTCGTTCCAATTAAACGGTGAAATAAGTAAATACAAAATCATTCACCATCACTATTTTGTCGGCCCGACCTATTTACCCGCAATTTTTAACAGGCTTATGAATAAAATCATGAAAATTACCAATACGGGAATGCAATTAATTGTAGTTCTTGAAAAACCAAGATAAGAGAGCTGATTTTATGGTCATTCTGTCTTTGACCAGGAGCGTCTTATTTTGTGGGAACTGAAGAAATATTTAGTCAGTCATTAATATCGCATCGGCCGTTCATGACGGGCTGGGATCACAAGGCCTTGTTGAAAGCGCAGGAAGAATTGGATCCATCGGGTGAAAAATCGGTGGTGATTGACCTCGACGTTCGCAGCGCTGAATCGATCCAGGATGCGGTACGACAATTCCGGCGACATTTCGACCGGCTGGACGGCCTGATCAACAACGCGGGTCTGCTGGGCGAGTCCGATGGTTTGACAACTACGGAGTGGCCGGAACTGGACGAGCTCATTGAAACCAATGTACAAGGCCCGCTGCGGGTGATTCGCGCCTTTCTACCCTATTTACATAAGGGATCCGACACCTGCATTATCAATCTCTCGAGCGGCATGGGCGCGTCGGACAGTCTTCACGCCGACTATGGCCCTTACCGGTTTTCCAAGTATGCCATTAACGGCCTTACACGTCAGCTTGCGGAAGAATTACGGGAAGAAGCGATCGCCGTGCATGCCGTATGTCCAGGCTGGGTGCGCACCGATATGGGCGGAGCATCAGCGCCACGCTCCATTCACAAGGGAGCTGAGACACCTGTTTGGCTGGCCGTAACACCCGGGCTCACTACAGGAATGTTCTGGCGAGACAAGGCGATCATTCCCTGGTGATTCGCATTTTCAAACTTCCTCTGTCTCGACCCCAGACGTTGGCAAATGCGTGAAGGTCGAAACCTTTGTCGGGACAGAATGAAGCGATAATCGACTACAAACAAACTACTTATGCCAGTACTGCCGTTTGATTAAACGCCTCGAATCCCGTAGGTTTGCAGTATGCTTACGGAAACGCGCCGGAAGGGCGCCGCATTGGACAAAGCCCTTCTGAGCAAGGCCTGGGAATTGATGACTACCGCCCGGGCCATGTCGGATCTTTACGAAGAGAAATCCCAGATTACCCAGAAATATGTACACGCGACCTCGCGTGGACACGAAGCGGTGCAGTTAGCTCTGGGCCTTCAACTTCGTCCACAGGATTTTCTTTCCGCCTATTACCGCGATGATTCCATTCTGTTGGGCATCGGCCTACAACCCTACGAACTGATGTTGCAGTTGCTGGCCAAGCGCGACGATCCGTTTTCCGGTGGACGTACGTATTATTGTCATCCCAGCCTGCGCCGCGACGACATGCCGAAGATCCCGCACCAATCCTCGGCTACCGGCATGCAGGCGATTCCGACCACCGGCATCGCGCTTGGGGTTCATTACCGCGAGATGACCGGCATGGATCCGGTCAGCAAAGAGGAGAATCCCGTTGTCGTTTGTTCGCTCGGTGACGGATCGGTGACGGAAGGTGAAGTTGCCGAAGCCTTCCAGATGGCGGTACTGAAGCAGCTTCCGATCCTTTATTTCATCCAGGACAACGAGTGGGATATTTCTGCCAACGCGAAGGAGATCCGTGCGATGGACGCCAACGAATACGCGAAAGGATTTCCCGGCATGGAAGTGCGTTCCATCGACGGGACCGACTTCCGGCAGTCGTTTGAAACCGTGCAGGAAGTGTTGGCCCTGATTCGCAAGGAACGCCGTCCGTTCATGATCCACGCGAAAGTGCCTTTGCTTGGTCATCATACCTCCGGCGTGCGGCGAGAATGGTATCGTCATGATCTGGACGAACACGCGAAGCGAGATCCGCTCCCGCGTTTCCACTCCTTCCTGCTGAGTGAAGGATTCACAGTAAAAGAACTTGATACGATCCGGGATCGGTCGAACGTACTCGTACGCGCGGACTTCGAGAAAGCGATGAAGGCGGAGGATCCCCGTCCCGAGGATCTCTATACGTATGACTATGCCCCTACTCCTGTAACCGAAGAAAAAGGAGAGCGCGAACCGTCGGGAAAGGAACGCACGGTCATGGTGGATTGTGCCCTCTTTGCGGTACAGGAACTCATGAGCAAACATCCGGAGTGCCTGTTGTACGGGCAGGATGTCGGCGGTCGCCTGGGTGGAGTCTTTCGTGAAGCCGCTACCCTTGCGCAAAAGTTCGGGGACGAACGCGTCTTCAACACTCCGATCCAGGAAGCATTCATCATCGGCAGCACCGTCGGGATGAGCGCGGCCGGACTGAAGCCGATCGTGGAAGTACAGTTTGCCGATTACATCTGGCCCGGACTGAATCAATTGTTCACCGAAGTAAGCCGATCCTATTATCTGTCGAACGGAAAGTGGCCGGTCAGTTGCATCATCCGCGTTCCAATCGGCGCATATGGCAGCGGCGGACCGTACCATTCCTCCTCGGTGGAAAGCGTATTGACCAATATCCGGGGCATCAAGATCGCCTATCCCTCCACCGGAGCGGACCTGAAGGGCCTGATGAAAGCGGCCTATTACGATCCGAACCCCGTCGTGATTCTTGAACACAAAGGATTGTATTGGTCCAAGATCAAAGGCACCGAAGAAGCTCGGACCATCGAGCCGGACGAACAGTACATCGTTCCATTCGGGAAAGCCCGCATCGTACAGCGCGCGGAGCCGGGAAAAAATTCCTCCCTCGCGATTATCACCTATGGCATGGGCGTCTACTGGGCACGAAACGCCTCGCGCGAGTTGGCTGATCGTGTCGAAATTCTGGACCTTCGCACCCTGGCGCCGCTTGACGAAGCCGCGATATATGCCGCCGCGCGCAAGCACGGCCGTGTACTGGTCGTTACGGAAGAACCGGTCAACAACTCCTTTGCCCAATCCATTGCCGGTCGTATTTCTGAAAATTGTTTTGAATCCCTCGATGCCCCGGTACAGGTGATCGGCTCGAAAGACCTTCCCGCGATTCCACTGAATTCCACCCTGGAAGCGGAGATGGTCCCGAACACGCAGAAAGTCGCCGAAGCGATCGATCGGCTCCTGCGTTACTGATTACTCCGATAACGCACTATCCCGCTTTTATTGGTTGTCCGACTACCGGTCGTGAATGCAACTTCACGCCATGGAATCCACCATCTATTGCCGGATGTACATCCAGTTCATTGTCGCGGTACGGGATGTCAATGCGCTGCTTCCAATGGAAGAGTTGGAAACCGTGCGACAGCACTTCATCCGTTTCTCCAACAAGCAGGGAGTTGACGTGCTTGCGTTCAGTTTCCGTCCGGACCACTTACATGGATTGATCCAGGTCCCCCACGATGTCGTACTGAGTTCTTTCATTCAATCGGCTCGTGCCGATATCAGTCGCTTCCTGCGACGAAGGAAGCCGGAGCAACCGGCCGTACGTTGGCAACGCGAGATCGTACTCTTATCGTACAGTCATTCGCAGTTACCGGCTGTGCGGGAATTCATACTTGGTCAGGAGGAATACCATCAACGCCGGAGTTTTCAGGAAGAACTGGATTATATTCTGAACCGCACGCAAGCCGAAGTCGGCGAGAAACCCTTTGATTATATCCTGGAAGAAGGCCACGAGCGTATGGCGGAGTGCTTTCCGGACGCCGTTCAATGACGGTGGTCCCGCTTGCCGGCGCCCATTCCCTGAAGTCTTAATTCCGTCTTCATGCGCAATTCCAGCTCGGGCTGTAAGCGTTCTCCGACCGGTTCGATCAATTCACGGCCGGTAGCTTTCGGGCTCTTGACCTTGGGCGAGATCGGATAGGCATTCATCTCTTCGGCCGGATAGGGCTCCAACAAAGTTGTGATCTCCTGCAAGTGCTCGGCCCGCAACCAGCGGCGTTCGTCCCGCTCGTGCAGAATGACCGGACTGCGATGGTGAGGGATCTTTTGTAGCAAAGGATTGGCCGTTGTCGTGATGATGGCGAAAGAGTGCACCTCCTGTTCCGTTTCCGGATTCTTCCAAACATCCCAGATACCGGCGAAAGCGAATGGACGACGGTACAGATATACCAAATGCGGCTTGTCCAGTCCCTCTGCATAGCTGCCCTCGATGAAAGCATCGGCGATCACCAGGCAACGCTGAGAACGGATCGGCTTCCGGAAAGACGGCTTGCTGATGATACCCTTGCCGCCTTTGTAGTCCGGATCATTGTCCATGTTGCCGTCACCTTCCGCGCGTGCATTGAACAGGTACATGCGCTTCTTCGCCCAGAAAGGTGTCATCCCGAAGGTGAAGAACTGGAGCTCGTTGGGTTTGTCGTTGGTGATTACCGGCGCGAGGCTGCCGGGTCCCAGGTTAAAGTTCGGCTGAAAATCAAAAGGCAATTGCGCAGCAGTAACCTGAAATCGCTTTTCGATTTCCTCGACAGATGCAACAACGACATAGCGACCGCACATGATGGGGTTCCGGGTTTCCTGCCTGCGCTAAAGCTTCGGCAGGCAGTAGGGTTTGGGGTTTGGTGGTTCCTGCTCTTGTTTGAGGTTAGGTGGTTCAGAAGGGTTCGGAGTCGGAATGTGGAAGGAAATGAAGTTAGCAGGAATTAGTAACTGGTAATTAGTAACTGGAAACTGGAAGTTAAGCAATAATCACCATCATACAAAATCTAGTTACTAGTTACCAGTTACTAGTTACCAGTTACTAGTTACCAGTTTCTATTTCCCAGCTTCCTTCTTCCAATTCGCATAAACCATTTCCTGTCTTGGCCGATTGGGTTCTACTTCGGTGAGTGGTTCGCAGGCTTGCAGGGTTTGGTGCAATTCCGACGGTAGGCGCTGGTAGAGGCGGGTTCCTTCGGTTTTCCAGGCGAGCATTTCATCGCTGACCTCCTTAATGATCTTCGCGGGATTGCCTACGGCGATCTTCCGATCGGGGATCTCCATTCCTTCGGGAACAAAGGCGAGTGCACCGACGATACAGCCCTCCCCCACTTTCACGTTATCCATGACCACCGCGTTCATACCCACCAGGCTATTCCTCCCGATCGAAGCGCCGTGTATGATGGCTCCGTATCCGATGTGCGCTCCTTCTCGCAGATAAACCGTAATGCCGGGAAACATGTGCACGATGCAATTCTCCTGCACGTTACAACCGTCCTCGATAACGATCCCACCCCAATCGCCCCGAATGGCTGCGCCCGGACCGATGTACACATCTTTACCGATGATCACATTCCCGATGATCACCGCCGATGGGTGCACGAAACTGCTCGGATGCACGACAGGACGGAAGCCATTGAATTGGTAGAACATTTGGTGGGGAGTGAATAGTGAATAGTGAACAGTGAACAGTGAACAGTGAACAGTGAACAGTGAACAGTGAATAGTGAATAGTGAATAGTGAATAGCGAATAGCGAATAGCGAATAGTACTTAGTTTCTAATTTCTAGTTACCAATTACTAGTTACCAATTACTAGTTACCAATTACTAGTTACCAATTACTAGTTACCAATTACTAGTTACCAATTACTAGTTACCAATTACTAGTTACCAATTACTAGTTACCAATTACTAGTTACCAATTACTAGTTACCAATTACTAGTTACCAATTACTAGTTACCAATTACTAATTTCTAATTATCTGTAATAGTTAGAACTTCACCTGACAGACAGGGTTGGTTAAAAGTTATTTCCGGTCTGACGGATTTTTAAGGATCCGTCGCCCGGAATAACTTTTAACCGGTTGCTAATTTATCGAGCATTTTACTTTGCGCCAAGGGTATGCTGTCCAGGAATGTCTCCATTGGTGTTTTACCAAAGCAGTATTTTCCGGTGTGTGTCCTTTCACAGTTGTACTCTTCTATCCACTGATCCAGATCCTTCTGTAATTCCTCCAGCGATCCAAAGACCTTTTTTCGGAAGGCAACCGCATAAAACTCGTTCTGGATTGTCCGATGGAAGCGTTCGCAGATGCCGTTGGTTTGAGGATGCCGGGCCTTGGTACGGCTATGATCGATATCCTCCAGTGTCAGATAAAGACTGTACTCATGACTCTCCCGCTTGCCGTTGTACTCTGTACCCCGGTCTGTGAGTACCCGAAGCAGCGGCAAGCCATGCTCCTCAAAGAATGGTAGCACCTTGTCGTTGAGCATATCGGCTGCCGTCAAGGCGTTCTTACGGTCATACAATTTGGCAAAGGCTACTTTGCTGTAGGTGTCGATGAAGGTTTGCTGGTAAATCCGGCCTACACCCTTGATATTGCCCACATAATACGTGTCCTGGGCTCCAAGGTAACCGGGGTGTTCGGTTTCAATCTCGCCAATGGCTTCCTGCTGTTCCCGTTTCTTTTCCATGGCAACCAGTTGCGCTTCGGTGAGAATCAGTCCGTCTTGAGCCACTTTCGCCTCCAAAGCGCTCAGACGCTTGGCAAAGGTCTCCAGATCATGCCGCATCCAGATATACCGTACCCCGGCCGGTGAAACAGAAATCCCCTTCTTACGCAACTCGTTCGATGCACGAAGCTGACCGTAGGCCGGATAGTCGGTGGCCATCTGTACGATGGCGTTCTCCCAGGCTATATCCATCCGATTGGCCAGTATCGGCTTCTTCCGACTGATCTCCTGCAGAGCCGTCTCCCCACCGGTATCGTACAACTCTTTGATCCGATAGAAACTATCCCGTGAATAGCCCATCACTTTGCACGCCTGGGATACATTACCCAATTGTTCGGCTAACTTCAACAAGCCTAACTTGGTTTTGATTAACTTAGCTTCTGTATTCATTGTCTGACAGTTTAGGGGTTATTGTTATGTTTCGTATCCTAAAGATAACCCTTATCTGTCAGATTAAATACTAACTAGTACAAATTATCAATCACTAATCACTAATTACCAATTACCCGCTACTATGCTTTCTCGATAATTACCGCATAACCCTGACCGACGCCTATGCACATGGTGACGAGGGCATAGCGTTGGTTGCGATGATGGAGTTCACGGGCGGCTGAGCCGAGTATGCGTGCTCCGCTCATGCCGAGGGGATGTCCCAAGGCGATGGCTCCTCCGTTGGGATTGATGCGGGGATCGTCGTCGGCTAGTCCCCAGGAACGGATACAGGCCAATGATTGCGCGGCAAAGGCCTCGTTCAACTCGAGGATACCGATGTCGTTCCAGCTCAAGCCGGCTTTTTTCAGGCAACGGTTGGCTGCCTCTACCGGTCCGATGCCCATGATGCGCGGTTCGACGCCGACTGCTGCACCCGTTACGACACGTGCCAGAGGTTTCAGCTTATGTCGCTTTAATCCGGCTTCGGACGCGATCAACATGGCCGCGGCGCCATCGTTCAAACCGGAAGCGTTTCCTGCCGTTACCGATCCATTCTTGCGAAAGGCGGGTTTCAATCGGGCGAGCGTTTCGAGGGACGAATCCGGTTTCATGAATTCATCGCGCCCGAAGAGCAAGGGGTCGCCTTTCTTTTGCGGTATTGAAACCAGAACGATCTCTTCCTGTAACCGGCCACGTTCGTATGCTGCCTTCGCCTTCATTTGGGAATGCAGCGCGAAGCGGTCCTGATCTTCTCTGGAAATCGTATCACGATCGACCAGGTTCTCGGCTGTTTCACCCATCGCGTCCGTGCCGAAGCGTTCCTTCATGACCGGGTTGACAAACCTCCAGCCAAAGGAAGAATCGAACAATTGCGCGTCCCGACCATAGGGCGTGGAGGTTTTGGACATGATCCAGGGTCCGCGGGTCATATGCTCCACGCCACCAGCGACCATGAGGTCGGCATCGCCGGTCATGATGACGCGGGAAGCACTCATAGCGGCCGAGAGTCCCGAAGCGCAAAGCCGGTTCACGGTTTCACCAGGCACGGTGACCGGATAACCTGCCATGAGCAAGGCCATACGGGCTACGTTCCGGTTGTCTTCGCCGGCCTGGTTGGCACAGCCCATGATCACATCACCGATCATCGCGGGATCGGCCGAGGGGTTTCGTTTGAGGAGTTCCTGTAAGACAATCACCGCCAGGTCGTCGGCACGTACGGATGACAGCGTTCCCGCAAAACTGCCGATCGGCGTCCGGATACTGTCAACGATATAAGCTTGCTGCATAATCAGGTTGTTCGGGATCAGACATCCCAGTCGTGGCTCGTGCGGTAAACGGTTCCCTTGAAGAGGGCAACGGTCTTTCCGTCCTGCCGGGTGATGGTGATATAATACACGCCGATCTTGTCGCTCAAAGACACCTCTTCCGCGGTCGCGGTAATAACATCGCCTGTACGGAGGGCAACCGTATGCGAGATCGAAGTCTCAACCGAGACCGCCCTGCGTCCATGACCATTCGACGCAAAGGCCAGGGCGCTGTCGGCCAGTGAATAGGTGATCCCGCCGTGGGCGATCGCGAATCCGTTGGTCATCTCCTGGCGGATGGTCATGCGCAGCACGCATCGGCCGGTGGCGACTTCCAGACGTTCGATGCCGAGCCATTGGCTGAACGCATCGTGGTCATACATGCGGTCAACGACCCGTTCGGCAAGAGGTTTATCGGACATTGGGCTAAATTATCTGCGTCGGCTGGGTTTTCCAAGGAAGGCGCCGAGCAAACCTCGGGTCAGTTCCCGTGCAACTGTTTTGACAAGCGGATTCTTCGTCGCCGAGACGATGCTGTCGAGGATCCCGCCGCCGGCCGATTCTTTTTCTACTTTTTTCTGCTGTGCCGGTTGATCTTCGGCAGCACTTTCCTGATCAGCCTGACGGTCGAACTTTCCCTTCAGGATTTCATAGGCGCTCTCGCGATCGACTGATTCATTGTAAGCACCCGCAAGCGGTGATCGACGCACGATCTCGTCCTGTTCGGAAGGCGTGAGCACGTCCATGCGGGAACGCGGTGCGCAGAGCAGGGTATGAACGAGTGGCGTAGGAATACCCTTCTCATTCAGCACCGTGACGAGCGCTTCCCCGATTCCGAGGCCGGTGAGCAGTTCTTCGGTCTGATAGTAGTTCGTTTCGGGATAGTTCTGCGCAACGAGTTTGATGTCTTTCCGGTCTTTTGCCGTGAAAGCACGAAGCGCATGCTGGAACTTCGCACCGAGCTGACTCAGGATGATATCGGGAATATCGGAAGGCACCTGCGTGCAGAAGTACAAGCCGACACCTTTGGAGCGGATCAGCTTGACGACCGTTTCCAACTGGTCCATCAGCGTCTTGGTCGCGTCGCGGAAAACGAGGTGCGCTTCGTCGATGAAGATGGCCAGCTTCGGAGCGGCCTTATCGCCCATCTCCGGAAACTTCTGATAGATCTCCGCCAGCAGGCAGAGCATGAAAGTCGAGAAGAGCTTGGGCTTGTCCTGGATATCGCACAAGCGAAGTACATTGATCCGTCCCTTCGCAGGATCATCCGACAGGAAATCCTCCACATCGAACGATCGTTCTCCAAAAAAGCGGTCGGCGCCCTGCTGTTCGACCTCGAGTAGTTTTCGGAAGATCACACCCGCGCTCGTGGTACTGATTTGTCCGTATTGTTTGACTTTCTCCTTACCCTCCTCTGTCAGGAAGCGCAAGGCTTCGCGAAAGTCCTTGATATCGAGCAAGGGCAAACGGTTGTCATCACAATAGGAAAATACGATGGTCACGACGCCCTGTTGATTCTCGTTCAACTCGAGGATCTTGGAGAACAGGACGGGGCCGAATTCCGAGACGGTCGCCCGCAGCCGGACACCCTTTTCTTCCGAAATGGAAAACAGTTCTACCGGTGCAGCAAAGGGTTGCCAGGCCTGACCGATCAGTTGATGACGTTCTTCGATCTTCGCATTGGAAGTGCCCGGTTGCGCAATGCCGCTGAGGTCGCCTTTGATGTCCATGAGCAGGACATTGACGCCCTGCTCCGACAGACTTTCCGCGAATTGCTGGATCGTCTTGGTCTTTCCCGTACCGGTTGCCCCGGCGATCAAACCATGACGGTTGACCGTAGCCAGGGGAATACGTACCTGCGTACCCGGAACTGCCTTGCCATCCAGCATCGCGGCACCCAGCAGGATGCTCTTTTGCTGAAATCCATAGCCGGCAGCAATATCCTGTTTGAACTCTTCCGTTGTTGCCATAGCGCCGGAGTAATTATGCGTGGAATTTCTGACCGGATGTGGCCATTTGCTTTAACAAAACACTCGGGCGGTAACGATCCTCCTCGTAAGTTTCCCGTAGTCCGCGCAGCACATTCAGTACTTTATCAGCCCCGAGTTCGTCGCACCAGCGCAACAGGCCTTTGGGATAATTCACACCCTTCGTCATGGCCGTTTCGAGATCGTCGCGGTTTGCGATGCCCATGTGTAAAGCATCCACTGCCTCGTTGATCAGCATCGCGACCACGCGGTCCACGATCTTCTTACCGAGTGCTTCGTCTTTCACCGGTTCGGGCATGACCGCTTCGTTCGTATAGTCGTAATAACCACGTCCGGTCTTCTTTCCGAACCGACCGGCTTCCACTACCCGCTTTTGCGTGAGCGAAGGCCGATAGCGCGGATCATGATACGTTTGTTTCCAAACCGTCTCCGTTACCGTGTAGTTGATGTCGTTGCCGATCATGTCCATCAGCTCGAAGGGTCCCATGCGGAATCCCCCGAACTCCTTCATGGCCCAATCGATCGTAGCCATACCGGCAGGTCCTTCCGGCACACCGTGCCAGCGTTCTTCCAGGATGCGGATCGATTCACCGTAGAATGGCCGGGCGACGCGGTTGACGATGAAGCCGGGCGTATCGCGGACCAGTACGGTTGCCTTTCCCCAGCCATCGATCAGTTGGCGTGTCGCCTGCACCACTGTTGATTCGGTCTGCAGTGCCGGAATAATCTCGACCAACGGCATGAGCGGTGCGGGATTGAAAAAGTGGACACCGAGCACACGTTCCGCTTGCTTGCAGGCGGCAGCAATGCTGGTGACGGAAAGCGAAGAAGTGTTGGTGGCGATCACCGCATCCGCCGCTACCCAGCGTTCGATCTCCGCGAATACTTTCCGTTTGACATCCAAATCCTCGACAATGGCTTCGATTACCAGCTTGCAGGGCGCGAATGCGTCCAGGTTGGCGGCATAGTGGATGCGGGAAAGATTGGCTTTCGCCGCTTCGGGCGTCAGTTTTCCCTTGGCTACCAATTTATCCAGTACCTGGTGATGGATCGCCCGAGCCTTATCCAGCACAGCGGCATTTGCGTCGAGTAGAATCACCCTGTGGCCGGCGCCGGCGGCAACCTGTGCGATGCCATTGCCCATGGTACCGGCTCCCAGCACGCCAATGGTGGCTTCTTTCGTTATTTCAGTGCTCATTCGAAGTACAAAAGTAGCAATAAATCGAGGGTGCCATTTTTACACGGTATCGCCCGATTAGTCATATCTTATTGAATATTAAGTATTTAAATGAATGTCGCCAATTTGAAGAAAAGCATCGGCTGGTATTTGGTTCAATAGTTCCGGAATCGTATATTTGCACTCCTTTTCCGCGATATTGGCGGAATTTACCAACAGCATTCATTACCCATGGCGAATCATAAATCAGCATTGAAGCGCATCCGCAACAGCGAAGCGAAGCGCAACCGCAACCGTTACCAGGCTAAAACGATGCGTAACGCTTTGAAGAATTTCCGTTTGTTGAAGAACAAGAAAGAAGCAGCAGCCGCACTTCCGGGACTTGCCTCCATGCTGGACCGTCTTGCCAAGAAAAACGTCATTCACAAGAACAAGGCGTCCAACCTGAAGAGCGAGTTGGCCATCCACATGAACCACCTGAGCTGATCAGTTCAACGATATTCCTGAAAAGGCTGTCTTTCCCGACAGCCTTTTTTTTTGGCCCTGCTGAATTATTCCGCATCTATTGGATGCAGCATTGCAGACGACTCGCCAACTTGCCCGACCATGGAGCATGTAACCGGGTCGATCAAAGAATGGGCGGAAGCCGACCGTCCGCGGGAAAAGCTGATGCAAAAAGGCCGGCAGTCGCTCAGCGATGCGGAACTGTTGGCCATTCTGATCGGCTCGGGTACCCGACACGAATCGGCGCTCGAGATCGCGCGCCGCATCCTCACGAAAGTCGACAACAACCTCCACGCGCTGGGTCTGATGCCGCTGAACGAGCTGCGTTCATTCCGGGGTATCGGGAACGCCCGGGCGATCATCATCCAGGCTGCGTTGGAACTTGGACTCCGACGCACGCGCGACGAAACCCGTCCGCCGCAGGATAAGATCCGCGGCGCTGCCGATGTCGCGGCCCAATTCCGGCCGCTTCTCTGCGACCTGATGCACGAAGAATTCTGGGTGCTGCTGCTGAACAGAGCCAATACCATCATCGGTAAGGAGCAAATCAGCAAGGGCGGGCTGACGGGTACCGTAGCCGATCCGCGGCTGATCTTCCGCTCCGCCATCGATCGTCGGGCTGCGGCCATCGTGGTCTGCCACAACCATCCGAGCGGGAACCTGAGTCCGAGCGAGCAGGACATCCGGCTGACGAAAAACCTGGTGGAAGCCGGGAAGGTTTTGGAGATACCGGTCCTGGATCATATCATCATTACACAGCATGGTTTTTATAGCTTTGCGGATGAGGGCCGGATCTGAGCAGGAAGACTCCCCGGCCCACCCGTTTCATGTTGCTGGTATTCGTCCGCTCGATCACTCCCCGACTCCGGTACACCTTCGATTTCATTTTCCGGGACATTCTCGGAATGGAGTATTCCTTCACACAGGACGCGGATCAATTCTCCTTTCATACGGGGCCGCGCATGAGTTATACGGACCGGCCGGTGGGCGACGAACCCTTCTTCTTCGCGACATCGTTGCTGTTCGAAAAGGGTGTCCATCAGCAGGAGATCTCGGTCTTCGACTGGGAGAGCGGTAAAGTATTCTTCGCGACCCACCCGAAATTCCTGTTGCCATTCGATCCGTTCGCGGCGACTTTTTATCTGGTCAGCCGGTACGAAGAATACCTGCCACACAAGCGCGACCAGCACGACCGGTTCGACGCGCGAGAAAGTCTGGCCTATCAGAAAGGTTTCCTGCACCTGCCGGTAGTCGATCAATGGGCCTACCGTATCCGCGACCTGTTGTTGCATCACTTCCCGGGTTTGACGTTTCAACGCAGAAGCTATCAGTACATTTCTACGGTGGACATCGATAACGCCTGGGCGTATCGGGAGAAAGGATTCGTGCGAACGGTCGGAGCGCTCGGCAAAGCCTTGTTCCGATTCGACTTCTCTTCCATGGTTGATCGTTGCGCGGTCTTGTTGGGCAGCCGGAAAGATCCGTACGATACGTACGAGTTGCTCAACATCCTCCAGCAGCGCTACCGCTACCCGTCGATCTATTTCGTCCTGTTGGGTGATTATGGCGAATACGATCGAAACGTATCGCCGTATCGTCGTGCTTTCCAGTCTTTGATCAAGTCGTTAGCCGACTACAACCGTTGCGGTATCCACCCCTCGTATCGTTCGGGTGGGGATGCGGAACGTGTTCGGCTGGAGAAAGGACGGCTGCGGAAGATGATTCGACGCGACGTAACCGACAGCCGGCAACATTTTCTCCGGATACGCTTTCCGGATACCTACCGCAATCTGATCGACTGCGATATCACCGACGATTACAGTATGGGGTATGCCAATGAAACCGGTTTCCGTGCCGGGACGTGCACGCCTTTCTACTTTTACGACCTGGAACAGGAACACCCGACGCATCTGCGCATCCATCCCTTCGCGGTGATGGATGCGACCCTGCGCTTCTACCAACGCGTTCGTCCGGAGGAAGCAATGGGGACGGTCGGGCCCTTGATCAAAGCCGTGAAGGCGGTCGATGGCAACTTCGTTTCCCTCTGGCACAACGAATCACTCAGCGAACGCGAGCCCTGGGTCGGTTGGCGAACTGTTTACGAAGAACTGGTAAAATCGGCGAGCGCCTGATATGATCCGCTTCCTGCGTCACGAGGAAATCGACCGGCATCGTTGGGATGAGGTCATTACCCATTCTCCGGAAGGAACCATCTATGCAGAAAGCTGGTTCCTGGACGCGGTTTGTCCGGGCTGGCACGCCTTGGTCGAAGATGACTACAAAGCCGTCTTCCCGCTGACCTGGCGAAAGAAATACGGACTGCACTATCTCTTCCAGCCACCGTTCTGTCAGCAATTGGGACTCTTCAGCAAACAAGAATCGCCGCTGATTGACGCGGCACCCTTTCTCGAGGCCATACCGAAACACTACCGTTTGGTGGAGTTGCAGTTGAACAGCGGGAATCGTTGCACGCATCCGGCGTTTACGGTAACGGAGCGACCCAACCTGGAGTTGAGGTTGCAGCGCGACTACGCGGCACTGGCGAAAGGCTATTCGGACAATACCAGCCGCAACTTGCGTAAGGCGCAGCAGTCGGGGCTGGTCGTTGAAACGGCGGATTCGATCGAGCCGGTCATCCGATTGTTCCGGGACAACCGGGGAAGCACACTGGAGCGTTTTGACGAACAGCAGTACGAGCGACTGCGCAGCTTAGCCGGCAGTGCACTGGAAAAAGGCAGGGGAATCATCCGCCTTGTCCGGGATCCAAGTGGACAGTTGCATGCCGGCGCCTTCTTCTTACAAAGCAAAGACCGGCTGATCTTTCTCTTTTCCGGCACCAGTGCGGAAGCGCGGAAATCGGGTGCGATGAGCGCGCTGATCGATCGTGTCATTCACGCGCATGCCGGAACGAACATGCGCCTGGATTTCGAAGGCTCGGTCGATCCCAATCTTGCACGATTCTACCGAAGCTTCGGTTCGGAGGAAGTCGTATATTTACAAATCCGAAGGAATCGGCTTCCGTTCCCCTTCCGGCTATTCAAATCCTGACCCGACGTATGGTCCACAACCTCAGCCAATCGAACTCCCTCATCAATGAATTCGTATCGGAATTGCGCGATACCGCGATCCAGGGAGACCGGATGCGCTTTCGCCGTAATCTGGAACGTATCGGGGAGATCTTTGCTTATGAGATCAGCAAGACGCTGCCGTATGTCAGTCGTGACGTGACGACACCGCTGGGTATCGCCAACATGCAGGTGTTACGGGAACAACCGGTTGTCGGTACAATCCTGCGCGCCGGCCTTCCGCTGCATCAAGGTGTACTGAACTACTTCGATCGCGCCGACAACGCGTTCATCAGCGCTTATCGCAAGCACCACAAGGATGGCACTTTTGACATCAAGTTGGAATACGTCTCCTGCCCTTCGCTTGAAAACCGTGTGCTGATCCTGGCCGACCCGATGCTGGCTACCGGTTCGTCGATCGTCATGACTGCCAAGGCGATCCGGGAGCGTGGCAACCCGTCGCATACGCATATAGTCGCCGCTGTTGCCAGTACGTACGGCGTGGAATTCGTCAAGAGTCATTTGCCTGAAAACGTCACGATCTGGTGCGCCGCGATCGATGACGAGTTGACCGCGCAGTCCTACATCGTTCCCGGTCTCGGCGATGCGGGCGATCTTGCTTACGGCACGAAACTTTGATCCCGGCCGGGGGTTGATATCTATAGTAAGCACTGACTGCTGCCCCACCGGTGGAGGAACTCCTGAAAATATTGTCCCTGATCCTGATCAGCAGCGTCAAGTTCGCGATCGGACCTCCCCTTGTATATCTCACCGAGGAGTATGATTTCACCTGGCTGGAGACCAACCTGTACGCGATACTCGGCGGCATGATCGGTGTGGTGTTCTTCATGAACTTCAGCGACTGGCTGATCATGGGTTGGAACAAGCTACGCGACTATTTCCGAAAAAAGCCCGAGCCGGTCAAAGACCAGGTCTTCACCGATCCAATCGCCGATACCGACGAACCGATCCACATCCATTATTCCTATGTCGAGCATGGGTCCGTCGTTGTTCCTGAAGCCAGGAAGCGCAGGGTCTTTACGCCCCGCACGCGCAGGATCGTGCGGATCTGGCGACGCTACGGATTAACCGGCCTCGCGGCACTCACACCGATCCTGTTCTCCATTCCCCTGGGTATTTTCTTCATGGTGCGTTTTGAGAAAAACAAACGGAAGATCCTGCTCTATATGTTCGTCAGCATCCTGAGCTGGTCGCTGATCCTGACCACCTTTTTCGAACTCACCCACAAACGAACGTTACACGAGATCATCCGATGAGCAAGTACCGGCATATCTTTTTCGATCTGGACAATACCCTGTGGGACTTCGAGCGCAATTCCCTGGAAACGCTGACCGAGTTGTTCGACAAGTACCGGCTGACCGAGCTGGGCGTCTCTTCGTTTGAGGCTTTTGTCACCGCCTACCATCACCGGAACGAGATCCTCTGGGATGAATACCGGAAAGGGCTGATCGACAAAGCCACCCTGCGCGATCAGCGCTTCGCTTTCACCTTCTGGGACATGGGACTGGAGCCCGGTCTGGCGCCACCGATGCTGGCACACGACTACGTGACCATCGGGCCGCGGAAGAACCGCTTGTTTCCGCACGCGCACGAGACGCTGCGCTATCTGAAAGAGAAGTATACGCTGCACATCATCACCAACGGATTCGAAGAAGCGCAGCACATCAAGATCGAAGCGGCCGAGCTAAAGCCGTACTTCGAAGCGATCATCATCAGTGAGCATACAGGCTTTCGGAAGCCGGACGCGGGAATTTTCCGCTACGCCGAGCAACAGGCCGGTTGTAAACCGGAAGAATGCCTGATGATCGGCGACGGGCTCGAAGTGGACGTCATCGGCGCGCAGGATGCCGGGTGGGACGCGGTCTATTTCAACCCCGGACAAAAGCCGCACACGGCGAAGCCGACGTACGAGATCGGGTCGTTGGATGAGTTGAGGTTGATGCTGTGAAGGAGATGCGAGGGACGTGGGGCGAGGGACGAGAAACAATCACTGCTCACTCACCTTGTTTCTCAAACTCACACTACTTGAGGGGGGACGAGGGACGTGGGGCGAGGGACGAAGAACAATTACTGCTCACTCACCCTGTTTCTCAAACTCACACTATTTAAGGAGGGGCGAGGGACGTGGGGCGAGGGACGAAGAACAATCACTGCTCACTCACCCTGTTTCTCAAACTCACACTACTGAAGGAGGGACGGGGGACGAGGGACAAGGGACGAGGGACGAAGAACAATCACTGCTCACTCACCCTGTTTCTCAAACTCACACTACTTTAGGAGTGACGAGGAGCGAGACCGTGACCGAGGTAAAAAGATGCGGGGTGCGAGAGACAGGGAACATGGAACTAAAAAGTACTGTTCACTGTTCACTGTTTACTGTTTACTATTCGCTGTTGGCTATTCGCTACAGTGACTTATCCCTCTGTCCCGTACAGGGCAAATAAAAAACCGCCCCTTTGCAGAGGCGGTTTCACTTTTGGCAAAAGCGATTGATTTACTTGTTCGGTTGCGTAGCCGGGGCGTCTTTCTCGACAGCCGCTTCGGTGTGCTTGTCGGAGCAGGAATGCGCCTTCTCGGCTTTGGCTTTGTCGCAGGCCGCCTTTTCTTCCGGTGTGCAGGAGGCTGCGGCTTTCTTGCTGCAAGAGGACATGGATGCGCTCTTCGAGCAGCAGGAGTGCTTCGCGCCACTTTCCGATGCCTTGGTCACAGTTTCCGTCTTGGCAGCTTTCTCGGCTGCAGCTTTCGGTTCTTCAGCCTTGGTCACGAATGCGAAGAAGCAGACCAGGGACATCAGGGAGAGGATCTTTTTCATTGTTTGTGCTTGTTGTTAGACAAATATAACGGTTAGACCGGCCAAATGGTGTGCAATCTTTGAGAAAATATCCCCAAAGGCCAGAAAACGCCCCGAAAAGGCCGTTTTTTAACACTGATTAACGCCCCTGGGGCCCGCCGTACCCCCTTTTCGTACTTTCACCCCCGGATGGAAGTCTCCGAAAATGTTAAAGTCGCCCTTCAGAGCGTCCGCAGTCAGCTGTTACGGACAGTATTGACGGCCCTGATCATCGCGATCGGCATCATGGCGCTGGTCGGGATCCTGACCGCGATCGAGGCGATCAAAGGATCGATAAACTCGAACTTTTCGAACATGGGCGCCAATTCGTTCACCATCCAGAACCGCGGGATGCACATCCGCATCGGCAACGCGGGCAAACGACCGAAGCGTTTTCGGGCCATCACGTATCGTGAAGCCACGCGTTTCGTGCACGAGGCGGATTTTCCGGCGACCGTTTCCATATCGGCGATGGCATCGGGTGCTTCGACCGTGAAATTCGGTGACAAGAAAACGAACCCCAACATCCTGGTGATGGGCGGGAACGAAAACTATCTGCAGACCAGCGGCTACACCATCGCATCCGGGCGGAATTTCTCTCCGCAGGAAGTGCAATACGGCGCGAACGTCGCGATCATCGGGAATGACCTGGTGGAAAAGATCTTTCCGAATTCCGACCCGCTCGACAAGGTGATCTCGGTAGGCAACTACAAGTACCGCATCATCGGGGTGCTGAAAGAAAAGGGAACCGCGATGGGATTTGGCGGCGACAAGGTCTGCATCCTGCCCGTCTCGAATGTGAAAGCCAACTTCGCCCGGCCGAACATGTCGTTCTCGATCAACGTCAGCGTGAACGACATCGCCCACCTCGAGATGGCGGTGAGCGAATCGACGGGACTCTTCCGGACCATCCGCGGCGTTGGCATCAAAGAGGAGGACAACTTCGAGATCACGAAGAGCGACAGCATCGCCAACCTCCTGCTCTCGCAGATCAGCTCGGTCACTGTTGCCGCCACGATCATCGGTTTCATCACCTTGCTCGGCGCGGCCATCGGGCTGATGAACATCATGCTCGTTTCGGTGACGGAGCGCACGCGGGAAATCGGGATCCGGAAAGCCCTGGGCGCGACGCCGAAGCTGATCCGCCGTCAGTTCCTGACCGAAGCGGTGATCATCTGCCAGATGGGCGGCATCCTCGGGATCGTGCTGGGCCTGCTGGTCGGGAACGGCATGTCGCTCCTGCTGGAGTCGGGCTTTATCATTCCCTGGAAATGGATCCTCTCCGGCCTCGTCCTCTGCTTTGGCGTTGGCGTGGTGTCCGGCTACTACCCCGCCTCCAAAGCCGCCCGGTTGGATCCGATTGAGGCGTTGCGGTATGAGTGAGTCGGCTGTATGATCGGCATGCAGCATTCAATATTTCAATTTCAAAAAACCGCACGACTCGATTTTCAGGGAGACATTGCGGTGCGCGGGAATTTCCCGGTTCGTGGAGTGTTTTCGGCTCCTGCGGACGCTAAATTACTCCATCACTCCACTTTCACATAACGCTGATATCCGACCTCCGGAGAACCGATAAAATAAATTCCCGGACCCATATCTTCCAACCGGCAATTCATGGGATTTACAATAATTGAAAAATGCTTGATCACTCTCCCCGTCAAGTCTTTGACGTACAAATCCTGGGGTGTTTTATCCGAAAAGTTAATAACAACATGGTCATTACCGGGATTTGGATAGAGGGTAAACGACCGACCTCCCAATTCGTCAATCTTACTTTGCAACGTAGTGTAAGAGACCACCCAATAATCGCTTTGACCGTGATTTCCTGAGACCATGCCATTATTTGAAAAGGTCGTCCCCACCATTAGATTATCCCCGTGCTGATCCAGTCCCATCGCAAAAACGAGGTCCTCGCTGGCGCCTCCAAGACAATAGGAATTCAGAATGTTACCAACTGAATCCACGTGTAAAAACCAGGCATCGATATATCCATGGTTACCCGATACATCCCCATCAAAGGACAAAGTGTTGGCCCCAATTAGTACTTCATCGTCTTGCAAGTGAAATATTGAAAAAGAATATGTATCGCCATTTGAACCACCATAGCATCTTGACCATTGTACCCCCCCCATCGAATCAAGACAGACTAACAGGATATCATAGGAGCCATGATTACCAGTCCCATAACCGTCTATAGAACTTATTCTTCCAGACAATACAATACGGCCTGAACCAAGCTCCGTAATTGAATATGCTTCCTCCATATTGCTGCCGCCATAACTCCCCTGCCAAAGCACATTACCTATCGAATCACATCGCACAGCCCACAATTCAGAACCAATCAGACCAGCTAATAACAGGTCTCCATTATTGGCCTCATAAATATTATTAAAATACTCATTACCAATTGTGCCAATACACTTAGACCAGATTACAGTTCCATTGGTATCCACCTTTACCAATAAACCGTCCTGACGGCCGTGTGAACTTGCCGCTTCATTATTAGCGGAATTCGTCATACCAGAGATCAATATCTTACCATCTCTTGTTTTTATCATCTCCGGATAACGGTCATAATTACTCCCGCCCAATCGTCTACTCCACAATTCATTTCCCACAGAGTCAATCGCCATCACGAACAAATCGTCGTCACCATAGCCAGACGAACCATTGGCAGGCCAATCCGGACTATTGGTGATCCCTGCAACGATAAATATATTCGGGCTAAACTCAATAATTCCGAGGGCACAATCCTCCACTGAGCCGCCATATAAATAACTACTTTGAATATTCAATGCACTATTTAACTTGAGAATCCAAATATCTACTCCTCCTGAAATACTTGCCGACACATCGCCATCCATTGATGTGGTGCAACCACACACCAGATACCCGCCACTTGAAGTTAAGCAATAATGCTCAGCATAATCAAGTCCACTTCCACCAAAACATTTTGATTGGTTTATCACAACTTGAGCAGAAATAGTATTTATACAAGCTATTAAACAGAATAATATATATATATATTTCATGTAATGTTTATCTAAGGACGATTAATTTACCCCTTCGCTCACCTCCTTGTTGCAGATAATAAATGCCGGAAGGAAGTTCCGAAACATCTATACGCGCTTGTCTTTCACGAGGTATTAACTTGAAAATGAGATCGCCGAATGCTGTGTAAATATGCAGCACCTGATTGATTACAAGATTCTCAAGTGTTACACTACCAGTTGATGGACTCGGGTACGCACGTATTTGATCCGCTTTTGAATTGTTGATATCATCCGGCATATACCTCCTTGCTACTGGAAATGTAACTGAACAAATAATGTCGGCAAGTACATACTGGCCATGCACTAACGGAGAACAAGGCGAAGGGCCACAACTAATTTCAAGTTTGGGGATAAAGAGCCTTTCATAAGGTTCAACAATACAAGGGGGCGTTCCGGGTATATAACTGGCATCAGAATAGCCATCCGGAAACCAATCCACACAATAAGTAGCTGTTGATCCAATTGGACCAGGGTCGCAAATCCCTCCGGCGTTTCCACGTGCTAATCTCAATCGACCAACAACATTATTAACACTGCACATATTCCCCCACCAACAGCTAGTCGGGTATGCGTCGTTATCCTGACAAAAATTCTGAGGATTGTGCGGAACAATTGTCACGTTCCTGCCGATAAAATTCGTATTATCCGCCTCTATTAACAATCTAGTCATGCCCCAAGATGTACCAGGTATATCTGTTCTATCCCCCCGAATTTTTTTAAATGTGCAATTTTTAATCAAAGCATGTAAGTTATTTTGAGGGAGCGAATTTATACCACCAGAAATCTTCATCCAGTTTGTAAATCTGTTGCTGATAAATTTACATTTATTAAACTCGACTCTACTCTTATTCAAATCGATATGCACCAAATAAGGCAAAGGACCCAAAGGCGGAGCTGAGCAACTTGAATAATTGTAACTAAAGGAATAGGCGGTGTTAATTTCAGGATCGGTATATTCTTCTTCAAAGCTGCAATTGCTAAAAATAGTTCTATCTATTTCATTATTTAGTGCATCATATGCAGACTGAACCTGTCCGATGAACTTGCAACATTCAAACGTGGTTCTTGCCGAATTCCAGAATGAAGAATAGGAATTTTGACCCGAAGAAACCATAATGCAGTTCTTAAAGGTGTAATTGTAATACTTCCAGTACCATTGCGAAGATTGCCCATTATTCTGGATCGCACAACCGTTATTGTACTTGAACTCGCAATTGATGAATAATCCATTAGCAAGGTCCTCGTAATTCATATTGTCTATTTCTATTTCTAGTCCATCCCTCTCTTTCGTTCCTCCCCAACTACTGAATCCGTTTTGATTCATCTTGACATTCTCAAGCTTCAGGCCCTTCCCGCCATTCCAATGGATGCCACACCGTGCATTATGCTGGCAAACCACATTTTCAATATTGAAATCCATGTGATCAATCGGATCGGGGAAGTTCCGCATGTCTTGAATAATGATTCCGTCCTGACCGAATTTTTCGATATTACAATTTCTTATACTTACATTTTGGCTATGATTCAATTGTATTCCGAAATATGGTAAATTTATTCCTGCCAGATCGGTTGAAAAATAGCCACCTATTTCCTGTTCGTCCAAATTTCCGTTTAGGTTCAGATTTCTGAAATCAATACCCGCACAATTTTGAAGACTGAACATGGCACCTGGATAGGCAGCTAAATAGAGATCATTCACATTGCCGATTCTGGTGCCAGGCGTAGTATTGTGCAGGTGCCGTTTCCCAGTCGCCGGATCAAAGGCACCATAATAGAGACAATCATCAAATTTGATAGTCGGGTTATTACCGGTTATGGGATCCGAAATTCCAACGATTGCAAGATTCTGACATCCGACAAAACACATCACCGTATGACCCTTCTTGTAAGTATAGGGCAGTTGATCCTGTCGCCCCACAATATATTCTCCCGGGGGAATCTCTAATCTGACGGGGTTTACGCCACAGTAGTAGGTGCTGATAAACTCGTTTGCCCACTCGAATGATTCTTCATCGCTGATACCGTCATCGGGAACAGCCCCAAAGTCCGTAACAATGTTCAATTGCCCGCAAGTTGTACACGGATTACAGGTAGTGCAGCTTTGAACGATATTGGGATAACTATAGGGCGTATTGTTGTTGCAATTGGTTAGCGCGGCCAGTCGCAAATCCTTCACTTCTATGGAATCCACGATTGAACATCCATTGGCGTCAAGTATGGCTATGTCGTGTAGGCCGATAGCCAGGGATCGGACGATGAATCCGACGATAACGCTATCAACTGAAACTGAATAGGGCGGCACCCCTCCGCTTACGCTGATTTCCAAGGTTGCAACGGAGTCATTCTCCGCGATCAAGATACTCGAAAAGCTTAGTTTTTCAGGCTGGGTCACCGTTATCAAATTCACACGGGTACTGGAACTTGTATCAACCCAAAGCAAGTAGTAGTTGCCGACCATACAATTGCTAAGAGCATTGCCGTTTCCAATAAACTGCCATTCGCCATCGTACCAGGCCGGATTTCCCACAAACAAGGAATCCAAAATAAGTATTTCTCCGTCCTGACCACCATAACAACTCGGCCCGCTCACCTGAATTCCCAAATTTATCACATCCAATGACCCAAGATAAAAGGTCTTTTCCTGTCGACACCCAGCACTGTCCACAACGCTAACGGTTCTTATTCCATTGACAGCCACCACCTGATTCGAAGGGATAGACACGCCATCCAATTGAAATGAATAGGGTGAATACCCGCCGTCGGAATTCAGGGTCAGGAGACTTGAATCAGTCGATGAGGCGGATGGCTCTTGGGCGAAGGATAGTGTCAGCGGTACCCGATCTGGAATGTTAATCGTTTGAACAGAGACACATCCACTTGTGTCTTCGAACACAAAATCGTGAGTCCCGGCAGCGTAGCGATAGGGCATTTCATCGCACGTGTTTACCGGAACTGCTTCATCCTGAGCCGGTGACAGGAAGTTCAGTATCACCGTACTCGGATCATCACACAGAAAGAGCGGAGTGATCAGGGTGCTAAACTGCGCGCTCATACTATCGCTTAACGAAAGTGTCGTATCTACCATGCAACCCTTAGCATCAAACACCACAAGATCGTATAGTCCGCCCGGAATTCCGGTCAAAATTGAATCCTCTGAGTCATAGCCGATCCAATCATAAATATACGGTCCGCTACCGCCGGTACAAGACAGGCTGATGGATCCGTTGGACAAATTGCAGGTGGGACTAACCCGATGGGCATCAATAACCAGTTCAGCAGGCTCAGCTATTTGAACTGAGCCGGTTGTAATACAGTTCGAGGTGTCAAATATCGTGTAGGAATACGTACCCGCTTTCCTGCCGTTGATGAAACTACCAACCTGACCAAGGTTATCCCATTTGAAGTAATATGGCTCCCGTCCGCCGGAAGACAAGAGTTGCACAGCTCCGTTTGTTCCACCGTTACAAGAAACCTGTGTGACAGTAGCGGTTGATTGCAATGTAGGGCAATTGGCAATTCCAAAAACGTACTTCCCGCACAATTCACCGGCGGATGCAACGAATCCTTCCCGAAGTTGTATGTACTCCGTAGATTGAATCACCAGCGCACGGGCAGTATCTGTAAAGACAAAATTCCCAGTAGAGGGCAAAGAAACAGGACTGTTAAACAGGTAGTTGGTGCTATCCTGATAAATCGTATCGATCCTGGGTTCTGTATACCATTGTGAATATGCTGATGGAATATAACTTGTGTAACAGCATAGTAAGAAAATAAAATTCAAGCGAATTTTCATGGCGCATCAATTGAGGTCATTTCAAATCGGAAAGTTCATTTTCAAGTTTTGAAATCCTTTCATTCTGCTCAATGATGTACAAGGACAATTCCTCTATCTTCTTAAAAGCAATATTCAACAATTTGCCGGTATCAATTCCCTCTCTTTCAATCTCACCCCCGCTTGGCAGGTCCGGCAAATGTTTATGTTCATCAATATACTCCTTCAACAAACTGATCGGCATGAGGGTATAAGAATCTTCAAAGACATAGTCGGGCCATTGCGACTTTAATTGTACACGCACTTCTTCAGCAATCATCTTCCCGCCTACAGCCAATTTGAAACCAGCCGGCACTGAGTTTGCGCCTACGGCCACTGAAATTGAGGAGTCTTTCAAAAACACAATACTACCGGAATCACATCCATTCTGAATCCAATTATTCGTAGGTCTAAGGCATGGAACCCCATTGTTGGCGGGATTATAAATAGCCAGTTCTCCATCCTGATTAACAAAAACATCCCGGGTTGAATCAGTGCTTGATTCAAAAAGCTGTAATCGCCCTCTTAGTGATACAACTCCGTCTTTGTCAATTAAAACACGCTCCGTGTTATTGGTTTGAATGGAAATACTGGATGTATCCAGGGTGCCAAGAATTCCAACACCAGAAGTTATTGTTGTATTACCCATCAACGTCCAATCATCCCGATCCGGCTCCGTCAGGTCGATCTTGACGTCGGGTTTGGTGCAACCGTTGGCATCCGTTACCAGCACCGAGTAGGTGCCGGCCATGAGGTTGGAGAGGTTCTGGGTGTTCTGACCGGTGTTCCAGGAATAGGTGTAGGGCATCACCCCGCCGGTGACGGTGGTGGTCACACTGCCGTTGGAGCAGTTGTAACAGGTCGTGTGGTGGCCGTTGGGGTAGGTCGGGGCTGTCAAATCCACTTCGATCGAACCGGGTTGCGTGAGCGTGATACTGGCCGTTACGCCAACACCGTTCAGGTCCTTGACCAGCACCGTGTACTCACCGGCTTTCAGGTCTGCCAGGTCCTGCGTGAAGTTTCCATTACTCCATTGATAGGTATAAGGCGCAACACCGCCGGAAACCGTCAGGTCAATGGCGCCGTCATCGCTGCTCTTGCAACTGAGGTTGTACCCGTTGTGCAGCGGACTGGTGATGCTGACAATATGCAAAGGCGTGGGCTGCGTCAGACTGGTCGACAGTTGCAACTGGCACTGGTTGACATCCCGGACAATCACCGAATACGATCCGCTCGACAGGTCGTGATTCGTCTCCGTCTCCGCTCCATTGCTCCACTGATAGGTATAGGGCGTCGCGCCACCACCGATGAGAGCGGTGATCCAGCCGTCAGCAGCCCCTTGTGCGGAAACATTGAACCCGCCTCCATAGGTCGAAACGTCGAGCGAACCGGTCAGGGCCTCCGAGGCGATCAGCGTATAGCTCTTGGTGATGGTGTCCTGCGCAGCATCTATGACCGAAATGGAATACGTTCCGGTTGCAAGGTTGGTAATGGTCTTCGTGTATGCACCCGTTGACCATTGAAAAGAATAGGGTGGCTGTCCGCCAACGATGATCGCCTCCAGGGTACCATCACTGGCTCCGTTGCAACTCACATGGTATCCACCATTGAACACGGAAGGATTAAATGTCACATCCAATGACTGTCCGGAGATTCCGAGGGACAACAGCAATAACACAAGCGAAAATCCCCCCCCCCTTAAAATATTCGAAAAACGAAGATTAATAGTATTTGTTTTCATGGCATCGGTTTAAAATCGTTAGCATTATCAAAGGATAACAATGAATTTTAAAAATGCAAGTGTTTCGGAAAATTTAACACTAAAGGCAATGTGCTTTATTCAAGTTAACATCCATTTCCATGAGCACTTCAACTTTTTCGCAAAAATTCTGATTGCATTCTTGAACGCCTTATACCGAAATGACAGACCCACCAGTAGGACTGCATCCTTGGGCTGTGCCAGTCCCTGCCGGTCGGGAACGGCATGTCGCTCCTGCTGGAGTCGGGCTTTATCATTCCCTGGAAATGGATCCTCTCCGGCCTCGTCCTCTGCTTTGGCGTAGGCGTGGTGTCCGGCTACTACCCCGCCTCCAAAGCCGCCCGGCTGGATCCGATCGAGGCGTTGCGGTATGAGTGAGTCGGCTGTATGATCGGCATGCAGCATTCAATATTTTAATTTCAAAAAAACCGCACGACTCGATTTTCAGGGAGACATTGCGGTGCGCGGGAAACAAGCATTGTTATGTACGCTAAGTTCCCAGGACTTATTAGTTACACCTTTGGGGATTTTCGAATTTGAAAAGGCAGCTGTCAGCCGGGAAGGTCTTCATTGCGGTAACACTACTTCACTATCAATCTCCCTGAAAACACCCTTCCATCCTGTTCGAGCCGCAAGACATACTGACCGGGCATGGCATTGTGCAGCCGTACGATGGGTGCTTCTGCATGCGAGTCAAAAATAAATTGCTCTACCAGCGATCCCTTTGAATCGTACACGGTTAAACGAGCTCCTTTGAGGGTGGATAGGGATGCCGGAACACGGATTCGAAAACTGCCATCATTGGGATTGGCATATATCACCAGACCATTACCATCCATTCTTGCCTCATTGGCAATGCCGGTGATTTTATCCATGCGACCGATGAAGGCATCGCCTTGCCCCCAACTCGAAGAGGTTATTCCCTGAACCTGGATAGAATCATAAAAAATTCCAGAAACAATCGGAAAACCACTTATGTCAATTGCAATGGTATTGCCAAAACCGCCTGAAAAAGGCAAAACGCCGATGCAATCTCCAGATCTTGTAAATCGAGAGAGAAATAAACAATCATAACCTGGGGAAAAAAGTTGATGAGTACCGAAAGTTAGGGTATCGGTGAAACCTCCGATTATGTAGAAGGTTGAATCCGTTTCCATTGTCAGTCCGAAACCCCGTGCGTAATTAGATGCCCCGTTCCTTAACCACTGGTTGACTCCATTAGAATCAAAACACGCAATAAATACATCCTGGTAGTTAGTGCCGCCATTATAGTTTCGAATTGAATTTCCATCGGCCAACAGACTGTCATAATAGCTTCCAGAAACAAAGATTGATCCTGCTGGGTCTATCTTCAGCTGACCACCTACACTTCCGCTACGGCCGGATACCAATCGTTTACCCCAGATCGGATTACCACTCAAATCGCATTTTGCCAGAACAATATCCTGGGGATTGGTGCCTACCCACTCAATAGGTCCAAAAGCGGCAGTATCATTTTGCGTCTGGCCGGAACAATAGATCGAAGAACCCTGTATAGCCATGGAATAGAAACGCACGGCAGAGGTAAAGTGATCTTTAACTGCCAGAACATTTCCATCTAGATCCAAAGTGATCAAATACCCCCCCTTCGACACATTGATTGTATCAATGGTTCCCGAATTCTCACCATATACCATCCATAGGATTTTGTCGTCGTAAGTCAAAACTATAGGTCCATACTTATCGTCCATTAATCCTCCCGCAGATTTTAACCAGAGACAATTACCCGAATAATCAAATTTAGCCAAGAATGCATCTTGCCCACCCCTTACAACCGCTTGATGAGCGTCTACAGAGAATGGACCACCAAAAGTTCCAGAGATATAAAAACCATCATTAGAAATAGCCACAATGCTACAATCCTCGAAAACACCAGGTGCATTATACCCTCCTATTGACCGGATCCATAGAATTTCGGACAAGGACTCATTCATAAGGCCAATGAACATGTCTCCCAAGCCATTGGATGAATATAGTGTATCCCCACCGACAACAACACCAGTGCCCCCGTATCGGCCCGCAAATAAAATGCCGTGATCTGAATGGGCTACACTTACAGCATCATCACCATAACCCTGGATCAATGTTATGTCACGAAGTTGTTGCGCTTTGACATCTGCTAAGATGCCGAAACATAGAAATACAATGATTATAGCTCTCATGGTTATTCAAGGCTTATTTCACTATCAATCTCCCTGAAAACACCCTCCCATCCTGTTCGAGCCGCAAGATATACTGACCGGGCATGGCATTGTGCAGCCGTACGATGGGCACTTCGGTATGCGAGTCAATTATAAATTGCTCTACGAGAGCTCCCTTTGAATCGTACACAGATAAGCGCGCGCCTTCCAGGGTAGGCACGGATGCCGGAACTCGGATTGTCTTAGCCCCCTAAATACCTGGACAAATTGTAGAGAACAATTTGTATAGTAAATTTAGGGAAACGATGACAAAAACCAAGCGAACATTTTCGGCAGAAGACCGGATGAGTATTCTGCAGGAAGCAGAACGGACAGGGTTCATGGAAACCTGCCGTAAGTACAACTTATCGCCGAATCTGCTGAGTAGGTGGAAACGGAAATATCTGGCCACAGGCTCCACGGTGAGTAGCAAACCTGGGCGTAAGCCTTTGGATCCTGAACTGGTTCAGTTGCGGGAGGAGAACGAACGGCTCAAGCGTTTGGTTGCACGCCAGGCGTTGGAGCTGGAGGTGAAGACTGAGCTTTTAAAAAAAACTCCACTCCCGTCTCAACGAAGATCGAGCTGATGAAGCACTACTGCACAACTGTTCCTGGGAGCTCGCTTGCTAGTTGGCTGAATCTGGCCCGCAGCAGCTTCTACTACAGACCTTCCTGTGGTAAACGCGGCGTGTTGCCCAGCCTATCGACCTTGCGGAACGGACAGCCGGTGAGCAACGAATCCGTCGTGGAGGAGATCAAGGGCATCCTGCAGGGGCCCTATACTGCTTATGGCTACCATCAAACCGCCGTCGGGCTCAAAGAGTTGGGCTACCGGATCAACCACAAAAAGGTCTACCGGTTGATGAAGGAACACGCCCTGCTGTTGGGAAGCAAGATCAAGACCCGGGGCAAGCGTCAGTTCGTAAAGTTCCGGCGGATCCATACACGCCGACCGATGGAGCACATCTGTCTGGACATAAAGTATGTTTGGGTGCAGGGTGATGGACGTTGGTATTATCTGCTCTCCATTCTTGATGTTTACAGCCGCTTCATCCTGATCTGGACCTTCCAGCCCAACCTGCGCCAACACGACGTAATCCGGCTGATGCGAAAACTGCATCTGATGCACAACCTTAAGAGTGTAACCATCCGTAACGACAACGGATCACAGTTCATCGCTCATAAGGTCCGTGAGTACCTCCGTCAGTTGGAGGCCAATCAGGAGTTTACGCACGTATCGACCCCGGAGGAAAACTCCTACATCGAGTCATTCCACAGCATCTTGCAGCGGGAACTGATCGACCGCTATGAATTCGAAAGTTACTACGAGGCCAAGATCCACTTGGGAAAATACATGTGGTGGTACAACTACCTGCGCCGTCATGGCAGCATTGGAAACATCACTCCGAGCAGGAAATGGGCGCAGGGTATGACCGGAGCGACCGTTAAGCAACTGAAAGAGGCAGACGAGCTGCTCCTGTCAAGGCCGGCAAATACCGCCGGATTAGAGGTGAATCATTTGCCGCCCGGCCTGAGCCTTGACAGGGGCAGTTCGGCGGCCTATCTTCACTTAACGGGCGAGCAGGTCAACCAACAACACTACACAGAATTAAACCAAAAAATTGTCCGAAGAATAGGGGTCTGAGACAGGATCCGAAAACTGCCATCATTGGGGTTGGCATATATCACCAAACCATTACCATCCATTCTTGCCTCATTGGCAATACCGGTGATCTTATCCATGCGACCGATGAAGGCATCGCGTTGGCCCCAACTCGTATAGGTTATTCCCTGAACCTGGATAGAATCATAGAAAGCACCTGAAATTATTGGAAACCCGCTAATGTCAAAAGTGACTGAGTAACCACTACTATTCGCGAATGCTGAACTCCCCATACACTCGCCATCTATTCTAAAGCGAGAAATAAACAATGAACCGGAGCTAGAGGAAAACAGTTGATGAATGCCCATTGTAAGGGTATCAGAAAATCTACCGATAACATAAAATGTTGAATCGGTATCCATATTTAATCCAAACCCCCAAGAGTACCTCGATGCTCCGTTTATCAACCAGAGGTTGGTTCCGTTACTATCAAAACGCGCAACAAAAACATCTTCCGAGTTCGAGCCGGTAACCCTGTTACCATCTACTGAAAGGCTATCGTAGTAACCCCCAGTTACGTATAAACTACCCTCATCATCTACTTCTAGTTCACAGGCACCACTGCCACTTCTGCCCGAGACCAATTGTCTGGCCCATATGGGATTACCATTTAAATCGCACTTTGCCAGAACAATATCTTGCATGTTATTGCCTACCCATTGAATAGACCCAAACGCGGATGAATCATTCTCGGTCTGGCCGGAACAATAGATCGATGAGCCCTGTATAGCCATTGAATAAAAACGCACTGAAGTGGTAAAATGATCTCTAACTGCCAACACACTCCCATCAATATCCAAGGTAACCAAATACCCACCCTTCGATACATTAAACGTATCAATGGTTCCCGAATTCTCCCCATATACCATCCACAGGATTTTATTATCGGCAGTCAAAACAGCAGGCCCTCCTCGATCATTCATTACTCCTCCTGCGGATTTTAACCAGAGACAATTACCCGAATAATCGAATTTGGCCAAGAATGCATCCTCACCCCCCCTTACTAATGCTTGATGAGCGTCGATTGAGTATGGGCCACCAAACCTACCAGAGACATAAAATCCGTCATCAGAAACTGCGGCTACAAAACAACCTTCCAAATCACTGGGATTATTATATCCTCCTATGGATCTTATCCAAATTATATCACTTAAAGACTCATTCATAAGTCCAATAAACATGTCGCCCAAGCCATTGGAGGGATAGATTGAATCTCCACCCACAACAACACCAGTGCCTCCGTATCGACCCGCAAACAAAATACCATGATCGGAATGCGCTATATTTACAAAATCGTCACCGTAACTTTGAATCAATGTTACGTCACGAAGTTGTTGCGCTTTGAGATCTGCGAAAACACTGAAACATAGAAGTAATATTACTATTGTTTTCATTGGCCTGTTATTTAACAATATATACGGGCAAACACCAATTCATATCGCTCGTTTCTATGCGAATCAGATAAGCTCCTGCTTGAATTGAAATAAGGTCAAGGATTTGCATTTCATTCTTCATTTCTTCTTCCAAAATCAACTGACCCTCCATTGACAGCAATTTAAGCAGATAGCGCATATCCGGCCCGTATTCGGGAACTACGACGCTCACTTGGCGAGTTGCAGGATTAGGAAAGCAGCGAACGGTTACTGAATTACTCCTTGAATCAACCAGGAGCACTATTTCATTATTGTTTTCCTGATAATTCAATTCGTTAGAATTTTCGTGACTGCTGTGTCTAAAGCCGGAATAATCGTTACAGTCCGGCCACACAGCTTGTATGCCGGCATCAAATACGCAACCGTTCATCGCGAAGAAGCCTTCCTTGATCTCTATACTCTCCCTTGCCCTGACTGTCATAGAGCCATAAATCTCATTCGTTCCTTCAAAATTAACCCTCGCCCACGCTTGCTCGCTTATCGTTTCGGTCGACAAAACCGTTTGTGTTACGGTAGAAGCATACTTAGGAGTTGCGCCGGGTAGTGTGAATTGAATGTTAGCAGAAACCGGTTGGCCTTGAAGAGTTCCTTCCTCAACAGTTTTATAACCAGGCGCGGTTACCCGAACTTGTGTGATGAATTCATTTAATCCAGGAGTGTGGTAATTAAAGGGAACTAAAACATAATCCCCATTAGAGTCAGAAAAAGTATGGGTCCAATAATAGTGAAAAATATCTCCATCGGAAGGATCTTGTTCGGTGTATAAATAATTCGCCGCCGCTATTACAGCCCCGGCTATTGGTCTTCCTTCACTGTCGCGACAAGTGCCGGTAACCGCTCCTGTCAAGCCCGGATTGGATATGTGATTCAGATAGGGGTCGTAATAATGATCACTCAGTGTTACGGTGTTGGGTGGGTTGATGCTACATGGAGCGGTAGCCGTCCACGGGAAGGTCTGTAAGGTCGAACATGCCGGCTGCTTCATTAACAGATTGTAGCCCCAAGTCGGGTCGGGATCACCGGACATAAGAAAGGCCCATGATCGGCGGGAGTGGTCCAAATTCGCCTGGCCCGGAGGCACTTGGAGTGAACAGTCAGGAGGGGTGTAGCCGTTCTCGAAGCTGTCCTGAAACCCCCACCATGCATAGCCGGACGGGCCACAATCCCGGATGATCGGTAGCAAATCTTGCATGAATGCGTTCAGGTCACTGTAGTCTCCAAAAGTGCCACAATCCCAACTTCCGGAATCATCGCTGGACGTAAATCCCGTCTCTTCCAATATCCAGGGTCGCTCCAGATAAGTG
Organism: Bacteroidota bacterium; assembly: GCA_016713765.1. Lineage (NCBI taxonomy): Bacteria > Pseudomonadati > Bacteroidota > Bacteroidia > Candidatus Pollutiaquabacterales > Candidatus Pollutiaquabacteraceae > Candidatus Pollutiaquabacter > Candidatus Pollutiaquabacter sp. The sequence continues at coordinate 501,888 of JADJON010000003.1, forward strand.
CTGGCCCAGTAGATCTGATCCATCATTCGGTCGATTGCATGTTGCATAACATCTTCCTGGATATTCACACCATAATCATACTGCCATTGCGGTTCCGGGTAGATATGCAAGGAAACAAAATCCGTTTTCATCACACCGGGATCCCATGTCCGGGTGGTACCCGCGTGCCCTAAGCCAATTGTGATCAGGTGGTTCGTGTCGCTTTGTTCTTTGATGGCGTCATACAATTGACCACTGAAATCACAAACCTCATTTTTTTTGCGATTCCAAAGGTCGTTATCATTGTCTTTATAGTTCGGTTCATTGTCCAAATCATACGCCATAATCGCCGTGTTGGTGGCTAAGTAACCGGTCATGACCTTCAAAAAGGCCTTATAGTCATCGACCGCTGTTTGATTGGGTTGTCCAAACCCACCCCTGAAGAGGTCAAACCCGTCTGCTGTGAGCAGGATTACCCGCAAGTCCTCACGATCAGCTACTTCAATCACATCTTCGAGCATTTGTAAAAAGATCGCCATCTGAGGATTGGATGGCAGATCATAAGGCGCCTGTATCGCATAGCACTTATTATTCTTCGCGTTTAAAGAAATATTCTGATTCCAGCCGGAAAGAAACCAATCAAATGAAAATACCGAATTGCCAATAACTCCATTACAGGGGTGACAATAGCTTCCCTGACCAGTGGTACATGGGGGAGTATTGTACCTTTTTAACTCGGTAATAAGTCGGATTGAATTGAAACCCAATCCCCGGATCGCTGCAAAATCCTGGCGAATCTGGTCTAAGCCATCCGGATTTTCCAAATGACGATACTGGCCATATTGCGGCCACGGGCCTACCCACATGTCGCTATTGGAGTTAACTGGGAAGGAATTATATCCGGGTGAAATGGAGTAATTCATGATTTTTGGGAAAAATCGACTTCCATCTCGATCATAAAACTGTTTTCCCTTTATGGTGACATACTGACCATTGCCCGTATGCGCTATTGAAATTAGTATAAAAAGCCACAGCGCTCGCATTATCTTGTCTTTGAAAAGTTTGTATACTGTTAAGTAGAACTATTTGCGGTCTGCCACCAACTGTTCCTCCAGTGAAGAAACTTTCTTTTCCAGGAGAATTACGTATAGTACCAACTCTTCCATCTTCTCCAGCATTTTGGCCTGCATGAAACCAACATCCAAGCCTTCTGACTTAATCGTTCTTGCAGACGGCAGGCCGGGTAGTTTCCGGTTTTCCGAAACATACCTTTCCACCTCTTTCAAACTCATGAGGGAGTAGCCGGGATCAAAAACATAATCCGGCCAGTTACCTGGAAGATCTACCCGTAGTTTTTCGGTACGAATACCCTGGGCTACATAGAGCCGATAACCAGTACTTCCAGTATAGGGAGTTGGGTCAATTCCAACTCCAATTATTGAGTTTGTCCCACCCAGCTGCACATTACCGCCATTCGGACCTGTGCAGATGAAGGCATCCCTGCCACAATAATAGTTCACTAACAGGCGATTGGAATTAGGTGTTTGCGGAGCGCCAACCACGTCTATGAACGAGTTCGTGCCATCAAAACCCATTTCCATAACTCCAATCCCACTACCAGCCGAAAAATTTCCGTAAAGCTGTAGCGATCCCTGAAATTGATAGTTCGTCGGAACGTTCAGTACGGGATTGGCAGGACGTGATCGAACTGATACTCTCATCCGGATCTTGCCCGAAACCGAAAAGACCCACCCCGTTTTGTGAGGATGTACGATAACCCATGAGTCTGCGACCACCCAACGATAAGTTCTGCTGAATGTTAAGACTATCGACGACAAGACCAGATTGAATTGCTACACCTCCGGCTCCCCGGATGCGAATGCGTTCAGCGTTATTGGTCTTGAGGATCAGGCTGGTACTGTCTGTTGTACCCAGGAACTCCGATGAAGAGTCGATTCCGCCATTCCCCGTCATCGTCCAATCATCCCGGTCCGGCTCCGTCAAGTCGATCTTGACGTCGGGTTTGGTGCAACCGTTGGCATCCGTAACCAGCACCGAGTAGGTGCCGGCCATGAGGTTGGAGAGGTTCTGGGTGTTCTGACCGGTGTTCCAGGAATAGGTGTACGGCATCACCCCGCCGGTGACCGTGGTGGTCACACTGCCGTTGGAACAGTTGTAACAGGTCGTGTGGTGGCCGTTGGGGTAGGTCGGGGCTGTCAATTCCACCTCGATTGAACCGGGTTGCGTGAGCGTGATACTGGCCGTTACGCCAACACCGTTCAGGTCCTTGACCAGCACCGTGTACTCGCCGGCTTTCAGGTCTGCCAGGTCCTGTGTGAAATTTCCATTACTCCATTGATAGGTATAAGGCGCAACACCGCCGGAAACCGTCAGGTCAATGGCGCCATCATCGCTGCTCTTGCAACTGAGGTTGTACCCGTTGTGCAGGGGGCTGGTGATGCTGACAATATGCAAAGGCGTGGGCTGCGTCAGGTTGGTGGACAGTTGCAACTGGCACTGGTTGACATCCCGGACAATCACCGAATACGATCCGCTCGGCAGGTCGTGATTCGTCTCCGTCTCGGCTCCATTGCTCCACTGATAGGTATAGGGCGTCGCGCCGCCGCCGATGACAGCGGTGATCCAGCCGTCGGCAGCCCCTTGCGCGGAAACGTTGAACCCGCCACCATAAGTCGAAACATCAAGTGAACCGGTCAGGGCCTCCGAGGCAATCAGCGTATAGCTCTTGGTGATGGTGTCCTGCGCAGCATCAATAACGGAAATGGAATATGTACCGGCTGCCAGGTTGGGAATGGTCTTCGTGTATGCACCCGTTGACCACTGAAAAGAATAGGGTGGCTGTCCGCCAACGATGATCGCCTCCAGGGTACCATCACTGGCTCCGTTGCAACTCACATGGTATCCACCATTAAACACGGAAGGGTTAAATGTCACATCCAAGGATTGTCCGGAGATTCCGAGGGACAACAGCAATAACACAAGCGAAAATCCCCCCCCCTTAAAATATTCGAAAAATGAAGTTTATTCGTATTTGTTTTCATGGCATCGGTTTAAAATCGTTAGCAATATCAAAGGATAATAATGAATTTTAAAAATGCAAATGTTTCGGAAAATTTAACGAAGCACACGCCTGACTTTTCTACACTTGTATACTTATTCATCTTATTTTTGGGATAAACACAATCTAACCCGACACTTTACTACCTCATGCACGCACGCTCCACACACCTCTTCATCGCCGCTTCCCTCGACGGTTTCATCGCGGATGCGAACGACGATCTCAGCTTTCTAAGCAAAGTGGAAGCGCCCGGGGAGGATTATGGATATACCGCTTTCATGGAGAAGGTGGACACGGTGGTGATGGGTCGTCGCACCTATGATAAGGTCATGAGCATGGGCATTCCGTTTCCGCATGCGGACCGTTCCTGCTACGTCATCACGCGCACGCCTCGCGCGGCGATCGGGCGAACGATTTTCCATACCGGCGATCCCGCGGCACTCATCCGGGAACTGCGGGCCAAGCCGGGAGGTATCATCTTCGTGGACGGAGGCGCGCAGGTCGTGAACCGGTTGTTGCAGGAACGCATGATCGACGGCATCACGCTGTCGATCATTCCCGTCCTGCTCGGCGACGGTATACGGCTCTTTTCCGAGGGGGGATTGATGCAGGACCTGGAGCTCCTGGACCATCGCGCCTATCCCTCGGGACTGGTACAGCTCCGTTACCGGATCAAGCCGGGCAGTTGATGCGACTTCCAGCTCCGGCTTAGGTAAAGCGCCGCTCAAACACTACCTTGACACGATGTCGTCACTTGCTGCGCAATTTGAACGCGACGGGTTCCTCGTCTTGCCCGACTTCCACCCGGCCGCGGCCTGCCGGGAATTGATGGAGCGCGGACGACACTTGTCCGAAAACTATCGGCTGGACGGAAAAGGTTCGGTCTTCCAGACCTCGGAACAGACCAAGACCAGCGACGCGTATTTTCTGGAGAGCGGCGAGCGCATCAGTTTCTTCTTCGAGAAAGACGCTTTTGACGAGACCGGCGCTTTAAAAGGCGACCTCTTTCGTTCGCTTAACAAGATCGGTCATGCCTTGCATGACCTGGACCCGGTCTTTGACCGCTTCTCGCGATCGCCGCAACTGAAAGTGCTTTCGGCTTCGTTGGGTATGCAGGACCATCTCCTCATCCAAAGCATGCTGATCTTCAAACACGCCCGCATCGGGGGCGTGGTCGACGTGCACCAGGACAGCACCTTCCTGTATACCGAACCGGATTCCTGCGTCGGGTTCTGGTTCGCGCTCGAAGACGCGACGATTGAAAACGGCTGCCTCTGGGCCAAGCCGGGCGGGCATCGTACCAGCCTGCGATCGCGCTTCGCGCGCGACGGAAAGGGCGGAACGCGTTTTCTCGAACTCGATCCCGCGCCGCTCGAGACGGACGGGATGCAAGCACTCGAAGTGAAGCAGGGCACCTGCATCGTCCTCCACGGTCGCCTGCCGCATTTCAGTCAGCCGAATACCAGCGGCAAATCGCGCCAGGCGTATGCGATCCACACCATCGATCCGACAGCCCACTATCCGATGGACAACTGGCTGCAGCGCGACCGTAGGGCGTTGAAGGGATTTTGAAAATCGCCGACTTCTCCGTCCGCGGTGAACCCAGACGATTCGGTCAGGCACTCTGAAAAAGCAAGAGGCCGTCCTTTCGGGACGGCCTCTGTTGGTCAGGTCAGGTCGTATTACTCGGCCACGACTTCGAAGTTCACCTTGGCCTTTACGTCCTTGTGCAGGTTGACAAGTGCGGTATAGGTACCGAGGGTCTTGATGTGGTCGGTATCGAGCTGGACTTTCTTGCGGTCGACGTTCACGCCGTGCTTGGCCAGCGCGTCCGCGATCTGCAGGGCGGTAACGGAACCGTAGATCTTGTTGTTCTCGCCCACCTTGGCGCCGATCTTCAGCGTCATGGCTTCGAGTTGCTTGGCTACGGATTCTGCGTCGCCTTTGATCTTGGCGGCCTTGTGCGAGCGCTGCTTCATCGTCTCGGCCAGCATCTTGCGGTTGGCTTCGGTCGCCACCACGGCAAGGCCGCGCGGGATCAGGAAGTTACGGGCGTAACCGGGACGCACCTTTACGACTTCGTCGGCATAGCCGAGGTTGTCGACGTCTTGTTTCAGGATGATTTCCATGTGCGTTCCTCCTTCTTATTTTAACATATCGCTCACGTACGGCATGAGTGCCAGGTGGCGTGCACGCTTTACTGCCTGGGCCACCTTACGCTGGTACTTCAGGGAAGTACCGGTAATGCGGCGCGGAAGCATCTTGCCCTGTTCGTTTACGAACTTGATCAGGAAGGTCGCGTCTTTGTAATCAATGTACTTGATGCCGTTTTTCTTGAAGCGGCAATACTTCTTCTTGTTGGTGTCCACCGCCGGGGGGTTGAGGTAGCGGACTTCATTTGCTGATGCTGCCATGTTGTTCCTCGATTAAGCGGTTTGTTCCTCCTGTTTCTTGAGTTCAGCGTTCTTACGCTTCTTCACGTTGTACGCGATCGCGTGTTTGTCCAGTGCCACAGTGAGGAAGCGCATGATCCGCTCATCCCGTTTGAACTCCGTCTCCAGTTTGGAGATTACCTCGCCCGGACCTTTGTACTCGAGCAGGTAATAGAACCCGGTGTTCTTCTTTTGAATCGGGTAAGCCAGCTTGCGCAATCCCCAATTGTTCTCATGAACAATCTCGGAACCGTGGTCGGTGAGGATTTTGCGGAATTTGTTGACGGCGTCCATCAGCTGCTCTTCCGAAAGAACAGGCGTAGCGATGAAGACCGTCTCGTACTGGTTTAACATGTTGGTTTAGTGACCCTTGGGGTTTTTGTACAAGGGGTTGCAAATGTAGGAAAACGAAGCGGAATGTGCAAGTGGGTGGTCGGAAAAGGCTCAACAGGCGGTAGAGAATTGTTACGAGGAACGAGACCGGGACCGAGGGAGGGAAATAGTTGCGAGGAACGAAACCGAGGGCGAGGAAGGGTGAATTGAGCACGACGAGCTGGACCTTTATTCATTTTTTTGCCTGAATATCAGCTATTTGGAGTGTTAATAGTTTAATCTCCAGCATCTGGTAACCAGCCTTCAGTCCCTAGTTCCCTTTCGCCGACCCTCGTCCCAAAACCGTCCATTAACCTCAAACCCGCCTTTACCCTGAACTATTGTCTCCCAATCCCTTGACTCCCTTTCAGTTCGGGTTATCTTTGTAGCGGGATAATTACTTCCGGAAACCGCCTGAACAGGCCAATACCATCGACGAACTGTCGACTCCACGGGGAAGCGGAGTGAACCGGAAACTCAGTTAGAGCAATACACTACTGCCTCCAACTACAGGCGGGCGGAGGGTGTTTGCTTTCTTGATTCAATGGCAACGCAACTTAAGAACTACGCCCAAGGGCAATGGATCGCAGGCGCCGGTAAAGGCATGCCGCTTTACCATGCCATTACGGGCGAGCACATCTATACCGCAGGGAGTGAAGGGCTCGATTTCAAAGGCATGCACGATTATGCCCGTTCGACGGGTGGTCGCGCACTGCGCAAGATGAGCTTTCACGAGCGCGCGCGCATGATCAAAGCGCTCGCCTTATTCCTGAACGAAAAGAAGAAGGACCTCTACGCCATATCCGCCGCCACCGGCGCGACCAAAGGCGATTCCTGGATCGATATCGACGGCGGCATCGGCAACCTCTTCGTATATGCCAGCAAAGGCCGTCGCGAACTGCCGGACGAGACGTTCCTTGTCGACGGTCAGCTCGAAAAGATCTCGAAGAACGGAACGTTTGCCGGACACCATATCTGTGTACCGCTCGAAGGCGTGGCCGTTCACATCAACGCATTCAACTTCCCCGTGTGGGGTATGTTGGAAAAAATCGCGGTTAATTTCCTGGCCGGCATGCCGGCCATCGTGAAGCCCGCCAGCGCCACCTCCTACCTCACCGAAGCCGCGGTCCGTCAGATCGTCGAATCCGGCATCCTGCCCGAAGGCGCACTCCAGCTCATCTGCGGAAGCGCGGGCGACCTGCTCGATCATCTCGATTGCCAGGATGTCGTCACCTTCACCGGCTCCGCGGAGACCGGCAAGATGCTGAAGCGGCACCCATCCATTGTCGAACATTCGATCCGCTTCAACATGGAAGCGGATTCGTTGAACTGCTCCATCCTCGGCCCCGACGCCGAACCCGGAACGGAAGAATTCAACCTCTTCGTCCGCGAGCTCAGCCGGGAGATCACCATCAAGGCTGGACAAAAATGCACGGCCATCCGCCGCGCCATCGTACCGAAGCATCTGACGGAGGCCGTCGCCGCCGCCGTATCCGACAAGTTGAAGAATACGGTGATCGGAGATCCTTCCGTGGAAGGCGTCCGCATGGGACCGCTGGCCCACAAAGGCCAGGTGGCCGATGTTAAAGCGAAAGTGAAACAACTGCTCGGCGCCTGCGAAGTCGTGTATGGTGACCTGGATGCGGTGAACGTCGTCGGCGCCGACAGCGAGCGCGGATCGTTCATGTCGAGCATGCTGTTGCTGTGCAACGAACCCTTCCGCCACCGCGAGCCGCACGAGGTGGAAGCCTTCGGTCCGGTCAGCACGCTGATGCCGTATGCCAATGCCGACGAAGCGGCCGAACTTGCCCGGATGGGTAAAGGCAGCCTGGTCGGTTCCGTCTTTACGAACGACAACCGTTTTGCCAAAACACTCGTACTCGGAGCGGCCAGCATGCACGGGCGGATGATGATCGTCAACCGCGAGTGCGCGGCCGAGTCGACCGGACACGGTTCTCCGCTCCCGCACCTCGTACACGGCGGCCCCGGTCGCGCCGGCGGAGGCGAAGAAATGGGCGGCGTCCGCGGCGTACACCATTATATGCAGCGCACGGCCTTGCAGGGTTCCCCGACCACGCTCTCACACATCCTGAATGTTTATCTCCCGGGAGCGGCGATCACCGAAGACCGGATCCACCCGTTCCGCAAATACTTCGAAGAACTCGCCATCGGCGAAACCCTGATCACACACAAGCGTACCGTTACCGAAGCCGATGTCGTGAACTTCGCCGGCATCAGCGGCGACTTCTTCTATGCCCATACCGACGAGACCTCGCTGGAAGGATCCATCTTCGAGCGGCGCGTCGCGCACGGATACTTCGTCATTTCCGCGGCCGCGGGATTGTTCGTCGATCCGAAAAAGGGACCTGTGCTGGCCAACTACGGCCTGGACAACCTCCGCTTCGTACAACCCGTTTACCCGGGCGACACGCTGCAGGTGAAACTGACTTGCATGCGGAAAACGAAAAAAGACAAACGTGACGACCAGGTGCCGCAAGGCGTGGTCGAATGGTATGTAGAAGTACTCAACCAGCGCAACGAGGTTGTCGCGCTGGAGACCGTGCTCACCCTGGTCGCCTGTAAAGAATAACTCCACTCCCCCACCCTTCAATCCACACCGCCATGATGCTTTACGAAACCCTTGACCGCTTCGAGAAAAAATTCTCGCACCTGAAGAAGAAAGGCCTTCGTATCAACGGCCTTAAGATGACCGATCCGAAACGCAAGAAACACGTGATCGACATCAGTCGTCCGCTCGTGTTCGACAACCGCCTGCTACCGAAAAGCTTCGAGGGGCTCGAGGTGAAGGCGGTAGTGCACGGGGAGATGCCGCAGGAATTCCAGATCGACCGCACCCAGCCCGACTGGCAAAAACGCGAGTACATCTGGGCGCCGGAGCGTTTCGAACATTTCGTCGATCGTTGCAGCGATTACATCCGCAAACAACTCGGCAACCCGAAGATGACCCGCGACGAAATGTTGTCGGCGCTCGCCTTCGGCGACTTTGACGCGCACAAGGAAAAGACCTCCCAGATGATCAAAGAAGGAAAAGTCCCGGCCTTTCCGAAGAATTGATTCGTTCAATCCGTAATCCTCCGACCGCGGCCGACATTCCTGGCCGCGGTTTCTCTTTACCCACTCCTCCTACTCCACTATCCAATGTCCAACGGAACCGTACAGCACAAGATCGCCGATCAGGTATCAACCGTCACCTTTTATCATCCGCAAAGCAACTCCCTGCCGGGTGCCTTGCTGCGCGAACTGGCGGCTACGATCGAAGCCGCGGGGAACGATCCGGGCTCGCGCGTGATTATCCTGCAAAGTGAAGGAGAGAAAGCGTTCTGCGCCGGCGCTTCGTTCGACGAACTGGTTGCGATCAACGACATGGAAACCGGCAAGGTCTTCTTTTCAGGTTTCGCCGCGGTGATCAACGCCATGCGCAAGGCGCCGAAGTTCGTGATCGCACGGGTTCAGGGGAAAGCGGTGGGTGGCGGAGTCGGACTCGCTTCCGCAGCCGACTACGCGATCGCGCACGAAAGCGCGTCCGTCAAGCTGAGCGAACTGGCCGTGGGTATCGGACCGTTCGTGGTAGGTCCGGCAGTGGAGCGAAAGATCGGCACGGCGGCCTTCGGCTCGTTGTCGATCAACGCGACCGAATGGCAATCGGCCAAATGGGCTGCTGATCGCGGGCTGTATGCCGAAGTACACACTTCGATCGAAGGCGTGAACGAAGCAGTCACCAAGCTCGCCAACAAACTGGCCGCTTCGAACCCGGAAGCCATGCTCGAATTGAAGCGGGTACTCTGGCAAGGCACCGATCACTGGGACCAATTGCTCCTCGACCGCGCCATGATCAGCGGGCGGTTGGTGCTTTCGGATTTTACCAGGGCGGCGATTGCGAAGTTTAAGGGGAAGTGAGGAGGGAGGAGTGAACAGTGAATAGTGAATAGTGAAGAGTGAACAGTAAACAGTGAACAGTGAATAGCGAATAGCGAATAGTAAATAGTGAATCTTGCCCGCCGTAGCATTAGCGTTGGCGGAAGCGAATTGTGATTTGTGATTAGTGATTTATAAATTTATCCTTTGACACTCGCTTAATTCAACTTTTTTTGATGTAACATTTTTATTAGCAGTTCTTTTTCGAATACATGATTGCCGGTTTCGAATACATGGCACCCATTCCGCTTCTTGTTGATGTCATTTCTCCTCCAGCAGGTCAACTCCAATAAAAAAGAGGCGTCCACAGGAACGCCTCTTTTTACAACGCGGAAGTAATGAATTAGCTCAGGTTGAGGATTTATCAGAGACCACAATGCTGTTTACTGTTTACTGTTCACTGTTTACTCCCACCTACGCTAAAGCTACGGCGGGCAAGATTCACTATTCGCTATTGGCTATTCGCTATTCGCTAAACCCTCCCATCAACACACATCGCACCGCTCAAAACGAATACGCCACACCGGCCATGACGTTGAAGCGCATGCTTTGGTAGCGGTACCAGTAGTAGTAGCGGCTGAAGCCGAGGTTGTTCAGGCGGACGAATCCGGAGAGGATCTTGCTGTACTTGTACTCCACACCCAGGTTGGCGTCGATCCAGCCGTTGATCTTTTCGGCTACGGCACCGTTGGCATCGAGTGTACGGGCCTGGATGGGGCCGCGTGCGAAGATGGCGGCGTTAACCAGGATCTTGTCCCGGAAGTTGTAATCGGCCCGCAGCGCGACTTCGGTATTCGGCCGGAACCAGGCTTCGGCCTCGGTGTCCATCTTGTAATTGTACTGGTCGACGTGCAGGGAGAGCGCAAACTTCTCGTTTGATTTGTAGATCACTTCCGCATTCAGGTTGAGCACCTTGGCATCGTCGTACAGGACATTGAACTTGTTGAAGTAGTCCAGGTCGTTGTAAAAGAGCTGCAAGTTCTCAATCGTGCTGTAACGGACGCCGGCCGTAAAGCCGATGGTCGAAGAGAAATTGCCCCGCATACCCGCCCGGATGTTCAGCTTTTCGATCGTATTAAGCGGAATGATCGCTGAGGTGATGAATGGATTCTCCTCCGCCAGCGTGTGGAAGTTGTTCTTGACGACTGCGCCATCAGCGCCAACGAAGGCATACAGCACCTGGTCGGCGATCGGCGCCGTGATGTCGAAACGCGGGAAGATGTGGAATTCCGATTTCTTGTTTTTCTCCAGCTCGAAGCCAAGACCGAGCCGGGCGCGGATCTTCTCGCGATCGATCCGTACTTCGGGTCGCAGGCGGACGATGTTCCGGCTCTGATTCGAGAGCAGGGAGAGCACCTGGTACTCGGCATCCTTCTTCTTGAAGAACTCCATGGATACCGGCAGGTTGACATACAGATCATTCACCTGCTTACCGGCCTCAAGGCCGACGCGGATCTCGTTCTCGGAGGCAGCGAAGTTGTCGCTCAGGGTCGAGAAGCCGAAGCGGCCCTGATAGTTGATGCGATCCTTCCGGATCTCGCTGGAGCCGAAGCCCAGGTCCACGCCAAACTTCCCGAACTGCTGGCGGGAGTCTTTCTTGTCGATGACGGTATCGTTCTTGTCGTAGCCGTAGTAATGCACCACGTTCCGGTCGTAGCGGATCCGGCCATCGAAGGTGGCGTTCTCCAGGAAGTACTTCCCGTACACCATGGCCGAGTTATCGCTGAAATCGGCGGGGCCGGCATCTTTCAGGTTCGGCGAGGCGGAGAGGTGACGCAGGGCGAGACCTAAGGAACCGGTCTTGGAGCGCAGCGAGTTGATGTAGAGTTCGCCGAGGTAGGACGTGTAATTCCCAACACCTCCGCGCACGAGCGAGCGATACAGTTTCGGCAAAGGTTCGTCCTTCACCTTCACCGCTTTGATCACCGCGGTTTCGTAGTTCGTTTCCGCTTTCTTCGAGCGCAGGTTGTACTGCATGGGCGGGGCTGTAAAGGTGGAGGTATCGCCCTCGGGCGTGTCGGAGATCTTCGCCGATTCCGCGAGTACCGGACGATAGTCCTTGACGATGATATACTCCTTATCACCGAGGTCGCCCTTTTCCTGTTGCGCGACCACCGCTTGCGGCAGCAGCGAAAGCAACAGCCATCCGAATGAAACGCGCAAGCTTTTCTTGATAGTATGCATAGTGGTGTCGTGCTATTTGATTTCCAGGGTATCCTCTACTGCGGGCTCGCCCTTCAATTTCTCGTTCATTTCTTCTCCGATGACCGGAGGCGTATCTTTTTCCAGTGCCCCGAGTTTCTCCTGGGCGATCGCCTTGAGGTCGTCGGGATCCGACGACTCTTTCTGATAATTATCGACGATGCTCTTGTAGGTCTCCTTCGCCTGGAAGGTGTCGCGTTGCGCGAGGTAGTTATCACCCAACAGGATGAAGCCCTTGGCGATCCAGTAATCGTACGACGGCACCTGGTTCTGGATCTCGAAGATCAGCTTCTGACTTTCCTTATAGTTCGACAACCGGAACTCGATCATGGCGAGGTAGTACTTGCTCTCCGCCGTCATTTCACTGTTCGTGCGCTTCGCTACGATGCTGAGCGACTTCCTGGCTTCTCCCAGATCGTCCTGTTGGAAATAGGATTTACCGGCCAGGAGGTTCGCCTCGTTCTGCAGGTCCTTGTCGGATGTACCGGATTCCAGGACACGATTCGCCATGGCGATCGTCGATGAATAGTCGTTCAGCCGGAAACTGGACCGCATTTGTCCGGCCTGTGCGAGGACGATGTTCTCCTTCACCTCGGCGACCGACTCGAGGGTACGGTAGTACCGCAGGGCTTTCTCGTATTGCTTCAAGCGGTATTGGATGATACCGGCATTGAGAAGAGATTTTTCCGTGAACGGTGAACGCGGTTGGGAGATCACGTATTCATAACCTTCCAGCGCGTCTTCGTACTTCTTGCTCCGGAAGAGACAATCGGAGCGATAGTAGCTGGCGTTGACCCGGAAGATCGCGTCCGGGAAACGCTTCAGGTACTGGTCGAAGTCCTTCGTCGCGTCTTCGCAGTTGCCCTGGGTGTACCGCAGCTCGGCCGCTTCGTAGGTGACGCTGTCCTGTCCGGCGATGGACACATCCGCGTTCGGAACGCCTTTCACATAGGTGAGGTAGTCGTCCACTTTGTTCTGAGCCACCGAGATGTTCTTGATCTGCACCAGGGCGTCGCGCGCTTCGGCGGAGTTCGGATATTTCTCCACGATCCGCTTGTAGGCGGCCATGGCACGTTCGTCCTGACGGGTATTGTAGTACACCAGCGCCTCCCCCAACTCCGCCTTCTTCACGTAGCTGCTGCTCGGATAATCGGTGATGATCTTCCGGAAGTTCTCGAGCGCTTCTTCGTTCTTCCCGATCGTCAGGTTGGCCTGTGCGATCTCGAATACGGCGTCGTCGAAGTACACCGACTTGGGATACTTCTCGACGAGCTTCTCGAGCGTGAGGATCTTGTCGTTGAAACGGCCTTGCACGCCGAGGATTACGCCCTTCTGGTACAGCGCGTAGTCGCCCGATGTGGCGCCGCTGGAAATAGCCTGGTTGTAATAATCCAAGGCGCCGACCTGGTCCTTCAGCATGAACAGGCAATCGCCTACCCGCAGGAGGGCATCGCTGTAGCGTTTCGGGTCGGTCTGTGATTTGTCCTTCACGTACTTCCGGAACGCCTGTTGGGCTTCGGAATAGTTCTCGCGCTTGAAATTGGCGTAACCGACATTGTAGTTGGCCAGGTTATAGCGCGGCGACTTGACCGCGGCCGGCGTAAAGAGATAATCGTTATACGCACGCACCGCCCCGTCGAAATCGTTCTGGCGATACAAGGCTTCCCCTTTCCAGTACTGGGCTTCCGCAACCAACAACTGGTCGACGGGATACTTCAGTGAAGTAGCGAAGAGTGTGACCGCATCTTTCAGTTGGTTGTCCATGTAACACTCCACACCCCGGTAATAAGCCACTTTCTGATAAGCGGCTTTGATATAAGGCGTCTTGTTCTTCACGGCTTCGATAGCCGTGAGCGCGTCCTTGTAGTTACGCGTATTGGCATAGATGCCGACGAGCAATTCGTTCGCTTCGTCAACGTGGGTGCTGTTCGGGAAATCACGCGTGAACGTCCGGAACGCTTCGAGCGCGGCCGACTGGAAATTCAGTTCATAGGAAAGCTTGGCATAGGCGAAGCGTGATTCTTCCTGGATCTCCGGATCGAAGGAAGATTTGCCGGCAGACTGAAAGGACGTCCGCGCGCTGCGTCTTGCATTGGTTTTGAGATAACAATCCGCCAGGTGGTAGTAGGCATTCTGCGTCAGGGAGTCGTCGGCTCCGATCACTTTTTGGAAATACGGGATCGCCGCTTCGTGCCGGTTGGTGCGATAATAACAGTAGGCCAATTGGTACCAGTCGCCACGGCCGGCGGCACCCGAGTTCTTCTCGTAATCCGAGAGGTAAGGCAAAGCGTCCGCATAGGCTTCCTTGCGATAAAATGATTCGGCGACCATGCGGGAGATTTCCATACCGTTTTTCGCGGCATTTGAGTCGAGTGCCCCGGGCGCGAACTTGAGTATCTCGTCGTACTTGCCCTGCTTGTAATAGATCTGCGTGATGTAGTAAGGCGCTACCGGGGCAAAGGCTTCCGATTCGCGGAGCTTCAGGAATTCCTTCAGCGCCGTTTCATAGTTCTGGTTGACGTAGGCCATGTGGGCATAGTAGTAGCGCGCGGCACTGGCGTACTTGCTGTTCCCATCCTTCACGGCATAGAACGAACGGGAGGCTTTGTCGTAATCGTTCGTCATGTAATACCCGTAACCGGTCTTGAAGTTCACCTCATCCTTTCGCTCCTGACTCGCGCGGGCCATGTCGATCCGGCCAAACCAGTCGGCCGACTTCTTATACTTCTTCTGGCGGAAGAGATAATTGCCGGTCACATAGAGCGCTTCCTGGTAGTAGGGGCTTTCCGGATACTCGGTCAGAAACTGCTCCAGCCTGGCCTCCGCATCCTTGTGAAACAACTCGGCCGCACAAGCGCCGATGTAATAGGCGGAACCCATTCGGGACTCTTGCGAGCCCTTGGGATTTTTCAAAACGGCTTCGAAATACTCACGGGCGGCGCCGTACTTCTGTTTACCGAACAGATCGAGTCCTTCCCGGTAGTTCCGGTCGGGGTCAAGGAAGATTGCGGTTTTCTGGGCAATTGCGGGCTGTAGGATCAGCAAAAACGCCAACACGAACCAACGTCGTAAGGTCATACTTGGGGCGGATTTCGGGTGAAACGCTGTAACGAGCAAAGTTATTGGCGGAGCCCCAGTTAGTTCGTTTTGAAGGAGTTGTTATTACCAACACAGTTTTAAACACGGCAACAAATCCGGGACTCGACCGTTTAAGGCTAAACCCTGGTAATACTTTGCAGTCAAAGGTGTCCCGGTAAATAGAAAAACATGAAAACGATTCGCATCACAGCGATTGTCCTGGCCGTGTTCGCCAGCATTACAGCCTGTAAGAAGGATGAGAAAGAAACGCTCGACTTCGACTATCAGTCGGCGGTTGACAACAGCCTTGCAGAAGGTATTTACTCCGACGTCAATAACATATCCAACCAGGCAGTCGAGAACGGCAATACCGGCCTGGCGACCTATCGCACCGGTGAAGGCAACGGCCTGCTGAGTGTGTGTGCAACAGTAACCGTCACACCCGACAGTGCAGGTAACGGCGGCAGCCTGGTGGTGGATTTCGGAAGTACCAATTGTCTGTGCCGTGATTATCGTTACCGTCGTGGCCGCGTACTGGTCGATTATACCGGACGTTATCGCGATTCCGCCTCCGTCATCACCACGACCTTCCAGGATTATTATGTCGGTACCGATTCAAGCAATATGTACCAGGTCCTGGGCAGCAAGACGGTGACCAACAAAGGCCGAAACGGTTCCGGCAACATCTGGTTTACCGTTGAAGTTGACGGTCAGCTCAGGAACAGCAACAATCAAACGATGGAATGGAACTCGAGTCGGACGCGCACCTGGACGGCGGGGGAATCCACTCCGCTCGACTGGCAGGATGATGAATATCTCATCGGCGGAACTGCCGACGGGATATCGTTCGAAGGTCGTCCCTATACGCTGAACATCACCACCCCTTTGCACATCGATTTCGATTGTCGCTGGATCCGTGCCGGCGTGATCGAACTGACCCCGCAGGGTAAATCGGCCCGTATCCTCGACTATGGCCCGGACAACTGCGATGCGGCCGCGACCGTTACGGTCAACGGCACGACGTTCAACATCACCCTTCGCTGATACTCCAAAAATTTAGCGCGGGCTTGCCAAAACCGGCAGGCCCGCTTTTTTGTTAGCTTTGCCGTGATGTACATTTTGAAAGTGAAAGGCACCGCCAAGATCCCCGATTACGTACAGTTGCGGGACGAAAATTTCACTTTGCTGGCTTACTTCCGGGTGGATCGCCCTGAAAAAGCCTTGTCGAAAGCAGGACTTGGCAACCGGGAAGCGGAGTTGATCGAACTTATCCGGAACATGCCCTACGGCAAGATCCAGAAACTGGACGACTGAAGGCGCATTACACGGAAGCCTGTTAGCAGGTGGGCGTAACCACCGGCCAATCCGGTTAACTTCCTCCTACCTTTGCACCATAAGCACCGTCAGCCATGAGTGTCGTCCGACTTTCCAATGCAGAAATTTTTCAGGGAAACCATCTTGTGCTTTCACGTGTCAACCTGGAGATCGGCAAAGGCGAATTCGTTTACCTGATCGGCAAGACCGGCAGCGGAAAAAGCTCGCTGTTGAAGTTGCTTTACGGTGACCTTTCCCTTACGCAGGGTGAAGGTTCCGTCGCGGGTTTCTCCCTTCCGCAGCTGACCACATCGCAGGTTCCCTACCTCCGCCGCAAACTCGGAATCGTATTTCAGGACTTCCAACTACTCACCGACCGCTCCGTCAATGCCAACCTGTTGTTCGTGTTGCAGGCAACCGGTTGGAGCGACAAGGCGAAGATGCAGAGCAGGATTCAGGATGTCCTGGAAAAAGTCGGGCTTGGCACCAAGGGCTTCAAGATGCCGCACGAACTCAGCGGTGGTGAACAACAGCGGGTGGTGATCGCGCGTGCCATGTTGAACGATCCGGAACTGATCCTGGCCGACGAACCGACCGGTAATCTTGACCCGGAGACCTCGGAAGGGATCATGCGGTTGTTATTCGATATCAGCAGGACCGGCACCGCGGTGATGATGGCAACCCACAATTACCTGCTGATCGAAAAGTTCCCTTCCCGCATCCTCAAGTGCGAACAGGGCATCGTGCTCGACTCCAGCGTGAGCGAGCCTGCTTAACACGTCAATCAATGAAGATCATGCCGGCTAGTTTACCGGCATTTTTACGGTTGGAGAAATCGCGATCCAAGACCGACTTCCGCAATTCCTGTTGGGTAGCCGCGTAGTCCTGTTGCAGTAGGCCGGCTACCGCATTCCGGAAATCGTCCGGATCATCTTTATCACACACAATTGTTCCAGGCCTGTTCCGCTGACCATGGGTGTGTTGACGAGACAATAACGACCGGTAAATAGTGCGGCGAGCAATTTGAGCTTGATGCCCGTCGACTGAAAAGTAGGCAGGACGTTGACCTGGGCCTCCCGGACAAGCCGATAGATCGTAGCCGGATCGGGGTCGGCCACCAGTCGGATGTGCGGCTTATCGCTGATCGTCTTTTTAAGTTCCGCTGAAGGACGGCTTCCGGCGATTACCAATTGGAGACCGGGGTTTGCGAAAACTTCTTCCGCGAGCCATACCGCGGCCCGGTTGTTCTCGCCGATGCTCAGGTTACCATGATACAGCGCGAAGTCGCCACGCCCGGGCAGCGCAGCCACTTCGTCGTGTGGATGAAACGCGGGCACACAGTCGACCCGTGCGTATCGTGTGGACAGTTCCAGTGCATCCGCAGGAGCGATCGCGGCAATTGCATGGGCACGAGCGAGGACCGCTTCGTAGGATTTGAGTTTCTCCGCCTCCGCATTGAAATACCATCGCTTGAACGGGTTGCGTTCGACCAGGGCGAGATGACGGTAGTAGTCGTGTTCGATGTTGTGCATGCGCACGACACGTCTCCTTGGCGCCAGGGCCGGCTCGTTCAGCAGCCAGGTCGTATGCAGGCCTTCGAACAGGATGGGGTATTCGTCTTGTTGCAAATCCGCCAGCAACTGATCGGATTGGCGACTCAGGACGATGTACGGGAATGTATGGAAGAGCAACGTCTTGTTGGTCCGGCGAGGATAGTATCGGACCGACGCACATAGATCATCCAACTCAGCGGCAGGCTGGCGCCCGTAGGTGAACGCGTGCAAGTGAACGCGAACGCCCGCTTGCTGAAGTGCCCGGATCTTATGATAGATATCGATCACACCGCCGTAGTCGGCCGGGTACGGAACATCGAAGGCGATGATGTGCAGGTGACGTTCAGCGGGCATGTTCGATAATATCAAGCAGGCGGGTCTTTTCCTGATCCCAATTCAATTCGTCGGCGGCAAGTTGTGCATTTTCTTTCCAAGTCCTGATCCGTCCGGGATCCGAGAAGGTGTCGCGAATAAACCCTGCCAGAACTTCCGGCCGGAGATCGCTTACAATACCACCGACCCTATACTGTTCCACGATGCGTTGAACTTCCGGAATCGACGTGGCGATGACCGGAATACCAGCCTGGATGTAATCGAAAAGTTTATTCGGCAGGGAGTAGCGGTAATTCAGGTTGGTGTCCTTATCGAGTGATAAGCCGACATCGGCCAGGCGCGTGATTGCACGTAATGTTTCGGGACGCTGACGGGGAAGGAAAATGACCCGGTCAGACAGTCCCTTGCTGCTTACTTCTAACCGTAGTTGTTCGTACACATCACCACCGCCGACGAAGACCAGGAGAAAATCGTCGAGGAACTCCATGGCGCGTATCGCTTCCTCCGCTCCGCGGTCGACATTGATTCCGGTACCCTGGAAAACCAGCACCCGGCGATCCCCGGGCCATTGGAGGTCGGCACGCGTAAGTGCAGGAATTGCCTGAGCAGGGAGACGCAAGGGCACATTCCGGACGACCTTGAAATCGACGCCGTATTCTTTCCTGTAGATCGAAGCGATCGATTCGTTCACCGTATAGGCGTTTCTCAATTTCGGCAAAAGGAATCGTTCGATGCGTTTCCAGATATTCCGGGTACGAGGGCGATGCGTCAATTCCGGTACTTCGCAAAACAGTTCGTGGCTGTCGTACACGACCTTGCTTCCCTTGATGAAAGCTGCAAGCCAGACGGCCGGTAAGGTATCCAGATCATTCGCGAGGAGGATATCGGCCTTCTTCGTCAGTAAAAACAAGAAGAGCCGGAGATTGAACGCCGCATAGAACAGCGGACCTTTTTCCCACCACAGCCGAAAACGTCTGACCGCGTATGGACGCTGATCCAGGGGCAAGCTCGCCTTGCGTTGACGGCCAACCAGCAGCACCGGATACCCTGCTTCGTGCAGTGAAAGCGCCGCGCGATGGACCCGTTGGTCGGTGACCAGATCGCTGATGACAGCACTGATGATCCGGGGTTTTTCCGTCATGGTGTCGCAAAGAACGGCAAGTGGTCCGATATTATTGGCCAATGACAGCAGGATTTCTTGGCCGGCACCGGGTATTCCGGTAGTTTTAATTCGTTCAACTTTGTGTGTTATGAAGCGTCAAAGCTATTCCAATCATCGGCGGTTCGTCTGGTGGTTCCACTACCTGCTCTTAGCCCTCTGCGTTTTGTTCTTTCTCGGAACCTCGGTGTATCTGTATCGGGTCGTTCGTCATGCTGCAGGCGACCTGCTGCTTGCATCGCTGATGAGCCTGTTGAGTGTCGTGCTGCTCTTGTTCTATTATACTTTGCGGAAGTTTCCGCTGGGTGTACAGGACCGTATCATTCGAGCCGAAGAAAACTTCCGGCACTATCAGTTGACCGGACAGCACCTGGATCATCGCCTGCATCTTCGTCAGATCATCGCGCTTCGGTTCGCACCGGATGATGAGTTCGTCAACCTGTGCAAGGAGGCGATCGAACGGGAATTGAGCGAAACGGAAATCAAGAAAAAGATACGCCGCTGGCGGGGTGATTATCACCGGATTTGAGTTGATTAACTCAACCAGTCTAATTTTTGGTCCACAACCCGCTTTTTAGGCAATTTTCAAAGCTTACCTTGGATATTTCCGTGAAACTGCATGACTCTGGTCATTGTTATAGCTGGGTGTATTGAGTAAATTCGGAACCCAATAAATCAGCGAATTCCATGATGCAAAGCATGACTGAACAGGAACGGGAACAGGCATTCCAAAATCGTATCGACCAGGGAGAAATCATCGAACCGAAGGATTGGATGCCCGAGCGATTCAAGAAGCAGTTGATCCGGATGATGAGCCAGCACGCACACTCGGAAGTGGTCGGTATGTTACCGGAAGGCAACTGGGTCACACGTGCTCCCAGTCTGCGGCGCAAGGCTGTACTCCTCGCCAAGATCCAGGACGAAGGTGGCCATGGCTTATACATTTATTGCGGAACGGAAACACTCGGTGTTTCGCGTGAGCAGTTGGTCGATGAACTGCTGAGTGGAAAAGCGAAATATTCCAGCATCTTCAACTACCCGGCTCTTACCTGGGCGGATATGGGATCGATCGGCTGGCTGGTCGACGGCGCGGCCATCGTGAACCAAACCGCCCTGGCCAAGTGTTCTTACGGCCCTTATGCGCGCGCGATGGTGCGTATCTGCAAAGAAGAGAACTTCCACCACAAGCAAGGCTATGAGATCCTGGCTACGCTGATGAAAGGAACACCGGAGCAACGTGCCATGGCCCAGGAATCCGTCAATCGTTGGTGGTGGCCTTCGCTGATGATGTTCGGCCCGAGCGACAAGGATTCGCCCAACAGCGGTGAGCTGATGCGTTGGCGCGTGAAGCGTTATTCGAATGACGATCTGCGACAGCGATTCATCGACCGGACTGTTCCGCAAGCGGAGAACATCGGTCTGACCCTGCCTGATCCCGATCTGAAATGGAACGAAGCCCGTCAGCACTATGACTTCGGCACCATCAACTGGGAAGAATTCTACCAGGTCATCAGCGGACACGGTGTCTGCAACCGCGAGCGTCTGAAAGCGCGGGTGAAGGCCCACGAAGAAGGCCGCTGGGTCCGGGAAGCCGCGAACGCGTATGCCCGCAAGAAATCCGAAAAAGTACTGGCCGCCTGAGCCAGATCGCCTACCAACCACACAACCTGAAATGGAAAAAGATCATTGGCCGGTATGGGAAGTCTTCACCCAGAAAAAGTCCGGTTTGCCTTTTGAGCACGCAGGCAGCCTGCACGCTCCGGATAAAGAGATGGCGCTGATGAACGCCCGCGATGTGTACTCCCGCCGAAACGAAGCGACCTGTATCTGGGTGGTACCGGCGGAATCGATCACGTCGAGTACTCCGACTGATATGGGCCCCTTCTTCGATCCCTCGAACGACAAGGCCTATCGTCACCCGAATTTTTACAAAACACCCGGCGCCAGTTTCGACTGATCGCTGAAAAACCGGTCGCCAGCTAACGGCGGCACTAGTCATGACCAAACAAGAAGCGCTCTTCGAATATTGTCTTCGCATCGGTGATACCGGCGTGGTGCTGGGTCAGCGTCTTGGCGAATGGTGCGGACACGGGCCCGTGCTCGAAGAAGATATCGCGATGACCAACATCGCGCTCGACCTCATCGGCCAGGCACGCGGCTTTCTCACCTACGCCGGCGAAGTGGAAGGCAAAGGACGGTCTGAAGACGATCTCGCCTACATGCGCTCCGACCGCGAGTACCGGAATGTATTGCTGGCCGAGCAACCGAACGGCGATTTTGCCGTCACGATGATGCGTCAGTTCCTGATCAGCGCGTTTTATCATCACTTCTTCCAGGCTCTTACCAAAAGCAAAGACAGCACGCTCGCCGCGCTCGGCGAGAAGAGCCTGAAAGAAGTCACGTATCACCTGCGTCACAGCCGTGACTGGATGCTCCGACTCGGCCAGGGTACCGAAGAAAGTCGGCGGCGCTTGCTTGCCGCGTTGGATGAACTCTGGACCTATACGGGCGATCTGTTCGATATGGATACCGTGGATGAACTCCTGGTGCGCGAAGGCATCGGGGTCGACCTGAAGTCCATTCGTCCGCTCTGGGAACATACCGTTCGGGAAACCTTTACCGAAGCGGAGATTCCTTACCCGGCTGATTCGTTCATGCAGCGCGGTTCGCGCGATGGCCGACATACCGAGCACCTGGGGCATCTCTTGTCCGAACTCCAGATCCTGCATCGTTCGATTCCGAACGCGCAGTGGTGAGTAGCCGGCGAGTCCTTGTTTCCTACTGAGTCAATTTGTTTTCAACGATGGTCACCACCGATCAGGTTTGGCGAATCCTGGAAGAGATTCCGGACCCCGAAATCCCGGTCATCAGCATTGTGGACCTCGGTATCGCACGGGAAGTCAACATCCACGATACCGGTGTGGAAATCTGCATCACCCCTACCTATAGCGGTTGTCCGGCCATGCACGCGATTGAGAACGATATCGTGCGCAAACTGACGGAAGAGGGTATACCGAACGTCCGTGTGCGCATGGTCTATTCTCCCGTCTGGACCACCGACTGGATCACCGATGCTGCCAAAGAGCGCCTCCGGCAATACGGTATAGCGCCTCCGGAGAAAAGCACTACCAACAAAGGCGCCTTGCTGGGCAAAACGCGAGAAGTCGCTTGTCCGCGCTGTGGCGCCAAACAGACCAGCCTGGTGAGCGAATTCGGCTCGACAGCCTGTAAAGCGCTTTACCGCTGCGAAGTCTGCAAAGAACCGTTTGATCATTTCAAGTGTCATTGATCGAATCCGGTCAATGATTCCTACCTTCTCCTCCCCATGACTGAACAACACCCGCTTGTTATCACCGAACTCCGTGGTTCGGTCTTGTGCATCACCTTTAATCGACCCGACAAATTCAACAGCTTCAACCGGCAGTTGGCGCTGGAGCTTCAGGCGGCACTGGACCGTGCGGCGAACGAAGCGAATATCCGCGCCGTTTACATGACGGGGAACGGCAAAGCGTTTTGTGCCGGACAGGACCTATCGGAAGCGATCGCGCCTGACGGACCGGGGATCCAGCGCATTGTCCGCGAGCACTACAATCCGGTGATCCGGATGATCCGGAGCCTGGAGAAGCCGGTGATCTGTGCCGTGAACGGCGTAGCGGCAGGCGCGGGTGCCAACATAGCGTTGGCATGCGATATCGTGATCGCAGGAAAGAGCGCCTCGTTCATTCAGGCGTTCAGCAAGATCGGACTGGTACCGGACAGCGGCGGCACGTTCACCTTACCACGACTGATCGGCTGGCAACGTGCCTCCGCACTGATGATGACGGGCGACAAAGTCGGAGCAGACGACGCCCTGGCGATGGGCATGGTGTACAAAGTATGCGAAGACGAAGCGTTGACAACAACCGCTTTCGGAATCGCCGAGACCTTGTCGCGCATGCCGACGAAAGGAATCGGACTGACGAAGCGGCTGTTGAACCAGTCGTTCGACAACAACCTGGAGCAGCAGTTGGCCGCGGAAGAAACGGAACAAGCGGCAGCCGGAACCACCTACGATTACCAGGAAGGTGTACAGGCATTCCTGGAAAAACGAAAGCCGGAGTTCCGGGGCTCATGACCCGGATCAAGTCATAAAAAAACCCGCTCGATGAGCGGGTTTTTTCATTTCGTAGAACTGAAAATCACTTCAGCTTCGAGGACAGTTCTGCACCGGCCTTGAACTTAGCGACTTTCTTAGCAGCGATCTTGATCGGTTTGCCGGTCTGCGGGTTACGGCCGTTACGGGCAGCACGCTTAGACACGGAGAAGGTACCGAAACCCACGAGGGCAACGCGGTCACCTTTCTTCAGGGTCTTGGTGGTCACAGTCATGAAAGCTTCGAGCGCACGGGATGCGTCGGCCTTCGTAATCTTGGCTTCGCCAGAGATGGCTTCGATCAGTTCAGCTTTGTGCATTGTTGTTGGTTTTAGTGATGACGTAAAAGTAACTTCAACTCAAGCGCTTACGACAGTTATAAACACAAATGTTGATAAATACATTCATTTGTTGAAAACTTAACACGCGAATCCGCCACCAGTGCGGCTTGTCGAAGCAGGAGCGTTTGCAGGTCGCGCCAGCAGTACGATTCAGCGAATACGAAAACGACGTTCACCGAAAAACCGGAATGCGCGTGGTCGTCGGAAACGACTCAGACCGAATTCATCGATGGCGTGTTTGCGGATGTGTGCCAGCGCTTGTCCGGGTTCATCGGTAACGATGAGGTGCTCGAGATCTTTTTGCGCAGCGGTGCCTTCGCGTACCATCTGGTGCAACAGGTCGAGCAGCGGTTTCCAATAGTCCTTGCCCATCAGCACCACCGGGAAGTCGGAAATCTTTCCGGTTTGTATGAGTGTCAGCGTCTCGAAGAATTCGTCCATCGTACCGAAACCGCCAGGCATTACGACGAACGCGTAGGAGTATTTCAGCAACAGCACCTTGCGAACGAAGAAATGATGCAGCGTGACGGTACGGTCGAGGTAGGCGTTGGGCTTTTGTTCTTTCGGCAAATGGATATTGCAGCCTACGCTGAAGCCACCGGCATCCTTGGCACCGCGATTGGCCGCTTCCATGATACCGGGTCCTCCGCCGGTCATGACCGTGAATCCCATCCGGCTAAGCGCATGTCCCATCTCCCGGGCCAGCAGGTAGTGCGGATGGTCTTCCTGAAAGCGGGCTGAGCCGAAGACCGTCACACAAGGCGGCAGGAAATGCAACGCGCGGAAGCCGCGGATGAACTCCCGTACAACGCCCAGGGTGAAACCCAATTCCCGCCAGCGGGAGTGTGGTCCCTGCACGAAGTAACGCTCCGCGTCGCGTCGGTGATTGCCGTTCTTTCCCGGGTGTTGTTTGGCCATAAACGCCTGTTAGAATCATCAAATATCGACTTAGTTCCCGATCCCTGAAACTCCGGGAATGGCCGGACAAATCGTATCTTTGGAACCTATGGAACGCTTCATCGTCTCCGCGCGGAAATACCGTCCTGTCACGTTCGACACCGTGGTAGGGCAACCGCACATTACCCAGACGCTGAAGAACGCGATCCGAAACAATCACCTGGCGCAGGCCTTCCTCTTCACCGGTCCGCGCGGCGTGGGAAAAACCACCACCGCACGCATTCTCGCCAAGACGATCAACTGCAGCAAGCTGAGTCCCGAGCTCGAAGCCTGCAATGCCTGTGATTCGTGTACCGCCTTCAATGAAGGACATTCCCTGAACATTTATGAGTTGGACGCGGCCTCGAACAACTCGGTGGACGATATCCGGGCGCTGGTCGAGCAGGTGCGGTACGCTCCCCAGATGGGGAATTACAAGATCTACATCATCGATGAGGTGCACATGCTCAGCGCCTCGGCTTTCAACGCCTTTTTGAAGACCCTTGAGGAGCCCCCCTCCTACGCGGTTTTCATTCTGGCGACTACGGAAAAGCACAAGATCATCCCCACCATCCTTTCCCGCTGTCAGATCTTCGACTTCAACCGCATCTCCGTGGACGATATCGCCGGTCATCTGAAAGGCATCGCGGAGAAAGAAGGCGTCACGGCCGAGGAGGACGCCTTGCATGTCATCGCACAGAAGGCCGACGGCGCGCTGCGCGACGCTTTGTCGATGTTCGACCAGCTTGTCAGCTTTGCCGGGAACAACCTGACGTACAAAGCCGTGATCGAGAACCTCAACATTCTTGATTACGACTACTACTTCCGGATCACCGATGACGTGTTGGCCGGTCATACCGCGCAGGTACTGTTGGCCTTCGACGAAGTGCTGGCCAACGGTTTTGACGGGCACCACTTCCTCAGCGGACTCGCCAGTCACTTCCGCGACCTCCTGGTATGCAAGGACGAAGCGACGCTTCGTTTGCTGGAAGTCAGTCCGAACGTCCGTGAGAAGTACAAGCTGCAAGCCCGTCGCTGTAGTGCCGAGTGGTTGCTCCAGCAACTGGATAATTGCAATCAGTCGGATCTGCAATACAAGTCCGCGAAGAACCAGCGACTGCTCGTTGAACTGTTATTGCTGAAACTTTGCCTGCAGCATGGTGCTGGCGTTGCCACGCCTGCCGCAGCGTCCCCGAAGGCTGTAGTGGCCGCTCCGGCTCCTGCGGCGACACCTGCAGCCAGTCCCCCTCCTGCAGCCGTGCCTGCAAGTCCGGGCGCGACGACAGTACCCGCAGCGTCTCCGCCCCCTCCGGCAGCCAAGCCGGCGGCTCCTGCTACGGAAGCAGCCGCACCCACGCCACCACCGGCTTCCACGCCGCCGCCTTCACGCACAGGCGGTAGCGGTACCCGACGCACGGTTTCCATCAGTGGTTCGCCCCCTCCGGGTCCTGAAAAAAAAAATGACGTAAGCGATCCCAACGCGCCTGCTGATCCTTCGTTGCCACGCCAGCCGTTCAGTCAGGTACAGTTGGAAAAAGCCTGGATGCAGTATGCCCAAGGGCTCGCGGCCGACCGGCCGGCCATGCATGCAGCGCTGACGAAGCGTAAGCCCGAAGTCAAGGAAGGATCTGTATTGCTTTTCACGGTCGACAGTTCCGCCATCGAGAAAGATTTGCAGGAGTTGAAGATCGATCTGCTCACAGCACTGCGTAAACAGCTATCGAATTACTCCATTCAATTGCATACCGCGATCCAGGTCAATGCCAACCCGACCGAAGTCCCGTATACACCTACTGAGAAGTATCAGAAGCTGGCCAGTAAGAATCCGCTCCTGCACGAATTACGTAAGCGATTGGATCTGGAAACGGAGTATTAAAGCCGGTTTTTTCGATCCGGTTTTGGGATCACGATCAATTGTTTTTCGCATTCCTATCGGGTTATTAACAAGCCTTGCTAAAAGTTCGAAAAACGATTAAAAACAAGGTTTTTGAAACTCGCCAAAAGTCAGTTTTTGCTTAAATTTTCAACTTTTCTGGCACCCATCCGGGTCATCGCTTGGGATGGGTAATTATTTGCATGAATTCCAATTATTTAAAGCATTAAAAGCGGCTTTCATACGAGTCCGAAAATGTTGATTTTAAGATAAAATCCGCTTTGTCATGCTGCATCATTTTCGTATCTTCACCAACCAGGTCAAAATTCCGCTGGATTCTTTTGTCAAAAACAGCGATGGACCTGTATCATCGGGGGGGATTATTTTCCATCAATCATGGGCGACCTGATCAACCAAACTGTGGCTGCAGCTAACGAAAAGAAGAACGGACAAGATTATTCGGCCGAGAGTATCCAGATTCTGGAAGGTCTCGAAGCGGTGCGTAAACGCCCCGCGATGTACATCGGCGATATCGGCGTAAAAGGATTGCATCACCTGGTGTACGAAGTAGTCGACAATTCGATCGACGAAGCGTTGGCGGGTTTTTGCAAGAACATCGAGGTGTTCATTCACCCCGATAATTCCATCTCCGTCATCGACGACGGACGTGGTATCCCGACCGACATCCACCCCAAGGAGAAACGCAGCGCGCTGGAAATCGTGCTCACCGTCCTGCACGCCGGTGGTAAGTTCGACAAGGACAGCTACAAAGTATCCGGTGGTCTGCACGGTGTCGGTGTTTCCTGTGTGAACGCGTTGTCGACGCATTTGAAAGTCGTGGTACATCGCGAAGGCAAGATCTTCGAGCAGGAATATGAACGCGGCAAACCGCTCTATCCGGTTCGTGAAGCCGGAACGGCGGACCGCACGGGAACGACGGTCACTTTTCTTCCTGATAATACCATCTTCAACAGCACGGTTTATCATTACGATACCTTGTGCGCACGGTTGCGGGAACTCGCCTTCCTCAATAAAGGCATCCGGCTCAACATCACGGACGAACGTGAAACCGACGCGGACGGCAATCATCCGACGGAATCCTTCTACTCCGAGGGCGGACTACGGGAATTCGTTTCCTACCTCGACGAGAACCGGGAGCGGCTCATCGCCCAACCGATCTACATGGAAGGCGAACGCGCCGGCATTCCGGTCGAAGTGGCTATGCTATACAACAGCTCGTTCAACGAGAACATCCACAGCTACGTCAACAACATCAACACGCACGAAGGCGGCACGCACCTTTCCGGCTTCCGTCGCGCGCTGACCCGCACCCTCAAGAGCTATGCGGATAAATCCGGTCTTCTGGAAAAAGTCAAGTTCGAGATCTCGGGCGACGATTTCCGGGAGGGTCTGACAGCGATCATTTCGGTGAAGGTCGCCGAGCCTCAGTTCGAAGGACAGACCAAGACCAAACTCGGCAACAGCGAGGTCATGGGCGCGGTCGATCAGGCCGTCTCCGATATGCTGGAATCCTACCTCGAAGAACATCCGCGCGAAGCGAAGATGATCGTCGACAAGGTGATCCTGGCCGCTACTGCCCGACATGCCGCCCGCAAGGCGCGTGAACTTGTGCAACGCAAGAACGCGCTCTCGAGTACGGGCCTCCCCGGCAAACTGGCCGACTGTTCCGAAACCGACGCTTCCGCTTGCGAATTGTACCTCGTCGAGGGCGACTCCGCCGGCGGCACGGCCAAACAGGGCCGCGACCGTCGCTTCCAGGCCATCCTGCCGCTGCGCGGCAAGATCCTGAACGTCGAGAAAGCGATGGAATACAAGATCTACGAAAACGAAGAGATCCGGAACATCTACACCGCGCTCGGCGTCTTCCGCGACGACAGCAAGGAAGGACGTCCGTTGAACATGGACAAGATCCGCTACCACAAGGTGATCATCATGACCGATGCCGATGTGGACGGATCACACATCACCACCCTTATCCTGACCTTCTTCTTCCGGCACCTGAAGGAACTGATCGAAGCCGGCTACCTCTACATTGCTACGCCTCCGCTCTACCTCGTCAAAAAAGGCAAGGATTCTACCTACGCCTGGAATGACGAACAGCGGATCGCCGCCATCAAGCAACTCGCCGGCGAGGGTAAAGAAGAGAACGTAAACGTACAACGCTACAAGGGTCTCGGTGAAATGAACGCCGAGCAGTTGTGGGAGACCACCATGAATCCAAGCACGCGCACCCTGCGCAAAGTGACGATCGAAAGCGCGGCCGAAGCCGACCGCATCTTCTCCATGCTGATGGGCGATGATGTTCCGCCGCGTCGGGATTTCATCGAGAAGAATTCGAAGTATGCGAAGATTGATGCTTGAGGATAGTGAATAGTGAACAGTGAACAGTGAACAGTGAATAGTGAATAGTGAATAGCGAATAGTTATTGGGGATTAGGGTCTATTGATTTTCCAGGAGTTCGATTCGAGAATAAACGCCTAGAGTTGCTTTACAATAGTTACTAATCACTAATCACTAATTACCAATTTCCAGTTACCAACCACATTTCCGCGATAAAAAAAGGCAGCGTTTCGCGCTGCCTTTTTTTATTGGGTGACTTGGTTTTTAGGTTTGTTCCAGTTCGCGGATGGCCAGCCAGGCCATGAGACCCATGCCTGTTTCCAGGGCGCTTTCGTCGATGTCGAAGGTTGGGGTGTGAACGGAGGAAGTAATGCCTTTCGCTTCGTTCCGGACGCCGAGGCGATAGAAACAAGCCTTGGCTTGCTGGGAATAAAACGCGAAGTCTTCCGCGGCCATCCAGATCTCGAGATCTTCCACATTCTCCTTGCCGACATACTCCTCGGCCCAACGGCGACTGCGATCCGTCAGGTCTTCGTCGTTGACGAGGAAGGGGTACCCGCGACGGATCTCGAACTCACAACGGCCTCCCATGCTTTCGGCGATTTGTTCGGCCATGTGTTTCATACGCCGGTGAGCTTCGTCGCGCCATTCCTCGTTGAGGGTACGGAACGTTCCTTCCAGGCAGACCTTGTCCGGGATGACATTGGTAGCACCGTTGGCGATGACTTTCCCGAACGAAAGCACAGTGGGAAGTGAAGGCTTGGCAAAGCGGCTGACGATCTGCTGCAAGGCAACCAGGATCTGCGCGGTAATCATCACCGGATCGATGTTCAGGTGGGGCATTGCCCCATGTCCGCCTTTGCCGTGTACGGTAACATACAATTCATCCGTGCTGGCCATGTAGAGACCTTTCCGGAAACCGACTTTGCCGGCCGGGATCTGCGGCATCACGTGCTGACCAATGACCGAAGCGGGTTTCGGATTCTCCAAAACGCCCTCCTTGATCATGAGTGACGCGCCGCCGGGTAATTTTTCTTCTCCCGGCTGGAAGATGAGCTTCACGGTGCCTTCAAAGCGGTCGCGCAGTTCATGCAGGATGCGTGCCACACCGAGCAGTGAAGCAGTATGCACGTCGTGACCACAGGCGTGCATCACCCCTTCGTTCTTCGACTTGTAGTCAACCGCATTCGCCTCCACGATCGGCAAAGCATCCAGATCGGCTCGAAGGGCGACCGTACGCTTGTCGGCGTTCTTGCCCTTTAAAAGCGCGACCACGCCGGTGTTGGCCATGCGCTTAAAATCGGTGATGCCGAACTCCGTCAGACGTGTTTCCACAAACCGCTGCGTCTCGAATTCGTGAAAGGACAACTCCGGATGTTGGTGCAGATGGCGGCGGCATGCGATGATGTCTCCGTGGTACTTGCGGGCGAGGTTGCGGATCGGTTCGAGCAGGGACATGAAGGGAGGGACGAGAGACGTGAATCGAGGGACGAGGCGCTGTCAGAAATCGAGTCCGAGAGAGAAATAGAAGCGGCGAGGCTGGACCACCTGGTCTTCGACCCCCCAGGCCCAGTCGGCGCGGATGAAATAACCGAGCAGGCGGCTGCGCAGGCCGAAGCCGAAGCCACCGACGATCGGTTCACGCTGGCTGATGAGTGTGATCACGAACGGTTGACTAACCAGTGTGCGGTTGTTGAGCGCGTTGGTAGAGTCGTAGGGCGAAGCGCCATTCCAGGCGGTACCAATATCCCCGAAACCGACAACCTGGAAGTTGCGGATGAAATCCGACTTGATCGGACGGTTGAGCAGGTAACGGAAAATCGGCACGCGCACTTCGCTGTTGATCACGACGAATGAATTTCCATTCCGGATATTCTGCTGGAATCCCCGCATGTTCGTAGCCAACGCCTGGTAATAGTAGTTCTGGGAAAAGTCGATTGGCGTATCGTAATTGAAGCGCGGGGTGATCCAGTTATCCGTTCCCCCGAGGAAATGAATCAGACGCTCCTCACCGAATGATGTTCCTCCGGCGACTCGGTTGGCCCAGATGATCTCCCGGTGGAGCTTTTGATAGTGGCGCACATCACCTCCCAGCACGAACATGCCCGTTATCGAGGTATCCACCTGCCGCCAGTACTCCCCGAAGAACTTCAGTCGGGTACCGTTGTACAGGTTGAGGCCGGTCGGTAACGTATTGTCGAAGACGTACTCCAGTTTCCCGGTAGCCCAATTGAGCGACTGGCTCGGGTAGATGAGTGAGAAGTAATCGGTGGCAAGGACGGTAAAGCGGTCGTTCCGGTACGCGAGCGAACCGCGTATGCTGGCTACCTCGCTGAAAGGCCATTTAAGACTTACCCGTGCTTCGTGGGTATGAAGCTTACCGCCGAATTGAGAATACAGGATCGCACCTCTGTAGAACGTGTATTGCTTGTCGAGGCGCTTTTTCAGGTTCTCGTAGCTCATGTAATACTCGTTGCTGTTGAGATCGCCACTCAGGCGGAAGCCGCCGGTGATGCGGTAATCTTCCAACAGGTCGCGGATACCGAGTTTGAAGAAACCGTTGAGTCCGGGATTAAAGAAGATCTCTCCCCCACCCGTAAAGATCTGATACGTCTGGTTCAACAGGGTATTGTCGAGCTGGCTGACGAAGTAGCTCGATGAAAATGCCGGGTCGTAGTTGCGCTGCTTGGGTAGCGAGAGCAGCGTGGAGTCGGCCCGTGCTCCCGAAGGAGTCGGCGCGGGCAGGAACTGGACGGCTTCGCCGTTGACCGGCACGGCGGCTGTGTCGCGGTTCGCGTCCTGTCGGTGCTCTTCCTGCAGCTGGTCCTTCTTACGCTCCTTGCGTTTTTTCGGAAAATCGCTCTGGAAGACGTAGTTGTTGATGTCGACCTTGTTCGTGTCGGCCGGCGCGGCGGGTTCGGCGCCGGGGGGTGTCGTGCCGGGTTCGGCGGCGACGACCGCTTGCACGGGTTGGGGACGTTTGCGGGCCTCTTCGGCGCGGAAGAGCACCGGGCTGAGCTGGGTGCGCGCCGAGGTCGCCTGCGGCTTGCGCTTCACGAGCAGGCGGTACTTGCCTCCGTAGTACACGATCTCGCTCACCCGATTCTGGCTGTAGTTGATGTCCTGGGTGAGGATGCCGCGGCGCTGGTCGGTCTGGGCGAAGTTGTCGACGATCATCCGGTAGTGCTCCACGGTATCGACGTAGGCGATGGCGCTGTCGAGGTGCGCGGTGTACCGGTTCACGATGCCGTTCTCGTCGCTGAGGTACGCGATGTTGGTCGAGTCGTACTGCATGGGCATCGTCTCGTCCGCGTAGGGCGTGCTGGTCAGCCGCCGCAGCACGGAAGAGCGGCCGGCGTAGTCGTAGTAGAAGATATCGAGGTTGTAGTCGGCCGGCAGGATGTTGGGCGCCGGCACGCCGAGGGTGTCGTTGTTGCGGTTCGAGGCGAAGACGATGGCGCCCGACCGGTTGATGAAGCGCGGGTGCAGGTCGTCCCAGAGGTCCTTGGTGACCTGGAAGTAGGTGCGCGTACGCAGG
The DNA here is from genome assembly GCA_016713765.1 of Bacteroidota bacterium. NCBI lineage: Bacteria > Pseudomonadati > Bacteroidota > Bacteroidia > Candidatus Pollutiaquabacterales > Candidatus Pollutiaquabacteraceae > Candidatus Pollutiaquabacter > Candidatus Pollutiaquabacter sp. The sequence continues at coordinate 534,506 of JADJON010000003.1, forward strand.
TTGTACACGAAGATGTCGCTCTGCCCCTTCTGCACGCCCGAGATCACGAGCGACTGACCGTCGTCGGAATACGCGAAGTCGAGGACCTTTTCGAAGTTGAACAGTTTGCCTTCCTCGTACTTGCCGGTCTCGAGGGTGAAGGTGCCGTACCAGAGGAAACCTTTGCGTTCGCGGATGATGCCGATGAGTTGTCCGGTCGGATGCCAGGCCACCACCGGGTACGAGAGGTCGGTCTCCTGGGAGTACGAGCGGTAGCCGCCGCGCAGGATGCGACGGGTGCGGTGTTTCTGGTCGTCGTACAGCATCACCTTGTAGCGGCCGATGTCGTTCATCACGTACACGGAGTAGCGGCCGTCGGCGCTGGTGTGGAGCTGGTTGTAGAGACGGCGGGGTTTGGTGCGTTTGAGGACGAGGGTGCCGTCGATGGAATCGCGGCCGGCGTCGGAGCGGGCGTACAGGTTCATCATGGCCTGCCGCCAGTTGTCGGTGAGCGTGCGCATGCTCAAGCCCAGGACGTAGTTGAACCCGCTCTCGACGTTACGGTTGATCCGCGTCATATACAGCAGGTTGGAAACGGAGGACTCGCTGTACGTATCGATGATGTATTTCCAGACGGAATGACCGGCGTATAGCGCGTCGGTGCCCGTCAGGTGATTGAACTTCCTGTACCGGCCGGAGATGATCCCGTCGCGTACGCGGTTGTCGATTTCCGCATCCCAGGAACGAGCTACGTAGGAGATCAGTCCGTTCAGGTACCAGTCGGGCAGGGTGAGCAGCGCCGAGTTCTGGATACGGTCTTTCACGTCGCCGCCGTACATGATCTGGTCGGTCAACACCCGGGCGATGCCGGCCCGGATCTGCCGGTGAAATTCCTCGTGGTTGCCGGTGAAGTACAGGAACACCTTGTTGCCCACGATCCGGGTGACGCCGCCGATGTTGTTGTTGGCGGTCTCTTCGGTCTCCAGGCCGATGTTGGTCTGCTTGGCCTCGCTGAGCTTGTTGTAGATGATGAACTGGATGCGGCCGTCGAGCTTGTAGTCGAACAGCTTCTCGATCTCTTCGAGGTCCTTGTCGGCCGTGCGGCCGGTGAAGGCGGCCAGTTCGAGACCGCCGAGGTAGTAGTAGGTGTCGAAGTTCTTGAACTTCATGAACGTCCAGAACCGGTCGTCGTACTGGACGCGGTTCTTTCCGAACTCCATTTCGTAGCCGTTGTAGAACTGGGCCGAGGCTTGCCGCGCAAACAGGAGGAACAGGAAGACCCGGAGGGCAAGGGAGAGCCGAAACGGTGGTACCGAACGCATGGAAAAACAGGCGGGAAACCTTTTCGCTAAGGTAACTATTTTTGTGGCTGCCACCGGCCGACGCAAGGCCGTTTTGCCCATTCCGGCCGCCCCATGTCAGCTGAACGTAAAACCTCCCGCATCCATTGCCTGCCCTTCAATCCGTTCCAGGAAAACACCTACGTGGTCGCCGCCCCGAACGGGGAGTGTGTCATCATCGACCCGGGTTGTTACGAGGCCCGGGAGGAACAGGCGCTGGAGCGGCTCATCGAGCGGGAGGGCTTAAAACCGGTGCGCTTGCTGAACACGCACGCGCACCTGGACCACATCCTGGGCAACGCCTTCGTGACGGAGCGCTGGAACCTGAAGCCGGAGTTGCACCGTGCCGACCACGACCTGCTCCGGGCGGCGCCGGTCTACAGCGAAGCCTGGGGCATCCGCCTCACGCCCTCGCCCGAGCCGGGGGCTTTCCTGGAGGAAGGCGACTGGATCCGGTTCGGAGGCGTGGAGTTCCGGGTGCTGTTCACGCCCGGGCATTGTCCGGGCCACGTGGTGTTCTACAACGAGGCTGAAGGCTACGTGATCGGCGGCGACGTACTCTTCCAGCGCAGCATCGGCCGCACTGACCTGCCGGGGGGCGATCACGCGCAATTGCTGAGCAGCATCCGGGAAAAGCTCTTCACCCTGCCCGACGCGACGGTGGTCTGGCCAGGGCACGGACCGGAGACGACGGTTGGGGAGGAACGGGTGGAGAATCCGTTTTTGTGAGTGTCCGTTGCGGTTTGGCTTTGGTAGGTCGTGCTGGGGTTTTTGTGCTTCGTAGGTTTTAGTAGCACGGAGTATCACGGAGGGTTCACAGAGGGGCACGGAGTGGGGCTTCGTTGATGCGTGCGGTGATGACTCGTTAGTGTATAACCCTAATCACCTGTTTTGATGTTCCCATGACTACAAACTTTGAGCTTACGAATTCACCGTGTCGGGAGCAACCTTGCTTTAGCCTTTGGGAATACTATAACCTGGACCGCCTTACCGCTTTTCGGTGCCGGTGTTGGGCGCCTAGTAGACGGAAAAAAAGTTTACTGACCATATATGTCAGGATTAAATAGCTCTTTGCTTGCAATATAGCTAACCAATAAACAATTGTTACGATCGTATATACATTTGTTATTCTGCAAAAGGTAATTATCTAACCCTCATAGCCTGTCCATAAAATAGTTATAGCCAGGGCACTCTTTCTCCATCAAGTCATTATAAATGAATTCTAGTAAATCCTCAGTATTTTCAAAAGTTCCCTCAATCTGTATCTCGCCTGATTCCCATAGTTTGGCAAGCTCCCCGTTGATTGATGACTTTATAAGTGATTCAGGTAATTTCATTATACCAATAAGCCTTTGGATTGATATCTGATCGCCGGTCAATATAGCCCCTTCAACTACAGCTCTCTCTATCAAAGTATTATCTATATTCAGTTTATACTCAAATACATATAGCCTTAACTTTTCAACTATTTCAGTTAGCTTGCCGAAGCTAATGGAATCTTTAAATAAGTTGAGCTCAGATGAAACGTCATGTGTAGTTTTGTAGTAAATCTGCTTTTCCTTATTTGAACCAATGAAATGTTCAATGTTAACTTGACAATCTTCGTTAAAGAGAGATGTCAACTTCGACCATGATAAAGGTTCAAAGTAACATGAATATGCGTTTTTTGAACTTTTGTACCAATATTTCATCACTTCATATATATTAACCGGGCTCCGTGCAACAATGGCTTCATTGTCCGCCCTCCGGACACAACGATAACTTGTTTGATAGGAAATCTTGCCTGTCCTTCCTGTCAACTTCCCCAATCTTCGTCCATTTAAAATTAGTGGTTTAGCCGCAGATCCGCAAAATCGGATCGAAGCGATTGAATCTAAAAACTAACTTTAAAGGAAAAACCATGAAAAAAAGCGAGATTTACTGAATCGCCGTTTGTTGCCATCATGAATCAGCACAAAGGCGGTGTCCGTGTTGCTGACATCTGCCGGGAATTCGGCATTAGTGTGTAAACTTTCCTTAACTGGATAGCCAAATACGGGGAAATGACTATGAGTGAGGTGAACAACCAGAAGGATTTGGAAGAAGAGAACTTCCGGTAAATGAAGATATATGCGAAGTTAAGCCTGGCCTACAATGCCCTGAAGGATGTAATGGAAAAAAGGTTCCAGGCCTGAAGTAAAGCCGGAACTAGTAGTCGAGTTGATTAACGCTGACGGATTTTCAAAGCGACAAGCCTGTGCAACAATTCGTTTATCCCGCTCCACATACAGATACAGACGACGTCCGGATAAGAACAGTCGGATCATTGGTGGGTTGGGGAAACATGTCGAAAAGTAACGCGGCATTGGATTCTGGAGTAGTTGTCATAACTTCCGCAGAAACCACTACTTGAATCATAAGAGAATCTATAATACATATACAACCAAGGGACTAAGCATACGGAGAAATGCTAAAAAGTGGCTTCCAGCATGCACTAAGCAAGCGCTCTTTCAACCCGAATCTCCAAACCGGTTTTGGTCTATAGATTTTATCAGCGATAGTCCTTGGGATGGAAATACATTCTGGTTGCTAAACAATCTCGATGATTACAACCGCAAGATGTTGAGGATCGAAGCCAACACTTCACTGCCTGCCTTACGTGTCATTCGAACTTTGTAATCGTTGATCCGCGTAAAAGGGAGTGTCTGAAATGATCCACTTGCATAATGGGCCGGGTTTTATCTCCAATCAACTGGACGCATGGTGTAAAGATCATAAGATTGAGCAGACAATTAATCAACATGGGAAGCCGATGCAAAACGGTTTTATAAAACGTTCGAATGACTCTATCCGAATGAAACTCCTGAATACCTATGTGTTCCGAATGCTGAATGAAGTACGTATTATGCGATAGAAAGGCGTGTGTACAACAACAATCACCGGCCCTAGAAAGCCTTGCCCGAAAGACCAATTAATAAATGCTCTTTAACTTAATACAGCTGGTTTAAATTGAACCGAAAAACGGAGAATCCGACAGATTGAAGCAGGTGAGTAATACGGGTGACAAAAGTTGTGTGAGCTATGATGTTTATACAAGTCAAAATGGTTGATGAATCACTAAAACCTGACTTTCTTTATTTCACTAAACTTAGCAGCACTTGTATCTTATTGTGATATTATGTCTCAATTTGCTGTTAATCTATCCACCGCTGCTGTGCGATAGCGTGGGATTGCGAGCGCAAGGATGTTGGAATTAAAAGCTGAGATTTACCCATTTGCATTCATCTATCCGCAGGATAATAGCCATAGAAATAAACTTTTGGAAAATGTATTTTATCACTATTGGTTATATTTTTTGCCATAGTCATACATAAAACAAAATATCGCTTTAACTCCTTTGTATCAATCTTAGGATGTCCTTGATAACAATATGCTATATAATGAATTTCTTTGTAAGGGACATGCGGGTGATAAATAAACGCAAGTCGCGAAAAGAACTTTTTAGCAACTTGGTCTGCACGGTTCGCATCAAATTCAATAATAATAATCCTTTTCTCCTTTTTATCCAGTCTAATCAGGTCAAATTGAGGGTTTATTTCATTTAAATCATCGTGTGCTATTTTGATTATTTCCTTTGCATATTTCCAGCTTAGCCGCACAAACCATTTATTATAAATAAATTCCCTTCTTTTACCTTTTATAGGAATATTTGCATTTAATTTTCTACTGAAATGATTCTCAATAATTAATCCTTGCTTTCGATTGTTTCTCCAATTATATTCCTTCGGACTATTTAACAGGATTCTGTGCAATGCACCAGGAGGTTGAAATTGTTGTCCTTTCGAAGATTGAGGCTTATACAACTGCGGCTTCATTTTGCTCCCATTCATAATTACCAATGCTAAAATCCTAGTAACTCTTTTATTTTTTTTGCATCCGACTTAGTGAAGTTCTCCGCACGAATAACACCTTGACCATAACTATAAATAATTATATCGGTACCAATTACGCCAACATTCAAATCCACAGAAGATATTTTATCTATCGGAATAGTGACTGACTTACTTTCCAATTAATATCTCATTCCTTTTTTCCAGATTACTTTACCAGCCTCAATGATGATTATATCAGGATTCATTACATCACCGCCTCTTGTGATCGATGAAGTAAAAACATGCTTATCGTTGTAAGAACCGCTCTGAGCATTGGCCAGATCATCCTTAGCAGAATCTAACGATTGACGAGCCTTATCTCTTAGTTTAAATATCTCCTCTCTCAATTGCCGCTTGATTTCCTCTTTATCACGTTCTTTTTTTTGCTCTTCTTCATAGTTACTATCATTCTTTTCAAAGTTGTACTCGTCATCTTCGTTTACTACACTATCTTCGGTTTCAACCCTTTCTTCATTTTGCTTTCCCCTTCCTTCTCTTTTCTTTTCAACTATTTTATTTTGCTTTTCAATTTCAAGTTTTTTTTCTAAGTTCTCTCCTCCTACAATTTCACCAAAAAAATCGTTCATTTCTTTTCTAATTTCATTCGCCCACGATAGAGCACACTCGCCATCATAATACTTCAGGATCAGAATAATATCTTTGGTTGTAATAAAATATACCTGATCCTTCAGATTAATAAATTCTAATTCAGTGATTAACTCGATCTTTGGCGAAACGGTTCCTATTTTTATTTCTAATTTTCTTTGTTCTTCATCCACCCATTTAAATTCAATCGGATCTCCAGGATCTGAATCCCAAATTTCAAACGTACTATCTGTCTTATTCACAGCACCATAAGTGCCATTTATTACTTTTCGTTCGGATGGAAGCGAATCTTTATCAGGGGTAACAGAATTTGAATCATTTAATAATTCCATTTCAATTATTGTCTCTAATGAACTCGAGTCTATACCAAGTTCTGCTGCCTTTTTTGCAAGAATTATTTTTTCTACGGATGTAATTTTTCCATCTTTGGCAAAATCTTTGACAAGTTTTAAAAATTGTTCAATTGAGTCCATGATTATTTTTTAGCTTTTAGAATGACGAAGATAATTTAATTAATTAATTAATTGGTGAGTGTACCGTTTTTCTTCTTTTGAATTCGTACGATATTTATGAGCGGCGGAAGGCTTGCAGAGAACGTTCTCGGGCTTTGCGTTCGGGCGGGTTTCGGAGCACAAAGTTTCAATTTATTACTGAAGTTCATTAGAAGCACAAAGCTCCAAGTTTGCACGTCAGCCCGCCTGACGCAAAACCCGTGTTGCACTAAACCCCGCTATCGCGGGGTAGCCTGTGATACCTGAGCAGAACCGATTTCAGACGGATCGTCGTAGAAGGTTTTACCACAAACATTCTATGTATGAAGAACAAATCTGAAAAACAGCCCTACAGGACGCTGGTAAAACAAGCCTGTTTAAAGGTACAGGGATTCGAGGATTTTTACAAGCGCCTCGCGCGCAAGATCCGCATCGCGGGGAAGAGTCCCAGTACGTTGAGTAATTACACGCGCTACCTGGCACAGATGGCACTGCATTTTGAGTGCCTGCCTACAGAGTTGGATACCGAACAGGTGGAGGAGTATCTGGAGCAGATGCTCGACCAGCACGATACACCCTCGGAGTCCTACTTCAAGTTCGTGGTGTACAGCCTGCGATTCGCGTTCAAGGCCGAGGGGTTGGATTATAAGCGGTTCACCCTGCCGAGCATTAAGCATGAGAAGAAGTTGCCGGTGATCCTGAGCCGGGAGGAGATGCGGCGATTGTTGCGGGCCCCGGCCCTGCTCAAGCATCGGCTGCTCATCGGTCTGCTCTACGGCTGTGGCCTGCGGTGCATGGAGGTGCGCAGCCTCCATATCAAGGACCTGGACCTGGACCGCCGGCTTTTGCACGTGCGTAAAGGCAAAGGGCGGAAGGACCGGTATGTGCCGCTGGGCGAGTTGCTCTGTCGGGGTGTGCGCAGCTACCTGGAAGCGGAGAACCCGCAGACGTTCCTGTTCAACGGCAAGCCCGAAGGCCGCAAGGGCGGTGATTTTGACAGTCGCTACTCCCAACGCGGGGTGCAGTGGGCTGTACAACAGGCAGCCAGGGCGGCCGGCATCAGGAAAGACATCTCGGTGCACACCCTGCGCCACACCTATGCCACCCACTTGCTGGAAGACGGACTGGACATTGTCTCCATCAAAGAACTGCTGGGCCATGAGCGCATCGAGACCACGATGGTGTACCTGCACGTGGCCAGGCACGGCCGCAAAGCGCCGTTCAGTCCGCTGGATACACTCTTCGCTCCTGCACTGTGAGGCCGGCCTGCGAAGTAGCGCAGGTCATACGGCAAACATGGGCACAGGTTGAGCAGAGCACGCAACTCAACAACTGGCAAAAGCGCACCCTGCGCCTGATCCGGGACTGCCGCACCGCGGCCCTGGGCGGGCATTTGGATCAGTGCCCCGCCTGTTCCCACCTGCGCATAAGCTACAACAGTTGCCGGAACCGCCACTGTCCCAAGTGCCAGGTCCTGGCCCGGGAAGACTGGGTGGCAGCCCGCAAGGCCGAGCTCTTGCCGGTGCCGTACTTCCATGTGGTGTTCACCCTGCCCGGGGAGCTGAACCGTTTGTGCCTGTATGGGCCGGATCGTGTCTATGATGCGCTCTTTGCCACAGCCTGGAGTGTGATCGGTTCCTTTGCCGGCGATCCCGCCCACCTGGGAGCGCACACGGGTATGATCGCCGTGCTGCACACCTGGGGTCAGAACCTCTCCCTGCATCCGCACCTGCACTGCATCGTACCCGGCGGGGGCATCACCGCAGCCGGGTTCTGGAAGAGTGCACGCTCCAAAGGAAAGTTCCTCTTCCCGGTAAAGGCGCTGAGCCGGGTGATGCGCGGTCGGATGGTGGCGGCACTGCGCAAAGCCTTCCCGGGAGAAGATCCGCAGCTCTTCCGCACGCTCTTTACAAAGCCCTGGGTGGTCTATGCCAAGCGGCCCTTTGCCTCTCCCGGTGCGGTGATCGATTACCTGGGCCGATACACGCACAAGATCGCCATCAGCAACCATCGGCTCTTGTCCGTTGACAAAGACCGTGTGCGCTTCCGTTACAAGGACTACCGCGACGGCAGTCAGAAAGTGATGGAGCTTGCGCCGATGGAGTTCATCCGCCGCTTTGCGCAGCACATCCTGCCCAGGGGTTTTGTGCGCATCCGGCACTACGGCATCCTCTCCAGCCGCAAGAAGGCCGGGAGCATCCCGCAGATCATACTACAGTTGCAGGGAAAGACCATTACCCTCAGCCGGCACCTGCGTAGCAAAACCCCGGCCGTGCTTTGTCCCTGTTGTAAAAAGTCTCTGATGAAAACCATCCTGCGGTTCGATCACCGCGGCCCGCCCGCGCGCTATCGATCACTGCTGAACAACACTTCCTCACAATGAAAAAAACACCTGCATGACGGGCTGGAGTTGTATTGCTCATGCCTGAAAATCTGCTGAATGATACGAACGCCACTAAGCCCTTTTACGCGCTGATCCGCCTCTGACCGGCCCCAGTATCTACCTTTGTGTGATCGGAAGCGATGACGAAACGACACACATTACTCATTCAATCCCCATAGTAACCTGCACGGCGCCGCGATAGCGGGGTTCCGTGCAACAGCGGCTTCATTGTCCGTCCTACGGACGCAACGAAGCCTTAGTTGTTATGCCCAGTGCTTATTTATCTGTCCAGTTTAACTCCAACTGTTCAAGCTTCACCTTGTCTTTTTGCCCGTGATTATGCTGGTCAATTTGGTCTGTGTCAAAATTGCAAACCAACGCTTCCACAACAGTCCTCCTATTTTCAATGCTTCCCCCGTTATGATAAAAATGGTCTTTGGTCACAATATTGAACTTATTCCAAAACTTACTTATCATATCATTTTCTCTCCAGTCATTATGGTGCCAAGTCGAAAGAATGAATTTTGCTTTTGTTTCAGAAAGTAGGGTGAATAATATTTCTTCGTCTTGCTCTGTCCAGCCGTTGTAATAGTCAACGTGCCTGCCGTAATAAGGTGGGTCGCAATAAATAATGTCGTTTTCAGTCGCTAATGGTATAATGTCAGCAAACGATTTATTATGGAATGTCCAGTTTGGTTCAGGTTGAATAATTTGAGAAACTGTCGCAACCTGATTGGTGATTTTTGTGATGTATGCTTGTGCAAAACGGTCAGGCTTTTTGCAAAAAGGAATATTCCAGTTTCCTTTGCTACCAAACCGCATCATTCCGTTAAAACCTGCCCTTGAAAGGAAAATAAAGTCATATGGTGAAAATTCGCCACCATTAAAGCGAGAACGAACTTTTAAGTAATGCTCATACCCGTTGTTTTCTGCTTCACTTAGATGTTTTCCTTCTTCTTCCAAATATTGTTTCATCAAAGGAGCAGAAATGGTTTTGTTCTGAACTCCTTTATAAAAGCCAATAATGTGAGGATTTGTATCATTTAAGATTGCCTTTTTAAATCCTGAATTAAATGCAACTACGCCAGTTCCTAAAAATGGCTCAATCCATTTTCCATTTTGGTTGGCAATAGTTACTAAATCCTTTATCCAAGGGATTAGTTTGGTCTTAATACCTTGGCTTTTGATTGGCGGTATGACAATTCTACTCTTCATCTCCTTCTAAATCTTCATTAATTTCTTCCTCATTCATTTCGAGAATTTCGGCTTTATGTTCACGCAGTGTATCTATTCCTTTACTCTTGTATTCTAAGTAGGTCTTTAGATTGATATATGGTCTTTTTATCTCAAGAGCTTTTGCCATATCATTTGTCAAGTAAAAAGTCCAGTAATCGTCATAAACTTCCTCTCCAAGTTCGGAAAAAACACCTTGTCCGTTTATTAGCTTCTCTAAATTGTTAACTGCACCTATGTTTTTCGTATTTCCACTTCCAGGACTTGCGGCTGCGATTTTATATTTTGGCTGTACAAAGAATTGAAAGTCTTTAATCACAGATTCAATACTTTCTATCTCATCTAAGCTATAAACTTCCTTTTCATTAGCTGATTCAGCTACTTGAGTATAAATCACGCCCAAAACCAAATGGCATTGATATTCTTGATAAGGAAAAGTGGTATTTTTTGTTGATTCTCGGTTTCTAAAATAGCCAGTAAATGCTCCCAAAGTCATACTCTTAATTTTATCCTTTGAGTCCTTAAAGGTGCTTTTGATGTCTACGGCAAATTTGTTGCCCGTTTCGCTACAGACAAATGAAAGGTCAGGATAGAAGTTTTGTTGTGCTGGAAGAATTAATTTAAGATTGTACTTTTTTGCGAACTTCTCAAACTCAGGGATTAGTAATATCTCAATAACCTTTGAAACTACCTTTGTGTCAATAGAAATTGTATAAATGTTTCGGTATATGTCAATAAATCCTTTAACAATCCAATCTCCCTTTTCGGTGGCGATTATCTTGTTGTATTCTAAGACCTCTTCTTGTAATGCTTTTAAAAAATCTTCTTTTGTCATCTGTCAAATTTACTAAATTTTTGGTCGTTTTCTCTGTGAGTTGATGTCCGCACAGTTGCTTGGTAGCATTGGGCATAACGGTTTCGGGCTTTGCGAAGGCGGGGCGTTTCAGCACTCACTTTGCTACGAAGAACAAAGTTTGCCTTACTACTTTCCTGTCCTACGAAGCACTGCACCCCCGCTTTTGCAAAGCCCGTGTTACCAGCATACCCTTCTTTTTCTGTCGTGCTGTGTCGGTGTCTGTCCGCTGTAAACTTTGTTGTCATGGCTTGCGTGTCGGGTGTTTTAATTTTTTTATTTAAGCGTTGGAAAAAATTTAAAATTCTTCTTGCGTGGCGAAAAAATACTCTCTTAAAAGCTTTGGTTCGTGGGCTGGCTTGCAGCGGTTTTTAAGAGTGTATTTTTTCTGCGTTGGCATATTGTATTTCTTTTTCAATTCCATTTTCTACAAAGTCTTCAAAGTTTTTGTAAACTATTGTTTCAATATTCGGTCTGCTTAAAAGTTCCTTCAAGTTGTCCGCAACAATTTTGTCATTTGGGTCTGCGATAACAACTTTGCGAATTTTATGTGCATGTGTCAAAAGCTGTCTGTTGAAAGCATCTTCATTTCCTTTCCATCCAATTAAGATTAGCGTTTCCACATGAGAGAAATAAAACTGCATGTTGTTAAAGTGTCGCAATGGCATTGTAAACTCGTCCTTGTCCCGATACGGAAGAAGCAATGCGGGATAGTAATTATTCAAGTTGTCACTGCCGATAATTTTCAGTTGCGATTTGTCAATGGTGTGTCTGCCTAAATGATGTTTATTGAGCGATGCTTCAAGTCCCCAAGTTGCCCAGTCAATCATGTTCACATGGTCGCCAAGCAACTCAAAGTAGAGATTGAAAAAATTCTTGTTGTTGTCAAACAGCCAGTCAGCCGTTTTGCCTCCAAACATCGAACTGTCGGGAAACTTCCAACCCCAATTCCATGAACCGTGCGGTTTGAAAAGACAAAAAGCATTTTCATTTATATTCACATAATCGTCAAGCGAGGCAAGCGGTTGATTAAATTGCTCTGAAAGAAATGCGTCAAGAATGGTATCCTGATTGAATGAAACGAACGCAAATTTTTTGCACGAATGATTTCCGTAATGATTTTTCACACTTGCTGCGTAAATCTTTTGAAGTTGGTTTGCCAACTTCGCATAAAGATTTTTGGCGAAATATTCTTCTGTTACTTTTTGCGAAATATCTCTCAAAAGTTCCTGCAAGTAATACTGAATGTTGATGTGCCGTTTCATTACGGCTAAGTTGTTTTCTTTGGAAATGTTTTTCCATTCCCGCTCAAACATTTCCTCAACGTCAGGATTGTCGCCTTGCAGAAAAGTGAGTGATTGTTTTACTCCTTTATATCGGCTATAATAATTTTTGAACCGTTTGTCAAATAAAGAAGGTCCTAAAGGCGGTCTTAAAACATCGCTTCTGAAATCTTCGCAATCGCTACCGTAAACGCAATTAGCCGATGCACCTGCACCAAACACAAACATTACTTTCCTGCCGTAATCTCCATACCATGTGTCGCTTTGCTGATGGTTGCCTTGCGGGTCAAAATTTTCTCCGTTAATTGTACTCTGAACTGCTTCGTTTGCAACTACCCAACCGTATTCACAAATCTTTTCAATCGTTTTTTCAGAGTGAGGCAACTCTCGGTAGTCCTTAATTTTTGAAAACTGAATAATAATAGTGTAATCCCGCAAGTGCAATTCATTCCACAATGCACCTGCATATACAACACCATATTTGGTATAAACATAAGTCATTCCGTTTCTCACTTTAAGTGGCTTACAAATGTGTGTAACTATTGCGTTTGATTATTCATTGCCCAAAATTATCGTGTCAATACTAACCGATGATTACTTGAATTATTATTAGTTTCAATTCGCAGGTTATAAACACCATCAGAATACTTGTCAAGAGCAAGAGTTTCAATATGTCCAGACGGTGTGTTGCGAATAAAATGATTATAAACTTGTCTGCCGGAAAAGTCATAAATTTCAATTTTTATATTGCTCTCCGTCCCTGTAAATTGAATATTAAGTAATCCACTCGAAGGATTCGGATAAATTGCAAAAAATGAAGCATTGCTATTTTCGGCAATACCTGTTACTGTAACAGAAACGGAACTGGATTGATTGGAACAATTGTTTGAATTTGTAACAATTACATAATAATTGCCGGTCTGCTGTGCTGTATATGTTTGCTGATTAGCACCAGATATTATGTTCCCATTAAAATACCACTGATTGCCAGTAGCTGAACTTGATGTTAATAAATTTCCATTTACTGTTATCGTTGGGATAGGTGGATTAGAATTTACAGTTACTGTTTTTGAAGCAGACCATGGGCTAATAAATCCTTGACTGTTTGTAACCCTCACTGAAAAATTACCTGCTGTCGTAACATTAATTGTTTGAGTAGTTGCATTGTTTGACCATTGGTAAGTCGGATATCCACTCGTTGCAGATAATGTTGCAGATTGCCCTTGACAGAATGAAACAGTTCCCGCAGGTGAAATTGTCGGTTGTGGTGGTATTTTAGTTAGTAAGTCCTTTAATCCTTCATGTGCGTCAATTTTACCCCAGCCCCAAGTATTACTACCATTTGCAGGAATTGTCCCGGTGTAGCTGTCAGTCCATGCATTATCTTTCAAAAGAGTTTTGGCTTGTGCAGGTGTCAAATTCGGATACGCTTGTAACCACAGAGCTAAAATACCTGTAACCATTGGCGAAGCCATTGAAGTCCCTTGCATTTTTGCAAACCACCAATTATTGGTTCCGTTTGTTACTCCCGAAACAACATCATTGCTGCTACTTGGATAATTGCTGTCAAAACGATTTACAGAGGATACAATAACATCTCCCGGGGCTGTAATATCTGGTTTTGTCCTGCCATCAGCAGTTGGACCTTTACTTGAAAAGTTTGCAATCGCACCATTAGTTGCTCCACTTGATTGGTTACTACCATTATAAGCAGTCCATGAACTTTTTGACGTGTATGCTCCAACAGTAATTATATTATTTCCCGTTCCGCCAATTTCACCAACGGTTGAATTGGTTGAACCATTAACCCAAGGATAACCCTTGCCATAGTTTGTAAATTCTGCATGTCCAGGTGAACTTTGTATATCATCTGCCCACATTTTTGTTTGTGTATTATATGCGATAATTTCAATCATAGCCCACCTGTAACTGTCATCTTGAGCAGTATGGTCAATTCTTACATAAGCTCTTGGCTTATTATTTAAGCCATTTATTTCTGTTGCAATAGTTACAGAACATGCATCTGGCGAAAAAGTATCATCATCATATAATGTATATGAATTAGCAGTATTTGAACTTGCCGATATGTAAGGAGTCCAATCCTCAAAAGAATTTGAATTTGTATTGTATATATTTACAGCAACCCAAAAATTTTGACTTTGAACACCCCAAATATCTATACTGGTTTGCCCATTTGTTCCTTTTGATGAATAAGGAAATTGAACAAAGGAATATAATACTGTGTCGGAAGATGTATAGGATTTACCATAGTATAATGCCTTACTACCTTCGTTACCCGCTGCACCAACAAGTATTTTCCCTTGTCCAACCACTCCATCACAATATTGATCTAAAAACGAAGTCCCATCGTGTGGTCCAGTATGTTGCCCTAAACTCATATTAATGACGCAAGGTTTACCAACTGAGTTTGCATAGTTTATAATGTATGCAATTCCATCTGCCACAGAAGTATTATTTGTTGAACCTTTATATGCAACAAGAACAATATCGCTTTCTGGAGCAACTCCTATATAGGTGTTACTTGCACCCCCGCCTGCTCCTGCTGCAATCCCTGCCACATGCGAGCCATGCGAACCATTTGCACTACTTGTTTGAGCATTTAATATTGCTGTTTGTGTTGCTAATTCCCTTCCATAAGAAAATCCGCTTGGTGGCGTTCCTGTTCCATTTTGCTCCCAAACTCTTTTAATCCTATAATTATTAGAACCTGTTCCGTCATAAAAATTCGGATGTGTATAATCAAAACCCCCATCAATAATGCCCACAACAACACCGTTACCTTTATACGATTGTGGTAATTGATTACCTTGATGAACCCAATCAACCCATGTTGCTGCTCGTGCTGCATCCATTAGAGGTTTAGCGGGTTCGCCAATCTGAATATACTTAACCGAACTGTAATTAGAAATTGCAGCGATTTTCTCAATAGGAATTAAACCCGTAATAATTTCTCCTGACTGGCTACCAGATAAAAAACCTAATCCTGAAAGATCCTCTTGATTATAATTGTCTGAAACGACAATAAACGCATTTGCATAAAGCGTGTTGTTTATGTTCTTTAAGCCATATTTTTCAATTAATAAACTGTCCATATAATTTCTGTTTCCAGAAATATTCTCTTGTGTTTTTAAATCTGTAATTAAAAACGCTGTAAAAGGTGAAATCCCTTTTGCCGAAAATTCAAGATTTGATTTTCTCGGTTCACCTTGCTTTTTTGGCAATTGAATTGGAGAAACAAAATTTTGGGCAATAGTTACATTGAATGTTACAATTGCTAAGAGAAATGTTAAGTGTTTTTTCATTGTGATAATTTTTAACTGGTTATTATTATTTTGATTGAGCCTTAGTTGAGATTTCAAAATATTCAATTCCTTTATCAGAAAGGAAATCGGGTAAAACATAAAGTGGAACATTTACAGTTACTATTTGCCCAGACGGTTGACCGAATGTAACTCCTGATTTTTCTAAATTTGATTTATCAAAATGTTCATTAGTTTTTATAAAGCCGCTTATCAAAAAAGATGTTTCATTGACTTGTTTAATATTGTATTCGTCAATAAGTTTTTTTGAAGGGGAAAATGTTTTCAGATTTTTATTACTTTCTGAAAGTTCCTTTTCAAATTCATTTAGAAATTGTCTGGTTTTTGCAGATATGTTGTATGTTACTTGTAATGATTCCGTTTGGATGACTTTTTCATTTTTCTGGGTTGCGGTCTGCTTGGTTCCGTTACAGGAAAAGGTCACTGAAGTAATAAGTAAGAAGCAAACAAAAATTGTCCCAATAGATTTTCTTTCCATGTTAGTATATTTTGAGTGTTGATAAAATTTGGCTCTTTGGCTTTTGTGAAGCGTTGGATTGTGTGTCGGACAAAAGGCAATGTGCCAAATGTGAGGCTGCGAATTTAAAATTTTTCGTGCGGTGGAAAAAAAATTAAAACACGATGCGGTCGGCTTATCGTGTCGGAAAGTTGTCCGCACCATACGGTTAAAGAAATTGACTGCTTGTATATGTCTCATCATTGTCAAGGTTGCACTGTCGTTTTTAGGGTTGCTGGTAACTCTATATTAAACGAAACAACCCTTCGCTTTATCCCTCTACTTTTTTCGATTGCACCCTAAAATACAAGTTTTTGAAAGATAAAAGAAGTACGTATTATCCTCAAAGGGGACTTCGCTTTATCCTCCTGGAAGCATGGCTTGGCGAAGGCGGTGATGGTTTGGGTTTGTGGTGGCGGCGGCTTGCTTGCAGGGAAAATACACCTGCAAGGGATTAGGCAACCGGCGGATGCGCAAGGCCGAGATAGCGCTGCACCCACACCCCCGCCCGATAGCTCAAAAAAGTCCCCAGAAAGGCGGCCAGGACGTCTACGGTGTAGTGCACGTGTTGGAGGAGGACGCCGATGGAGACGAAGCCTGTGCAGAGCAGGAGGTATTGGCGGGCGGTGCCTTTGGGGAGGGCGAGGTAGAAGGCGAGGATGGTGGAGACGTGGCCCGAGAAAAAGAGGTCTTTGGAGATGATGGTGCCGCCCGGCGTGAAGAGCTGCACGAAGGGCTCCTGGAGCGGGATGTAGCCGACGGGCGGCTCCAGTGGGATCAGGCTGAGGCTGAGGACCCGGAGCAGGTTCACGCCCAGGTAGGTCTGTATGGCCAACAACAGCCGGTCGGGCAAGGCCCGCAGCCGGGCGAGGCCCAGCAGCACGCCGGAATACAGGAAAAAGAAGACGACCCAGGAGACGTCGCGGCCCGGCAGCGTTTCCAGCAGCGGGTCGGACCAGCGGTCGCCCGTGCGGGCTTCGATGTAGCCGAAGAACCAATGAAAAAAGACGGGCATGGCCGCCAGCAAAGCGAGGCAGGCCAGGAACAGGTACCGGAACGCGGGCAGGCGCCAACGGCTTCTCCAGGCTTCCCGCAGCGGACTGTGCGCGCGCATGTTCACTTAACCGGCGATGGCCTCCAGCACCATGCGTTCCACTTCGGGTGAATCCCAGCGCCGGTCGATGTCGGGCAGGGCCATCACGCGCGCCATCACTTCTTCCTGCCGCAGCCCGTTGGCCAGGGCCACGCTGTACGGGATGTCGCTGAAGGTGACCTGCGCATACAGCGGCAGCCATTTGTCGGGATGCCGCTCGTGGATCCGGGCTTCGATCTTCTTCTGCAGGAGGAAGCGCGGGTCCCCTACCCGGTCGCGCATTTCTACGAAGTTGAGGATGGCGAGGTCCGCGATCGCGTCGCCGTTGGGCTTACGCGCCTGCTGGTAGGCCGGCAACACCTTGTCCCAGTCGTCGCCGTGCTCGTCGAGCAGGGCGTTCAGCACGGTGCAGTCCTCGAACCCGCAGTTCATGCCCTGCCCGTAGAAGGGCACGATGGCGTGCGCGGCGTCGCCGATCAGCGCGAGCTTGTCTTTGTAGGTCCAGGATAACACTTCACGGTCACCAGCGAGCTGGTGGGGTTGGCGAAGAAGTCCTCGGCGAGCGTCGGCATCAGCGGCACCGCGTCGGGGAACACCCGGTGGAAGAAGGCCATCACGTCGTCCTTCGATTGCAGGCTGGCGAACGACTCCTTGCCCTCGAAGGGGAAGAAGAGCGTGCAGGTGAAGCTGCCGTCGAGGTTGGGCAGGGCGATGAGCATGTAGCCGCCGCGGGGCCAGATGTGCAGGGCGTGCTTCTCCATGCGGAAGCCGCCGCCCTCGGCCGGCGGGATGTAGAGTTCCTTGTAGGCGTGGTCGAGGTAGTGCTGCTTGTACTCGAAGCGGTCGGTGGAGAGCTGCATCTGAAGGCGCGCGGCGGAGAAGGCGCCGTCGGAGCCGAAGACGAGGTCGGCGGTCACGGTACTCTCCTGCTTCGTCTGCGTATGCTCGAAGCGGGCGGTGGCCGTGTTCAGGTCGATGCCGGTGCAGCGCTGGTTGAAGTGGATGGTCGCGCCCGACTGCTCGGCGAGGGTCATCAGCTCGCAGTTGAGGAGGCCCCGACTGGCGGCGTAGATCGCCTGGCCTTCTTCGCCGTAGCGCTGGTAGCCGAGCTCGCCCTGCACCGGATGCAGCATGCGGCCGTGCATGGGGATGGCCACCTTGCGGATCGCTTCCTCGATGCCCACGCCCTTCAGGCCTCGCCAGCCGCGGTCGGAGAGCGCGAGGTTGATCGACTTGCCCGCGGAGATGTTGGCCTGCCGCATGTCGGGGCGGCGTTCGTACACGGTGACCTTGTAGCCGCGGCGGACGAGGTAGATGGACAAGAGGGAGCCGACCAATCCGGCACCCAGCAGGGTGATGTGCTTCTTTGCGGGCATGATGCTATCGGGATGGCTTGGTCAGTCAGCCGCCGAGGGCGGATTCCAGGAGCTGACCAAAGCGGTACACGTCTTCGAAGGAGTTATAGAGCGGCACGGGGGCCGCACGGATCACGTCGGGCTCGCGCCAGTCGACGATGACCCCGTGTGCTTGTAAGGCCTCGAACACTTTCCGACCGTTCGGGCGAACGATCATGGAGAGTTGGCAACCACGTCGCGCCGGTTCGGATGGTGTGATGATCGTAACGGGCGGAATTTGGTGCTGACGATTCACCTGCGTTATGATGTACTCCAGGTAACCGGTCAGTTCCAGGCTTTTCC
Source organism: Bacteroidota bacterium (assembly GCA_016713765.1). NCBI lineage: Bacteria > Pseudomonadati > Bacteroidota > Bacteroidia > Candidatus Pollutiaquabacterales > Candidatus Pollutiaquabacteraceae > Candidatus Pollutiaquabacter > Candidatus Pollutiaquabacter sp. The sequence continues at coordinate 553,212 of JADJON010000003.1, forward strand.
TGCGCAGCGGTTCCATCATGCCGGCCTTTGAGAACACATCGAGCGATGCGCGCAGAGCCGCCATCGAAAAGACCGGGGCGTTGCTTTGCTGCCAGGAGCGCGCTCCCCGTGCCGGCGTGAAATTTCGCGGCATCTTGAAGCGCGAATCAGGATCGTTGCCCCACCAGCCGGCCAGGCGCGGCAGTGCAGCATCGTCGGCGAAGCGCTCGTGCACGAAGATTCCTGAAACACCACCGGGGCCCGCGTTCAGGTATTTGTAAGAGCAGAAACAGGCATAGTCGACGTTCCAGGCGTGTAAAGACAAGGGCACATTGCCCGTAGCATGAGCCAGGTTGAAACCGCAAGTCGCGCCCACCGCGTGCGCAGCAGTCGTGATACCGGCAAGATCGAAGAACTGTCCGGTGTAATAGTTCACGGCACCCAGCATAACCGTTGCCAGCGATTCCCCGTGTTCGCGGATCGACGCAAGAATATCTTCGTGACGGAGGGTGTGTTCGCCTTCGCGTGGTTGGAGGTAAATGACCGCGTCTTCGGGATCGAATCCATGATACCGCGCTTGCGTTTCAACCGCGTACAGATCCGATGGAAACGCGTCGTATTCCACCATGATCTTGTACCGCTTCGAAGTAGGACGGTAGAAGGAGACCAACAGCAAATGCAGGTTGGAGGTCAGCGATCCCATGGAAACGACTTCGACAGGTTTCGCACCCAGCAATTGAGCAAGCTGGTCGGTCAGGAAGTCCTGATAACGGAACCAGGGATGCCGTGCGTGGAAGTGGCCTTCGACACCAAGGTTGGCCCAGTCCTCCAGATCGTCGACGATGTAATCCTGGGTAGACCGGGGTTGGAGTCCCAATGAATTACCGGCAAAGTATACTGCCGGCTGGTCGCCAAAGACCGGAAAATAAAACTCTTCGCGTAGCAACCGCAAGGGGTCTGCAGCATCGCATCTTCTTGCGAAATCCAGTGAATTCTCGAATCGGGACATAAAGGCGTTCCGGATTTCTTTCCGACCTTTGCGACAGCGAGATTACTTCATTTCGCGAGATCCTGCAATATGCAACGTCAGCAATCCGAAGCCCTCTTCGAAGAGGCCAAACGATATTTTCCCGGAGGAGTCAACTCCCCAGTCCGTGCTTTCCGATCGGTTGGTGGAACACCTTTGTTTTTCGAAAAAGGTGATGGTTGTCATGTCTGGGACGCGGATGGGCAGCGCTACATCGATTTCTGTTGTTCCTGGGGGCCACTGATCCTCGGTCACAATCATGCTAAAGTACGGGAAGCGATCGTCGATGCAGTCGGCCTGGGCACTTCCTTCGGCGCGCCGACGCGCAAGGAGAACGAGCTGGCCAAGCTCATCCTGGAAAACAACCGGTACATCGAGATGATCCGGTTCGTGAGCTCCGGCACGGAAGCGGTGATGTCGGCGATACGGCTGGCTCGAGGTGTTACCGGACGCCCCCTCGTTATCAAGTTCGAAGGATGCTATCACGGTCACGTCGACGCCTTATTGGTCAAAGCCGGTAGTGGCCTTTCCACGTTCGGAATCTCTTCCTCTGCCGGTATTCCGGAAGCGGTAGCCAACGACACCATCGTTGTTCCGTTAAACGACCGCCGCGCTCTTGAAGTAGCGATCTCGGATTATGCGCACGACATCGCGGCGGTGATCATTGAACCGATCCCCGCTAACAACGGCTTGCTGTTGCAGACGAAAGAGTACCTGGAATTCCTCCGGGATATTACCCGGCGCCACGGCATCCTGTTGATCTTCGACGAAGTGATCTCCGGATTCCGCGTCGGCTTCAGCGGTGCCGCGGGCTACTATGACATTCGACCCGACATCATCACCTATGGAAAGATCATCGGCGGCGGAATGCCGGTCGGAGCCTATGGTGCAAGCCGGGACATCATGCGACACATCGCGCCGGAAGGCGACGTCTATCAGGCCGGCACCCTGAGTGGCAACCCGGTGGCGATGGCTGCCGGTCGTGCACAACTGACCGAATGTCTTCAACCGGATTTTTACCAGGACCAGGCGCAGCGAACGGAAGCATTCGTAGGCCGACTCAACCGCTTTGCCGTCGCTCAGCAAATCCCGTTCAAGGTATTCAGTATCGGCTCCATTTTCTGGTTTGCTTTCACGGCGAAGGAAGCAATCCGTTCTTCGGACGAGATCGATCCGAAGAGCATGGAGCATTTCCGGGCATTGCACAAAGTGTTATTGGAACGCGGCATCTACCTTGGCCCATCGGGCTATGAAGTAGGATTCGTGTCCTCCGCTCATACGGAAGCGGTGCTGTCGGAAGCGGCCGGTCTTATCGAAGCTGCGCTCGCGGCGGTCTTCAACCGCTCAGCGGAAGGGGTTGCCTAAATTGATCAGGCTCCAGAAGAAATTCTTATCGCGTTTTTTCCTTCGTTCATCCAATTCTCTTGCGATGAGCAACAAGCCTTTTTCACCGGCCTTGATGAGCCACTGAACGGCTCCGGCCTGACCGTTGCAGGCATCTACAAAAGCCGCCAGTTCCCGCTGCCGGTTCGAGAGTAACCACACTTTGGCTTTGTCGTTGCCATTCATGGCGTCAACGGTCGCGGCGAGTTCCGGAAAACGGTTTTCCATCAACCATTTGAACGAGCGTTCCACATTCTCCAACGCGTCCCAGAAATGCGGCAGTTCGGGATAACCTTCACGATCCAGCCAGGCCCGTGCCTCCACGTCCTCATCGCGTACCAGCAGGAGCAATTGCTCGAACACCTTGGGTGAATAGTCTCTCATAGCTTGCTGAATAAATATAATACAAAAAAACGCAGCAGCATCATGCCATCCACCACACCTTTGTAAAACCAGCGTTGCGGAAGCGGGTGCTTCAAGGGTATCCAAACCACGGACAAGGCGACAACGACGCTCAGCAGCCAGGATTGCCTTGGTTCAAGATAACCCGGAACATGCTGCAACGCGATCAAAAGAAGAGCGATACCATACGCCACCCAACGGGTAAACCATTCGCCGTGTAGTACGGCAAATGTCAAGACTCCCTTCTCCTGCTCCTTTTTGATGTCGCGCAATTCGAACGGAATACAGAGCAGGTAGATAAAGCCAGCGACGTTGACCGTCAGCAATATCGGACGCGTATCGGAGAGGGGTATCCCGGATTCCAGCAGCGGGAGGGTGACCGTCATCACAGCCCAAACGAAAGAAAGCACGGATAATTTGAGGTAGACCAATTCCCGCAACCGTCTTTTTCCTCCGGCGAGCGGGATAGCCGGAACGGAATAAGCCAGCGAAACCGTTGCCATGACCATACTGACGAGGCTGATCAGCCAGCCAGACTTATAAAAAAGAACCGGCAGCCAGAGTATCGCGATGAGGAATAACCACCGGTCGAGGGGTCGGACCGGGGCCCGGATGCAGGACCTGAAGAACATACCCGGAGAATGCAGGGAAAGGTGGCCCGCGTACTTATGCAGGTTGTAGTAGGAAACCGTCAGTAAGAAAACCAGTACGGTGACCGGTGTCAGTGACAACGGCAATTGGAACAAGAGGCGGGTCGACTGCACCATGGAGGCGGCGCAAAGCCCGAGGAAGAGGTGGCTGTAAAGGAAACGTTCGCCGATCCTTTTCAGCAGTTCCATCAATTATTGGCCAGGTTCAGCACCACAAAGCCGGTTACAAAGCCGGCCATGCCACCGATCAATGCATTCCGGATCTTCCGGTCCCTCGCTTTACGTTCGTAGCCCTCCCGGTATTCGGAAACATTCAGCAGGTTGATGTCGGTCTGATACTTCTCAATGCGTGGTGAAAAGGAACCGATAATGGTGGCATACAAGGGTGGAATTACCAAACCATAGATCGTAAAGTAAGAGGCGCCGCCGCCAATGAGAAAAGCCGCGACTTTATTGGTCGTGTTCTTATAATATCGGTCGGCATCCTGCTCGCCCCGGATGAACATGCGCATTTGCTCCACCGAGAAATCCACCGGATCCAGGCTATCGCGTTCATAGATCACACGTTCCGTCCCGTCGGCATAGGAGATGGAAAACACCCGGTACGGGTCAATGGTACGTAAGCGGTTCTTACCCAGCGTCCGGTACGCGATTGTAAAATCCTTCAGGTCGACGGATTTGACGATCATTGTTTTACCGTTGATCAGGAGCAGTGTATCCTGCGCGAGGGCCGGTACGGAGGTGAGGAGAAAAATGAGCAACAGCCCGGAAAGGAATCTCATAGGAAGGAAGGCAAGCTTTCAAAGTTAAGAAAAAACCAGTGGTTCCGGGTTACCAGGGTCATACCCTACCGGTCCCCCGGATTCCTTACCTTTGCACCGCAAAATCACTGACCTGTCCATCATGTCCAATCGTCCGTTTTCCGCCCGCCATCTGGGTCCGCGACCGCAGGATGTCAACACCATGCTCAAGAGTATCGGCGTCGGCTCCCTGGACCAACTGATCGCCGAAACCGTTCCCGCCAGCATCCGTTTGCCAAAGGCTCTGCGCCTGCCGGCTGCCCTTAAGGAGCACGAGTTCCTCCGCGAATTGCAATCGATCGCTGCGAAGAACCAGGTGTTCAAGTCGTATATCGGGATGGGCTATTACGACACCATCGTACCGGGTGTCATTCAACGCAACATCCTGGAAAACCCGGGTTGGTATACCGCCTATACGCCTTATCAGGCGGAGATCGCGCAGGGGCGTCTGGAAGCCCTGTTGAATTTCCAGACCATGATCATCGACCTCACCGGCATGGAGATCGCGAACGCGTCCCTGCTGGATGAGGCGACTGCCGCGGCGGAAGCTATGCACATGTTCTATGCTTCGCGCCCGAAAGAAGTAGCCGCCCGTAACGCGAACAAACTATTTGTTTCCCAAACCTGTCTGCCGCAAACCCTCGACGTTCTGAAGACCCGTTCCGAGCCACTCGGCATCGAACTCGTCATCGGCGACGCTTCCGCATTCAAGGCTGATCCGGCCGTGTTCGGCGTGATCCTGCAATATCCCGACCTGAACGGTGAAGTCAACGACTACCGGTCCCTTATCCACTCGGCGCATGCGGCCGGCATTCAGGTTGCTCTTGGTGCCGACTTAATGGCCTTGGCGCTTGTAACACCTCCGGGCGAATGGGGGGCCGATGTGGTCTATGGGAATACCCAACGCTTCGGGGTTCCGATGGGCTTCGGCGGTCCGCACGCCGCTTATTTCGCTTCCCGCGAAAGCTACAAACGCGAAATGCCCGGCCGTATCATTGGTGTTTCGATCGACAGTCATGGTCACCGTGCGTTGCGCATGGCGCTTCAGACGCGCGAACAGCACATCCGTCGGGACAAGGCCACTTCGAACATCTGCACCGCGCAGGTGTTGTTGGCCGTTATGGCGGGGATGTACGCGGTGTACCACGGTCCCGACGGTATCCGTGCCATCGCACAGGACATCCACGATAAGACCCGTCGTTTCGTTCACGAAGCTTCCAAGCTCGGGTACACGATCGAAACCCGTACCTATTTCGATACGGTCGTCATTCATACCGGAAAGCATACGGATGCCTTGCACCGGAAAGCCGAAGAAGGACGTATCAATCTTCGCCGCATCGACGGTGAGCGCGTGGGTGTGAGCATCGACGAGACCACTTCAGGGGAAGATTTGCACCAACTGCTGAACGTATTCGCGGCCGTTGCCGGCAAGGCATATGCCGGACCGAACGGCACCGTTCCGGCGGATGTTATCACCGGCGATCTTTCCCGCCGTTCCGACTATCTCACGCACCCGGTCTTCAACAAACACCATTCGGAGCATGAAATGCTTCGCTATATCACCGCCCTGGAGAACAAGGATCTTTCGCTCAACCACTCGATGATCGCGCTCGGATCCTGCACCATGAAGCTGAATGCTACGGCTGAAATGGCGCCGGTAAGCTGGGCGGCTTTCAACAGCATCCACCCGTTCGCACCGGCTTCGCAAACCGCCGGTTACCAGCAGATCACCCGCGAGCTCGAACAATGGCTGTGCGAGATCACCGGCTTCGATGCGGTTTCGCTGCAACCCAACTCGGGCGCACAGGGCGAATACGCGGGCCTGATGGTGATCCGCGCCTATCATTATTCGCGTGGCGACCAACACCGCGATATTGTGCTCATCCCTTCCTCCGCGCATGGCACCAACCCCGCCAGTGCAGTAATGGCCGGGATGAAGGTCGTAGTCGTAAAATGCGACGATCATGGAAACATCGACGTCGCCGACTTGCGCGCGAAGGCTGAACAGCACAAAGCGAACCTATCCGCCTTGATGGTGACCTATCCGTCGACGCACGGAGTATTCGAAGAAGCGATCCGCGAGATCACGCAGATCGTTCATGAGTGCGGCGGACAGGTTTACATGGATGGCGCGAACATGAACGCGCAAGTTGGTCTGACGAATCCCGCCACCATCGGCGCGGACGTCTGTCACCTCAACCTGCACAAAACCTTCGCCATTCCACATGGCGGTGGCGGCCCCGGCATGGGCCCGATCGGCGTGGCCAAACACCTCGCTCCGTTCCTGCCCGGACATCCTGTTGTCAAGATGGGCGGCAATACACCGGCCGTATCCGCGGCACCCTGGGGCAGCGCGAGCATACTCCTGATCTCGTATGCCTATATCCGCATGCTGGGTCCGGACGGAGTCACCGACGCCACCCGCTACGCGATCCTGAACGCGAACTACATGAAGTCGCGCCTGGAGCGGGACTTCCAGGTTCTTTACGTCGGATCGCACGGCCGGGTCGCGCACGAGATGATCATCGACTGCCGTTCCTTCAAACAGGCGGGAATTGAAGTGGAAGACATCGCCAAGCGCCTGATGGATTACGGCTTCCATGCACCGACGATGTCGTTCCCGGTACCGGGCACGATCATGATCGAACCCACGGAGAGCGAACCGAAGGATGAATTGGATCGCTTCTGTGACGCTTTGTTGAGCATCCGGAAGGAAATCCAGGCTGTAGAAAACGGTTCGGCGGACCGGAAGGACAACGTCCTGAAAAATGCTCCGCATACCATGCACGAAGTGACTCGTGACAACTGGTCGCACACCTACAGCCGGCAGGAAGCCGCCTTCCCGCTACCTTATGTGGCAGCGCATAAATTCTGGCCATCGGTCGGACGGGTCGACAACGCCTATGGTGATCGCAACCTGGTTTGTGCTTGTCCGCCCATGGAAGCGTATGAAGACGTGGTAGCGTAAACGCAACCCATACAGCTCGAAAGCCCGGTATTTCCGGGCTTTTTTCATTTGAAACGGGTATTTTCCGGGGAGGCCGGAATTCGAACCCGGCAATGTTGCAATAGGCTGACCTTGTGGATAATAATTAGCGAGAAAGCACATTTGCGGAACCCCGCCGGATGAGTACATTTGTCGTCCTTATACTTAGTGTCTAACCTTAACCAACATCATGAAAAAGTTCTACTTTCTCCTGACCGTTGCCGTAGCGCTCGGCCTCGCCGCATCCGCGCAACTGTCACGTAAGGCTTCGACTGGCAAAAACCACGCGCGTTCCTCGAACGTTGCTGTTGCCCGTCAGGCTAATCCGCTGAAGAAGCACTCCGCTTCCATCCAGCGCACCGCTACCACCTTATGGTCGGATGATTTCAGCGTCCCGGCAAACTGGACCCTATCCGCTTCGGTTGGTACGGATAACTGGGTCATCGGCGTCAACGGCCCGAGTGGTTCGTTCGCGATCGATCCGATCAACTCTACCTCCGCAGCCAACGGTTTCGCCATGTTCGATTCCGACCTGCTGTGCAGCGGCGATCAGGTTGCTGAGCTCACGCTTGCCAACAACATCGACCTGAGCGGCACTACTTCCGCTCGTCTGGTATTCGAGCAGTACTACCGTCGTTTCTTCGACTCCACCTACGTGTTCGTATCCAATGACGGCGGCACCACCTGGACCCAATACTCGGTCAACGCCAACACGGTGAACAACAACTTCAACTCGAACAACGCTCCGTTCGGTTCCGAGTCGAACCCGGACGTGGTTTCCATCGACATCACCAGCGTTGCTGCCGGTTCTTCCCAGGTACGCGTTCGCTTCCAGTTCTACTCTCCGGCTACGCTGGATCCCAGTGCCGGCTGCGCTTACGCGTGGATGGTTGACGATGTCGCGATCGAAGACATCCCTGCCAACGACATCGGTATTGCCGAGACCGCTAACCCGAGCCAGTACAGCTCGACCCCGATCCTGCAGGTTACCCCGTTGACCCTGGCTGCCCGTGTAGTCAACAACGGCGGCGCTGTTGCCACCAACGTTGGTGTGACCATCGACATTTTCGATGCCAACCTGAACAACGTCTTCACCGGAGCCACCAGCACGGCATCCAGCCTTGCATCCGGCGACACCACGGCGCTGCTGAGCACCGCAACCAGCTTCACCCCGGCCGATACCGGCATCTATTACATCCAGTATGTATGTTCGATGACCGATCCGGACGCCAACACCTCGAACGATACGACCTACTCATTCGTTTACGTTGACGATTCCACCTACGCGCGCGATGAGACCTTCTTCGACGCTGCTACCTACCTCGGCGGCTTCGGTTTCAACGGCAACACCGGTTACCTCGGACACATGTTCGATATCATCCAGGCTTCTTCACTCACCTCGGTTTCCTTCTTCCTGGATGCCGCCACGCTGGGTGATGTAATGTCTGTCGACGTGTTCACGGTTAGCGCTGGCGAACCGAGCCTGGTCATTGGCGGAACCGGCAACTACACCATCTCGGCGGATGACACCGGTGGCGCTTTCATCACGCTTCCGTTCCTTTCCGCTATCAACGTGATCCCTGGCCAGTATTTCGTAGCTGTCAACCAGCAAAGCACGAACAACATCACCCTCGGCGCTTCGAGCGGTTACTTCACCCCGAACACCGGTTTCTTCCAGGTTGCCGGCGGCGCATGGACCGCTCTCGAGACCGTGTTTGAACTCTCGTTCATCCTCCGTCCGAACAACCCGTCTTCGACCCTGGTTGGCGTGAACAACGTCGAACTGAACAAGAACATCACCGTGTTCCCGAACCCGTCGAAAGGTTACGTCTTCATCATGACCAACAACGGTGCTGAGAAAGACGCGCTGGTAACCGTGAGCAACACCATGGGCCAGATCGTTTACACCAACACCTTCTCCGCTCTGGACAACGCGAAGATCGATCTCCGCAACCAGGCTGACGGCATCTACACCGTACGCGTACAAACCGCGAACGGCGTGATGACCAAGAACATCATGGTTTCGAACAAGTAATCGATTCCTCGAATAGCTGAAAAGGGCTGCCCGGGAGGGTGGCCCTTTTTTTTATAGGGACGAGGGGCGAGGGACGAGGGACGAAGGACGAAGGACGAGGGACGAGGGGCTAGACCGAGACCGAGACCGAGACCGAGACCGAGACCGAGACCGAGGGACGTGGGACGAGAAGCAAGAAGCGATACTTCCACATACTATTAATCAAATAAAAAAACCGAAACCCGAAACGCGTCTGCCTGCCGAAGCTTGAGCGGAGGCAGGAAACTGGAAACTCGAAACTGGAAACCCTCAAACTTTCTTGATTCCTTTGGCCAGCTTGGAGGCGAAGATGAAGTCGTTGAGTTCGGGGTTGTCGGTGCGGAGGATGTCTTCGACGGTTCCCTCCCACCACTTTTGCCCTTTGTGCAAGTACAGGATCTTGTCCCCGATCTCCAACACGGAGTTCATGTCGTGTGTGTTGACGATCGTGGTGATGTTGAACTCCTCGGTGATTTCCTTGATCAGGTTGTCGATGACGATCGACGTACGCGGATCGAGGCCCGAATTGGGTTCATCGCAGAAAAGGTATTTCGGATTCGGAGCGATCGCGCGCGCGATGGCTACACGCTTTTTCATTCCGCCGCTCAGCTCCGACGGCGTGAGTTTGCTGGCCTGCGGAAGATTGACCCGGTTGAGGCAGAACTGCACTCGTTCGCGTTTCTCTTCAAGCGTTTGATCGGTGAACATGTTCAGGGGGAACATGACATTCTGTTCCACCGTCAGCGAATCGAACAAGGCTCCTCCCTGGAAGACCATGCCGATATCCTGGCGAAAGGGCTTCCGCTCCTTTTTGCCGAGTCCGGAAAAAATGTGACCGTCGTAGACGATCTCGCCACTGTCGACTTCTTCGAGGCCGACCATGCATTTCATCATGACCGTCTTCCCGGAACCGGAGCCACCAATGACCAGGTTGATGTGCCCTTTCTCGAAAACGGTACTCACGTTGCTGAGGATCGACCTTCCGGAAAAACTCTTCGATATGTTCCGGATCTCGATCATGTCAGGATGAGCTGAGTGAGGATGTAGTCGAAAATGAGAATGAGGATACTGCTGTAGACCACACCCTGGGTGCTGGATTGTCCGACTTCGAGCGCGCCACCGGCGGTATGGTAACCATGGTAGGCGGCAACGGTGGTGATGATATAGGCAAACGTCACCGTCTTGATGATCGCGAACACCACGTTGAAAGGCACGAACTGATCCTGCAAACCGGTGATGTAATCGGCGGATGAGATCACACCCGCCGCAGTGCCGGCCACCCAGCCACCGGCGACACCCAGAAACATGGATATCGAGACAACGAAGGGGAAGATCATGATCGCGGCCACGATCTTGGGTAACACGAGATAGGCTGCCGAATTGATGCCCATGATCTCCAGGGCATCGATCTGTTCGGTGACCCGCATGGTACCGATCTCCGAAGCGATGCTGGAACCGATCTTACCGGCCAGTACCAGGCAGATCATGGTGGGAGAGAATTCGAGAATGATGGAATCGCGGGCGACGATGCCGACCGCCGACATCGGCACCAGGGGATTGACCAGGTTGTAAACCGTCTGGATCGTGATTACGGCGCCCATGAAGACCGAAACCAGGGCCACAATGCCCAGTGATCCCCAACCGAAGTTGTCCAGTTCACGGACCAACTGCTTCCAGTAGATTGAGAACTTCTCCGGTTTACTCAGCAGGTCCCTGATGAAAGACCAGTACCTGCCCATGTGAAACATCCAATTCATACGCCGCGGGCCAAAAATACGAAAAGCGAATCTGTGAACATTCCAGCACAATTCGCCAATCAACAAACCGTTGTGTATGTACCTTCGCTGTATGCTCCGTCGCCGGTCGTTCTTCCTGTTGTCTCTGGTCCTCCTGCTCTCCAGCGGTTGCGGCATTTTTAAGAAGAAATGTGATTGTCCCCGCTTCGGAAGCGCCGAAAACCGGATCAAACACGGTTGATCGGCAGTTTATTGGAGGAATTAAGGTTTATATGACGTTTGTAATGCTGTTTTTCGAGGAATAACCCTACTTTTATCCCCCTATTTAAATTCATTCTAAATAACGATGGGGGCAGAAAACCGCTACTTATCCCAGCTTAAAAGGGGCCAGAAAGGCGTCGTGGAGAGTTTCACCGACTACGCGCTTTCGCTTAAACTCCTTGAAATGGGATGCATCCCGGGAGAGGTGGTGGAAGTGCTGCGCATCGCTCCTTTCGGCGACCCCATTGCCATTGCCGTTTCGGGTTATCAACTCAGCCTGCGAAAGGACGAAGCCGCCACGGTTCGCGTCCGATTGATCTCCTGAAGAGTACCTTACAGCCCTTGTCGAACAACTTGAAAATAGCCTTGATCGGTAACCCCAATTCGGGGAAGAGTACCGTATTCAATGCCCTGACAGGGCTGAACCAAAAGGTCGCCAATTTCCCCGGTGTCACAGTCGACAAGCGCACCGGCACGACCGTCATTCGCAGTGAAAGCGGAGAAGCCGTGAACTGCGAGTTCATTGATCTTCCCGGTACGTATTCGCTTTACCCCAAGTCGCCCGACGAACAGATCCCGTTCCAATTGTTGTGCAACCCGGACCACGAACTGCACCCGGACCTGTCGATCGTCGTAGCCGACGGCACCAACCTGAAGCGCAACCTCTTCCTTTGCTCGCAACTGATCGACCTGCGCATCCGCGTGATCCTGGTGATCAACATGATGGATATCGTGCGCGCGCGCGGAACGGACATTGACCTGGATTGTCTTTCGAAAAAACTGGGCGTGACCATCGTTCCGATGAATGCACGGCGCAGCGACGGCCTGGAAGAACTGAAGCGTGCGATCGTATCCGCCCAGCCTGTCTCGAATGCCTTCTTCCTCGACACGCGCGCGTTCGCTCCGCAACTGGTGGATCGCATCCGCGAGGAAGTGCGCGTCAACAGCGATTACAACGCCTTCCTCGTAGCCAACAACCTCGGACTGATCGAGACCTTCGCGCTGCCGGAGTTCAAACGCGAAAAGATCCGCGAAGCCTGCCAGCAGTTCGGCTACGACCCGCAACAGATGCAGGCACGGGAATCGCTGGAACGATACAAGGCGATCACCAACATCCTGCAAGAATGTGTACGATCGGAAGAACATCCGGTCCGCAAATCGGGCACATACAAGATCGACTCCATCCTCACCCACCGGGTGTTCGGCTATCTGATCTTCCTGTTCATCCTCTTCCTCATCTTCCAGGCCATCTTCGCCTGGGCGACCTATCCGATGGACCTCATCGACCGGGGCTTCGCGACCCTGAGCCAGCGGCTGCACGACAACATGGCGCCGGGTCTGCTGACCGATCTGCTCATCGACGGCATCCTCGCCGGCTTGAACGGTATCGTGGTCTTCATCCCGCAGATCGCCCTGCTCTTTTTCTTCGTCGCCATCCTGGAAGATTCGGGCTACATGGCGCGGGTCTCGTTCCTCATGGACCGTCTGATGCGGCGGTTCGGGCTCAACGGGAAATCCATGATCCCGCTGATGAGCGGTGTGGCTTGTGCCGTACCGGCGCTGATGAGCACCCGCACGATCCAGAACCGGAAAGAGCGGCTGATCACGATCCTCGTGACGCCGCTGATGAGTTGCTCCGCGCGTTTGCCCGTCTATACACTCCTGATCGCCCTGGTCATACCGAATGATCTCATGCTGGGCATGAGCATGCAGGGACTGGTGCTCATGGGTCTTTACCTGCTCGGTTTCGTATCTGCTCTTTTCGCGGCCTTGGTCTTCAAGTACATGCTGCGTTCGAAGGAACGCAGTTTCTTCGTGATGGAAATGCCGCTGTATCGCTTACCGCGCTTCTCGACCGTTTTCCTGCACATCCTGGAAAAGGTGAAGATCTTCCTCTTTGATGCCGGTAAGATCATCATCGCGATCTCCATCGTGCTCTGGTTCCTTTCCTCCTTCGCGCCCGGTAACGCTTTTGAACAAATCGAAGCAACCTACCGGACCGAGAAGATGAGACAATTGCTACCCGCGGAAGAGCTCGAACACCGGATCCAGACCGAGAAGCTGGAAACCTCCTATGCCGGTCGCCTCGGACATTTCATCGAACCCGTCATCAAGCCGCTGGGCTTCGACTGGAAGATCGGCATCGCGCTCATCACCTCCTTCGCGGCGCGGGAGGTATTCGTGGGGACCATGTCGACGATCTACAGCGTGGGTGATGAAGAATCCGCTTCGATGACGGTCAAGCAGAAGATGCGGGGAGAGATCAATCCCGACACCGGCGGGCCGCGGTATACCCTGGCGGTCGGGCTTTCGCTGATGTTGTTTTACGCCTTCGCCATGCAGTGCATGAGCACGGTGGCCACAGTGTTCCGGGAGACACGACGATTGAAGTATCCGGTCTTCCAGGTCGTGTACATGAGCGGCATGGCCTACCTGGCCAGCCTGATCGCTTATCAGTTGCTCAAGCCTTAATTTCCGCTTCGTATTTTTGCGCGGATGTCGGTCACGATCGAAAGCGTACTCGCGAAATATCTCCCTGCGGAATGTGTCCGCGAATGCGCGAGTTGGATCGTACACAAGAACATCCACTTGCGGATCACCGGCATGCGGGCTTCCAAGCTTGGCGACTACCGTCCGCATCCCACCGGTAACGGACACCAGATCACGGTCAACCACGACCTGAATCCGTTCGCCTTCCTGATCACCTTCACGCACGAAGTCGCGCACCTGGTCTGCTACGAACGCTATGGCCACCGGCACGAGCCGCACGGGCGGGAGTGGAAGCACCATTTCCGTGAACTGCTCCTCCCATTTCTTGATCGAGGCATTTTCCCTCCCGAGCTCGCGCAGTTCGTTTATGCCTATCTCCGCGATCCCGGCGCGTCCAGTTGCAGCGATCCCGGATTGATGCGGGCCTTGCGCAAGCACGATGAACGCGGAAACGACACAATCGTTCACCTGGAGGACCTCCCGGAAGGTTCGCGCTTCAAACTTGCCGGAGAACGCAGCCGGCTGCGATTTGAAAAGGGTCCCCGCCTGCGGTCCCGCTTCCGGTGCTTCGAAACCGACAGCGGAAGAGAGTACCTGGTGAGCGCAATCGCGGAAGTTCTGCCGCTGCAGGAAGCACCTCCGGCGGCCTCCGCAACGAGTTGATCCACAGCGCCATTTCCCGCTCCCAGCGCGGCACTCATTCGCATATTTGGCTAACTTTGCGCTACAACCAAAGTAGCATGGCAAACACCACGCAAGCCACGGCCGTTCACCTTCCGGTTTCCGATATGGCGGAAAACCTGATCGGTTCCGAGATCATCAAGCTGGCAGCGGAGATCAACGAAAAGATCCGAAACGGAGAACGGATCTTCAACTATACCATCGGCGATTTTGACCCGAAGATCTTCCCGATCCCTTCCGAGCTCAACGACGAGATCATTCGCGCCTACGAGCAACACCATACGAACTATCCCGCAGCCAACGGAATGCCGGAGCTCCGGAAAACCGTTGCGGAATTCCTGCGCGACTACGAAGGTCTGAACTATACGGCCGACGAGGTGCTCATCTCCGGCGGCGCGCGCCCGCTCATCTACGCCACGTATCTGACACTCCTGGATCCGGGCGACACGGTCATTTTCCCGGTACCGTCCTGGAACAACAACCACTACACCCACCTCTCACGCGCGAAAGCCGTATTCGTCGAGACCCGGCCGGAGAACAACTTCATGCCTACGGCCGAGGAGTTGCGGCCCCATCTGGCCGGCGCCACCCTGCTTGCACTTTGTTCGCCGCTCAACCCGACGGGCACGGTCTTCAGCAAAGAGCAACTGCTGGCGATCTGCGACCTGGTCGTGGAAGAAAACAAACGCCGCGGCCCCGACGCGAAGCCCTTGTACCTCATGTACGACCAGATCTACTGGGTGCTGACCTTTGGAAAGACGGAACACTACAACCCGGTCAGCCTGCGTCCGGAGTTGCGCGATTACACCATCTTCGTCGACGGCCTGTCGAAGTCGCTCGCCGCTACCGGCATCCGGGTCGGCTGGTCCTTCGGTCCGCAACGCATCATCGACAAGATGAAGGCGATCCTCTCGCACGTCGGCGCCTGGGCCCCGAAAGCGGAGCAGGTCGCTTCGGGCAAGTACATGAGCAACCGTTCCGCGATGGACCGCTTCGTTACCTCCTTCAAAGGCGAGATCTCCGAGCGGCTCGACGGATTCTACCACGGCTTCCTGGAACTGCGTAAGGAAGGATTTTCGGTGAATGCGATTCCACCTCAGGCCGCCATTTACCTGACCGTTCAGTTCGAACTCGTCGGTAAGAAAACACCCGACGGCCGTGTGCTGAACAATCAAAAAGCCGTCACCCAGCATATTCTCGACGAAGCGAAGCTTGCACTCGTTCCGTTCTCCGCGTTCGGAGCTTCGGACGATTCGAACTGGTACCGCTTGTCGGTGGGCACGTGCAACAAGCACGAGATCGGTGAAGTATTTTCCACCCTGCGCCGCGTACTCAAGGCGCTGGCTTAATCTTTCTTCGGTCGCGTACCGGGGAATAAGCAATTGAGATGAAGAACAATTACTGCATCATCATGGCCGGCGGCATTGGCAGCCGCTTCTGGCCCATGAGCCGGAATAATTTCCCAAAACAGTTTCTTGACATCCTGGGCACAGGCAAGACACTGATCCAGCAGACGTTTGATCGTTTCCGGTCGATCTGTCCGGTGGAGAACATCTACATCGTCACCAACGACAGCTACCTCGAGCATGTGTACCAGCAGGTACCGGAAGTGCCGAAGTCGCAGGTCCTGGCCGAGCCGCAGCGCCGCAACACCGCGCCCTGCATCGCTTACGCGGCCTTCAAGATCGCCGAGCGCAATCCGGACGCGAACATGATCGTGGCGCCTTCGGACCACATCATCCACGACGAAGCATCCTTTCACGCGGCGCTGACCAAAGGGCTTGCTTTCACCGCCGGCAACGACAGCCTCCTCACGATCGGCATTCATCCCAGTCGTCCGGATACCGGCTATGGTTACATCCAGTTCCAGGAAGAGGGCGGGGACGACAAGTTCCGGATCAGCAAGGTCAAGACCTTCACCGAAAAGCCGAACCTGGAGATGGCGAAGTTCTTTCTCAAGAGCGGCGAGTTCGTCTGGAACGCCGGGATCTTCCTCTGGAACCTCCAATCCATTCTCAAAGCCTTCCAGCAGCATTTGCCCGATATGTACCACCTCTTCGAGGAAGGCAAGGGCATTTACAATACACCCGGTGAAGCGGACTTCCTGCGCAAGACCTACGAATTGTGCACCAATATCTCGATCGACTACGGTATTCTGGAAAAAGCGAAAAACGTTTATGTCCTGAGCGCCGAATTCGGCTGGAGCGATCTGGGGACCTGGAAATCCCTGTACGAAGAGCTGCCGAAAGACCCCGCCGGCAACGCCGTGGTCGGCCCGCATGTGATGCTGGACCGCACCTCCAATTGCATCGTCAATTTCCCGAAAGACAAACTGGCCGTCATCCAGGGCCTGGAGAATTACATCGTCGTATATGCCGACGATGTCCTGCTCATCTGCCCCAAAGACGACGAACAACAGGTGCGCAACCTGGTGAATGATGTGAAGATCAAGAAGGGGGATAAGTTCGTTTGATATCCTTGCCAGATCGATGAAATAAGAAAGGCTGTCGCGAATCGACAGCCTTTCTTATTTCATTCGTCTCCGGGATCACTTATTCTCACCCACCATCTCCTCCGGCTTGACCCATTCATCAAACTGTTCGGAAGTGAGATGCCCGAGTTCGATCGCGGCCTGCTTCAGCGTAAGGCCTTTCTTGTGCGCGGTCTGTGCGATCTCGGCTGCCTTGTAGTAGCCGATCTTCGTGTTGAGTGACGTTACCAGCATGAGCGAGTTCATGAGGTTCTTCTCGATATTCTCGCGGATCGGTTCGATGCCGACGGCGCATTTGTCGTTGAAGGAGACGCAGACGTCGCCGATCAGGCGGGCGGAGTGCAGGAAGTTATAGATCATCACCGGTTTGAACACGTTCAGCTCGAAGTGTCCGGTGGCGCCACCGATGTTGATCGCTACATCGTTGCCCAGCACCTGCGCGGCGACCATGGTCATGGCCTCGCACTGGGTCGGGTTGACCTTTCCCGGCATGATGGAAGAGCCGGGCTCGTTGTCCGGGATGTGCAGTTCGCCGATGCCGCAGCGCGGGCCCGAGGCCAGCAGGCGGATGTCGTTGGCGATCTTCATCAGGGAACAAGCGACGGTCTTCAGAGCACCGTGGGCTTCCACGATCGCGTCGTGCGCGGCCAGCGCTTCGAACTTGTTCTCGGCGGTGACGAACGGCAGGCCGGTCAGCTTCGCGATGTGCTTCGCTACGTTGACATCGTAGCCTTTGGGTGTGTTGATCCCCGTACCGACGGCCGTTCCGCCCAGTGCCAGTTCGGCCAGGTGGGGCAGCGTATGCCGGATCGCGCGCAGGCCGTGTTCGAGCTGGGAGACGTAACCGGAGATCTCCTGTCCGAGCGTCAGCGGGGTCGCATCCATGAGGTGGGTACGACCGATCTTCACGATGTTCTTGTATTCCTTCGCCTTCGCCGCGAGGGTATCGCGCAGCTTCTCGATGCCCGGGATGGTCACATCCATCAGGATCTTGTAGGCGGCGATGTGCATGGCAGTCGGGAAGGTATCGTTCGACGACTGCGACTTGTTCACGTCGTCGTTCGGGTGCACGGCTTTCTTCTCGTCGGTGAGCTGACCGCCGCTGATGACGTGTGCGCGGTAGGCGACCACCTCGTTCACGTTCATGTTCGACTGCGTACCGGAGCCGGTCTGCCACACGACCAGCGGGAACTGATCGTCCAGCTTACCCGCCAGGATCTCGTCGCAGACCTGTCCGATGAGGTCGCATTTCTCTTTGGGTAATACGCCGGCATCAAGGTTAGCCAAAGCCGCAGCTTTTTTGAGGTAGGCGAACGCGCGCACGATCTCCTTCGGCATGCGGTTGATATCCTGCGCGATCCGGAAATTATCGATCGAACGCTGCGTCTGAGCGCCCCAGTAAACATTCGCGGGCACTTCCACGACACCCATGGTGTCTTTTTCTTTACGGTAGGATTGCATGGTTTGGTGTTCCGGGTTTCGGGTTTCGGGTTTCGAGTTTCGAGTTGCTGAACCCGATAACCCATCTACTTTTTAGTGCTCACGATAAGCTATTGACTAATCGCTATTGGCTCAACTCAGCTTACTGTTTACTGTTCACTGTTCACTGTTCACTGTTCACTGTTCACTGTTCACTGTTCACTGTTCACTCCCGCCTACGCTAAAGCTTCGGCGGGCAGGATTCAATATTCACTATTCACTATTCACTATTCACTATTTACTATTCGCTATTCGCTATTGGCTATTCGCTAAACACTGTTTACTGTTCACTGTTCACTCAATACAAGTCCAGCACCCTCTCCGCCGGTCTCCCGATGATCGCCTTTCCGTCTTTGACGACGATCGGGCGTTCGATGAGTTCGGTGTGTTCGCACATGGCGGATATCCATTCTTCTTCTGAGAGTTCCTTACCGGCGTATTTTTCGGCAAATACCTTTTCGGATTCCCGCACGATATCGCGCGCCTTCAAGCCCAGTAACTGCAACGCTTCGCGCAGGTCTTCGGGTTTCGGTTGCTCTTTCATGTATTCGAAGATCTCCACGTCCTCTTCACCCTGGTCCTTAAGGTAGGCCAGCGCGGTTTGGCAGGTAGAGCAGGTGGGTTTGAACCAGATCCTTAACATAGGGACGAGGGGCGTGGGGCGTGGGGCGAGGGACGTGGGACGTGGGACGTGGGACGTGGGACGAGGGGCGAGGGACGAGGGACGAGGGACGTGGGGCGAGGGGCGAGGGAAAATTGTTCCGGGTTCCCTGCCTTCGCTAAAGCTACGGCAGGCAGGCGAGTTCGTTAGCTCAACTCACTATTCACTGTTCACTATTTACTATTCACTATTCACTATTCACTATTCACTATTCGCTATTCGCTATTCGCTATTCGCTATTGGCTCCTGCCTTCGCTAAAGCTACGGCAGGCAGGATTCGCTAAACACTGTTCACTGTTCACTATTCACTGTTCACTCAATGCACACTCTCCTGCATCAAAAACGCCTTGATGAACGGATCCAGGTCGCCGTTGAGGACGCCCTGGGCGTCGGAGGTTTCGACGTCGGTTCGGAGGTCTTTGACGAGCTTGTAAGGATGCAGCACGTAGTTGCGTATCTGCGAGCCCCATTCGATCTTCTTCTTGCCCGCCTCGGTGACGGCCTTGGCTTCGTTCCGCTTGCGGATCTCGAGTTCGTAAAGCTGCGAACGCAGCATGTTCATCGCGCGCTCGCGGTTGGCGCCCTGGGATCGTTCCACCTGACAGACAACGACGATGCCGGTCGGCTTGTGCGTGAGCTGCACCTTGGTTTCGACCTTGTTCACGTTCTGTCCGCCCGCGCCGCCTGAACGCGAGGTCTGGATCTCGATGTCGGCGTCCTTGATCTCGATCTCGATCGTATCGTCGACCATCGGATACGAGAACACGGAAGCGAAGGAGGTATGTCGGCGCGCGTTGCTGTCGTAGGGCGAGATGCGCACGAGGCGGTGCACTCCGCTCTCCCCTTTCAGGTAGCCGTAGGCGAATTCACCGTCGATCTGGAGCGAGCAGGATTTGATCCCCGCCGCTTCGCCCTCGGACAATTCGAGTTCGGAGACCTTGAAGCCGTGCTTCTCCGCCCACATGATGTACATACGCATGAGCATGGAAGCCCAGTCCTGGCTTTCGGTACCGCCTGCGCCCGAGTTGATGTTGATGATGGCGCTGAGGTGGTCCTCTTCGGAGCCCATCATGTTCTTGAACTCGAGGTCTTCGAGCAGCTCAAGGGTGTGGGCGTAGGCAGCGTCGACTTCCGCTTCGGAAGCGTCGCCGGACTTTTGAAATTCGAAGAGCACGGAAAGGTCATCGTACGAACGTTCGATGGCCTGGTAGGCGTCCGTCCAGTTCTTCAACTGGCGGATGGATTTCATCACTTTCTCGGCTGCGGCGGGATCATCCCAGAACCCGTTGGCCAGCGAAAGCGCTTCTTTTTCTCTTATCGATAACAGCTTGCTATCGACGTCAAAGATGCCCCCTTAGCGAATCCAGGCGCCCTTTGAGATCTTTTAGTTGATCGGTTGTCATTGCGGGCGCGAAGGTAGCAAATAGTGAATAGTGAATAGTGAACAGTGAACAGTTTGGAGGGAATCCTGGCTGATGAAGCTTTAGCGGAGGCAGGAGCGAATAGCGAATAGTGAATAGTGAATCTTGCCCGCCGTAGCTTTAGCGTAGGCGGGAGTGAACAGTGAACAGTGAACAGTGAACAGTGAGCAATGTTGAGGGAGGATGGGGTTCGGGACCCTCGCCATTAGGAAGATTTCGGACCGAGGCTCCTGAGAGTTCGCGGTTAGCAAACTCAATATTCTGATAATTAATTACTTAGATTATTCCTGGTCGCGGAGGATGGACCAGACCAGTTCCGGTTCGAAGCCCCGGCGGATGGCGTAGTCGGCGGCTTTGCGGTTGCGGATGAAGGGGTCGCTGTCCTTGCTGGCGGCGAGGCGGGTACGGAGGAGCGTTTCGAGGGTCTTCCGGTACTCGCGATCGTCGATGCCGGCCAGGGCCTGGCGGATGAGCGGGGAACTGACCTGCTTCCCTTTCAGAGCCTGCTCGATGCGGACACGGCCCCATTTCTTAATGCGGAACTTACCGCCCGCGAAAGCATGGGCGAAGCGTTCCTCCTTGAGGAAGCCGTCCGAAATCAGCTCTACCAACAGCGACTCGACTTCACGCCGGTGAAGGCCCCAGCTATACAACTTGTCGCGGACCTCCTGCTGACTGCGTTCCTGGTAGGCACAATAGCGCTGCGCCCGCTTGAGCGCCTGCTCGGGCGACAGGATAACCTTTGGCTTTGCTCTCCCCTCTTCCATCGCGTCAAATAAGCCGGATCACTGCAAGGGGTAGTAGATATCGGTCTCCCACTTCATCGTATCCTTCTCCATCATCGGGTCGGTCACGTACGACTCCCAGGGAGCGCCGGCGATCTGGAGGTTGTTGGCGCCGAGGTAGGCATGAATGGCGGCATGTCCGTCGCCGGTTTTTTCGTAGGGACCGTAGAAACGAACCATGGCAACTTTTCCGGCCTTCACTTCGCCGGGCTTCACCTGGCCATCCGCCTTACCGGGCTTGTCGACCGGGATGGCGATATCCATATCGAATACCGTACTGCTCTCCGAATAGTAGAACGCGGAAGGAGCGCCCGCCATGTTCAGCCCTTGCTTACCCATGACCTGACCGATCCTGCCGTATCCTTGGCCGAGCTTTTGCCCGATGGTGGCCAGCGAGGCGGTATCGCGCAAGGCGAGGTAGTGCATACCGGGGAAGTCGATCACCTCGACACTCAACGCAGGACCGGCCGGCATTTTTTCCAGGATGCTCTTCAGGCGAGCAAGGCCCTTTTCGAAGTCCTTGCCGACCATGCCGTCCATGAACTTACCGATGATGCGCAGCAGCGGGTTCATCCCCACTTCGAACTCAAACGCCCAGGTCACCCTGGTGCCTGCTTCTTCCGGAGCAAAGGTGAAGGTCGCGAAGGCCGAGCCTTCGTCCATGAAGCTGAGCTCCTCCCTGATCATCTGCCCATCGACCACCTCGACGAACTTCATCATGCCCTTCCCAACATCCTTGTTGTTGGACTCCCACTTCATCGCTGCACCGACGCCGGTTTCCGGCCCTTCGTAGGTGTAGGTCGCGGCCGTATCCATATCATGCCAGGGCGACCAGCTATTGAAATTGTGGAGGTTGTTCACATAAGCAAAGACTTTTTCCTTCGGTTGGTTGATGACCGTAGCCCGTTCCACATGGACCTTCGACGGGAACATAAAACCAATAGCGGCAATGACCAACAAGAGGATCGCGATGGCGATCAGGACGCGTTTGAAGATTTTCATGACTGTGTGGCAAACAAGGTTGAGGGGGATAATGTCGTGATTTTTTCAGAAATACAGTACAATTTGCCCTGCCAACGAGTCCTGTCATGTCCTATAGTAACCTTAGTACTGATACTGAAGGATATACCGCTCAGCAGCAGTTCTATCAATTTCAGTCCGGTAGCTAATCTTAGCTAAATTCGCGTACAGTTCAAGCAAAAGAACTGCACTGATTCAAACCTAAAAACTATTTAGAGAATTGGGGGTTGAGACAACTACTTTGCAGCAGCCTTGACAATTGACCTATATTTTTACAATCTTTCTCACTACTTTTCCAACATTGGTATAGACAATTATATAATAAATTCCGCTATTCCAGGATGATGAATCTACAACTTTTACATCGCCTCCCAATTTCCCATTTGCAATTACCGTACCTGATACATTAATTACATCGTACTTCATCCAGTTTAAATCGGAAAATAAGTCCAGCTTAATACAAAATGATTCCTTAACAGGGTTTGGAGCGACCAGTAAATTAAGTTCCTTCCAACCTGTTCTATTACCAATCTCCTCATCCGATAATTCAGAAGCTGTCCGCATTGATGACCTCCCTGTCACACAATCCCGAATAAAAGCAGTAAAATCAGAGCCCTCAGCCGCCTCGAATCCTGCTGTCAAAGTAACTTCATAAGTTGACCGATAGGTAACTTCTTGATTAGCTGCTATTTTTTCTTCTGAAACTAAATTTCCTATACTCTCCTCAATCTTATTAGATTGCACGATGCCAGTTAAAAACAAATCAGTATTAATCGGGCAGAACAAATGCGATTTCCATGCCCCTCGTCCATGGGTGGCAGCGAATATTTCATTTGATCTATAATTTATCTTAGTACTTAATACCCATACCCGTGGTAGTAAATGATTAAATGCCTGCCATTGTCCAACATCATCATTATAAACATATACTCCATTAGATGCCGCTGCATAGATATTCTTTGAGCCCTTCTCAGTACATAGGCCATAAAAATCGGCGTCATCCGGCAAGCCTTGCATAAAGTCAGTCCATGTCATCCCTCCATCACTCGAGCACATCATCCGGTGAACAGTTCCTTTAAAAGATACAATTACTCTTAGGGGATTATATGGGTCGACTGCAATGCCACCGATCTCCCCACCTCTTAATCCTTCAAGGCCTGGAGTCCGATCCAACCAAGTAACTCCTCCATCCGGTGAATACCAAAACCATCCTTCGAGCGGAGCCGGGTGCCATATTGTATATCCATAATTAAAATATATATGTTCCGGTTTCAATTCACATATTGCAATATTTTTCACCTTTTGAGTTGCTGGCACATTTGTAATTTGCGTCCAAGACAATCCATAATCAATACTCTTAAATACATTTTCAAAACCAACATACATAACATTAAATTCCTCTGGGTGTTGAACAAGGGGAAACCTAGAATCATCAGACGTCGTGCCTGGCGGCCTAAGATTACTGGTCCATGAATATCCATTGTCATTACTTCTTAATATGACTCCTGGAGTTTGTGCATCTGTATGATAATAATATTTAGCTTCAGAATTATCTATTAATGTGGTAAATCCGTCGCCTCCCATTATTTTTGACCAACTGTTTGACAAATTACCAATATCACCGTCATGCAATATGGTACCATTATCCTGTGTCCCAATTATGATCTTCGTGTCCTCATTTTCATCTGTATCAATATCCCACAATTGAGTTATTCTTAAGCCCTCATTCAAATAAACCCAAGTTGAGCCATTATCGTATGAGACTGACAATCCGCCATCTGTGCTAGCGTAAATAACGTTTGTATTTGGTTCGAATTTCAATTCATGAACATCCATGTGTGGAATTGGCAGATAAAATGGGCTTACACTCCAAATACCATTGACATTAACCACACGTTTAATGTAATTACTAGTAGTTACATAAATATTATTGACATCTGTTTCGTCTACTGCTAAACTTGTTCTAGATGGAGGACTTTTGTCTAACTGCGTTATAATAGAATATGAATCTCCTCTATCCGTAGATATATATAAATAATTAAAGTGCAAAGTTGGATTTGAGCATAAGACATATATGGTATTATCATTACTTTCACTCATCTCGATTTCGGATCGCTCTACTCCTGCATTAATACTAAGGCCATTTGCACTTTCGGACCAGTTTTCACCTCCATCGACGGATTTATATACTGAAATACCAGAAAGAAACATTATTTCAGGATCAGAAGGACAAAATTCTAAATCACTCAACTTTTCACTGAGAAACACATGCTTAATATACCAATCCAAGCCAGAGTTATCTGACTTATACAAATAAGATACAGGCTGATGCGCCGCCCAATTATAAGTCTCTATAATTGAATATATTTCCGATGAGCTCCCGGGTTTAAATGCAATTCTTCGTGCCTTTTTTTGCGATGGGAAGTCCCAAAAATTTGTCAAAACAGTCGATGAGTTCAAATCATACCAATTTCCAATTGCTGTTAGGGACCATGTAATACCTCCGTCCATCGACCGAAAGATACCTCTGCTGTGTTCAGCTGTATTACCTAGATATGTTCTATTAAAATCCATCGGAGCATCTGGGTCTCCTGTTGAAACGTAAATAATCAGCGGATTATTTGAATCAACGATGATGTCAGATATACCTATATTTGGAAGAGCATCTGTATTCATAATCTCCCATGCACTTCCTGACCCTAATGTTCTTTTCCATAACCCTCCAAGTGGAGAACCTACAAACAAGGTACCATTAGAGGCAAAATCCGGGTGAAATCGAATACAAGAAGTTCTACCTATGCCTCTGCTGCCTAAATTGCTTGTTAACAAATCAGGTGTTTGAAATGGGCCTAGCTCTATCCAATTCGCTGTTTGAGCTAGACTAAAGCTATTTAAAAACACTATGATAATAAATACACCTTTCTTCATACTAGTAAATAACTATATATTTTACATAAACTTTTTCTTCAGTAAAAAGATGAATGAGGTACATGCCCGAAGTTAATGTTGATGTAAGGTTAATAGCTGTTCTTTTTTCTTCCCCACATATTAACATTTGTTTCACTTCTACTCCTGATATAGTACTTATTCTTATTTCTTTAATAGGCAGTAAAGATTGAATATTAATATCGCCATTACTTGGATTAGGGTAAATTGATACTTTTTCAGCCTCATCCTGAGTTTCAATAATATTTGTAACTAACTCCCCACACGTGTAATTAGGCATATTGAATAATACTACTCCCGTCTGCTGAAAGCAATTGAGTCGAAAATATTGCTCGAACATGTCATATTGATAGAAGCCCCCTAATGTGCTTCCAATCCCCTCAATTATTTCAACTCCGGTTACTTGGTGAGATCCATTTTCGAGTGTGTATTTTTTTCGGTAATCTGATCCAATTAAAACTGAATCTATAGAATGAATGTAATTATATAATCCAGTTTGCATAAAACAATTTAGGTTAATTACAGAGTCACCGACTTCTAAGTTAAAATTGTATAAAACACTATCACATGTATTGCATGTTAAACTAAATATGTCCTTAAAATAAACAATTTTCTGAATTGTATCCTGCCATAAATATCCGAATCTTCTTTCACCGTAACCGTATGACCATGGATGATTGATCGCATGCTCAATCTTTATATTTAGTATACTAATAAGATTTCCATTGTAAAGCGTATCTCCAACAAAATAGATTTGGTAATCGCTAATCTCTACCCCACCCGGATAGGAATAATCATATTCAGTCACACGCCAAAAGGCATCTGATTGAGGAAACGGGAAATACCGTGATGTTTGCGCAAGCACTCTACTGTCCCATTGAATAAAGTGAATTAGTATCCCGAGGGTTACGTATCTTAATATCCTCATTTCAATGTTGATTTTCCAATTTTTGAATACGTTTTTCCTGCTCAATAATATAGAGTGTCAGCTCTTCTATCTTAAGGAGCAGCAGCCTAGATGTTTCGCTTAAGGATATTCCCCCATCTGCTTTAACCTCAGCGGCTGATTTCAGCCCGGGTAAACACCTGTTATCCTTAATAAAAGCTTCCAATTCTGTCAGGCTTCGAAGCGAATAGTTATCCCCAAATACAAAATCCGGCCAATCTGCATGCATCTTAACCTTGATTTCTTCACAAATAATCTTTCCATTAACCCCCAACTTATAACCAGTCGGAATTAATGAGGTATTTATTGCCAGCGAGTTTACTACTCCTGATCCCGTATTTCCGATTTTGAACATTACATTATTGTTATTGTCCACGACTTGTATCGGATCAGATGCATCCGGGTAATTATTCATGGTTATCTTTAATGCAACATTATCGGAGTAATTCAGATGCAAATGCGCCTGAGGATCGCTTGTTCCAATCCCAACATTTCTGGTATCACATAAGAATATATTCTCCATGGTAGCATCCTCGGAGTACCAGGGAATTACAGGTGCATAACAAAAAGGTAGTTGATTTCCGCCTCCACCTGTACCAGGGTTTGTTCGAAACAAATTTCCTAAACTGTCAACAAACAGGTAATTAACATAATTGCCTCCAGCGAGCGCAGAAAATCGAATATTACCCGATGAATTTATCTTGATCCCTTCTACATTATTGGATTTGAGAACTAACTCCGTTGAATCTGTCGTTCCAATAAAATCGGTTTCCTCGTTCAAGAACGAATTACCATTAATCGTCCAATCATCCCGATCCGGCTCCGTCAGGTCGATCTTGACGTCGGGTTTGGTGCAACCGTTGGCATCCGTAACCAGCACCGAGTAGGTGCCGGCCATGAGGTTGGAGAGGTTCTGGGTATTTTGACCGGTGTTCCAGGAATAGGTGTACGGCATCACCCCGCCGGTGACGGTGGTGGTCACACTGCCGTTGGAGCAGTTGTAACAGGTCGTGTGGTGGCCGTTGGGGTAGGTCGGAGCTGTCAAATCCACTTCGATCGAACCGGGTTGCGTGAGCGTGATACTGGCCGTTACGCCAACGCCGTTCAGGTCCTTGACCAGCACCGTGTACTCGCCGGCTTTCAGGTCTGCCAGATCCTGCGTGAAGTTTCCATTGCTCCATTGATAGGTATAAGGCGCAACACCGCCGGAAACCGTCAGGTCAATGGCGCCATCATCGCTGCTCTTGCAACTGAGGTTGTACCCGTTGTGCAGCGGGCTGGTGATGCTGACAATATGCAAAGGCGTGGGCTGCGTCAGACTGGTCGACAGTTGCAACTGGCATTGGTTGACATCCCAAACAATCACCGAATACGATCCGCTCGGCAGGTCGTGATTCGTCTCCGTCTCGGCGCCATTGCTCCACTGATAGGTATAGGGCGTAGCGCCGCCGCCGATGACAGCGGTGATCCAGCCGTCGGCAGCCCCTTGCGCGGAAACGTTGAATCCGCCTCCGTATGACGAAACATCAAGCGAACCGGTCAGGGCTTCCGAGGCGATCAGCGTATAGCTCTTGATGATGGTGTCCTGCGCAGCATCAATAACGGAAATGGAATACGTTCCGGCTGCCAGGTTGGTAATGGTTTTCGTGTATGCACCCGTTGACCACTGAAAAGAATAGGGCGGCTGTCCGCCAACGATGATCGCCTCCAGGGTACCATCACTGGCTCCGTTGCAACTCACATGGTATCCACCATTGAACACGGAAGGGTTAAATGTCACATCCAATGACTGTCCGGAGATTCCGAGGGACAACAGCAATAACACAAGCGAAAATCCCCCCCCCCTTAAAATATTCGAAAAATGAAGTTTATTCGTTTTTGTTTTCATGGCATCGGTTTAAAATCGTTAGCAATATCAAAGGATAACAAGGAATTTTAAAAATGCAAGTGTTTCGGAAAATTTAACAGCTCTGACTTTACTCGCATCCGACTGATTAAAAGATTCGGAGCTCAGTACTTGTGTCCTGTTGCCCATTGCTGCTATGCTGAACCAAGTGTAACCAATAAAAAAGCCATCTGACTTTCCAGGCAGATGGCTGCACAATAAAATTGAATTGATCAATTCACCGCAGTCGTATCCGAAGCGGCAGCGGTGCTGGAATCTGTCGCCGCCGACTGGATGTTGACCGAAGCGGCTTTCGCGGCTGCTTCGAGGCCGGTGAGTCCCTGGGTGAAGGTTTCGCCGAGCATCTTGTCCATCATCGGACCCATCAGGCGGAAGATCGGGTTGTTGCCGAACTCGGCATCGAGTCCCCAGGTCACCTGCGTGCTTTCACCCTGCGGCTCGAGGCGGAAATAGCCGTACGCTTCCTTCATGCCGTCGAACTCCAGCTTGGTCTTGATGTATCCGTTATCCTGCACTTCGACGATGGTCATCTTCCCTTTGCCCACGTTCTTGTTGTCGCTTTCCCAGGTGTACCAGGCGTTGAGTCCGGAGGATGGCTCGCTGTACACGATCTTCGCGTTCGGATCGAGTTTGTACCAGGGCGACCAGTTCGGCCAGTTCTTCAGTTCGTTGATCTGTCCATAAATGGCCGTTGCCGGGACGCCCATGGCGACCGAGCGTTCGATCTTGCGCGAGCCCGGCATCAGGAAGCCGATCACGACCGCCGCCAAAACAAGCACCAGCAAGACAAGGAGAATGCGTTTTACAATTTTCATGTTTTCCGGTTTGAAGGTTGGTACAAAATAAGTACAAGGAACCACCGCCGCAATCCGCAAAAACCGACTTCTGAACAAGCCGACCTGCACAGCCCGCCGATTGAAAATAAAAAAGCGGGAATTCGTTTCCGTTCCCGCTTCTCGTTCCGGCAGATCCGGTCAAATCTTGATTTCTTCCTCCGATTTATTGAAGAAGTGATACTCCATGATGTGGTAGGCCGAATTGCCCGTCACGCGGATCTTCGCCTTGAATTTCTTCTTCCACTGGTGCACCATGCTGTTCCACAGCAGACCCTTGTTCAGATAGGCCTCCAGGTACGGATGCACCTGGATGTGTAGTTGCTTTTCGTTCTGCTCCTGCACGAAATAGCGCAGGTTGTTCTCGATCTCGTCGATCAGCAGGATGCTGGCCTTGATCTCGCCCGTTCCTTCGCAGGCCGGACACTTCTCGACGGTGGTGATATTCGTCTCCGGGCGCACGCGCTGCCGGGTGATCTGCACCAGACCGAACTTGCTCGGCGGCAGGATGGTGTGCTTGGCGCGGTCGCGTTTCATCTCCGTGCGCAACTTCTCGTACAGCGCTTTCCGGTTGTTCGGATTGTGCAGGTCGATGAAGTCGACCACGATGATGCCGCCCATGTCGCGCAGGCGCAACTGGCGCGCCACTTCTGTAGCCGCGTCGAGGTTCACTTGCAGGGCGTTGTTCTCCTGGTTGCCTTCGCTGTCGGCGCGTACGCGCCCGCCGCTGTTCACGTCGATCACGTGCATGGCTTCGGTATGCTCCACGATGAGGTAGGCGCCGTTGGCCATGGTGACCGTCTTGCCGAAGCCCGACTTGATCTGCTTCTCGATCCCGAAGTGCTCGAAGATCGGCTGCTTGCCTTTGTAGAGCTTGACGATCTCGACCTGGTCGGGGGCGATGCCGCTGATGTAGCTGCGGATCTCCTCGTACATGACCTGGTCGTCCACGTGGATGTTCGCGAAGTTCGGGTTGAGCAGGTCGCGCAGGATGGTCGAGGTGCGGTTGAGCTCACCGACCAGCTTGGCCGGGGGCTTGGAAGTCCCCGCGTTGGTGATGGCCGATTTCCAGCGGGTCACCAGGTCCTGGATGTCCTTGTCGAGTTCGGCCACCTTCTTGCCGTCGGCCACGGTGCGCACGATGAGGCCGAAGCCTTTCGGCTTGATGCTCATGGCGAGGCGCTTCAGGCGTTGGCGTTCTTCCGAACTTTTGATCTTTTGGGAAATGGAGACGACGTCGGAAAATGGTACCAGGACGACGTAGCGGCCGGCGAGGGAGATCTCGGAGGTGATGCGGGGACCTTTGGTGGAGATCGGTTCCTTGGCGACCTGGACCAGCACCCATTGGTTGGCCGACAGCACGCCGGTGATCTTACCGCCCTTGTCGATATCGGGCTCCAACTGCAGGTTGGTCAGCAGCGGATCCGGATTCTTCCCGGTGGTGGCCAGGCGTACCAGTTTCAGCAGCGACTGGGCCTGAGGGCCGAGGTCGAGGTAATGCAAGAACGCGTCCTTTTCGTGACCTACGTCGACGAATGCCGCATTCAAACCGGGAATCAGTTTCTTGACACGTCCCAGGTAAATGTCACCGACCTGGAACGACTGATCCTTTTTGTCGTTGTTCAGTTCAACCAGTTGCTTGTCTTCCAGCAGGGCGATGGTGACTTCGCCATTGGTTGAATGAATCACCAATTCGTTGTTCAACGAAATATGTTTTAGCGACCCGATTGGCGCGATGGCCGAGGGGTAATCCGCAGAAAAACACCGAACAGCCGGAACTGTTCACGCATCCGTATGCAGGGACCGGTTGGAGTGCCGGCGACGCATCGCGCGGCGAAGGGAGTGATTCGAAAAGGCCCTGTTTTCCCGTGGGAAAAGTAGGATACGGAAAACGGGCGCGGAAGCGTTCACTTCCGCGCCCGGCAGTATTACCGGTTCTTCTTCTTATGTCTGTTCTTTCTCAGGCGTTTTTTACGCTTATGCGTCGCCATCTTGTGTCTTTTTCTCTTCTTACCGCTTGGCATAGTCCTACGGGTTTAGTGGTTATTTTGAATCTGGTTTATTAACTGATCCGCCTCTTTCAACAGCTGCGGATCCGAACTTTCTTTTTTCACCTGTTCCAGCGCGGCGAGCGCTTTTTCCTGCTGCCCCTGCTGGGCGTAGACCCTGCCGATCATGAAACGCGCCAGTGTTCGTTTCGGATCGATCTCCAGCACCTTGGAAAAGCGCTCGAGGGCCTTGTCGTATTGTCCCGACCTTACCGAAAGGATCCCGAGGTTGAACTGGGCATTGGCGTGCCCGGGATTCTTTTCGACCACTTCGCGCAAGAGCATGATGCCTTGCATCGGCGTGGTGGTTCCTTCGGCATAACAGATACCGAGGTCGGTTTTGGCGTCGAGGTTGTCGGGATTGATCGCGAGGACCTTTCCATACGACTCGATCGCCTGCTGCACCATCATGGACTGGAGCGTGGAATCGCCCGAGAGCTTGAAGGCATCGAAGTAGCGGTAGGCTGCGTTGATCCAGGTGTTCTCACCCGGCGCCGCTTCGGCTATCCGGCGGAAATATCCCGAAGAGATGGCCGGAAATCCGAGCCGGTCCCAGGACCTTCCCAACTCGCCCAGCACCGCGGTATCCTGCGGAGCCTGTTGCAGTTTGTCTTCCAACTGGTTGATCGGGTCCAGTTCCTGCCGCTTCACCTGCGACTTCGCGTCGGCCAGGAGGCCTTCGAAGGTGTAGGTGGATTGACGGGTCTGCGACTGGATCGCCGCTTTCTCTTCGGAAGTCTTGCGTGGAAGAAGATACAAGACTCCGGTCAGTGCGATGGCACCCGCTACCAGGACCAACTGTGTACGGCGGGCACTCATCGGGATCAATCGATCGCTTCGGAGGTTTGGTTCTTCTTGATCTTGGCGTTCTTCACCTTGTTGGCAAAAGTCTTGGCCGGCTTGAAGGACGGAATGTTATGCTCCGGGATCACGATGGTGGTGTTCTTGGAAATGATGCGGCCCAGTTTCTGAGCACGCTTCTTCACGATGAACGAACCGAAACCGCGCAGGTAAACGTTCTCGCCATCTGCCATGGTGTTCTTGATCACCTTCATGGCTGCCTCTACTGCCTGGAGGGCTACCGTCTTCTCAATACCCGTCTTGGTGGAGATCTCGGCTACTAGTTCTGCTTTCGTCATTGCTTTGACTATTAAGTAGTTGACCTTAGGGGGCGCAAAGATAATGCTTCCGGCCCAATGGAAAAAGTGCTAATAATCATATAGTTCCGGATAATTGACCGGAGCGGGAGAATTTTCACTAAAATCGACGAAAATGGAATAAAAAACGACAATTGGAACGATCTTCCTTTTATTAACAATCTGACTCGTGTCGTTTACACCTCTAACATAAGCCCAACCCGGAGGTCAACAACTCTATGCCCGCTCTTCTACTGGCCTCGCGCGGAGGGTATAGGTGATCGGGAAAGCTACTATATAAGGTAGAGCAGAAAGCCCGCAGCCGCTCCTCCCAGAACAATCCAGGCCGAATTGATTCTGGGGTAACGAAAGGTCAGCAACAAACCGGCGAAAGCGATCAGGATTGTTCGCCAGTCGTTCACACTTGCTTTCGCCATGTCGAAGCAAACGGCAACGATGATCGCCACCGAGGCCACATTCACCGCATCGAGAAAAGCCGAGAAACCGACCGAGTTGCGCAACCGGCGGACAAGCGGGTTGAGCATTGCGACGAAAACAAAAGAAGGAAGGAAGACACCCAGCGTCGCGACCATGGCTCCGCTCCAATCCCCGATCTGATAGCCGATGAAGGTGACCGCGGAAAAAACCGGACCCGGCGTGAACTGTCCAACAGCAATCGCGTCTATCAATTGCTGCCGGCTCAACAGGCCGGTTGCCACCAATTCAGTATCAAGAAACGCGAAGAGCACATATCCACTCCCATAAAGTACAGCTCCTATCTTGAGAAATATCCAGAACAATTGTGCATTTGAGGCCGACACGAGTACGGTTGACGGCAACTTTAAAAGTGTCAGCGGAAACAGGGAACCTTTTCCGCGACCCGGGCCGACTCGTTTCCAGGCAAGGTACGTCAGTCCTGTGCCGAACATCAGATAGATCTCGTTGCAACCCGCGAGGGAGAGCACCAGCACGACCAGTCCGGCGATCGCCAATTCCACCGACTTAAACGAGCGTTTTGCAAGTGGAAAGACGGCCGACAACACAACCGCGATAATGGCCGGTTTGATCCCGTATAGATACGGCTGTAAATCGGGAAGCGTACCATAGCGTTTATACAACCAGGCCAGGCAGGCTGTCAGGACAACAGCGGGAAAAATGAAACAAACGCCCGCGAGCAGCAAGCCTCTCCAACCGGCACGTTCATGGCCGATGTGTATGGCCAACTCGGTGCTATTCGGGCCCGGTATCAGGTTGGTCGCGCCCACGAGATCGAGGAAATGATCATGCGTCATCCACTTCCTCTTCGTAACCACCTCCTCTTGCATCATGGCGATGTGTACAGCCGGTCCTCCGAATGCTGTAAATCCCAACCGGAAAAACAAAGTGGCAAGTTCTTTCATCCCGGGCTATTGCTTGTCGCCAAACCAACGATGATCCAGAGACAGCCGTCCACCGCCATAGCGGACCAACATCAGGAGCAGAAGAGTCATCGCGAAATCCGTCCTGTATTCGTGCGCCATCGGAAAGAAGCCTTGTTTGACGAGGGTAGGATACTTCGTCGTAATGAACGCAACGATCATCACGACCAACAATGGCAGGGCAGCCAATCGGGTAAAAAGTCCGAACAGCACCAACAGTCCGCAAACAATCTCGAAACACCCGGTAAAACCAGCCCAGAATTCAGCGTTCTCAAAGCCGATTTTCGCGAACCTTCCCGCTCCAACACTGTCTGCAAATGTGAATTTCTGAATCCCTTCCGAGAGGAATACCAGTCCGACAATGATTCGCGGAATCAATGTCGGCACGGTCGATGTAAGCAACCACCTATTGACCATCCTTCAACTTGAATTCCTGGTTTGTGAATGGCGGCTCATCGGGGATCTTCACCACATTGAATCCGAAATCCGTGGCCCGATGACAATCGTTGCAGGCGTCGGTCAGCAATGCGTATTGCTCGCGGAACCGATCGACCTTTCCTTCCGATACAGCTAATTGAATACTGTCCAATCCCGGGAGCAGCGATCCGGTCATCCGACTCTCCTCACGTTCCTGTTGAAACTTCGTGATCTGTTCCAGTGTTTCCTGAATCTCATGGATCTCGAATGCCGCAAGTTTCCAATTCGCGTTCACACCTGCGAACCAGAGTTTGTTGTGATGGACCTGAATGCTTCCCATCATTTCACCGAATCCCGGCTTGTATGCTTCGGACAGCCTGGCTTCCAGACTATCCAGCCTGATCTGCGTGTTTGGCTGCTCTACGTTCCCCGATCCGCAACCTGACAAGGCCAGCAGGAGGATCATTGAATAATACCGCTTCAGCTTTTCTTGCATCATGCAATTCCCAATCCGTTAACGATTAATTAACAAGATTTCCCGGTGAAGCAATTTACCATTTTCCATTAGTTGAATGACATACTGCCCCGAAGGAACATCCGTCAAATCGACGCTTCCCTGAACTCCACTGATCGTCTTACGATGCACACACGCACCTTGCATATCCACGATTTCCATCAAACCTGTGCAGGCACTGAGGGTTTCCCAATGAAGTACGGTCCCGTTCGCCAATGGGTTTGGGAAAACTTTCATATCGGTCGCCCGGGGAGGGATGTGAATAGCAGTACTCCCTGAGGATTTAAAGATTGCACCCATATCACCGACGACGAAACCGGTCTGCGCATCGAGAAAGCGAACCGCATACAGGTTGCCCGTAAATCCGGGAATCGTATCCTGGCTCCAGGTATCGCCCCCGTCCTGGCTCCGGCAAAAAGTCGAATGCCAGCCGCAGGCGAATCCATGCAAACTATCCGGGAAATGAATGGAGTAAAGATCGACCGGACCTGCGGTTGCCAGGTCGCTCCAGCTTACACCACCGTCATCCGTTCCGACGAAGGTGGCGATGTACCAACCGCCGATGAATCCGCGGGTCTCACTGGTGAAAAAGACCGCTTCCAGCGAGCAGATATTACCGATCGGGCGGATGGTATCCATCACCCAGTTCAGTCCGCCATCGGTGGTCTTCAGGAACTGCCAGTTATATCCGACCCCCGTCGCGTATCCCACCTGTGCACTGGGAAACGATAGCGATGCCAGCTTACGTACCAGGGGTGTTGAAAGGATGGTCCAGGTTTGTCCGCGATCCGCCGTACGTGCGATCTTCCCATCCTCTCCCGAGACAAATCCGGTGTTCGCATCGGAGAATTCGATATCGTACCAGCCGTCGCGAGACAGCGAAGGCTCCAGGGTCCAGGAATCGCCGGCGTCCATCGTATGATAGAGGCCGCTGTCACTGGCCACCCAACCTTCGTGTCCGTTAAGAAAGTGAACGGCATTCAAGCCGGCACTTGTCGGGAACGATAATGCCGACCAACTTTCTCCTACATCGAACGAACGAAGTATCACACCGTCTTGTCCGACCACATAGCCGGTATCCCGATTGGGAAAATAAAGATCAAATAACGCAACCGAAGTACCGGATGCTTTCTGAACCCACTGGGCAGAAAGGTCGAGGGCGGACAGGAGCAGGCATGTACAGGCAAGCAAATGTGATTTCATGATCAGGGAGTTTAGTGACTCAAAAATAAATCAGGCCTGTTCCGACCCACAGGTTGAATCCTCGGACTCAAGGGTAAAAAATTAACCTAACGGATACCGGCCCGGTACTCCAGGGGCGTAAATCCGGTAGCGGAGCGAAAGTACTTGGAAAAATTACCCGGCTCGTCGAAGTTCAGGCGATAAGCGATCTCCTTTACCGAAAGGTCAGTATGATACAGGAGCTTTTTGATCTCCGCGACAAGATGGACGCGAATGATGTTGAGCGGCGTATTCCCGGTATGTTCCTTACAAACAGCGATGAGGTGCTTCGGGCTGATGTGCAGCAAGTCCGCATAATCCTCCACCCGCTTGTGATCCGCGTAATGTCGCTGCACGAGGAGCATGAAGCGGTCGACCAACGGATTTCCCACACGCAAAGCCGCTCCCGGCCGGTCGCGTTCCCAGAAGCGCGACAAATAGATTGCCAGCGATTGCACGAGCGAACGAAGCACCAGCTCGTTCCCGGCAGCCTGTTCCCGCGTTTCAGTACGGATCAGGTCAAGGTAAATGAGCGCCCGTTTGAATGCGGCAGCCGGCAACTGAATCACCGGTCGCTCGGTACCGAAAGGTAGGGATCGAAGCAAGGGCCGGTCGATCACGCCGGGAAGAAACAGCAGGGTGCAACCCGAAGATGCTTTTTCACGAAAGACGAGGTGCACGTCGTCGGGTCCGACGAAGTGTATCTCGTATTTCTTCATCGGCAGACTGGAAAAATTGAGGTCGTGCTCGCCTCCGCTGCCGGTGATGATCAGCAGTTCGTAGAACTGATGCCGGTGCGGCTTTTCCGGCGCGAAAGCCTTTGCACGCGGCGCCCAGTCGATGAGGTCGATCTCCCGGATCGTGCCGGGCGGCGGTTTCAGGATATGCCGAGGGATGGTACCGGACATGTTGTCGAAAATACTGATTCCGGGGAAATGCCTATTGGGCTCCGAATTATTTGCACACGGATGACACGGATAATGCGGATGATCACGGATTCAAAATTCACACTTGTCGTACCTTGTGTGGAGATTTATGGCGGCATTCGGCGGTACGTTATTGCGTTGGTATAAAAAGCACGCGCGGGAATTGCCCTGGCGGGAAACGCGTGACCCGTATGTGATCTGGTTGTCGGAGGTGATCCTGCAACAGACCCGCGTCGAACAAGGGCTTCCCTACTTCCATCGTTTCACCGAGGCATTACCGACCGTCCACGATCTTGCCCGCGCCAAAGAGGAGAAAGTGATGAAGCTCTGGCAGGGTCTGGGGTATTACAGTCGTGCCAGGAACCTGCACAAGGCGGCCAAGGTTGTGGCGAATGAATATCAGGGAAAGTTCCCTCGCACCTTCGACGAACTGCGCAGCTTACCGGGTATCGGCGACTACACCGCTGCGGCCATCGCTTCCT
Source organism: Bacteroidota bacterium (assembly GCA_016713765.1). Classification (NCBI taxonomy): domain Bacteria; kingdom Pseudomonadati; phylum Bacteroidota; class Bacteroidia; order Candidatus Pollutiaquabacterales; family Candidatus Pollutiaquabacteraceae; genus Candidatus Pollutiaquabacter; species Candidatus Pollutiaquabacter sp. The sequence continues at coordinate 590,310 of JADJON010000003.1, forward strand.
TTGCCTTTGACCAGGCAGTCGCCGTGGTCGACGGTAACGTGTTCCGCTTTTTGTCGCGTTGCTTCGGTATTGATACGCCGATCGACTCCCCACGCGCGAAGCGGGAATTCCGGGAACTCGCGGAGTCGTTGATGGAAGGCCATGCGCCTCACCTGTTCAACCAGGCGATCATGGAGTTCGGGGCGATCAGTTGCAAGTCGGCACAGCCGTTGTGTGCAAGCTGTCCTTTCCGGGATACCTGTCATGCCTTTCAACGTGATCTGATCACCAAGCTTCCCGTAAAAGCCAAAAAGCAAAAGGTCCGTGACCGCTACTTCCACTATCTGATTCTCAACACGCCGAAAGGCGTGTACTTGCGGCAACGAGCTACCGGCGACATCTGGGCGAAGCTCTACGAATTTCCGCTCATTGAAACGGATCAGCCCACTGAACCGGCATCACTCATGCGTTCGTCCGCCTGGAAACGCATCCTGGGAAAGCAACCGATCCATATCCGACAGATCAGTCGGGAATACAAGCACCTGCTGAGTCACCAGCGCATCCATGCCCGCTTCTATCTACTGGATGGCAAGGTGAAGCCGGAGCAAGATTGGATACTCGCCGATAAGGCGAAACGCAAACGGCTGGCCGTATCGCGCCTGGTCGAGACCGGCTTAGAGCAGGCAGGCTTTTGAGGGATCAGCCTTTGTTGCGCAGCGAGAGAAAAATGTAGCCGGCTGTCGGCAACAACAGCAATGCGAGCACGATGAACAAGGTAGCGCTGTCCGGCGGGCCGGATGATTGCGCCGCAGCCCGGATCGAAAGACGGACAACAAGTCCCAGCACAACCAGGATCGACAATTTCAGCACACGCAGAAAACGCGTTGCCAACCGGTATTGAAAAGCCGCATTGTCCTGCGTGATCTTCAAACCGTAGTTGAACAGGTGCGGGAAGCGTCCGATCACCGTCATCACCAGAAAAACAAACGTCCCGATCGCGGGAAGGATCAGTAACGACCATCGGCTTCCGAAATCATTGGGAGATCCGCTGCCGTCGAAATGGGTGGGCACGGTTTCCGGGGCCTGGAGCACCGAAGAAACGGTGTACGTCCACAGCACCGCCAGTGCAATCCAGCCTGAAACTTCGAGGATACGATCCAGCGGTCCGCTTTCCAACGAAAGTCGGGGCCTGCCTTTGTAGGAAGGATCACCACTCAAGATGCCCATAGGTGTCGGTTAAACTGCGAAGTTACAATTTCCGCATCGGGAGTTCCTGCCGCCGAAAGGTCCCTTCGATCATGCCCTCAATGGACGCGACCAGGGAATCGCGGCCGACGCGCCGATAAACAATGCGGCTCGGGAAATCGTGCTCCGGGTTCACAAAGCTCACGCTATCACCGGCATGATCGGCCATCCGGAACACAACCGACTTCCCATCGTTCTGTCCGCTAACGGTCGGCACGTAGAAAACCTCGGTACCGCTCAGATAGCACTCCATCGTTTCCGAAAAGACCGTATCGCCCTGCACCACCTGGTAGCTGAATCCCTTCATCAGCGTATCGTTCACCTTCGTCCACCGCTCCACCAGCCGCCCCTCAGCATCGGCCATTTCCCATTCACCAATGATCCACTCCGGAACAGACCGGGGTTCTCTCCAGTTGCAGGCAAGGAGCAGGGAGAGGAGAAAGGTGGAAAGGACATGGCGGGTGGGCATGGGTGGTGGTTGGTTGGTGGTTGGTGATTGGTAACTAGTAACTAGTAACTGGTAACTGGTAACTGGTAACTGGTAACTGGTAACTGGTAACTAGAAATTGGCTACTAGCATAATCTCTTTCAATTACTAATTTCTAGTTACTAATTTCTAATTACTAATAACAAATTACTAGTTTCTAGTTACCAGTCCTCACCGAACAATTCCAAAGTTAAACACTCCCGTCTTCGTTGCTCCCCAGACGCGGAGCCAGATAGGGAGGACGGCTTCGGTGCCGCGGGCGTTGGTGATGTCGCCGAGGTCGAGCAATTGCTCGTCTTTCCAGCCGAAGGTCTTGAGCAGCGCGCGGACTTTTTCCTTCGCTTCGGCTTCGTTGCCGCAAAGGTAGTTGATGTGGTTACCGTCGCCGATCATGCGCGGGTTGATCATGAGTCCGCACCACATCGTGTTGAGGGTCTTCACCACCTTCACATTGGGAAACGTCCGCTGGATCTCTTCGCCCAACGAGTTGAAATTGCTGAGCGCGGGCACGAGTCCCGGCGGCATACCGCGGGAGAAGTCGAGCGGATTGGCCACATCGATGAGGATCTTCCCGTCGAGTGCGGCTCCGGCGAGTTTCAAAGCATCGAGGCTGGCTTCGCCTTTGGTACAGTTGAAGATGATCTCTCCGAATGCCGCCGCATCCGCAAAGGTGCCGGCGGAAGCCTTTCCGCTCTGCTTAGCCACGAAGGCCAGGGCCTTTTCGTTATTCGCGCTGCGCGAACCCATCATGACATCATGACCGAGTTCGACCAGTTTACTACCGATTGTATCACCGACGTTGCCGGTGCCGAGGATGGAAATACGCATTTTCAGTTTAGAGTTTCCTGCCTTCGCTAAAGCTACGGCAGGCAGGCGGGTTCCGCGTTTAATTAGTTTTTCCTTAACTTGTATGGTTTATCTTCTATTCGCTCCCGCCTACGCTAAAGCTTCGGCGGGCAAGATTTACTGTTTACTGTTTACTGTTTACTGTTTACTGTTCACTGTTCACTGTTCACTATTCAAGCTTTCTCCAACGCCGCAATCTCCAGTTTGACCATCTTCAACAACACCGGCCCGACGCGTTTGGCCCGTTCGGGATCGCTCATCCATTCGCCTAGTTTTTTCGGGATGATCTGCCAGGAGACACCAAAACGATCCTTGAGCCATCCGCAACGGCTTTCTTCACCGCCGTCGAGCAGTCGGTTCCAGTAATGGTCGATTTCTTCTTGCGTATCGCATTCCACGACCAGCGAGACCGCTTCGGTGAATTTGTATTTGGGCCCTCCATTGAGGCCCATGAATTTCCGGCCATTCAATTCGAAGGTTACAACCATCGGATTTTCCTGCAGGATCTTCGAGTTGGGAAAAATCGAACAATAAAAGTCCGCTGCTGCACGCGCCTGACCGTCGAACCAAAGACAAGGATGAATGGGGTGGCTCATTTTTTCGTAGTCAATTTCTTCTTCGAGGATATTTTAAGAGCTGCTTTCTTCGCAGTCTTCAGTGCCTGCTGTTCGCGCTCCCAGGCAGCGCGGTATTTTACAATTTGAGTAATCAACTTCTTCGGGAGTGGTTGATCGAGTGGCAGATGGATGCTGCCCTTGGTAAAGGTGAACCCCTCGAGTTCATTGGCAAATGCAGCAACCCCGGTGCCGGTCGGGTACAAGCCGATGTGGTTCTTACAGGCGGCGAAATAGACCAGCACTTTCCCTTCGCGAAAGGCCGGCATGCCGTAGCTGATCGTTTCGGTGGATTTCGGAGCAGCTTTTTTAATGATCTCCCGGAGCTCGCTGAGTTTGGGTCGAATCCCGCGTTCACAGGCGGCAATGTACTGATCGATGGAGGTGACGGATGTGCGCATAGCTGTCTGAAATTTATCAATTCTTTCGAAAATAAATGAACCGAACCGGAGAATATCCAACCGAGTTCGCTCCGCATTTATTATCCCGCATCTACGGTTTTACATCGCCCGATTTCGTACCTTACATTTGTCGGATAAACCATTATCTAACCTCAAATCACAATTCCATGAGCGGAGTGAACAAAGTGATCCTGGTCGGCAACGTCGGTAAGGATCCGGAAGTGCGGTACCTGGAAGGAGGCGTGGCAACGGCCCGCTTCCCGCTGGCGACCTCGGAATCGTACAAGAACCGGGAAGGCCAGAAAGTCGAAACCACCGAATGGCACAACATCGTGTTGTGGCGCGGTCTGGCGGAAGTGGCGGAGAAATACGTCCGCAAGGGCAAACAACTCTACATCGAAGGACGCATCCGGACGCGCTCCTACGGCGAAGAGAACAACAAAAAGTGGATCACCGAGATCGTAGCGGATACCATGACCATGCTCGGCGGACCGCGCAGCGAACAGAACGGTTCCGAACCGGCCGCCGTCCAGGCACCGATCGAAACCAGCGCGATCCCCACGGGCGGCGACGACCTTCCGTTTTGATTGTTAGGCTAGTCGGAAATTGTTGAAAGTCAGCTTTCCCGGCTGCCAACCCGAAGTACAGCTAAGCGTGAAGTTTTATTAGCTTTGCGCTTAGCTGTTTTTAGTCAAAGAAGTTAATTCCCCTTGGATCCCGGCCCTGACCCCCTGCTCCTTTCCGTATTCTCGGTCCTTAACCCCGCTTTTACTTTCTCCTTTTCCTTTATAGTCGAGTCGGTCGTACTGGTCGTGTTGCTCTTCCTGTCCGGTTTCGTCTCCGGAGCGGAAACCGCCTTCTTCGCCATCACACCTGCCCAATTCATCGGGTTGCGTAACGCCCCGGGGACCGCTTCCCGGATCGTCTACAACCTGCTGAATCGACCCAAGCGCCTGTTGGCGACTTTACTGATCGTTATCAACTTCATCAACATCGCCATCGTGGTGATCTCGTCACTGCTGATGGAACAGGTCTTCGATTTCTCCAGTCATCCGTTGGCTGGTTTTCTTATCCAGGTGGTCGCCGTCACCTTCGTCATCATCGTCTTCTGCGAACTGATGCCGAAGATGTACGCCACCCAAAATGCCATCTGGTTCTCCAACCTGGCCGCGCTTCCGCTTTTCGTGGTCGACAAACTGCTCCGGCCCATGTCGTGGCTGCTGGTCAAATCGACCGCGCTGGTCGACCGTCGCATTCAAAGTAAAGGGTACGACGTGACCGTCGATGAGTTGACGCATGCCATCGACATCACCTCCGACAAGAACACTCCTGAAGACGAAAAGAACATCCTGAAAGGCATCGCCCGGTTCGGCAACATCGATGTCAAGCAGATCATGAAGCCACGGATGGATGTCTTCGCGATCGAACGCGAAACGCCGTTTTCGGAAGTGATCAAGCTGGTGAACGAACACCGGTACTCCCGCGTTCCGGTTTTCGAAGAAAGCTTCGACCGCGTCTCCGGCATCCTGTACATCAAGGACCTCCTGCCCTACCTCGACCAACAGGACGGCTCCAGCTTCGACTGGACGAGCCTCCTCCGCCCGGCTTATTTCGTTCCGGCCAGCAAGAAGATCAACGACCTTCTGCAGGAATTCCAGGAAATGAAGAACCACCTGGCCATCGTGGTGGACGAATACGGCGGCTCCTCGGGCATCGTGACGCTGGAGGACATCCTCGAAGAGATCGTGGGCGAGATCAACGACGAATTCGACGACGACGAACTCAACTATTCCCGACTCGACGACCGCAATTTCGTGTTCGAAGGCAAGACCTTGCTGAACGACGTCTGCCGCATCACCGACCTCGACCGGAAATCCTTCGAGCTTGGCGAAGAGGAAACCGATACGCTGGCCGGATTCCTGCTGGCGGTGAAAGGCGGACTCCCTCAGGTGAACGAGGTGCTGCGTCATAACGGACTTGTGTTCACCATTGAGTCGGCAGATCGTCGTCGTATCAAGCGCGTAAAAGTTACTCTGCCGGAAATTGAACCTTCCAACGGAAGATCGCTGGCAGCCTGGCTCCTGCCCCTCGGTTTCGCGCTCTTGCTGAGCGGTTGCGACGAACCTTATAATCCCAAACCGCGTGGCTATTTCCGGATCACACTCCCGGAAAAACAATATGCCCTGTGGGAAAGTCCCGGATGCCCCTTCGGCTCCGAGCTACCCTCCTATGTGCAGGTGATACCCGACACCAGTGCCGAGGCGGAGCCCTGCTGGATGAACCTGGAGTTTCCGGATTTCAAAGCAACCGTTTACCTCACCTACAAGCCGGTCAATGGAAACCTGAACCGATACATTGAAGACAGCCGCACCTATGCCTACAAGCATGTGACGAAAGCTTCGGGTATCGACGAGATCATCCTGCATGAACAACCCGGCGTGAGCGGACTGTTGTATAAGGTCAAAGGCAACGCGGCTTCTCCCCTGCAATTTTGGTTAACGGACAGTACCGCCCATTTCATCCGTGGTTCACTCTATTTCTACGCCGTTCCGAACCCGGATTCGATCGCGCCGGTTCTCGACTTTGTACAATCGGATGTACAGCATTTCCTGGAACGATTCCACTGGAAGTAATTTACTCCTTCGATGAAACTGGGTCGACGCGTCGAAGAATTCGCGATTACCGCCATCGACCGAGACGGACTTCCGTACGGGCCGTTCGAAGGAGGAAAACTCTACGTCGACAAATCCCTTCCGGGAGATATCGCCGATGTGCAGGCGATCCGCGTCAGCAAAGGCGACTTTCCCGTCTCCACCGGAAGGATCGTCCGCTTGTTACAAGCGAGTCCCGATCGCATCGATCCGTTCTGTCCGCACTTCGAACACTGTGGGGGTTGTCAATGGCAGCATACGTCCTATGCGCACCAACTGGAGATCAAGCACGGACAAGTCAGCGAACTGTTCGCCCGGCATCTTCCCGACGGGATGACGGTCCCTCCGGTCTTGCCATCACCACAGCAACTGCGTTACCGCAACAAGATCGTCTTCACCTTCTCCAACCGGCGTTGGATGACGCCGGAAGAAAAGACCTCGCCCGATACCATTCGGCGTCCTGCCGCCGGCTTCCTGATGCGTGGCAAGTACGATCACACCCTGGAGATCCATGAATGCGCATTGATCGACCCGATCGCCGTCCGCATCCTCCACCGGCTGCGCGACATCGCACTCGAAGCAGGCATGAAGTTCTACGACATGCGCGAGGAATACGGCTTCCTGCGCGGACTGGCACTGCGCTTCGGCGATCCCGGCCATCTGCTGGCGGCCATCATCACGGCGGAGCAGGATGATGAAAAACTCAACGTGCTGACAGAAGGCCTGACCCGTGACTTTCCCGAGATCACCGGTTATTTTCAATTGTTCAACCCCGACAAGAGCGGAGTCAACATGGATGCTCCTGCCCGACACCTGCGGGGTGAAACGCAACTGCCCATGAGCCTGGATGGCTTTCAGTTCCTGGTCAGTCCCAACGCCTTCTTCCAGACGAATACGGGGCAAACACTTCGTCTCTATCAAACCGCATTGGATTTCGCCGCATTGAAAGGAAGCGAACGTGTGCTTGACCTCTACTGCGGTACCGGAACCATCAGTCTTTTTCTTGCACGACAGGCGGCATTCGTCACCGGGGTAGAATTCGTCGATGCCGCGGTGAACGATGCACGAACAAATGCCAACCGGAACGGAATCACGAACGTCGATTTCATCGCCGGCGATCTGAAGGACGAAATCAGTCGGTTCACGGAATCATCGACCGAAGTGATCGATGTGGTGGTAACCGATCCGCCCCGTGCCGGCCACCACCGGGCGGTTAATCAGGCTTTACTAAAACTCGCGCCTAAGCGTATCGTTTACATCAGCTGCAATCCGATCACCCAGGAACGGGACACCCGCATGCTGTCGGATCGCTACCGGCTCACGCGCATTCAGCCGGTCGATATGTTTCCGCATACCGGTCACGTGGAAAACGTCGTGTTGTTGGAACGTCGCGACTGATCAGGCAGTCAGGGCGGTGCCGCGAAAACGGAACTGCACGTAGATCATCGCGGTGAACAGGAAAAAAGCACCGATCTGGTGCACGGACGCGAGCACGATCGGCGCCTGGTAAAGGATCGTCAGCACGCCAAGGACAAACTGCACTGCCAAAGCCGCATAGAACCAGTTAAGCGCCGTCCGCTGGCTCGTTTCCATTCGCTCGTTCCGGGCCAGGTTCCACACATAGCCGGCCATGGCGAGGAGCGTGAACGCGAAGAAGCGGTGAATGAACTGCACCAGCTCCGGGTTATCGAAGAAGTTGGCGATACCGTCTTCCGCATACCAACCACCGACCGGAAACACCTGTCCGCTCATGAGCGGGAACGTGTTGTGCAACTTACCGGCATGTAATCCCGCGACGAATGCTCCGTACACGAGCTGTGCCATCAGCACCGAGAAGGTGGCTACGCCCAGCTGCCGGAGCTTCGTCGAAGCCGGCACCAGCGCGCGTGGATACAGCAACTGCAACGCGTACCACCAGGTGAAGCCGAAGGTGATGAAGGCCGTGATCAGGTGAATGGCCAGCCGGATGTGCGACACACTCGTACGTTCGGTGAGCCCGCTCTTCACCATGAACCAGCCAAGGAACCCCTGCAAGCCACCGAGTGCGAACAGGAAGAGCGCCTTCCGGGTCATGGCGCGATCCAGTTGACGGGTGATCAGGAACCAGATGAACGGCAGCAAGAAGACCACACCGATCAACCTGCCTACCAGGCGGTGAATGAACTCCCACCAGAAGATCGCCTTGAAATCCTGCAATTCGAAATGCGCATTGATCTTCTCGTACTGGGGAATCTGTTTGTACTTCTCAAAAGCTTCCTGCCACTCCTGGTCGTTCAAAGGAGGTACAGCGCCCATGATCGGAGCCCATTCCGTGATGGATAAGCCGGAACCGGTCAGGCGGGTGATGCCGCCGATGACCACCATCGCGAAGATCAGGAAACAGCCGCTCAGCAGCCAGATTGCGACGTAACGACGAGATCGATCGTTCATATGCTTTGCAGCTATAACCATTCCGGTACGGCAAAGTTCAAATCGAAGCAGGAGATCAGTCGTACTTCGGCTTGAGGAACCAGCGGTCGGAAATGGTAAAGCCCAGGGTGAAACGCAGGTAACGTTCCTTGAGCAGGTCGGATTCGACCGTACCGCGTTCGCCTGCCTCCGCAGCGAACTGGATGAAGGTGGAAGCACGCCGGATCGGAATTCCGAGTCCGATGCTCACACCCATTTCGTTCAACTGGTTACCGCGCAATTGGAGAAATGTACGGGCATAGTGGAATCCGGCACGGTACTGAACGGTCTTATAGCGGTTTTTCAAGACGCGATCATTCGGAGTGAACTGCCCGCCGACGGAAACGCGCCAGCTATCGGCCAGTGAATCGGATGCACCGAAGTAACGATAGGTATTCCAATTCTGCGTCTGGAAGTCGGCGCCGGCCAACCAGCGCGTACCCTGCCGGATAGAAGCGCCGAAGCCAAGGCCGACAGGAAGTTTGACACGCCCCTCTGCTCCTTCAACATAAGCGATCGTATCCCGCACGACAATCTGGTCGCGCGAGGAATTGTCGAAGTACTTGAACGAAGTGGCCGTATACGTCTGCCGGGCATGCAATTCGGCGGCAGGCGAATACGTCGCGCCGAACGTCAGGCTCCAATCACCCCGTTCACGCCGACGCTTCACGTCTCCCCGTTCCTGACGGAGTTGCCGAATGCGGTTTTTCAGGAATTCGCGACGCTCCGCATAACCGGCTTGCAGGCTGTCGGAAGCTTTGCGCGCAACATCGTCCAGGTGCACGAGCGAATCCTCCAACGGACGAATGAGCTTGTCGAACTCCAGCAAGGAATCAGACGGAGAGAGCCGCAGACTGTCGATGGTGTATTGAACACCGAGGTTATAGGTAAACCAGCCGAGCGATGTATTCTCCAGTAAACGCGTGTTGAAGTTCACCGGATTGTCGAATTCGATCCGTCGGTCCTGACCGAGTACACCGAAGAGGTACGAGACATTCGCGCCGATACTCAACGGCGTAT